>JAILRA010000032.1 GCA_024698715.1 Lachnospiraceae bacterium
ACGAACGAATTCATTAAAAGCCTCGTCAGAGAAGGAATGGTCTTCAGCATCTGTATGTGCGATATAGATTTCTTTAAGAGGATAAACGATACATACGGTCATGATTTCGGAGACGATGTTCTCGTTGCGATATCCTATATATTCAAAAAAATGGAGTCCGAGGGCGGATACATTTCCAGATGGGGCGGCGAGGAATTCCTTATGATCTTTCCCGGATTAAACGGGGATGAGGCATATATCAAGGTGTATGACATATACAATGAGATCAAAAAGGTGGTCGTACCCTACGGTGAGGAAAATGTATCGATCACGATGACCTACGGTCTGACCGAATTCGATCTTGGCAAGAGTACGGAGGAAAATATCAAAGAGGTCGACGAGAAACTGTATATGGGCAAGCAGACCGGCAGGGACAGAATAGTTTATTAAATCTAAGAAAGATCAGTAAAAAACAATAAAACGGAGGTATACAATGGGAAGCAGAGAATTGATCGAAGAAGGAAAGGCATATCTTGGAATAGAATTCGGTTCCACGAGGATCAAAGGCGTGGTATGCGATGAAGCGGGCGAAGTACTCGCGATCGGCGGATTCGGATGGGAAAACAGCCTTGCCGACGGGATATGGACATATTCGGAAGAAGAGATCTTTAACGGCCTTAAGGCATGTTACTCGGATCTTGCAAAAGATATAAAAGAAAAATACGGAATACAGGTAAAGAAATTTGCGGGTATCGGCATTTCCGCGATGATGCACGGATATCTGGCATTTGATTCATCCGACCAACTCCTCGTTCCTTTCAGAACATGGAGAAATACGATCACGGGTGAGGCAGCTGAGATACTTACAAAGGAATTCAATTACAATATTCCTCAGAGATGGAGCATTTCCCATCTTTATCAGGCAATGCTCAACAAGGAAGAGCATGTTAAGGACATCGCATTCTTCACAACGCTTGCGGGATTCGTTCACTGGAAACTGACAGGAAAGAAAGTTCTCGGTGTCGGAGATGCTTCGGGAATGTTCCCGATCGACATTAAGACAGGCAATTACGATGAAGGAATGATCGCAAAATTCGATGTTCTTGCAAAAGAGACCGCTCTTGCAAAGGGACTTAAAGAGATCCTTCCGGAAGTACTGAATGCCGGTGAAAATGCGGGATGTCTTACAAAAGAAGGTGCGCTTTTACTTGATGAGAGCGGCAATCTGGAAGAGGGAATTTCATTCTGTCCTCCCGAAGGCGATGCGGGAACCGGAATGGTTGCAACCAACAGCGTGGGAATAAGGACCGGTAATATTTCCGCCGGAACCAGCGTATTTGCAATGGTTGTTCTTGAAAAAGAACTTTCTAAGGTTTATCCCGAGATCGACCTTGTAACCACACCCGACGGTGCGCTTGTGGGCATGGTTCACTGCAATAACTGTACATCCGAGATCAATAACTGGGTTAAGGTATTTAAGGAGTTCTGCGAACTTTACGGTATCAACCCCGATATGAACGAACTTTATACAAAATTATATTCCGTTGCACTTGACGGCGATGTCGACTGCGGCGGACTCACACTGTTTAACTATCTTTCGGGAGAACCTGTTACCGGATTCGAAGAAGGTGCACTGCTTCTCGCAAGAAAGGCTGAGGATAAGCTTAGCCTTGCAAACCTTATGAGAGCAAATCTTTATTCCGCAATGGCAGCTCTGAAGATAGGTCTTGACCTTATGCTCAAGGAAGAGGGCGTAAAGGTGGATAAGATGTACGGACACGGCGGATACTTTAAGACCAAGGGTGTAGGAACAAAGATCGCCGCTGCAGCGATCAACGCATCCGTATCCGTAATGGAGACAGCATCCGAAGGCGGTGCATGGGGTATTGCGCTTCTTGCCGCATATATGGACAAAAAGAACGGCAAGTCGCTGAGCGAATATCTTAACGAAAATATATTCAACAATACAAAATGCGAGGAATGTCAGCCCGAAGCAAAAGACGTCGAAGGCTTTGATGCATTTATAGAAAAGTACAAAAGAGGTATTGCGGTCGAAAGGGCAGCAGTCGAAAATCTTTAATAAATCGAAAGGAACAGAAGATAATGCTCGAAGAGTTAAAACAGAAAGTTTACGAAGCCAACATGCTTCTTCCCAAATACGGACTGGTAACTTTTACCTGGGGAAACGTAAGTGCGATCGACAGGGAGAGCGGTTTGTTCGTTATCAAGCCGAGCGGAGTTGATTACGACGTGATGAAACCCGAAGACATGGTGGTTGTGGATCTTAACGGAAAAGTTGTGGAAGGAAGGCTTAATCCTTCATCGGATACCCCCACTCATCTTGAACTTTACAAGGGCTTTCCCAAAATAGGAGGGGTTGTACATACTCATTCCACATATGCGACAAGTTTTGCACAGGCGGGAAGAGATATTCCCTGCTACGGAACCACACATGCCGATTATTTTTACGGTGACATTCCCTGTGTCAGATGTCTCACAAAAGAGGAGATTGAGGAAGCATACGAACTCAACACCGGAAAGCTTATCGTCGGGGAGTTCAAAAGACTCGAAAAGGATCCAGAAGCGGTATGCAGTGTTCTCTGCAAGAACCACGGCCCGTTCGCATGGGGAAAAGATGCTTCCAATGCGGTTCACAATGCGGTAGTCATGGAAGAGGTTGCAAAGATGGCACTCTTTACCGAGCAGATAAACAAGGCTGTTGAACGTGCCCCGCAGGATCTGCAGGATAAACATTACTACAGAAAACACGGAGCAAACGCATATTACGGTCAGAAATAAATAAAAAAAGATCCCACACATATTCATCCTGACGGATTGGATAATGTGTGGGTTTTTTATTGCTTTTAGGCCGGGTTCCGGCTTGCATCGGATGTAGCTCACGTACGGACTGGGAGGATCTCAACAGCCCTGTTATATTTTATACTTCATGTCTTACTACTTCAAAACGCTGGAGTTTATAGTCCTTTGCGTAAGGGGAAAGACCTGCTTTCTGAAGGGCGATTGAAACCTGTTCGTCAACGGTATCAACGCCTTCAAGATTCGGCAAGAGAAGTCCGCGCCTTCCGTCCTTGCTTACGATGACTCCGTATCTTTTGACATCGAGCTCGTCTTTAGATGAAATGTCCTCGGCTTCTGAGAGTACATCGACGCTGATATCCAGATAATCGAGCTCATCCGGTCGGATCGGGGAAAATCTGGGATCCCGGCTTGATGCGGCAACGGCATTTTCAATGATCTCTTCTCCGATACAGTCGTATACGGGCGAGATGGTTCCGATGCAGCCGCGAAGCTGCCCTTCTTTATGGATGGACACGAAGACACCGGCTCTCTTTTTCATCATTTTATCGGGAAGATTCGAAGGAAGTTTCGGGGTTATCCCGGTTTTCGTATATGTTTCGACTGTTGATCTGGCCAGTGAAATGAAAGCATCCTCTTTTGATCTTATCTCTTCCAGTTTCTTCTGCCTGTTAATTTCAGCAATTTTCAGGAATTCACGGGACGGATCGGGATCAACGCTATCCGCGATCCTGAAAGAACATATCCCGTAGCCGACACCGAAAGGACCTTCGTGAGAAAGTTCCGTACCTTCCACTTTCATTCCGTCAAACGCTCCGGCCATTATGCAGAAACTTCTGTGACCGCATTCGGCCGCTTTATCGAGAAAGTGTTCATTGAATTCGAGAAGCTTTCCGAAATCCGCGCTTCCCATGACTTCCATTATCCTTTTGTCGTATTCCGGACCTTCGGGGACAAATCCGTAAGGACCTTCTGCCAAAAGCTTATGGGAAAGGTCTCCGCTTGCCACAAAAACAACTTTTCTGTTCAGTTTTTCAACGGTTTCTTTTATCATCTGTCCGAATCTGTAATGATCTTTTAACGAAAGCCCCGAAAGACCGATCCGGATAAGTTTATAGTCTGAATATTCCTTATTGATAAAATACAGGGGAACCATGGTCCCGTGGTCGAGTTCGCTTTTTTTCTCACCGAGAGTTCCTGCCGGAAAATCGGCTTTCTTTGCGATCTTCGACAGTGTGTCGGTAAATTCCGCATCGTATTCGACATCAAATGAGATTTCAGGTCTTCCGAACTGCCCCATATTTCCTTTTGCGCCATTGCCCGGGGAAATATGAAAATAATCGGCGTACATTACGCTGTGCGGTGAAGTGATTATAATAGTTTCTGGCTTTATTTCCGCGATTTCCTTTGCAACTTTTGTGTATGCGGAAACGGTCTTTTCCGCTTTTTCAATATCCGATCCGCCTATCTCTTTTAAAATGATCGGCGGATGAGGAACCATAAATGCACCTGCAAAAGCCATATGACCTCCTAAAAAATATACAATATCCTTCCGGCTGTTTGATCCGCGGAATGAGTAAAGCATAAGATCCGATCGGGGATTCCCTGATCTTTATGCGGACAAAACCGATAAAAAAGGAATTTATCCGCTGATACAATCATAACACCTGAAAGGATAATTATAAACATTGATTATCGTTAAAACAGAATGGATTTCAGCCCGCTCGTGGAAGGTGTCTGAATATTTTGTTTGATTGACAAAATCGGCGGTTTGGCGAATAATTAATATGGTATTTTGCAGTGATTTTTGGCTGACTTTTCGGAAAGAAACATCGTATCGAAAATGGGATCGGAAAAGCATTACATATATATGGTTGAGTGTTCGGACAAAACCCTGTATACGGGATACACGAACAATCTTGAATCGAGGATAAAGGCTCACAATACAGGGAAAGGAGCCAAATATACCGGGTCGCGTCTGCCGGTCAGGCTCGTTTATTTTGAGACCTTTGACAACAAGAACGATGCGATGAAAAGAGAATGGTATATAAAGCACAAGCTTAAAAGAAGCGATAAACTGGATTTGATAAAAAACATGAGCAAAGGAGAATCGCATGAAACTGATATCCTGGAACGTTAACGGACTTAGGGCCTGCATGGGCAAGGGATTCATGGATTTTTTTAACGAAACGGATGCGGATGCGGTCTGCCTTCAGGAAACCAAACTTCAGGAAGGTCAGATAGAAATGGATCTGCCCGGATACTATCAGTACTGGAATTACGCGGAAAAAAAAGGCTATTCCGGAACGGCGATATTTACAAAGAAAAAGCCTTTAAACGTCACATACGGGATCGGAATTCCCGAGCATGATACCGAAGGAAGAGTGATCACTGCGGAGTTCGAAGATTTTTATCTCATAGATGTTTATGTTCCGAACGCACAGCGCGAACTGACCAGACTGGCGTACAGGATGGAGTGGGAAGAAGCATTTCTTTCCTATATCAAAAAACTTGATGAGACCAAACCGGTCGTGTACTGCGGCGACTTAAACGTGGCACACAAGGAGATAGATCTTAAAAATCCCAGATCGAACCGCGGAAACGCAGGGTTTACCGATGAGGAAAGAGCCTGCTTTACCAAAGTGACCGAAAGCGGATTTGTCGATTCGTTCAGATTCTTTTATCCTGATGTTCCCGACAAGTATTCATGGTGGTCCTACATGTTTAATTCCAGAGCCAAGAACGCAGGCTGGCGTATAGATTATTTTGTGGTATCCGAAAGACTCACCCCTCAGATGAAGGATGCCAAAATACTTCCCGAATATATGGGATCCGATCACTGTCCCGTTGAACTGGAT
This sequence comes from Lachnospiraceae bacterium, assembly GCA_024698715.1. Classification (GTDB taxonomy): domain Bacteria; phylum Bacillota; class Clostridia; order Lachnospirales; family Lachnospiraceae; genus UBA3766. The sequence continues at coordinate 5,655 of JAILRA010000032.1, forward strand.
ATTTTTTAATGTCTCGGACAGATCGGTTACGGATCAAAGAAAAAATGAAAATAGAATTACCCGAAAACGTAAAAAAAATAATAGATGAACTGAATGCCAACGGGGCCGAAGCCTATGCAGTAGGCGGGTGTGTGCGTGATTCGATCCTCGGACGAATCCCGAATGACTGGGATATCACCACTTCCGCCAAACCCGAAGAAGTCAAAAGGATCTTCAGACGTACGGTGGATACCGGACTCAAGCACGGGACCGTTACGGTCCTTATGGGAAAGGAAAGCTTCGAAGTTACCACCTACAGGATCGACGGAGAATACGAGGACGGAAGACATCCGAAAAACGTGGAATTCACTTCCAATCTGAAAGAAGACCTTTTAAGAAGGGATTTTACGATAAATGCGATGGCATACAACGAAACGGAAGGTCTGGTGGATATCTTCGGCGGAATGGATGACATTGAAAAGAAAGTCATCCGCTGTGTCGGAAATCCCGAGGAACGCTTTACCGAAGATGCGTTAAGACTCCTTCGTGCCATCCGTTTTGCAGCCCAGCTCGGATACACAATTGAAGACAAGACCTACGAAGCGATCGTCAAACTGGCACCTTCCTTAAAGAAGATAAGTGCGGAAAGAATTCAGGCTGAGCTTAACAAAACGCTGGTCTCGGACAATCCCGCAATGCTTAAAACGGCGTACGAAACGGGACTTACCGCACAGTTCATTCCCGAACTCGATATCTGTTTTAAAACAGAACAGAACAATCCGCACCACTGCTACAGCGTGGGCGATCATATCATAAAGACGATCGAGAATATCGAAAAAGACAAAACGCTTCGTCTTGCCATGCTCTTTCACGATATGGCCAAACCTTTGTGCAAGACTACGGACGAGGACGGTATCGATCATTTCCACGGGCATCCAGTCAAGTCGGCGGAGATGTCGGGGGAAATCTTAAGGCGTCTTAAATATGACAACGATACCATCGACAAAGTGTTCAAACTCGTAAAATACCACGATATCAGACTTGAAAAGGGCGAAAAAACGATGCGCCGTGCGATGAATAATATCGGAACCGACGTATTTCCCGATATTTTCAAGGTCTGGAAAGCGGATTATGAGGCACAGAGCGATTATCAGAGAGCTGAAAAGGTAAAAAGATTTGAAGACAATCTGGCCGATTACGAAAGCATAATCGCCAAGAACGAATGTGTCTGCCTTAAGGATCTGGCAGTTACCGGAAGGGATATTATAGATCTGGGTATCAATCCGGGCCCGAAGATCGGGGACATTTTGAAGGAAATGCTGGACGAAGTGATTGAGAATCCCGAAAACAACCGAAAAGATTATCTTTTGGATAAATTCGTAAGAGAAAACCGATGAAGAAGAAAATCCTTAGTATCATAAAATTAATATCGGTATCGTTCTTTGCCCTGTTTCTTCTGGCCTGCCTGCCGGGACAGCCTGTTTCCGATAACAGCGGAAACGGCGGTGAAGAAGAGATCGAACAGGCTTCAAAATTTGTTTACAGCGATACCTGCATAGTCGTTTCGGTCAGCAAGTCGGAGCAGGCTTTAACTTTCCAGAATCTGGAAACGGGACTCAGATACACCCTTTCCTACGACAATCTGACATTTTTTACCGACAGACATGAAGGGGCTATAACGGGTTCTCAGATAACGAGCGGACTCATCTGCGACATCTCGTTCTATCGTGAGGAAAAACTGTTGAAATCCCTGACTGTCTCTTCGGATTATTTTGCATATTCTAATGTGGAAGGTTTCAAATTCTACAATTCGGCGACGAGAATGGAGTATCTGGGAGACAAGTACGAACTGGACGATAATCTCGTTGTATGTTCGGGCAAAGAGAATATCAGTGTTCTCGAGATATCCGACACGGACGTGATCACGATCCACGGTTTCGGACATACCATTTACAGCATTACCGTGGACAAGGGACACGGATACGTGAGCCTCGCGAATGACGATTATTTTATAGACGGATTTATCGAGATCGAAAAGGATATCCGTAAGATCACGAAAGATATGATCCTGACTGTTCCGGAAGGCAAATACAATGTTACGATCAGCAAAGACGGAACCAGCGCCGTAAAGGAAGTTACGGTCGGACGCAATCAGGAAGCCACCATCGACCTTTCGGATGTCGAGATCAAAAAGAATTACGGAAACGTTACTTTTATCCTGGATCCGCCCGAAGCCGTTATCTATATGGACGGAGTGAAGATAAAAGATACTTCGGGACCCGTCAGGATCGAGTGCGGCATTCACGAACTCATTGTGAGGGCGGACGGATACGATACTCTTAATCTATATCTTTCGGTCGGAATACTCGATTCGGATGTGGAGATCAAGTTAAACAAACTTCCACAAGACGATTCGGACGACAATGATGCCGATACAAACGAAAATAACGATTCAGACAGTAACGACGATTCTTCCGATTCGAACGAAGAAGATGATTCGGATCACGAAAGCGATCCCGCGGAAGGTGAGGATGAAGAAGACGATAAGAATACATATAAAGTCTTCATAGATGCGCCGAAGGATGTGGAGGTATTCGTGGACGGCAACTACATAGGTGTTGCACCTACAAGTTTCCCGAAAAAAGTGGGAACCGTGGTAGTCACTCTCAAGAAAGACGGATATCAGACCAGAAGCTACACCCTCAATTTCGAGGAGGCTTCTTCGGACAGTCATTATTCGTTCTCCGAACTTATCAAACTCGAGTAGATCATCCGTAAATTGACATCGGACAAAAGGATGAGTAAACTGTACTTTGTACAGACAAAAAATCAATGCACACAAGGAGGGTTAAAATGAGCGTAAACATTAAGGAAACAGGAAAAGGACCAAACGGGGAACAACTGTTTAAATATACCATTACCAACGAAAACAATACGGAATTTTCATTTTTGAATTTCGGATGCATCATTACCAATTTTCTTTTCAAGGGAAAAGACGGAAAAGTAAGGGATGTCATTCTCGGATTTGAAGATGTCGAAAAGTATTTCAATGACGACAAGTGCTTCGGTGCCATCGTCGGACCCATTGCAAACAGAACGGCTGATGCATGTTTTGAGATAGACGGCAAAACATACAGTCTCGAAGTCAACGACAATGACAAGAACAATCTTCACAGTGCGAGACTCGGTGCGCTTCAAAAGAGAGTATGGGATGCCGAGGTTGGTGAGAACAGTGTGACCTTTACCATCGACAAGGCCGATATGGATCTCGGAATGCCCGGAAATCTTAAGGCTAAGGTTGTTTACACACTTACCGAAGAAGACGAGATCAAGATCGATTACGATGTTACGACCGACCGAAAGACCATTATCAACATGACGAACCATACATATTTTAACTTGAACGGTCATGAGTCGGGAAGCATCCTTGACGAAGGCGTTATCTTCAATGCGGATAATTTCGTTCCCGTCGGAGAGGGCAGCATTCCCACCGGTGAGATCAGAAAAGTCGAAGGAACTCCTTTCGATTTCAGAACCGAGAAGAAGATCGGCGAAATGCTTGATATGAATGAAGAGCAGTTGATACTTACCAACGGCTTTGACCATAATTTCTGTATAAACGACTGGGACAAAACTCTCAAGCTTGCGGCTACGGTCATCGATGACAAGTCGGGCATCGTAATGGAGACACTCACGGATCTTCCCGGAGTACAGTTTTATATCGGAAATTATATAAACGGCGATGAAGGAAAAGGCGGTGCCGTATACGGACAGCGTCAGGGACTATGCCTGGAGAGCCAGTATTATCCCAACAGTGCGAAAGAACCTGCGTTTGCCAGACCTTTGTTTGATGAAAACAACGGATTCAAGTCCACAACGGTTTACAGATTTTCCACTGTTGCCGAATAAAGTAATTGAGACAACAGATGAAAGAAAACGGAAATATCAGACAATTTAAAAAAAACAACAATAAAGGCAACAAAAACGGAAAAAAAGACAAGCTTTTTGACGACTTTACCAAAAAAAGAGCCGGTCACGAATTCAGCAAACTCATGTGGGTTGCGATAATTCTTCTGGCGGTCGTCCTTCTGGGCGCGGGGGTATTTATCGTTGCAAGGGTATTCTTTATTAACAAAGCATATACCACGATGACGGAGATCTCATCCACGGAGTTCTTTATTTCCACGGGTTCGAAAGCCGAGAGGTTCGGCAACAATTTTATCGTATACAACTCCGACGGTATCAAATGCGTCAACTACAAGGGTGAGCAGATCTGGAACGAAGCTTTTGACATGCAGAAACCTCTTGTGGACGTAACGGACGGATTTGTGGCGGTTGCCGATTACGATCACGGTTCTATCTACATGATGGATGAAAAAAGCGTCATCGGACAGATCGAGACCGGAATGCCGATCAGAAAGTTCAAAGCTGCGGGCAGCGGATATGTAATGGCGGTCCTGGACAATTCGGACAATACCCCCATATACGTATACAATACCTCGGGCGAAGAAATGCTGTATTTTAATACCACGATGAAAGGTTTTGGATATCCGGTCGAGATAGCCATTTCCGATAACGGTATCCTCGGTGCGGTTTCCTATCTTAACGTGGATAAGGGCACTTTCTATTCATCGCTGGGATTTTACAATTTCGGTGAAGTCGGACAGAATTACCAGGACAGCCTGATGTCTAGCTACAAATATCAGGGTGCGCTGGTTCCGGAGATTCATTTTGCGGGCAACAACAAAGCAGTGGCAGTTGCTGACAACAGGCTCATGTTTTTCAGCGGAGATCAGATGCCGCAGAGCACCGGAGACATTCTTATATCCGATAAGATCCTGTCTGTTTACGAAGACGGCAAATATGTGGTCCTCTTCTTTAACAGTGATGAGGGCGAGCATAAGTTCAAGGCGGAAATATACGATTATGATGCCAGACTTAAGGATAAGACATATTTTGACATAGAGCCTACGGACGTTTTCTTTGACGACAACAGGATGGTTTTATACAACAACAATGAGCTGCTTATTCACATAATCGGCGGAAAAGATAAATTTACGGGTAATTTCGAGGATGCGGTCCTGACACTCATTCCGACATCCAACCCCAAGAGATTTATCGAGGTTACCCCGGATGCGATTAAGACGATAGAATTTAAATAAGTATTGTTTTCCTCCCGGAGGAAGTGTCTTTGAGTTCGGCATTTTCGTCGGGAGGATTTGATTAAAAAAGAAAAAATTTACATGAAGGACAGAGAATTTAACAAAAAACTCTCTCAGATCGTCATACCGATCACGTTCCAGCTTTTCATGTTCTCACTTGTCCCCGTGGCAGATGCCGTGATGCTTGTGGTTCTCAGCCAGGAAGCCATGTCGGGCGTTTCGCTTGCCACACAGGTTTCATTCGTAATGAGCCTTTTCACGTATGCGGTAATTGCCGGAACGAGCATGCTTGCCGCACAGTACTGGGGAGACGGTGACAGGGAATCCATGGAAAAACTCTACGGACTGGTAATTCTTATCACGATTCCCATTACAGCGGTATTTTTTACATTGACATTCTTCATTCCGGAAACCGTAATGAAGGTGTTTACCGATGACAGTCTGATAACAGCTTACGGCGCGGATTATCTGAGGATCGCCAGTTTCTCGTATTTTTTCATGAATCTTGCAAGCGTGATCGAGATCATAATGAAAAATACCGGATTCGTCAGGAGCGCAACGGCGATAAGCACCGTAATGGTGATTACCAATATAGTTCTGAATGCCGTTTTCATATACGGTCTTTTCGGACTTAAGCCGATGGAAACGGCCGGTGCGGCACTTGCCACGACCATATCTTCGTTTCTTGGCTTTTCGTTATCAGTGATCGTGCAGCTGACGAGAGGAAAAGTAAGGTTCAGATTTAAAAATCTGATCGGATTTTCAAAGAACATATTCGTAAAATTTGTAAAATACACATCGCCGGTACTTGCCAATCAGATGGGCTGGGGAATCGGATTTACCATGATAACCGTTATCATGGCACATCTCGGGAGCGATGCCGTAGCCGCCAATTCGATCGTTGCGGTGGTTAAGGATGTGGTTTCCTGTTTCTGTTTTGCACTTGCGAGCGGCGGCGAGATAATGGTCGGAAACGAACTCGGCGCCGGAAGACTCGAAAGAGCCAGAGAATACGGTGGAAGACTTACAAAGCTTTCGATCATAAGCGGTATAATCACCGGCATCATCATATGTGCCTTTGCACCGGTCATCGTAAGGTTCGTCAATATTTCAGATACGGCGAAACACTATCTTTTCTGGATGCTCGTCATGTGCATATATTATATGGTGGGAAGGGCCATTAACAGTGTGGTCATCAGCGGTATCTTCTGTGCCGGCGGTGATACGAGATTCGGATTCATATGCGATACGATCACCATGTGGGCTTTCATAGTTCCGGTCGGTGCATTTGCGGCATTTGTTCTGAAACTTCCCGTGCTTGCAGTATTTTTCATCCTTAATCTGGATGAGATAGTCAAACTTCCCGCGGTATTTATTCATTACAAAAAATACAGGTGGGTGAAAAATCTTACGAGAGAAGAATAAAAAAAGAGGATTTTTATGGAAGAAAAACAAAAACCTGTTTTCCTGCCGAAGGGAACCGACGGAAGATACAAAGACATAATGATACTTCATATCCAGGGTCTGATCCTTGTGCTGGTACTCATGATCGCGCTCTGGGCATCGGTCAGCATACTGGGAAGATCGATACTTTCGATGTTCATGGATTCCATGGGTGATTCGGTGGATATTAACAGCATATCGGAGAGCACCGAGATCATCGGTTTCGGAAGCGGTATATCGACGGGTATCAAAGTATTCATGGCCGTTACGAAGGCGCTCGGCGTAGTAAGCTATATAGCGGCTTTTGCATCGATCGGCGGTGCTATCTATATCATCATGAAAATGAAAAAGCAGATCGCGGTGATCGTGGATCCTCTGGCTCCTTACGAAAATCCCGTTCGCGTCAAAAAGGCCAAATTCGTATGGCTCGGATTCCTTCTGGGTGCTTACGGCGGACACCTTTTCGCGCTCGGCAAGAAAAAGGCCTGGATCTATCTTCTGATGGGAATCCTCGGCATGCAGCTCTTCCCGCTTTTCCTTTATACGACGGGAATAAGTTTTGCGGATGCTTTCATGGCCTGCTTTATCGATAAGGATGATGAAGGATATATCGAGATGGAGGATTATCCGTACTGGATCTGAGTGGAAGATCCGGTTACGAATTTGATACACTGGTCAAAAATCAATAACAGGGTGAACAAAGTCACTGTTTTTCAGGAATAAATGTATTGGGAAGGGTTAGATATGAAGACATTTGCAAATGCGATCTGGGAACAAAATGAATACGATTACAAAGCTGCTTACGGGTTTATTCCCAATATTCACGCATATCTTCACGATGATGACGAAAACAGGGACTGCATGATAGTGGTTCCCGGTGGCGGATACTGCATGTGCGTTCCTCCCGAAGCTTCGATCCCCGCTGTGGAATTTTACAACAGGGGAATGAACGTTTTCGTTCTGACATACACGACCGACATGACCTTCGCGGTCCCTCTTGGGAAACAGCCCGAAAACGATCTGGCACGCGCCGTAAGATTTATAAGAAAAAGAGCGAACGAGTATAAGATCGCAGGTAAAAAACTGATAGTCTGCGGTTTTTCGGCCGGAGCACATGTCTGCGGTTCCGTGGCGGTTCATTTTAAAACGATAACGGACTGCAATCCCGAGTATGCGGATATTTCCTGCAGACCGGACGGTGCGATCCTCTCATACCCCGTTATCACAACGGGTGAGTATACCCATGAATTCTCGGTTCTCGCACTTCTCGGAAAGGACCCTTCAAAGGAAGAACTGGATTATTTCTCACTCGAAAAGAATGTCAGCGAAGATACCGCGCCCTGCTTTTTATGGCAGACTGCCAACGACAATCTTGTTCCTGTTGAAAACAGCTATCTTTTCGCGAAAGCTCTTATGGAAAAGGGCGTTTATTTCGCTCATTACGTATTTCCCGACGGATTTCACGGCTTAAGCGTTCCCAATGCGGATTTCTTTGCGGGAAAATTCGAAGAATATACCATGGAACAGGTTATGCGTGCGGTTAAGGCTGTTAAAAACGGTGAGGGAGTGGATGTAACAGCTGAGAGGGTTAAGGAATTAAAAGAGCAGTTTAAGGATGAGGAAGATAAAGACAAAGAAGGCGAACAGAATCCTTTTGCGAATGCAGACATCGATCCCGTGGAGCTTTTCTCGGATGTCGGACACTGGCCGGATCTGGCAATGAAGTGGATGGAGAGGATTCATTAATAACTTTCGAACCGATCTTCGATCTCTTTTTCTCAAAATAAAAAAAATCGTTTTGGTTACTTGCAGGGAAAAGAAATATATGTTATTGTGAGAAAAGTGACGAGGTCACAAATATAAAAGAAAGACACGCAAGTGTAAGGTGAGAGAATGATATTCAGATAATTTTGGTTTAAGTTGACACTTTGAATAAAGGCCCGTATGAATGGGTGTTTTTGTGTATGCTTAAATCGGATTGTCGAAGTTCTTGTATCCTTACTTTTTTATTGCTTAAAGGAATACATTTTTTTTGACGAGCCTGTTTTGCATACGCAAAACAGGTTTTTTTACTCATTCTGACCCGTGGATCATCGGGAGGATCGGGCAGGAAGGCGGTGAAGTATGGCTTTAATAAATGTAAGTGATCTTACCTTCGCGTATGAAGGCAGTTTTGACAATATATTTGAAAAGGTATCTTTTTCGATCGATACCGACTGGAAACTCGGGTTTATCGGAAGAAACGGCAAGGGGAAAACGACTTTTCTAAGGATCCTTCTGGGAGGTCTTGAATATGACGGCTCCGTATCAACGAGCACGGTATTTGACTATTTCCCTTATGAGTTAAATGACGCGGATATGGAAAAATGTGCGTGCGATCTTTTTGACAAGTGGAAATCCGGCGTTGAGAGCTGGAGGATACTGGTTGAACTTGCCGAGCTTAATGTTGATGCGGAAGTTTTGTACAGACCGATCAAAACATTGAGTTTCGGAGAGAGAACGAAGGTCATGCTCGCGGTTTTGTTCGCGGGCGAGAACGAATTTCTTCTGATCGACGAGCCGACCAATCATCTGGATGCGAATTCCAGGGAAAGCGTTAAAGGATATCTGAATAAGAAAAAAGGTTTTATACTCGTTTCCCATGACAGGGATCTGCTTGATGCGGTGATCGACCATGTCCTTGTATTGAACAGGGAAAGCATTGAAGTTCAGGCGGGAAATTTCTCGTCCTGGTGGGAGAACAAGGAAAAAGCGGATGCTTTCGCAAAGGCCGAGAACGAGAAGCATTTAAGAGAGATAAGCAAGTTAAAGGAAGCGGCTGACAGAGCATCCAGATGGGCTGAGAAAAACGAGAATACCAAGATCGGATTCAATCCCGTAAAAGAACATGACAGATTCATGGATACGAGAGCCTATATAGGTTCGAAGACCAAGAAGATGCAGTCCAGAGTCAAATCGTTCGAGAATCGTATCGAAAGGGAGATCGAAGAAAAAGAAGGTCTTTTGAACGATATCGAAAACGTAAAGGACTTAAAGGTCATGCCCCTTGAATATTATAAGGACAGACTGATCGAATGCAGAGATTTTTCACTGGGCTACCGCGGTTCGGCCGAAAATGTTATCAATGGTCTGACATTTGAATTAAAACAGGGCGAAAGAGTATTTCTACGTGGCGAGAACGGTTGCGGCAAATCCAGCATAATAAAGGCGATCCTAATGAAAGCAAGCGGATTTGACGTAAACGGGGACGCATTGAGACTTAAGGAATACGGAATGGTTCCGAAGGATTTTGACAATCTTTTTATCGAAGGAACGCTGAACGTGGGAGCCAATCTCAAGATCTCCTATATCAATCAGGATACTTCGCATCTTAAAGGTAATCTGAAAGAATATGCGAAATACAGAGGGCTCGATTATACGCTCCTCCTGGCACTTTTGAACCAGCTTGATTTCAACAAAGTCCAGTATTCAAAGAACATGGAGGATTTTTCCGAAGGACAGAAGAAAAAAGTACTTATCGCGTCAAGTCTTCTGACTTCGGCACATCTTTATATCTGGGATGAACCGCTCAATTACATCGATGTTTTTTCGAGAATGCAGATCGAAAAGCTTATAGAGACCTATGCGCCTACGATGCTTATCGTTGAGCACGATGTAAGGTTTACCGAGAAGATATCCACCAAGATAATCGACATATAAACCCGAAGACTTCGAAAGATTTATATTCAATAATTAAAAAAATAATGTTATGATAAAAAAGTATTTTGCGCCCGAAACTTATCGGGTGTGAATTACTTTTTTCTTTGAAAGGAAAAGGATCATGAAGAAAGAATATGTTATGGGCAACCAGGCGATTGCGCTTGGTGCAATGGCGGCAGGTGTCAATCTGGCCTGCGGGTATCCCGGAACTCCCTCTTCCGAAATAGTCGATACCATAGCCAAGAGAAACAAAGACAAAGCGATCCATGTCGAATGGTCGATCAATGAAAAGGCAGCAATGGAAGTTGCAGCCGGTGCGTCATATGCGGGTGCAAGATGTCTTGTTACCATGAAGATGATGGGACTTAATGTAGCATCGGATGCACTCATGTCTCTAGCATATGTCGGAGTGGAAGGAGGACTTGTAGTTGTATCTGCAGATGATCCCGGTCCTATTTCATCACAGACGGAACAGGATACAAGACTCTTTGCAAAATACTGCAGGATCCCCGTTTTTGATCCTAGCAGCGTAGAAGAAGCATACGAAATGATACAGGATGCTTTCGAGTATTCCGAAAAATACAAAACTCCCGTGCTTTTCCGTCCTACGACCAGGATCGATCACGCATATGCTTCGATCACTTATGATGAGAATGCAAAGCCGAAGGAGATCCCCGGATTCGTTAAGAATTCCAAACGTTTCGTGATCTTCCCCCGTCTTTCGAGAATGAACCATGAAATGATCGAGAAGAGAAATCCCGCGATCGGAGACGATTTCTCTGATTACAGATTCAACAAATATCAGGGAAAAGAAGGCAATAATAAAGCCGTTCTTGCAGGCGGTGCAGGATATGCATATGCCAAAGAATACCTTCAGGACAGAACCGACATATCTTTGATCGGAGTTGCAACTCCTCATCCTTTCCCCGAAAGATTTATCCTTAAGTCTTTAGAGGGTGTTGAGGAAGTTCTCGTTGTTGAAGAACTCTTCCCTTACCTTGAAGAAGAATTGTTAAAACTTCTCGGAACAAATCAGATAAAGATTAAAGTTTTGGGAAAACATACAGGAAATTCACCTCTTGCAGGCGAGAATACCGCAGAGCAGACAGCAAGAGAGATTGCTCTTTTTGCAGGTGATGAGATCGCAGAGGGATCAGATCCTCCGGCAGATGCAGGCTATATGCCCGCACCTCCCATGCGTCCTCCGGTTCTCTGCGCAGGCTGTCCTCACAGAGCAAGTTTTTATGCGGTCAAGCAGGCTATGAAAGACAGAAAGGCAAACTTCTCGGGTGATATCGGATGTTACACACTCGGAAACGCAATGCCTCTCGACATGGTGGATACATGCCTTTGCATGGGTGCAGGAATCACAATGGCTCAGGGACTTCACTGGACAGATTCAAAGACCGTTAATTTCGCATTTGTCGGAGACTCGACTTTCTTTGCTTCAGGTATGACAGGGATCGCAAATGCGGTTTACAACGAAGCGGACATGATCCTCTGCGTGCTTGATAACTCAACCACCGCAATGACCGGACATCAGCCCCATCCCGGAACCGGAATGAACATGATGGGCGATGTCGTAAACAAGATAAGTATCGAAATGATCCTTAAGGGAATGGGCATCGAAAAGGTATTGACGGTTGATCCCCTTGATCTCGAGGCAGCAAAAAAAGCCATAACCGAATGTGCGGATGCACCCGGCGTTAAAGCGATCATTTTCAAATCTTCATGCGTGGCACTTTTCAAACCTGTGGAAAAATGTGTGATCACCGACAAGTGTATCGGATGCAAAAAATGTATCCGCGAGATCGGATGTCCCGCTATTTCCGCAGAAGGAAAGAAAGTTACCATAGATGCATCAATGTGTACCGGCTGTACTCTTTGTGCTCAGGTCTGCCCCATGGGTGCCATCGAAAAGGAGGTGCGCTAGATGTCATATAATATCTTACTTTGCGGTGTCGGCGGACAGGGTACGGTGCTCGCATCCAAACTTCTTGCGGCAGCAGCCGAAAAGATGGGCGAAACGGTCCATTCCGCGGAAACCATCGGTATGGCTCAGCGAGGCGGTCCCGTAACAAGCCATGTACGTATCGGAAAAGACGCATACTCGCCTTTGATCCCGAAGAAAAGCGCAGATCTTATCATCGCATTTGAGCCTTCGGAAGCAGTCAGAAACCTCGATTTCTTAAAAGAAGGCGGTGCAGTCATCACCAACGAAGTCTGTCTCAAGCCGGTAACGGAATCTCTTAATCCTACCGGATATGACGGAAAGGAAATGATAGAATTTCTTCAAAAAACGATAAGCAATCTTGTGGTATTAAACGCAGATACACTTTGCGAAGAACTTGGTTCATCTAAGTTTTTCAACGTAGCGGTACTCGGTGTGGCAAAGGGCGCAGGATTTCTTCCATTTTCGGAGGAAGCACTTATCTCAACTATCGAAACAAGCGTAAAATCTAACTTTGTGGAAGTGAACAAGAAAGCCTTCCTTCATGGTGTTGAAGTAGGCAAAAAATAAAGGGTTTCCGTGTTTGCAGTTTTAAGGATACAAAGCCGAGGCTGCGTGCAGAGTGAGCGACTCTGTCGCAGCCCCGGCCCCACATGCAGTAACCTGCAAACACGGAAACGTAAAGTATGATTATCAAAGGAGCAAAGCATGAAACCTTCAAAAGAACAGTTGGAACTTATAGACAAACAGGTTAAAAGACTCGTTGCGGGCGACAGCTACTACGGTAAGAAGTATCGCGAGCTGGGACTTACGGAGATCAAGTCCGAGGAAGATTTCTATAAGATTCCTTTTACGGACAAGCAGGATCTGAGAAACGCATACCCTCTCGGAATACAGGCTGTTCCCGATGAGAAAGTTGTACGTATCCATTCATCCTCGGGTACCACGGGCAAACCCGTTATCATACCTTATACAAAGAAGGATGTTGAAGACTGGGCGATTATGTTTGAGAGATGCTATCGTCTTGCAGGAATTACTGAAAAAGACCGTATCCATATCACACCCGCATACGGACTCTGGACCGCAGGTGTAGGATTCCAGGCAGGCTGCGAGAGACTCGGCGCCATGGCTATTCCCATGGGACCCGGCAATACCGAAAAGCAGATCCAGATGATGATAGATCTTGAGTCCACCGTTCTTTGCGCAACATCATCCTATGCACTTCTTTTATCGGAAGAGATCAACAAGAGAGGCATCCGTGACAAGATCCATCTAAAAAAAGGTGTTATCGGTTCGGAACGCTGGAGTGATAAAATGCGTCAGACCATCCGCGAAGGTCTGGGCATCGAACTTTACGATATTTACGGACTGACCGAGATCTATGGTCCCGGTATCGGTATCAACTGTCCCGGCGAAACGGCTATGCACTGCTTCGATGATTATCTGTACATCGAGATCATCAATCCCGAGACCGGCGAAAACGTTCCCGACGGTGAGGAAGGCGAGATCGTTATCACAACACTCGTAAAAGAGGGTGCACCCCTTCTTCGTTTCCGTACACACGACCTTTCAAGGATCGTTCCCGGCGAATGCAAGTGCGGATGCAAATATCCCAGACTCGACATCATCAAGGGCAGAAGCGACGACATGTTCAAGATCCACGGCGTAAATATGTTCCCCGCACTGGTTGAGGAAATGCTCGCCAAGGTTGAAGGTGCCACCAGCGAATACCGCGTAACCCTTGCTCACGAAGATGACAAGAACAGAGACGTATTCCTTCTTACAGTTGAAGGCGAAGGAAGGATAAGCTTCGAAAATATGGCAAAAGAGATCACGGGAGTATTCAAGACTTATGTAGGAGTTACTCCGAGAGTAACGGTAGTTCCCATCGGAACACTTCCGAGGTCGGAGAAAAAGACCAAGAGAGTTACAGATTACAGAAACGAATAATTAATAAAAGAAAGGACCGCTTGCGAGTGGTCCTTTTTCGGAATACAGGTTCGGTGAGAAAATGATGAATGAGGAAAAGAAGAATTCAAGAGAAGTTCTTATCGTGGAAGACGACAGGGAAATAAGAGCGCTTCTTGCCAATTTTTTAACTGAAAAGGAAATGAACGTGACCGAGGCGGCTGACGGGGATGCTGCTTATTCTTTTATACGGGAAAAACATTTCGATATCATTCTTCTGGATATGATGCTTCCTTTTAAGACAGGGGATGAGCTTATAAAGATCCTTCGCGGCAGCAAGAGCAGGGAAGGAAATACTTATACTCCGGTCATAGTTATATCGGCCAAAACGGAGATCGATACCAGACTTAACGCGATGCAGTCCGGAGCCGACGACTATATCACCAAGCCCTTTGATCTGAACGAAGTATATGTGAGGATCGAGGCGGTGCTTCGAAGGAGCGAAGGCGGGGAATATGTCAAAAACGAAGACAGCGAAACCCTTACCGCTCTGGGCGTAACCTACAATATTTCCGACAACGAAGTGACTTTTGAGGGCAGACCGATCAAACTGACCGCAAAAGAAATGAAACTTCTGCTTCTTTTCATGAAAAATCCGAAGAAGACTTTTTCCAAAGCCAACCTCTACAAATCCGTATGGGAGGATGAGTACATTTACGAGGACAACACCATAAATGTCCACATGAGCAATCTAAGAAAAAAACTCATGGATGCGACCGGCAGGGAGATCATCGAGACAGTATGGGGAATAGGGTATCGCCTTAAGGAGGAGTAGATGCAAAAATATATTTTTTTAGCTGTTTTTGTGATATTGCTTCTTCTCATAGCTTTTCTTCTCATAAAACTGATCGTTGTCAAAAGCAATCTCAAAAAGATGAGAGAGGAACTGCAAAGGACAAAAGAGGATTCGTACAACCGCAATCTCAGGGTCACTCTTTTGGACAGGGATCTCGAAAGAATTGCAGCGGAGATCAACGAAAACATAGATTATCAGAAGAAACTCAAACTTCAGACTGAGCAGTCCAAAAAGCAGCTCGAGCAATCCATATCCGATATTGCACACGACCTTCGGACACCGCTTACGGTTATCAAAGGAAATCTTCAGCTGCTTGAAACGGAAGATCTGTCGCCCAAAGGAAAGAATTACCTGGATATAAGCAGCAAAAAGGCAGAAGTTTTAAAAAGCATGGTGGATGAATTCTTTGAACTTTCGGTTCTCGAGAGCGACAGCAAGCCCGTCGAACTGACGAAGATCGACATCATCCCGTTTTTGTCGGAGTTCATTATCGAAAATGAGACTCTAATAAGAGAAGGTAATCTTACGCCTCAGATAGATTTTCCCGAAAAGTCGGTATTTATTCAGGCCAATGCCTCTCTTTTAAACAGGGTATTCAACAATCTGACGGGAAATATCGTAAAATATTCAAAAGGCGATCTTATCCTTTCCGTTTCCGATTCTGAGGACGGATGTGTCATCCGGATGGGAAATTCCGTGGAAAACAGGGATGAGATAGATCTTGAACATATTTTTGACAGGACGTATAGGGCGGATAAAGCGAGAAGGGACGGAAGTGCGGGACTCGGACTTTATATCGCGAAACTTCTTATGGAAAAGCAGAAAGGCAGTATAACTGCATGCTTCGAAGAAGACAAACTGTTTTTTGATC
This sequence comes from Lachnospiraceae bacterium, assembly GCA_024698715.1. Taxonomy (GTDB): domain Bacteria; phylum Bacillota; class Clostridia; order Lachnospirales; family Lachnospiraceae; genus UBA3766. The sequence goes on from JAILRA010000032.1 coordinate 21,524, forward strand.
TGAAATTTAACCATAAAAAATAAGCAGGCTGTTCGTAGATTAAACAGAGTTACAAATATAATAGGAAAGAAAAGATTCAGAGTGTGAAAGGATGAACAAGCGGATGAACAGAAGAAAGATCACGGGGATCATAGCGGTTTTGTTAAGCGGAATATTACTGACGGGTTGCGTGGTGACGCCTCCTGAAATGCGTGATGAAGATACCGGTATCGATCAGGTCAGTGTTCCGAAAGATCCCGTAAAAGACAATACTGAAACCGAGGCAGGACCTTCGGAGACGGATATTTCTATCATCGCGGTTCGGGCGGAGCAATGTATACATGTTACGGAAAACTCCATTTAAGCAAGGACGGAACAAAAGTCGAATGGGATGAGTATTATTTCAGCGATTACAACAGTAACGGAACGGATATCGGATATTATTACAATACAACGGGTGAATGGGATACAAAGGTTTCAGAAGAACTGTCAATCACCCCCGAGGAATTCTCAGACAAAATGCTGGGATACGAGATATCCCCGATTAAATGGAATCCGATCGGAGATTTCAAATAGAGAAAAAGAATAATGGATCAAGCATATAACCTCTTTTCCGGGAAACCGGGAAGGAGGTTTTTTCTTTATGAACAAGATCTCTCAAAAAAATTTAATAAATTAAATTATTTAAGAAATTCTTTAAGAATTAAATTTAGAGTAGAATCAGAAAATCAAAAAGTGAGGGCAAAAAGATGTCGGAAAATATAGTTGAAATCAGTAATCTAACCAAACAATACGGCAAACAGAAAGCACTGGACGGCGTATCTTTCTCAATAAAAGAAGGAAGCATCGTCGGATTGATCGGACCCAACGGTGCGGGCAAAACCACGATCATGAAGATCATGGGCGGTCTTGCGTTTCCGACTTCCGGGGAATTGAAAATGTACGGTGCGACCGATGAAAAGGGACTAAATCATGCGAGAAGCCGAATGAGCTTTATGATCGAAACACCATATGCCAAAGAAAAATTAAGTGCAAAAGAAAACCTTGAAAAGCAGCGCCTTCAAAAAGGCATTCCGGATAAAAAAAGAATCGAAGAAGTATTAAAGACTGTTAACCTTGAAAATACCGGAAAGAAAGTAGTTAAGAACTTTTCTCTCGGTATGAGACAAAGGCTCGGACTTGCGAATGCGCTTCTCGGAAAACCCGAATTCATGGTACTCGACGAGCCGATAAACGGTCTCGATCCCGAGGGAATCGTTGAGATAAGAGATCTTTTCAGGAAGCTTAATAAAGAAGAAAACATTACTCTTGTCATTTCATCACATATCTTAAGTGAACTTTCACTCCTTTGTACGGATTACGTATTTATCAACCACGGCAGGATAAAAGGAACTTTCACCGAACAGGAATTAAAAGCTGCCTGCAGCGAATACATTCAGATAAATACCGACAACAACGAGAAGGCAAGTTCCCTTTTGATCGAAAAATGTAAGATTGAGAAATTTGATGTCATAAAAGATTCGGGTATCCGTATTTACGAAAAAATGGATGAGATAAGAGATATCTCCAAAATGCTTTATGAAAACGGAGTTATTCCTGTGGAGATAGCAAAGAATGCGGTAAGCCTGGAAGATTATTACATGAAGATGGTCAGCGAGGTATAGAAATGTTAAATATTGTAAAATCCGTTAATTACGGTTTAAGAAAAGATACCGGCGTGATCATTTCGCTTGTCGCAATGCTCGGATTTCCGTTCTTTATCATTGCACTTATCTCAAATATGGATGCGGAAGGTTTAAAGAGTGTAACGGTAAGTTTCTTAGTAGGAAGCCAGCTTCTTGGAATGGTGTACGGCTTTTCATATCTCGGAATCATTATCATCTCGTGCAAAGCTATGGGCATGGACGGTTCCGATAAAACTATCAATTACGAAATAATGTCGGGACACAGAAGATTTAAAGTTTTTGCCGGCAGAGTGATATCGGGAATCGTATGGGGAGTAATTCTGGTTTTGATAATTGACTCGCTTCCCGTTCTGGTTTTCTGCCTTGCAAACGGATGGGGCAAAGAGACCGAACCCTTCGATGTCATCATAAGAATGCTTTTATGTTTCTTTCCGATGTTAAGGCTTTGTGCTTTTCACATGATGATAGCATCGCTGCTCGGAAGTGCGGGAAAAGGCATAGCTGCGGGACTCGGTGTTTTTACTGCTTTGGATATAATCGAATCCATCATGGCGGATAACTTTAATATGCAAACGGATAACATGTTCGGATTTATCAATATCCTTTCACTTTTGATTCCGCAAAACAGCAGAGAATTTATCGTTGATGGGAAACCGGTAACCATATTCGATACTTCGATAGATTCACACATGGTTCTTTTGACAATCGGCGTATCGCTTTTACTTACCGTTTTGTATTTGACGGTTGCTTTCATAGTATTCAAAAAGAAGGACAGGCACTAATGAAAAAACTTATTAAATCCATTTTATTTGAAGTCGTAAGGTCCAAACTTCTCTTAATATTTTATCCCTTATTGTTTGCTTTGATGATCCTGCTCGGATTGATCAATGCACCGGAAAGTACCGTAAGCGGAATGTACATTTCGGATTCGAGTTTATTTTATACATTCCCTCTGGCTGCGGTTGCTGCAATCGTGGGGATAGTGATATGTCCGGATTATAGGGACAAGGTTGGAAATTACGAAATTCTCTCGGGACATTCGAGGATTTCGGTATATTTATCGAGAGTGCTTTGTGCGATCATTCCGGCCGCATTCCTGGCATATATTCTTACATTCCTTCCGTTGGTTTCGGGCACTATTGTAGCCGAATGGGGCGAAAAACTTGTATTTTCGGATGTTTTGGCAAGGCAGCTTTTATTCATTTTTCCTTTTCTAAGGCTTGCGGCATTTTCCGCGTGTCTCGCCTTTGTGATAAAAAACGAATACGTCATGCTTGCAACGGGATTCGTTATCAGTTTCGGATCGCTTTTCATAACTTCGCTTTTTGAGGAAGTCAGTTCGAGCGTATTTATAAGCGTTTACAATCTTAACTATTTAATGAGCTTCGACACCTGGTCGATCTACAATCTGTCTCCGACAAAAGGCATTGTAAAATACTCATCAGCGACCGGGGCAATCGATCCGAAAATGATCGTTGCAACGATCACGGTTTCAAGTGCGATGACCTTAATCTATATTCTTATCGGTTATGCATTGTTCAGAAGAAGTGAAATGAATTAGAGAAAAAGAGGATTAAAAATGAAATTTTTATGCGTGATTGAAATTATGCTGATGGCGGGAATCGTGGTCACTTCAGCAATATCCGGAAAGTTTGTATCGGAAAAATTTAAATTCCTTTATGCGACGCCGTTTATTGTTTCTTTGCTTATGTTTATAAAATACGGGTTTGAAATGGGATATCTGGGTGTTTATATTTCTTCATTAATAATAGTGGCGGGATTGTTTACGGATAAAGAAATAATAAAAAGAACTCTTGCCGCAGTATGTGCGGTTACGATTGTATTCAGTATTGTTTTCAATTCCATTCTGCCACCCCAAAAGATCAATTACGAAGAAGACTTTGAAAAAGCATTTAAGACCTTAAAAGAGCATTATGTATTGACGGATGAAAAGGGCATCGACTGGGATGATCTTTATTCAAGATATGAACCCCTTTTCAAAGAGATCGATGAGACACAGGATGCGAAGGAAAACTACAAAGTCTGGAATCAGTTCACAAAAGAATTCTACGACGGACATACGGCCTATATGTTAAAGCATCAGGATGATGAACTTAATCTGATGATGGAATGTTACGGAAACGATTACGGTCTTTCGATAGCAAGATTATCTTCCGGAGAGTTTGTTGCGATAAATGTCGAAGGATATGCCAATTCTTATTCAATCGATTCCGAGGAAGAAGATCTGACGGGATTTTACAGATTTAAAGAAAATTACAGAAGCGAAGATGCGGATGAAAACATCGATGTATTAAAAAATGCCGGAATCAAAAACGGAACAATCATCACAAAATGGAACGGCAGAGCAATTGACGACTATTACGATGATATTAAGTACTATGTGAGCGCATATCCTGTAAGGGAAAACGAAGAGTTCTTCCTTCCGATGTATGTTGCAGGAATAGGAGCAAACAGCGAATTTGGTGATTTTAACGAAGACGAAGCAGTCCTTACATATTTAAGCGATAACGGTGAAGAAAAGGAATTAACTCTTAAAAGCCTCGGTTCGTATATGCCAAGACTTTATGATTCTCTTTGCAAGGTTAACAGGGGAGTTAACATTACCAATCTTTCCTGGGAAAACGTTAATGACGATACAATGCTTTTAAGAATCAGACAGATGTCATACGACTCGGCTTCCTACGCAGAACCCGGAATGTATACGGAAATGGTCGATCAGCTCAGAAAAGAAGTCATATCCTTAAAGGAAAACGGTTATAAAAACATAGTATTCGACATGCGTTCAAACGAAGGCGGCGATCCATTCTTTGTACAGAGCGTTGCAGGACTTTTTGCGCCCGAGGGCGAGCATGTAAATATGTACATTTCAAAGATCAATGAAGAGACCGCAAGTTTTGAAAGAGACGAAAACGGCAAATATACAAAAGAAGATGTGCTGACTTACGAAGGAGAAGATTTATGGCACGACGGAAAGATCATCCTTTTGGTTAATGCGGAATGCGTAAGTGCGGGTGATGACATGGCTTATATTATGGGCGAATATCCCAATGTCAGGGTTGTCGGATTTACAAGAACTAACAGTTCCTGTCAGGCCGTATCCGCTGTGAATCTTGAAATTGCGAATCTTGCTTTTTCAGCAGTACCCAATATCGACGAAAACGGTAATGTTGTCATAGATACACTTACCGATCGTGTCGGAAGAACCCCTTTTGACGAAAAGATCCCCTTTGATCAGGCAGCGATAACCGCCATTTTCGACAACGGGGAAGATTATCCTCTTCAGTTTGTGACCAAAGCTTTTGATAAGTTGTTTTAAGATAAGAACTAAAAGAAAAAGAAAATGCCAAACTTCGTTGTTAGATCGAAGAATCAAAAAAGAGACCGGAGAAAGATAACGGTAAATAAACAATCTGAAGTCGATTTTTAAAGAAAAATTTTAAGAAGGAGGGATAGAAATATCCTTCCTTTTTTAAAAATTTAAAATTCTTTAAAAAAGTTGTTGACATTCAATTTTTGAAATGATACTATATTCAAGCACTGCCAAAAACGGCAAGTGTAAAGTACCTTGACAAATAAACAGCAATGCAACCCTGAAAATTCTAAAACCATCATAAAAGATGGAGAGTAAATTTCAGAGAAAGAAACCTAAAGTAAACGTTAAGAATAAGCTAAGCAGTTTATTCGGGACGGATTAAATTCAAACATATTTTTATAGAGAGTTTGATCCTGGCTCAGGATGAACGCTGGCGGCGTGCTTAATACATGCAAGTCGAACGAAGA
>JAILRA010000081.1 GCA_024698715.1 Lachnospiraceae bacterium
TGATGCGTTAAGGATAATAAGTAAAAACGGCATAGACATTCTTCAGGTCGCTCATCACGGCTCTTCAATCAATACAAACGATCAAGAGTTTTTAAGTGTCATAAAGCCAAAATTCGCTGTGATCTCCTGCGGTTTTAACAACTCATACGGGCATCCCCATACGGAGACTCTTGAAAACCTCAATCTGGTCGGAAGCCGTATATTTCGCACGGATCAAAACGGGTGCGTTTCAATCCTTTTGAAGTGATGGATCCATAACCGTTTACATCAAATAAAATCCACTTTTTTGCTAAATTATGGTACAATAATCACATGGAAAAAATCAGAGAACAGATAAAACAGAATACATTGGATCACGCGTATCTTCTCTATGGAACAGAACAAAAGGTCGTAAAGATTTACAGAAACAAACTTCTGACTGCTCTGATGGGAACCGATTCTCTTGAAATTCTGAAACAGGATCTTAATTTCTCTTATTTTTCAGGTTCGACCGTTGATCTGGATGAGGTTGCGACAATGGCTTCAAGTTATCCTTTTCTCGGAGAAAAGAGAGTTATCCTGGTTGAGAACAGCAAAGCTTTTTCAAAAGAATGCAATGTTTTGGCGGATTGTATCAGAAATCTTCCGGAAACGACATATATTATTTTTGTAGAGAACACAATAACGGATAGAAAAAAGCCTAAAAAGAAGGAAGCCGATCCGGAAAATACTGATTCAGGTTCAGATAAAACGGATTTAGATTCGGAGAATGCGGATTCCGGTTCAGATAAAGAAGATTCGGATTCGGGCAAAAAAGTCCTGTATAAGGCGATAAAAGAAGTCGGGCATATAGCCAAGATAGATGCACAGCCCAGAGAATTTGTTGAAAATTGGGTAATTAGAACGGTTTCGGAATCCGGGAAAAAGATATCCAAAGCAGCATTCGATATACTGCTGGAACGAACAGGTCTTGACCTTATGCGTATCGAAAACGAACTGGATAAACTCATTGCTTATAAAGGTGATGATACGGACATAAAAGCGGATGATGTGATCGCACTGGTAACAGAAGATCCCAAGGATCAGGTGTTTAAGATGATAGAGGCGATGGCCGAAAGAAATACCGGACTGGCGATGCATTATTATCTGGATCTGCTTGAATTAAAATGCAGTCCGCAGAGAGTTTTAAGTCTCATAGAACGTCAGATGAGAATTCTCATTCAGGTTAAAGATCTGCGAGATAAAGGATTTACCTCTGATTTTATAAGGGAAAATGTTAAAGAAATCAAAGAAATCAAAAAGGATTATAAAACAAAGAAGTATATTGTTGATAAATACTTAAAGCAGGCCTCAAAGTTTTCCAAAAAGGAAATTTCGGACTGCCTGACAGATTGCGTTGATCTCAATCTGAAATCCAGAACGGGAGCACTTACCGACAGAATGGCGGCAGAACTGATCATCGTCAAATATTCTCAGTGATTGTTTTAAGCGGAGTAAGTTTACTGAAATGAAAAAATGGCTTGGAATTATAATGTTGTTTCTGACGGCGTTCATTTGGGGAACCGCATTTGTTGCACAAAGTGTCGGAATGGATTATGTCGGACCGTTTACGTTTAATTTTGCGAGATATCTGGTGGGCTCGCTTGTTCTCGTCCCTTTTGTGATATTTAATTTTTCATCAAAAAAGAAGACGAAACAAAATGAGACAGGCGGAAGCGATACCAAAAAATACATGAAATATACTGTTTTCGGCGGAATAGGCTGCGGCATACTTTTGTGTATTGCGAGCAGTCTTCAGCAGTTTGGTATAATGTATTCGAAGGCAGTCGGAAAGGCCGGTTTTCTGACGGCACTTTATATTATTCTCGTGCCGGTGATTGGTTTGTTTTTTAAGAAAAAGGTCAGTGCACTGATATGGGTCTGTGTGGTGCTTGCTACCATAGGACTTTATCTTATCTGCGTGAAGGAAGGTTTTGTATTTGAGATCGGCGATATATTCCTGATCTTATGTGCACTGGTTTTTTCCTTCCACATAATGTTTATAGATTATGTTTCACCCAAAGGTGACGGCGTTACAATATCATGTATTCAGTTTCTTGTGGCGGGAATCCTTTGTCTGATATGTGCGGTTTTTACCGAAAAGATTGTTATTCGTGATATCATTAAAGGGTATATCCCGATCCTGTATGCGGGAGTAATGTCATGCGGAGTGGCATATACATTCCAGATACTCGGACAAAAATACGTCGAACCCACAAAGGCTTCGCTGATCCTGTGTCTTGAATCGGTTTTTGCAACGCTCGGCGGCTGGGTCATACTTCACGAAGTTTTGACCATAAAGGAAATGATAGGGTGTGTGATCGTTTTTATCGCGATCATACTTGCACAGTTTGTTCAGAAGACAACGAAAACCGAAACGGAGACTGCTTATTAAACTCAAAAATGCCGATATAAACTTTTGTCGATTTTTGTAAATAAAGGGGAAAAAATGGATTATTCAGGATTTATCAATGAATTCAACGGAATATTAAAAAAATCAATCACATTATTACTTGGAGCGGTATGTGTGTTATCGCTTACAACAAGTGTCGCATGCACAAATGCCAAAAAGGTTGAAGACTATCCCGAATCCGAAATCGAAACTCCGGCGGAAAATGAAGATCCTGAGGTGTCTGAGGTTGAAATAAGGGATGATTCGGAAGATGATCTGACAGAATTGCTTTCCGAGTTTGATTCTCTTAAGGAAAGAGGCAGTTATACTTACAATCCGGTGATCGTTCATCCCGTATATAAGCAGGAAATAAAAAACAATCCCAAAATAATCAGAGCAGCAAAAATAATCCTTCAGGCGGTTTACGACTGCGAAACGGAATTTACTTTATCAGGTGAAGATGAATGCTCGCAGGATGAATTTAATCTTGCAAATAATCTTGCTCAGTTTTCGAGTCCGATGTCAAGTGCGGTAACGATAGAAAGGATCGATGAAGAAAATTACAGCATCATTTATTTTCCCACATATGTGTCAGATAATGACGGTAATTCTGCAGATGCGGGAGTTTCCAACCCGTACGGCTATAAGATCGAAGGCGGAGTAAGCCCCGAAGAAGCCGCCAAAAGATTTGCGGAATATGAAGATTATGTAACAGAGATTATCAACAGAAACCTTACGGATAAGGATGATTCCATGCAGAGGGCGGCGAAGATCTATAAGGCACTTATTGAAGATCTTGAACTGGATTACGGCGATGAAGAAGACAGTACAGAAGAAGTCGACCCGGCTGCAAATTATCTGATGACGATCAATACCACATCCATCGATATATTCAATTCAAAAAAACTTACTCCGACACGCTTTGTTGAACTCTATCAATATATCATGGTACAGCTTAATGTGGATTGTATTGTGATCGGAGCGAACGGACAGTATCAGGAACAGCCTTTTGAGACATTGAACAGTATGTTGAGCAATCCTCAGGCGGGATGGTTATGGCCCATAATCACAGTCGGTGAAAATTCATATAATTGTGATATTATGATGGATAAAGTTGCTCTTGACGATCAGAGAAAATCTTTCGAAGAATATGAGTCCGATCTTTTGTATTTCGGAATGAGTGATAAAAAGAGAGAGGAGTCATATATAAGTTCTTTTAAGATTCCGCTTCAGTCACTTAATCCGATGAAACAGCAGGGAATCCCCGAATGCAAAGAGGATTATAAACAATAAGCCGGAGATAAAAAGACATGGCTCACGGGATTATTATTTGGAGGTTGTGCCGGAAAGCACAACCTTTTCATATTAGATAATTATTTTAAAAGATACATACAGGATACACGAAGGATACATGAAAGGATTATCCTTGATTCATAAATGAGGTTGGGTATTATGAAGTACAGAATGCTCTGCGTCGAAGATGATTCGCAGATAAGGGAGATAATAGAAGATTATTTTACATCGCGAAAAGAAAATGAGTTTGAGTTCTTCAGCGCTTCCGACGGTCTTGCCGCCAGGGAAATGATAGAAGAAAACAAATACGACCTCATCCTTCTTGATGTAATGCTTCCGTACCTTGACGGTTTCTCAATCTGCAGACAGATTCGAAAGAAAAGCGATGTACCGGTCATCTTTCTTACTGCGAGAACTCTGGAAGAAGACGTCCTTTTGGGGTTCGAAACAGGATGCGATGACTATATTGTAAAACCCTTTTCCCTTGCAACTTTATATGCCAAGTGTATCGCCCTTTTAAACCGTACCAACGGAACGATTATTAATGAAAGTATTTCAGTCGGAAAGATTTCAGTCAATACAAACAGCATGGAAGTTATTTCCGACGGAAAAAGGGTTGAAATGGCAGCAAAAGAATACGAACTGCTTTTATATCTTATGCGTCACAAAAACTGGGTTATCGGCCGCGAAACGCTTTTAAATGCCATATGGGGCTATGAATATGAAGGCGGTGACAGAGTGGTCGACAATCATATCAAGAAACTTCGTAAACTTCTGGGTGCAAGCGGAAACCAGATCAAAACCGTCATTTCAAAAGGTTACAAACTGACCGATTAATACGGAGGAAGCACTATGAGAAAAACAAAAAGAAAATCATTTCTTCAGGTTTTCATATCAAAATTTTTAATATCATTACCGATAATCGCGTTGGTATTTATCATTACATTCGCATATATCAATTACCGCTCGGAATCATATGTTAAGGATACGAACAGAGATAACGCGGATATGCGAATAAAAAATATTGAGGATATTTTAAAAGAGAATTCTTTTGAAAGCAAAAAGGAAAAAATAAAATATCAACTTAGTTTATATCATGCTTTAACGACATCAATTTATCCGGGCTCGGATGCCATAGCTTATGTTGAAGACTCTGAAGGCAATATTATACTGGACGGAAGCAAAGGTTTGTTTCTTATAGTTGTTCCGAAAAAAGAACATCGCGTTCCGGAGGATACACAATTTTATTACTGTGATCTAGAGTATCTGGAATCGCATCCCGAATTATCCGATATATTGAAATTTGAAAGTGATTACTACAGTGATTCTGTTTTGGAATTTTTGATCCCCAGAACGATCATCGACTGCTATCCCGAAGTACTCGATGCATATGTGGATCCCGAAACAAACGATCTTTATCTCGGAAAAATTTTACTTCCGTATGTAAAAACCAGGTTGGTACTGGGATACGAGTCATATGAAGATGAACGATACAACACTGATTTTGACGGCTTTTTCAAAATAGAATATATTGACTTAACCCCCGAATATGAAACAGGTTATTTAAAATATACAAATGATAAGGATAATCAGGTCAAGTATTTTGATGGTGATGAAGTAAGCGGCTTCACGATCCTGGCGGGAGGCTCCGACAGTATTAAGGAAGTTAAATCAAAGACATCTGCATTCGACCATATGTCACGCATGACCAGAACCGTAACCGATGTTAACGGAGATACATATACTTTTCATTTCCTTTATAACGACAAATTCTTTAAAGCATTTGGTTCCGTATTATTGATACTCGCTTTGATTTATTTATTTATCGACATATTGTTATGCCTGATCTTATCCAAAATATCATATGAAAAACTTAAAGGATTTTACAGAAATGAAGATTATCGAAAAGCTTTGATGAGTTCCATGGCACACGACCTTAAGACTCCGCTTACGGTTATGTCAGGCTATGCACAGAATCTGAAAGAAAACGTTCAGGTTGATAAAAGAGAACATTATGTTGATGCGATACTTGAAAACACGGATTATATGAACGGCATAATCGTTGATATTCTCGCTCTTTCCAAACTGGAAGAATCAGGTGCTTCGGCTTCTGACGAAAAGACTGATTTCTGCGAGATCGCAAATGAATTAAAAGAAAAATATGCTCCGATGTTTTCGGAAAAGAATATCACGGTCACAGTTGAAGGTTCATTTGTGAGAAAGGTCGGTAAGGCAACGGTAATGCGTGTAATGGACAATCTTCTGACCAATGCTTATAAGTATACAAAAGAAAACGGTTCGGTAAAGATTATCGGAAAAGATAAACCATTCAGCAGCCATTCTTTTACCATCGAAAATTCACCCGCCGAATCCGTTAACGTGAAACCCCAAAAACTCTGGGAGCCCTTTGTAAAAGGCGATGAAAGCAGATCAGAAAATAACGGTACTGGTTTAGGATTATCGATAGTCAAAAACATACTCGACAATCAGAGATTTAAGTCAAAGATCAATTATAAAAACGGGACTTTCAAAGTTATTATCAAATAAACTAAAGAAATGACAAAAAAAGAAAAGTGTCGGATACCGGCGTGGTGTCTGACACTTTTTTATGCTATAATATTATAAGTGAATTTAAGGGGATACGGTATGCTCCGGTCCGGGAAAGGGGAAGTTATGGATATTGTATATAAAAAACTGACTGAGGATGAATTGGACAGAATAGTTAAAATGCGTATAGACCAGCTTACGGAGGAATATGTTTCCGAAGGAAAGACAGTTCCTGAAAATGTTGATCTTGAAACTTCGCTTTTTGATTTTTACAGAAAGAATCTGGCTGCCGGTACTTATGTTTCTTGGCTCGCTTTGGACGGAGATAAGATAATAGGTACGAGCGGAATGTCTTTTGCTGAGAAACCGCCTTATTTTACATGTCTGACCGGAAGGGTCGGAATCTTGTCAAGTATGTATACGGATCCGAATTACAGAAGAATGGGAATAGCGACAAGGCTGCTTGATAAAGTGGTTGATGAAGCCAGAAGATACGGATGCGGAACGATATACATTACTGCTTCGAGTGTGGGTGTTAAACTCTACGAATCATATGGTTTCAAGCATAACGGAAATTTTATGCAGTATTATTTTTAATGCACAATCCATTTTATGATTAATGCAAAAAAACAAAAACTTAATGACCTGATAATGATAAACTGAAACAAAATAATCGGAGGGGGAACTATGACAAAAAGGTTTATAGGAGATAATAAATGAGATTACGACCGTTCAACCTTGATAATGATTTTGATTCGATCAAAGACTGGATCACCGATGAAAGAACACATGCTTTCTGGTGTGCCAACCATACCGATTTCCCTTTGGAAAAAGAGGATTTTTCAACCCTCTTAAAAGAGATCGCGAAGATGTTTGGGGATGCTCCTTTTGTGGCAACTTCAGATGATGGTGTGGTTGAAGGATTCTTCTGTTACGGATTAAATTACGAAACAAAAGAAGGTATGCTCAAATTTGTAATGGTGGACGGTTCGAAGCGAGGAATGGGACTCGGAAAAGAGATGCTCAAACTTGCGATAAAATATGCTTTCGAAATAACCAAAGCAGATGTCGTTCAGCTCATGGTCTTTCCGGAAAACGAAAGGGCCAAAAAGTGTTACGAGAGTTTGGGATTTGTCGAAAGAAAACTTACTCCGGGTGCCTTTAAATACAAAGATGAAACATGGGGCAGATGCAACATGATCATCCGAAAAGAAGACTGGAAGGAATAAAAAATGAAACTGATAATTGTTCGACACGGTGATCCCGATTACGCCAACGATGCTCTTACTGAACTAGGATGGAAAGAGGCTGTGGCGCTTTCCGAAAGAATGAAAAATGTAAAAGCTGATGAGTGTTATGTTTCTCCTCTTAACAGGGCTAAGGAAACGGCAAGTTTAAGCCTCGAAAAAATGCATATGGAAGCCACGGAACTTAAGTGGTTAAGAGAGTTTGCACCTGTAGTTGAAAGACCTGAGAAAAAAGGCGTTGCATGGGACTGGGTTCCGGCTGACTGGACCAATATGCCCAATGCTTTTGATTTTGAAAAATGGATGGATCATCCTGCTTTTAAAGAGGCAAAAGTTCGTGAAGAAATAGAATGGATATATTCCGAGTTTGAATCATTCCTTGAAGAGCACGGATATAAGAAAGAAGGGAAACTTTTTAGAACTCTCAAACCCAATAATGATACCATAGTTTTCTTCTGTCATTTCGGTTTGGAATGTATTCTCTTATCACATCTTTTGAATCTTTCACCCTTTGTTCTCTGGCATGCAACCATTGCGGCTCCTACATCCGTAACGACCGTTGTCACCGAAGAAAGGCGTGAAGGCATAGCTCAGTTCAGGATGCTTTCTTTCGGAGACACGTCGCATCTGTATGTCGCAGGTATGGAACCGGCATTTTCTGGAAGATTCCGGGAATGCTATATGAATGAAAATGAAAGAAAAGACTGATCGGATTTCAATCAAAAACCGAGTGCATATGCACCCGGTTTTTCGTTACTGTTTTAAACTTTCATAAAGCTCGATCGTTTCTTTTTCTGTATTGTCACTTATGTAGTAAGTTTTGTCGTTGGTTTTTATTTTTATGTATTTTCCGACCTCCGGATTTAAGAAAAGCGTACATCCGTTTTCACCATTTACTTTGAATTTACCTTTGGCAATACTTTCCATGGCGGTTCCTGCGGTTCTTGATGCTTTCAGTTCGTCAAGATTACCGTATTCAACGTATTCAATGTCTGCTTTTTTTATTGTGTATTCGTTTCTTAAGTGATGGCAGATCACTGCATCGTTGTTGTTAATGATCCTTATCGGAGTCTGATCCATCAATACTATCCATACGAGAAGAAGTAACGAAGCTATGATGCTTATTATTCCCATTGCGGCGATTGCCATACCGAAGGGATGAGCCATATTAACGGTCCAGCCGATACCGACTCTTTTTTCGACATTAAGTCTTTTATCATTCGGATTGAAATAGAACATTCCGAGAATCCAGTTGTCATCATCATCTTCAAGAAGGCTGTTGTCTTTCCCGAGATATTTATTCTCCAGAGCTCTGTTTTTAAATACCAGAAGTCCTGAAAAAAACATTAATGCGAGCATATAAATTCCGAAGATCAAAAGCATCATAACTTCTGAGTCGAAGAAGAGAAATGTTAATACCGCCAGAGCAGCAATTATATTGGTTATCCAGGTAACGGATATAGCCATGTCCGAAAATATTTTTTTTCTGGATCTGTTGTAATTGGCATTAATATCACTGTCTTCACTTATTACGTTGTTTCTTGCATTATCGGCCATAAAGGCGATGGGCAGGATGATCAGGTTTGTAAGAATGATAGATCCGACTATAGCGGTACAGATATATGTATTGCTATAAATTCCGAGTTTAAAGGGAAATAAACTTGAATCGCAAAGGAATGAAAACAACAGAATGACCGCTCCTGAAATATTGGCGATATAAAGCATGGGTTTGTTTAAAGCGTGAACATTTCCGACATTTTTAAGATCGGCATACAGTACCTTTTCGCTTACGATTCCCATGGCTTTTTTATATTTTTTCATTTCGGAATTTCCGAGAATGTAGGGAACGGAAAATGCAAACAATGCAATGTAAATAAATACAGTCCATGCAACCATCTTGATCGTAAACCCGGGAACAAAGAGAAGGATCACGGAAATCACGCATATTACTATCAGGAGTGCAGTGGCCTGTTTATTGTGCGTATTAACTATGATATCTATTAATTCTTCACTTTGAGGGTTCTTGAATTCGGGGCGGTTGTTTATTCCGTATATTTTAGCCTTGTTTTTCCATTTACGCGGATACATCGAAAAATAGAGGATTATTATAACCGGAACAATACAAACAAACATTATTAATCCGAAAGCAAATGAAGTCATATCAGTCACCCCACATTTCATTGATAATTTTGTCAAAATCCTCTTTAGCAATACCGGAAATTTTCGCCTCCGATACTATACGTTTTAATTCATCTTTATTATCGTTGCTTAAAGATTTCGACTGGTTTATTTCCATGCGCACTCTGGCACCGTTTTTTCTGTCGGTTAAAATATAGCCCTCGGATTTTAAGATCTGATAAGCCTTGCTGACCGTCATCGTGTTGATACCGATCTCCATGGACAAAGCACGTACGGTGGGAAGCTGCTCCCCGGATGAAAGTTCACCCGAGGAGATCCCCATAACTATCTGATTTCTTATTTGCATGTATATCGGGATATCCGAATACTCATTTATTTTTATGATCATTAGTTTTCCTCATTCTTGTCTTTTTTGTAAAGAAGCAGATATGCTCCGGCAAATGTTGCAAGTCCGAATACTGCGAAGATCGCTTCCAATCCCCATACCGGAAGGGAGATTACATTAAACAATTGTAATGCTGCAACAAAATCCATTGCGGTATGAAGTGCTATAGCCAGAGGATACATCCAGATATTCTTTTTGTTTTTACATGCATAAAATACTATGATCGAAGCTCCGATGTGAAAAAGAACTGCAAATATACGCTCAAAGGCTCCCACAAAAATATTGGATATTCCGAAAGTTGCAACGCTGTTAAGAAGTTCGATGATTTCATCGGCCTGATCGGGAGCTTTGGCGAGTGTTTCATCGATCAAGATCCGGATCGTGCCGGTATTCATCATAATTCCGTATACTATGTTAAGGATATAGCTGTATCCGTATATTAACATTACCTCAAATCCGCCGTGACCGATTCCGTAAGATATCGAGGTTTCTTTGTTTTTTCTTTTTCGAAGGATCGTTTTAAAAGCGAAGAGACGTCCGGTTTCTTCAAATACGCCTGCGAACAATGCTGCTACGATTGAGATCAAAACAGGGTTGGCGTATAAAAATCTGCTGACGGGATGGTCAATCGAAATGACAAGTGCCTGGAGAGGTTTTTCAAGGATTAATGCAAAAAGCAGAAACGTTCCGGCACCGGCAAGGATTGTGGTAAAGCGCTCCTTCTTTGCAAATTTCCATATAAGAGCAATAATAAGCGGTACGGTAATAAAAAAGACTGCACCGATCACGAACAAAATATATTGTTTCATTCCAACTTCGGGTATTGTTATCATAATGTTCACTCCTTTCAGCAAGTTAGGATTCATTTTTATACGTTTGTTAAATAAAGGCATTCAGGATTTGTCCGACCTTGTTTGTATGCTTTGTATTATCTTCTGTAATACAAAAGATACACCGAAAATTTTCCGGTGTCAATATTTATTAAAAAAATTTCATGAAAATAATTTATAACCCTGTTTCCCAAACAAACATAAATCGAAAGCAATTGAAAAAGAAGGTGATATTTTTTATAATTTAATGTATGTGGAAAACGATCTTGTTTTCTGAAAAAATAATCTTAGGGAGGATGAAAAAACATGCCTTTTATTGATTCGAAAGTCAGCGTAAAAACAACACCGGAGCAGAGAAAAGAACTCAAGGAAAAACTCGGACAGGCAATAGCTATCTTACCCGGCAAAAGCGAAAGATGGCTTATGATCGATCTGGCCGATGAGCAGGAAATGTATATGGCAGGAAATGCCGATTCTCCATGTGCATATATCTCTGTAAATCTTTACGGAGAGGCAGATAAAAGTTCTTATGAAAAGATGACGGCCGAACTGACAAAGATATACGGTGATATTCTAGGTATCGCACCCGATCGTATGTATGTCAAATATATCGGTTCTTACGACTGGGGATGGAATGGCAGTAATTTCTGAGTTTGATTCTTTTGAACAGGTAATAGAAAATACGTACGGTAAAGGAATCACCGTTAAAGAGAAAAGGAGAGTTTCGGGTGGAGACATCAACGAGGCTTTCCTTTTAATTCTTTCTGATGGGAATTCTGTTTTCCTAAAGGAAAATACAAAAGAGAATGCAGATTTCTTTTCGGCTGAAAAAGACGGACTTAAGGCTCTTTTAGAAACAAAAACGATCGGAGTTCCGAAAGTTCATTCGTTCGGAAAGTATGAGAGGAAATCTTTTCTTTTAATGGATTATCTGCAGCCGGTAAAGCAGGATAAAAGATTCTGGGAAAATTTCGGGCATGCACTGGCAGAGATGCATAAAGCGGATACAACAGCCCTGCTTGACTCGAATGAGTCTGATATTAAAAAATACGGGTTTTACAGGAACAATTATATCGGAGCGGGACATCAGAAGAATACACCCAAGGAAACCTGGATCGGGTTTTTCAGGGACTGCAGGATCATGCCTCAGTTAAAAAGGGCAGAAAAGAAATTACCATCTTCGGATATAAAAAAGATTGAGCATATCATGGATGATCTGGACAGGTATCTTATAGAACCCGAAAAACCTTCGCTTTTGCACGGAGATCTCTGGAGCGGAAATTTCGTGACAGGACCCGACGGAAACGCGTGGCTCATAGATCCTGCAGTTTATGTGGGATGCAGCGAAGCCGACATTGCGATGACCGAACTCTTCGGCGGATTTTCAGGAACTTTCTATGGAGCTTACAGGGAAAGCGGTCTGATAATGCCCGGATATGAGGAAAGAAGAGATTTATATAATCTTTATCACATGCTCAATCATCTGAATCTTTTCGGAAGTTCATATCTGTATGCGGTTGAAAGGATAATATCAGGATACTGATCTGCAAAGGTTCAGGCAGGTTAAAAAAAAAGAACATTCAGAAAAATCTTGTGAGGATAAACAGATAAAATGAATTTTGAAGGATTTACGCAGGATATAATAAAGATCAGGGACGGAAAGGTAAACGGAACCGAAGTGGAAGTTTTCGGAAAGAAGATTTTGAGGTATGCATTTGAGTATGCCGGATTTCTTGGTGAAATAAAATGAGAGGGATACTGTACGGGATCGGCGTGGGTGTCGGAGAACCTGAAAATATCACACTTAAGGCTGTCAATGTTATAAAAGAACCCGTTTTGTACTCCTTATGCTTATTACGTGTTTTTCCTGAATCATTATATTATAAAATCAGAACGTAAGCCCTTCTTTTTGCATAATAATTCTTTATCCATCACATTGATTTTACAGGCTTTTTCGGTTAAAATTATTGAGGTTTACAAGCAAACAAGAGGTGAGAAATATGCAAATCAAAACCGGACATATTAAATGCAGTTCTTGCGGAGCGCCGCTGGATCTTCCGGAAGGTACTTTAAAAACGAGATTTAAATGTCCTTTCTGTAATGTCGAGAACTATATTTTAAATGAGGATCTGACAACCGGCGGTCTGAATCATGAGTTAAGCGATGCCGGAATTCATAAAAAACTGATAGAGATCCTTTCATCGTCGCCTTTCCCGCCGTATGATGTTTTCGAAAACACCAATGTGAAAAAAGTTAACAGACTTATCATTCCCGTGCACTGGTTTTTGGCATGTACAGGAATGGCGACATTTACTTACGAAAGAGGATTTAAAAAGGAATTCAATGAGATAGGCTTCTATGACGATGACGGTGAAAAACATACATATACCCGTACGGACTGGACACCCATGAGTGCAGTTGTAAATGATATAAGGGATTATCTTGTATCGGCGAACAAGCAGTATAATGATGTGTTCAGACAACTGTACGGAGATGTGCGTAACCCTGAGATCGGGGATGCCGAATCTCTTCATTTTTCCGATGAAGCCATTGATACTAAATTTGACTGGTCAGAAGCTGAGGTTACCGGTAATACATTAAAAGAAATGATAACCGAGACTGTAGAAGCAAAGGCCAATGAATCCGTTAAAAATATTTCATCAAGAAATGAAAATTTGGACAGCGTAAATATTCAAAAAACGGAATCCAGAGTTATTTCGATAGGGATTTATGAAGTGATCCTGGAATATAACGGTAAGGAATATACAATTTATATATCACATAACGGAGATGCCTTCACTGCAGAAGAAATTCCGTTCGCCGAAGATCTGCAGGCCATTGTGGATGAAAAAACGAAGGAGAAGGATACCGTGGAGAGTTCTCCGAAAAGAACGATACTGCTTATTGCGATCATTATCCTTATCTCACTCGGTATTATGACGATATTTGCATTTGTCGGATTACTCTTCCTTTTGGTTGCCGGAATACTGATAATATTCTATGTTCCTATTGAGAAAGAATGTCGCGCCAGAAAAAAAGCTCTGGAGGATGCTCAAAACGAGATAAACGGAAAATTTGCAAAGATCAAAGAAGATTTCCTGAACAACAAGGTTGCCCTGAAAGGTGCATTAAGTCATGTGTCCGGAGATCCCGAAGCATTTTTAGTTGAACAAATGGAATGTGAAGAGCCTGTAGCGTAAGCTACATGGCTCTTTTTTAAATTTAAAGATTTTTTAAGAATTGATTTGCTATGATGACGTCATGATGATAACAGGAGGAAAAATCTGATGTTTTTCAGAATGCTGAAAAAAGACATTATGGAGAGAAAAGGATTGAATGTGATCCTTTTGGTTTTCATGTGTCTGGCTTCAATTCTTACGGTCTGCAGTTCAATAGTCTTATATGCGAATACATTCGGTGTAAAAAAGACAATGAAAAAGGTAAATGCTGCGGAAGTATCCCTGGTGACGGTACGTGATCTGAACGACATTAAGGGCCGTCAGGACAGGATCACCGATTGGCTGTTTGAGCAGAATAAGGTTGAAGGAGTCGAACTCGGAGAAACGATTCAGTTTAGGAGCAATGCGGTCAATTATCTCGGCTTTGACGAGGAAAAAAGTGTTCAGCTGGTGAACCGAGTTTACTATGCGTTTGATACATCCATGGAACACAATAAGGTTGTGGATATGGACGGAGAATATCTGGATCTTCCTTACGGCACGATAGCAATACCTCAGTATGTTCACAATATCGGCGGGATTGACATAGGAGATAACGTTCATATCACCACTCAGATGGGAAATATCTACGAATTTACGGTTGCGGCTATTTTTAAAGATCCTGCGATGAACGGATGGTACAGACTGTATTTTAACGATGAAGATTTTGAAATAATTAAGAGTGAAAGTCCGGTAATATGTGATGTCTTTGCGGTAAATCTTGAAGACGGAAGCACCAATGTTGACGAGACACAGATTGTTAATGATTTCGGTCTGATGCATGAAGAATTCGGCGAACTCTTAAACAGCATGACGATGTCCGGAT
This sequence comes from Lachnospiraceae bacterium, assembly GCA_024698715.1. GTDB lineage: Bacteria > Bacillota > Clostridia > Lachnospirales > Lachnospiraceae > UBA3766. The sequence goes on from JAILRA010000081.1 coordinate 14,896, forward strand.
ACAATGACGACAGAGAAAGCGCGGTGTTCTTAAATGTTTTAATGATACTGGCAGCGGTATTCATCATCGCGATGGTTTTCATGACCATAAGTTTCACCATTAAAACAGCCATTAAGAGCGAAGAAAAAGAACTCGGAATGCTAAAGGCACTGGGTGTGGAATCGGCATCGTTCAACTGGCTTTTTGCCGCAAAGTATCTGGCTAATGCACTTGCAGCCACGGTTGTGGGCTTTTTCGGAGGGATCCACTTATCCAACCTTGATATTAAGTATATAACCTACGGACAGTTAAAGCCTGACGTTCTGCCTATGGTTATCGTTGCGTTTTCGGCTTCGTTTCTTTCCTTCGGATTAATAATTTTCTTTGTAAGTTTTTCATTAAGAAGAATGAAGAAAATAAGTATTATGGATGTTATAGCGGGAGAGAACCGGGGCGAAAGATTCAAAGCTCTTCCGGGTATGTTCTTACACAGGATCAAAAACATAAATATTCCGTTTTATCTTGCGTTGACGGATCTTACAAACAGGATAAAAAGATATTCGTTTCTGATCATTGCGTACACGATGGGAATAACGGCAATGATTCTCCTGCTTGAGATAAGAAACACATCCAATACGGCTTACTGGATGGAACATTACTGGGGACATCCGCCGTTTGATTTTGCAATAGAGCTTCCCGACGAAGTCATGGAAAAATACGTTGAACGCGGGGGCAATACCAAGCGTGCATTTGAAATAATCAATCAGGAACTGAAAGATGCGGGCATACCTGCGACGGTAAATTACTTTAACTGGTCGGGACGCAGAAAGTTAACTTTCAAAGGTAAGGAGATAGTTTGTTTCTTTCAGTGCGATTATCCTTCAAGAGTTAACGGTGAAATCTATAAAGGTGTTAATCCGAAACTCAGAAATGAAGTGCTGATGGATGCATATCATGCACAGATACACGGAATAGAAATAGGAGATACCGTTACTCTTGAATACGATAAATACAACGAAGACGGGATTACTTTTTCCAAGGTTGAAGAGGATTTCATAGTAACCGGACTGGTTAATTCACCGACTGCATATCTGGAACTCATTATGAGTGACGAATTTAAAGATGCAGCCGGACTTCAGACAATATCGGCAGGAAGCACTATCAATGCTCCCAAAAACGAGCACGCGAAATATATTGAGATGATGCGTGAAATGTACGGAAAGAGCAGCGTAAGAAACAGAAAAGAAGAGGTTAAATATCAGCTTGGCGGATATAAAACCGAATGGAATCTTCTTTTGGCGATACTTCTTCCGACGCTTGCAGGCATGATGATACTGGCAACCATACTGTATCAGAGTGTGAACATTATTGATGAAACACCGGACATAGCACTTTTAAAATGCAGCGGATTTTCAAACAGTGTCATAAAAGCATGGCAGGTTATCAGAGTTGTCCTGATAACGGGAATCTCTTCCGTTGCATCGGTTGTTTTACTGAATACACTGTTGAAAGTACTGATCGGAAAAGCATATTTCTTTATGGGAAATATCGTTGAATATGAGCCGAACAGAAATATACTGCTTTTCTATATCGCGCTTCCGCTTGCGGTAATAATCATACTTGCGTTTGCGATATATCTGACTCTTTACGGAGTGAAAAAGATAGAACTTTGGAAGTTAAGGGATAACTAGGATTCGGAGGATAAAAATGGGAAACACGGTACTTGAATCAAAGGAATTATGCAAGACTTACATACTTGATAAGGTAAGCAACAATGTTTTGCAGAATGTGGATTTCAAACTTAAAGAAGGTGAGTTTACGGCAATCATGGGTCCGTCCGGATCCGGTAAATCCACACTTCTTTATACATTGAGCGGAATGGATAAAATGACATCCGGAAAAGTAATATTCGACGGAGAAGATCTGTCAGGAATGAATCATAAACAGCTGACAGATCTGAGACTTCATAAAATGGGATTTGTGTTCCAGCAGATGTACATGTTAAAGAAACTCTGCATTATGGATAATATCATTCTTCCCGGATATCAGGCGAAGAGCAGGAGTAAGGAGGAGGTGAATGACCGCGCGAGAAAGCTTATGCATAATCTTGGTATAGACGATATTGCGACCAATGAAATATCCGAAGTATCGGGCGGTCAGCTTCAGCGTGCATGTCTTTGCAGGGCACTGATCAATTCACCGAAGATTCTTTTTGCGGATGAACCTACGGGAGCTCTTAATTCCAAGTCTTCTGCGGAGGTTATGAATGAACTTCGAAAAGCCAACTCCGAAGGGACTACTATACTTATGGTCACCCACAGCGAGAAGGTTGCTGCAAGTTCGGACAGGGTGGTATACCTTGTGGACGGTAATATCAAAGGTGAACTCAATCTCGGCAAGCAAAAAGACGAGGCGGAGAGTGCGGCAAGGGAAAGAAAGCTTAAGAACTGGCTTGATGAGATGGGATGGTAAAAAAGTAAAAACACCGTATGAAAGAAAAGATGAACGATATGAATAAAAAAGATAAATCGATAAAGAAAAAAATAACAGCTTTTTCGCTTTTGACATCAACATTATTTCTGAGTGCCTGCGGACCGTTCGGCAATCCTGTCGGGACCGTGCATGAAGGAATTTCGGAACCCGTTAAGCCGATAGGAAATATGAATACAACGGAAGTCATGGAATACGCGAATGAAGGAAGTACGGCAAATGTTTTAAGTGAATTCTCAACTGCCGACGGAGTTTGTACGGTAAAGGTAACGGAAGCTTTCTTTGACATTACGCTTGATGAGGAAAATGCAACTCCCTTTGAGGCAGGAAAAGCTTACGGTGAAGCGATCAATACAATCTATCCGGATTACGGTGCTTCGCTTGAACCTTATCTTTTTGAAAACATAAAGGGCGCTTTTCCGAACATAGAAGATGATTATACACCGGTTGAAACGAGAATGCAGGCATTGTTTGACTCCATTGAACCGCAGTATCAACAAGAAATACAGGGGCTTGCCGAAGGTATGGGTATCAGTACTCGCGGAATAAAACCCGACGGAATACTCAGCGTTGAGGAGCTGATGATCGCACAGATGGTTCCCGACTGTCTGCGTAATACCGCATGCTCCGGACTTGCGCTTTGGGGAGACAAAACCGATACTTCGGATATGATCGGAGTAAGATGTCTTGAGTGGGCACTCGGAAGCGATAATTCAATGTGTAAGATCCAGACAGTCTTACGCATTAAGAACAAAGAAAAAAGCATTACCGTTTTCAGTTTTCTCGGAGTCATGGATGTTATATCCGGTGTGAACGACAACGGTGTTTTTGCGGGAATGCTGGATATGTATACCGATCAGAGATTCGTGTATGAAGGAAAGAAGTGTTACAGTTTTGCAATCCGGCACGCTCTTGAGGAATTTGAAACAGCTAAGGAAGTCGGAGAGTATCTCGTTTCGGAAAGCCCGAATTTTACTTTCAGTCACAACGTTATGATCACTGACGGAAAAGAAGCCTACTGTGCTGAAGATGCGTGCGGTGAAGCAATACAGAATGGAAAAGCGGCCGCGATTCTGCGAGACTGCGATACGCCGTTAATGGAAGATTTATCGTGGGACAGTCCCGACAGTCTCTGTATAGTTAATTCATATGTTACAAAAGGGAATTATGATTTTATGTCCGGAGTCGAAGTCAATGTGATCCGTTTTGCCAAATACAATCAGTGGGTTAAGGAAAAAGATTCGTTTGATGTGAAAGATGTCAAAAATATGATGACAAAAGAAAAAACCGACGTCGATCTTTTCGGCCTTCCGATAGTGCAGAATGTGCATCGTGACAATTTGACACAGATGATAATTTTAGATTATCATAACGGTAGTGTTCAGGTAGCTTTTACGGGGCCCGAAGGGGTGACGGACAAGCCTGTTTTCTACGAGACTGCTGAGCTTCCGAGAGTATCCGCAAAGTAACATACCGAACATGGAAAAGTATTCAATCTGAAACGGTGAATCATGGATATTTTAATCATTGAAGACAATGAAGAGCTGGGACAGCTTATTTACGATTTTATAACTAATTCGGATTACAGTGCCGACCTGGTCAAGTCTGCGGAAGATGCATTAAAAAAACTGGAAAAGGAAAACTACAGACTTCTTCTGCTTGATGTAATGCTTCCGGGACTGGACGGATTTAATGCACTTTCAAAGATAAGAAAAGACCATAATATGCCCGTTCTGATGATGAGCGCCAGAACGGATGACGACAGTAAAATACTCGGGATGGAAACAGGGGCTGACGATTATATCGAAAAGCCTTTTTCCGTTCCTGTTCTTTTATCCAAGATCAAGGCTCTTTTGAGAAGGGCATACGGAGAAAACGAAAATGATGTTCTGACATATAAGAATATCAGGTTGAATGTCGGAGCAAGAACTGTTACCAAGGACGGAAAGTCTCTTGAAATCACAGGAAAGGAATTCGATATTCTTGAGTATCTTATGAAGAACGTCGGGAAGGTTGTTGACAAAAACAAGCTTTTCGATGAAGTCTGGGGCTTTTACAGCGATACGGAAATGAGTTCACTTAATGTATACGTGAGATGGCTCCGTGAAAAGATAGAAGACGATCCGAAGGAACCGGAATACATAAAAACCGTATGGCGTGTCGGATATAAATTCGGAGAATGATACCTCTTTCGGGAAGAAACAGATAATGAAAAGAACGAAGTATTATATTGCAACGGCGGTATATTTTATCCTCTGTGCTTTTGCAGTTATATTTGCCGAAATAAAACTCTCACAGAAAACAGAGAACAATCGTGTTGCATTTATGAACAGAATGACAAAACAGATTTATGAGACGGGCAGTACGGACGTCTCTTCGTTTTTTTCGGATTTTAAAAAAGAAGACATTCCGAGTGAAATACATGTTTATTATTCGGATGCAGGCAGTTCTCTTCCGATGTATTTTGGTAACGGGAACAATACGTATATATGGACTCTTAAAGATCCTGAAGGGAATGTTACGGGATTTGTCGAGTATGGTTTTGATCCGCTTTCTGCTTCGAAGATTATTTTGCCGGTAATAATGTCCGTTATTCTTTTTGCAATTCCTCTTGTTTTATATTTTATATATGTTGACAGAAGTATTCTTAGGCCTTTCCGTGAGTTTTCGGAATATCCCGAAAAACTTTCGAGAGGGCTTACAATGGACGGAGTACCGGAAACGAAAAACAGAATGTTCGGAAAGTATGTATGGGGCATGAACATGCTGAACGATAAACTGGATTCGGACCGAAAAGAAATAGACCGGCTCTTATATGACAGAAAGAAGTTTATCTCAACACTGGCACACGGGATCAAAACACCTGTTGCCAATATAAAGCTGTATTCCGAGGCTATCGAGACCGGACTTTATCGTGGTGGGAATCCCGATTCGAAAGACAGTGAGATAGCACGAAAGATAAGCAGGAATGCCGATGAGATCGCAGAGCTTGTCAGCGGGATATTAAACGATCCGGGTGCATTAAAAAACAGTATTTCGGTAAAGGTTGAAGATTTTTATCTCGAAGACGTAAGAAAGAGGATTACGGAAGAATTTGAAAACAGACTGAAGGTTGCATGTATACCGTTTGAGGCGGAGATAAGCGGCAATCCGCTTGTAAGAAGCGATATAGCGCTAATCACCAGATGCCTTACGCAGCTAATGGAAAATGCGATAAAATACGGCGACGGAACCGGGATTAAGATCAGACTGTACAGGCAGGATGACATTACATTTTTTAGCGTTACAAACAATGGTGCCACACTCGGTGAAGGAGAAATACCGTATGTGTTCAACTGTTATTTCAGGGGATCGAATGCTGCGGACAAGGAAGGAAGCGGCATAGGTTTATATGAGGCAAAATCGGTCGCAAAAGCGCTTGGCGGAGACATGATGATGAAAGGTCATGAAAAGACCACCGAAGTGATAATGTATGTACCCGATGCCGGTTGATAAGACTGCAGATCGGAGAAAAATATGAATGATAAAAAAGAAAAGATCACAAAAAAATTTCAGGCATTTGAACCGGGTCAGGTAAGAATGCTTGATCCTTATTGCTCCAATGCTTTTGAAAAAGAAACCGAATATCTGAAAAAGATTGATCCCGAACGTTTACTTGCGGGATTTTATGAAAATGCAGGGATCGCCTCTGAAAAGATCCGTTACGGCGGATGGGAGGACTCGCTGATCGGCGGTCATACTTTAGGGCATTATCTGACAGCGATCTCGCAGGCTTATGCGAATGCTTCCTGCAAAAAAGAAGATAGGGATTTGTTTCTTGAAAGAATAAAGAACATTGTCGATGCACTTTCAAAATGCCAGAAACACACCAAGGGAAAACCCGGATTTTTATTCGGTGCGAAGATCGTCGATCCCGAAAATGTCGAATCGCAGTTTGATATGGTTGAGCAGAACAAAACCGATATTTTTAAGGAAGCGTGGGTACCCTGGTATACCATGCATAAAATCCTTGACGGTGTGATAAACGCATACCGTCTGACCGGTTATGATGAAGCACTTAAAGTTGCGGACGGGATAGGTGACTGGGTTTACGGCCGTGCAACAGGTTGGTCCGAAGAGACGCATAAAACGGTACTTGGCACAGAGTACGGCGGAATGAACGATGCTCTTTATGATCTGTACATGTATACCCGAAAAGAAGAGCATCTTAAAGCGGCACATTTTTTTGATGAAGAAGATCTGTTTAAAAAAGTTGCTTCGAATGAAAAGAATGCATTAAACGATCTGCATGCAAATACCACGATCCCGAAGTTTGCGGGGGCGCTTAACAGATTTATTGCGGTCAGCGATGAGAAATACCTGGATTATGCGATAAAATTCTGGGATACGGTTATCGCACATCATACTTATGCTACGGGTGGAAACAGTGAATGGGAACATTTCGGCGAGGACGATGTTCTGGATGCCGAAAGGACCAACTGCAATAACGAAACCTGCAACACCTACAATATGCTTAAAATGACACGTAAGCTTTTTATGATCACCGGTGAGAAAAAGTATGCGGAATATTATGAAAACACTTTTATTAACGCGATACTTTCTTCGCAGAATCCTCAAACGGGGATGACCATGTATTTTCAGCCTATGGCTACCGGATATTTTAAAGTCTACAGTACTGAATTTACAAAGTTCTGGTGCTGTACGGGAAGCGGAATGGAAAACTTCACGAAACTTTCTGACAGCATATATTTTAAAGACGAAAACGGTATTAGCGTAAATATGTTTTTCTCATCCGAAGTTCAATATCCCGAACTTGGGATCAAACTTATTCAGGAATCGGAAATTCCGATGAATGATACGATCCGTTTTACCGTGCGTCTTTTTGATGAAACAAAAAAACAGGCAAAGATTCGAATCCGGATACCCGACTGGGCTTATGAAACTTTACTTTCTGCAGAAGATAAAAAGATCACAAAAGAAGACGGATATTATTGCATTGACGGAGTATGGGAAGATAATGAGAGTTTTTCGTATACCTGCAAATGCAGGGTTATTTCAAAAGGCCTGCCCGACTGTAAAAACGTTTTTGCATTCTGTTACGGCCCCGTTTTGCTTTCGGCAGATCTGGGCTTTGAAGATATGATAGATTCATCCACGGGTGTTGATGTGACGATTCCTTCGAAAAAAACGGAAGGCAGAGAAGTACTAAAAGTGATCGGTGAAAGCGTAAGCGAATATATCTACGGGATTGATTCCCATATGAAAAGAAACGGAGAAACCCTGTCCTTTGATCTTGAAGGCGTCGATCGTGTACTGACCTTCAGCCCGCATTATAAAAAGACACGCGAGCGCTACGGAATTTACTGGTATTTTGAATGAACGATATCGTTCAAAATGACCCTTTTTCTGTTTTCGCTTAAGAACTCTTCGTAATTCGAGTAGTGCGAGAATTCTTTTTTTATCTTGCTCTTCATAAATGACTCCGTAATTATATCTTACAAATATAGATATCGGGATGTTTGCCCGAAAACTTCATCGGAAAAAACGTTCATTCCCTGATAAAATTTTCAATAGGAGCATGAATTTTTTATTGGATTTGTTTCGTTGCCCTGCCATTACTTTTTCTTCCCCGTGTTTGTTTCAAATATAATACACCCGAAAACCGCATCGTTCAACCGAAGCGGAAAACTCTTCACAATCGATCTGAACTTTATCATTTTTGAGATTAAGATATATACCGTAATAGTATTATTTCAAGTGTGGTATAATTTAAAAGATAGTGACAGTGAAAGATCAGTGGTTTAATTATGAAAGAAGTAAACGGTCAGTGGATCGTGAACGGCATCGACCGGAATGACGAAGGATGCCTTCACAGCGTGGAAGAATTAACTGAATTAATCGAAAAGATCGGATTCCTTCCGTTTTTTGAATGCAATATACCGGGAATGTCGGTAGAAGAGCATACGGATCCCTCATGCTGGTGGTGTGGTGAAGCTAAGAAGGATCCGTGGGAATGGCGAGCGATGATCGCAAGAGAAGGTAAGATCGCCTACGGCAAGTTTTTCGGAAAGAAAGCGGGATTTATTTCAAAGAAATGGTTTCCGTATTTTGCCAATTACAGAAGAGACGGATATGATTTTGATTCTCTGTGGGATGACGGAAAAGCGAGTCTCCGCCAGAAGAAGATAATGGATGTTTTTGATGACGATACCAGACTTTTTTCATACGAATTAAAAGAAAAAGCCGGATTCGGTAAAGGCGGTGAAAAGAATTTCGAAGGTGTTGTTGCGGATCTTCAGATGCATACGTATTTATGTATGAGAGACTTCAGAAAAAGAGTCAACAAACAGGGTACGGAATACGGATGGGATGTTGCAATATATGCCAAGCCGGAGGAACTTTTCGGATACGGTCATGTATCGAAAGCTTATAAAGAATCGCCGGAGGAATCTTACAAAAGGATTTTTTCTCAGGTGAAAAAACATTTTAAGGATGCGGGCGATAAAGATATAAAGAAACTGCTTGGGTAAAAATTGAGGTATTGTATATGAAAAAAATCGTACTTGGAAAAACCGGAATAGAAACTCCTCAAAACGCTTTCGGAGCGCTGCCTGTCCAGCGCGTGGATATGGCGACTGCGGTAAAACTTCTTCGAAGAGCATATGAAGGCGGAATGATTTTTTTTGATACAGCCAGAGCATATTCGGACAGCGAGGAAAAACTCGGTGAAGCGTTTGACGGAATGCGTGGACTGCAATCTTTGCAAGAGCAAATGCCCTTACGGACTTGACACACCCAATCTTTTAAGAAAGAATCTTGCCGATTATAAAGATATTCTTTCCGGTAAAGTCAAAATATAAAACAAAGGATTTAACAGGAGATTTTTCGGTTCTAAAAGACAATTAAATAAAAAAACAAAAATTTTCGTTGACTTAAAAAGAGGCTTGCGTTAAAGTAATTCAGGTATTTTTGTTGATTCAGGAGAAATAAATGTAATGAAACAGGACAAGATAAAGCCGATGCTCTTTAGCGTATTAAAGACATACGACGGAAAGAAATTTGTTAAAGATCTGGTGGCAGGCATAATTGTTGCGATTATTGCACTGCCACTTTCCATTGCTCTGGCACTTGCATCTGGTGTGGGTCCGGAACAGGGTATATATACTGCGATCGTAGCAGGTTTTCTTATTTCATTCTTCGGCGGCAGCAGGGTACAGATCGCGGGACCCACGGCTGCGTTTGCAACCATAGTTGCCGGTATAGTAGCCAAGAAAGGAATGGACGGACTGGTTATCGCAACGGTAATTGCGGGTATCATCCTTATTCTTATGGGTGTTTTCAGACTGGGAGCACTTATAAAGTTCATTCCTTATACGATAACCACCGGGTTTACTGCAGGTATCGCCGTTACGATCCTTATCGGACAGATAAAAGATTTTGCCGGACTTACTTATCCGGAAGGTACTGTAACGATCGAGACCATGGATAAGATCAAAGCCATCATTTTTAACGCAAAGACATTTAACTATCAGGCTCTTATAGTCGGAGCGGTATGCCTTGCGATCCTTATTGTATGGCCGTTTATTACTGAAAAGATTCCGGGTTCACTTATTGCCGTAATAGTCGGGATCCTGATGGTGAAGATTTTTAAGATGGACGTAAACACCATCGGTGATCTTTACACGATAAGCAACAAACTTCCTGCTTTTCATCTGCCTCAGGTTACTGCCGATTCCGTGATCGCAATGGTTCCCGACGGATTTACGATAGCGGTTCTTGCCGCAATAGAATCACTTCTTTCATGTGTTGTTGCGGACAGTATGATCAATTCACATCATCGTTCGAATATGGAACTTATCGCACAGGGACTTGGTAACATAGGTTCCGCAGTTTTCGGCGGAATTCCTGCCACGGGTGCGATAGCAAGAACTGCTGCAAATATAAAGAACGGCGGAAGATCACCGATAGCAGGTATCGTGCATTCGCTTGTACTTGTGCTCGTTCTGGTCCTTCTCATGCCTTATGCGGCACTGATCCCGATGCCTACGATCGCAGCGATTCTTTTCATGGTGGCTTACAATATGTGCCAGTGGAAAACATTCGTACATCTTTGCAAGACTTCACCGAAGAGCGATATCATTGTTCTGGTCGTAACATTTGTACTTACGGTAACCTTCGATCTTGTTGTGGCGATTGAGATCGGAATGCTCATCGCATGTGTTCTGTTTATGAAGAGAATGAGTGAGGTATCAGGAATACAGGGATGGAAATATTTCGATCCTGAAGAAGATCCCGACGGGATCGATCTGAAAATTGTTCCGAAACATGTACGTGTATATGAGATAACGGGTCCCATGTTTTTCGGAGATGCCGATCAGCTGGCGGGTGTATCTTTTAAAGACTTTACAAAAGTTATTATAATCCGAATGCGCGGTGTTCCGGCTCTTGATGCGACTGCAATGCACTATATGGAACAGCTTTGCGACCGATGCGAAGAAAAAGGTATAAAACTTGTTTTTTCACATGTCAACGAACAGCCTTACAAGACCATGGAAAAGAGCGGTTTTATCGACAGAGTCGGAAAAGACAATTTCAGACCTCATATTGACGATGCGCTGGAATGGTCGAAGCAGTTCGAGTGATCTTTTTAATAATCCTTATTGCATTCGGGGAATTGGGCACCGGTATTATTCCTGTTAGGATCCATTGTCATACCGTATATTTTGTATGACAGATCTAAAGATTCATTTCTTTTTTTGTCGCTCATTCCGAAGTACAGCATGTCCGATTCGTAATCCTTCTGCGATTTTCTCTGCTCATCAAGCACCAGTTTATCCATCAGGATATCGCATTGATAACTGTTATCATTTTCATCCGTGATCATGATCCAGCCCCATTCCTCATCCGTGATCTCAAATGCTTCGCGTATTGATTCAACAGATGTATCGGTCAAAGTGCCGCCTCCGAGAATAACATAATGCTTAACATTAAGCTGCGTTAAAAAGAAATCGTAGAGAAGGATGAACTGCCAGTGATTCAGTTTTTTGGTTTCCGGTACATCAATAATATTTGTATCATAGAATTCCAGCGTTAAAACGAAAGGATTCATATAAGCTGCCTGTTCCAGAAGCATTTTATCGTTTTCGAGTTCGATATCGTCCATCAGGAATCTGTATATCTTTTCGGCGCGTTCCATATAATCATCGTCTGCCGTTATATTGTTGTTGATCGTTTCGGTAACATATTCCTCGAACGCGGTATATTTTCTTTCCACATCCGCCATATCCGTATCGATATAGATTAGTTCGGTATAGTCGTCGGAAAGTTCAGGGAAATAACGGATCTCATATTTATTTATATCTGTCATGGTTATATCAACGCATGACACCAGGGGACTTGACATTCTTGCGAGTTTTATTCCGCGATTAAAATCCATTTCATCAAATCCGTCATCGGCGGTAAGTTCAAACTCTGTTTCACGATCGTACACAGCCTTAAGGAGCTTTTTGGCTGCCTTATATGAAGCCTCTTTGTTTTTCATTTCTTCTCTGTAATTCCATGCAATGGCTTCGGGATTATAGACAAAAGTGCCGGTGTCCCAGATTGAATCGTATTCACGGTCAATGTCATCTGCGGGTTTTTGTGTAGTTTCTTCATCATCAGCGGGTATATCGGCATCTTCCGATACAACAACAGGTGTAGTATCCGCTTCAGGATACTCTTCGATTATCTTTGCATTATTACAGCCGTCTGCCATCAGAAACGCAAATGACATTACGGTCGATATAAACAGCGATATGCATCTGTTAAAAATGTTCTTCAGTTTTATTTTGTCGGTCGTGTTCATCGTTTTTCCTTTCGTGATCCCCAGTAATAAGACCGGGTGATGACCTTTTTATAATACACCAAACCCCCGGAATGTTCCAATATTCATGATCCGGATTATCAGGCTTGTATGGTTTCGTTTCGTAACCGATATTATTGCATTACGGATTTTTAATTCTTATAATATTCTCAACGGAGCCGGAATTAAAAAGGAGAAAAAAGATGGATGAAACAGATAATAAGATCCTGGATATGATCAAAGGCGATGCGCGTAAGAACTATCAGGCGATAGGAGACGAACTGGGCATTTCCAGGGTGGCGGTTAAAAAGCGGATCGACAAACTCGAGAAGGCCGGGATCATTCGCCAATACAACACTTATATTAAGCGTGAGAATGAGATCATTATGCTGATCGATATCATTACAAAGCCCGAAGGTTTTGAGCGTGTGCTCGAATATGTCGGAACGAGGACGAACTATGTACGTCGGATCTACACTACGCTTAAGGATAATCATATCCATCTTGTTGCCGTATCCGATGATCACGAAGGTCTAGACTATATGGTCAAAGCGATCGATAAGAATTGCGATGAAGATATCAAAGAATACCGATGTCGCCAGGTCAAAGAAGTGATCAAGGATGTTTATGGCGGAATAAAATTCGATAAGGAATAAAAAGACTGTTGCAACGGAAAAATATAAAGGAATTAAAGGCGAAAAATGAGTACATATGTGATGTCAGATATACACGGGCATTTTGATGAATTCAGTCAGATGCTTGATAATATCGGGTTTTCGGATGAGGATGAACTGATCCTGGCGGGCGATTATGTGGACAGAGGAAATCAGACAGCGGAAATGCTTCGCTGGATGGAGAAAGGTCCGGAGAATGCTCTGTTTTTGAAGGGAAACCATGACGCGGAATTTGCCGAATGCATTACTATTATGGCGCATCTTTGCGAAAGTGATGATTTTGATGAGAACGATCCTTCCGATACGCTAAAACTCTATAAGGCGATCGTACGCATACCCGAAATCCGTGCGGCATACTTTGATTATTACGGTACGATAGGGGATCTCATCAGCGAAAAAAACGTGACATTGGACGAATTAAAGAGATGGGCAGATTTGATCAAAGAAATGCCGTATGTCTTCAAGCGAACGATAAACGGAAAAAAGTTCATCATCGTACATGCCGGATATTATGAGGATGATTCCGTACCGCATGAAAAGATGGAGCAATTTTACATATATGCAAGGAATGAGGCATATACGGCCGGCGGAGTAAAAGGCGCTGTGATTATTGCAGGACACACACCTACGATCGTAAATGGTATGCCGATGTTTACGGGCGGAGAGGTGTATCGTTTTTACGACAAAAAGAAAGACTGTACATTTTATGATATCGACTGCGGCTGCGGTTTTAAGGATTCCGAACGTTTTAAAAACGGGAGACTCGCATGCATAAGACTGGAAGATGAACAGGTCTTTTACGTATAGTCGGAATCAATTCAGTTCAAACTAATAAAATTTATATGGAGACGATGGAATATGAGACTTGCTGCTTATCAGTTCGGTGTATCGGGAGATGTAAAAAAGAATACTGAGATTATAAAAAGAGCTGTTTCGGAGGCTGCAGGGAAAAAGGCAGAGCTTATTATCTTTCCGGAATGCTGTATCTCGGGCTATCCGCCCAATGATCTTCCGGGTTCGAAAGATTTTGATACAAACGAACTTCCGGGTATCCTGGAGGAACTAAAAGAATTATCCGAAAAGCATAATATCGGTATTCTTTTGGGAAGCATTGCTTTTGATGAAAAATACTACAACAGAGCTTTTTTGATCCGGCCCGGAGAATCTTTGAAATGGTATGACAAGAGGGCTCTTTACGGATGGGATTCCGATAATTTTGAGACAGGAAACAGTGAAGGCGTATTTGAGATAGGCGATCTGAGAATCGGAGTGAGAATATGCTTCGAGGCACGTTTCCCAGAATATTTCAGAGAATTGTACAAAGCGAAAACGGATCTTAATCTGGTGATATTTTATGCTGTTTCAAATGAGGATGAAACAGGAAAATACGATGTTTTAAAAAGCCACCTCATATCCAGAGCAGCGGAAAACGTAACTCCGGTCTTTACGGTAAACGTCATAAAGCCTTATCAGAGTGCACCCACATGTTTTATAAACGCTTCAGGGAAAATAATGGCTGAGGCTAAGCGAAACAGCGAAGAAATGCTGATTTACGATTTTGAAAAGAAGGAATTGGATTTCGGTGAGATCGGGCGAAAACGCGAATCCGACAGGCTGCTTGGTATTTGATAAATGAAGATATGGAATTTGCACCCGATTTTTGTATATAGTATAATGATTGACAAAGTGTGAAAGAATTCAGGGTATGTAAAATACATTGAGATATTGATGTACAAGGAGGAACGGAATGAAGGTAGAAGCATTGAATTGCAGATGTTGCGGAGGGGTTTTGGAAGTTGATTCGGCGTTGAGCGTTTGCAAATATTGCGGCGCTACTAACTTTGTATCGCCGACAGCCGAAAAGTATATAACCCAGTTGAACCGTGCCAACAAACTGAGACAGGAAAAAGAATACGATAATGCAATTCGTATTTATGACAATATTCTTTCGGAAAATGTTCCCACAGCGGATATTCTGTGGCTTCGAACACTCTGCGAGTACGGGATCGAATATGTTCCCGATCCCATCAGCAGCAAATATTTTCCCACTCTTCACAGGATCAAAGATGAAAGCATATTAAATTACCATTCGTATCTTGATGCATTGCAATTGTGTAATGAAGAACAAAAAGAGGTTATTGAAAGGGAAGCTTCTGAAATAAACAGGATCCAGTCCGAATATCTGGAAATAGCCAAGAACGAAGCACCTTACGATGTTTTCATCTGTTACAAAGAGACCGATGAAGATACGATGGAAACCACAGAAGATGTTGCATATTGCACCAAACTTTATGACATTCTTTCAAGACAGGGTTTTAAAGTGTTCTTTGCGAGAGTAACGCTTGAAGACAAACTGAGTGTGGACTTTGAACCCTATATTTTTGCCGCACTGAAGAGTGCAAAGGTTATGGCGGTTATCGGAAGCAAGGCTGAATATTTTACGGCAACATGGGTAAAGAACGAGTGGAGCCGTTTTCTTAAGCTGATGGAAACCGATAATAAAAAACAGATATTCTTCGCCTGTGACGATCCGGAAGAACTTCCGAGAGCTTTCAGTCTGAAACAGGCTCAGCTTCTTTCGAATCCGAATGCCATGGAGATCCTTGCGAGAAACATAAACAACTATCTTACCAATATTTTGAAAGAAAAAAAGAACGGAACATTGGGGGCAAAAGTACCGTTAAAGCCGGGCAGCCCCGAAGCAATGTACGAAGATGCGCTCACGAAATCACGTCAGGGAAATTACGCGGCGGTTTTATCGATACTTTCGGATCTGATAGAAGTTTATCCCGGCATGCCTGAAGCGTACTGGCTTCGTATGGCCGCCAATATCCGCCACAATCTTGACAATATTCAGAATTCCAAGAGGGATCTGACACTTGATCCCGATTATGAGAAGGCGATCTCTCTTGCGGATGATACTTTACGAAAGCAGTATATCGAAATAAAAGACAAATGCCTTGATAATCTGAGACTTCAGGAGGAATTCAATTCCATCATGGATAAATTCGCTGACGAATATGAAAACGATTTGAAAAGCAACGAGTTTAATTCCAAAAAGAATCGCATTATGCGTGAAATTGAAAAACTCATATTCGATATAAGCAATTCATCCGGTTTTTCCCGTTACAAAGAAAAAATGGAAAAAGAAAGAGAATTACAGGTATCCGAACTGGACAATCTTTACAAAAGCATTCTTAACGATCTGCAGATCAAGGGAATCGCAAAGTACAGATCGTTCTGTTTCCAAAACAAAATTTCCGACAAAACCGAGATTGATATGGAATCGGTTAAGTACAGCGCACTCAGATCAAAACTGGTTACGGAAAGCAAGGCATTACATAAAAAGTACAGCCAGCCGGTGGCTTTCCTTGCAGGTTCGGAAAGAGAATTGCTGAAAGAAAAAGACGGTGTCGGTATTGCGGAAATGATCAACAAAATGCTTCCAAGGGATTATTAAATACGGAGAATAATTCTAAACAATAAATACTTTAAATCAGAAATAAAAGAAACCAAATCCTGTGTTATTGTGTAACTTAGACATTACCTGTTGCAACTTAGCACAGGATTTATTGTTTTGGTTTTCTTTTTGGGTTATCGTGTGTTCATCAAAAGGAAATACACGAAAGGAATACTGAAATGGAGAACACAAACATTAAGAAAACAAACAGATTTATGGAAGGATTCAGATTTTTGATTTACGGTCTTGAAGTATTCGGAGTAATAGGATTTGAACTTCTTTGGGGCTTCGTTGTTGAGCCTCGTATTTATCAAAGAGAAGTAAATGATTTCAATACGTGGCAGATGATTGCTCACTGGGTAGTTACTTGCACGGCATGGGGACTTGGAGCGCTGCTGGTTGTAAAGGAATGTAAGAAAAAATCGGGTCTGGATATTATTGGAAACTTAAAGAATGTATCTTTTTTTAACAAGGAAAATCCTGTCAGAGCATGGCAGTGGATTCTGATCGTTATCGGAACGGTTATCTGCCTTGTATCGACATGGATCGACTGGAACGGAAGCAAGGTTCTGGCTGAGTTTCACAGTCGCGGAGCATTACTCTTTGTATTCCAGTATATTTATTATCTGTTTGAAGTTATGCTCGTTTTGCTTATAATAATCTTTGGACAGATGGCATTTGAAAAATGGTTCAACAATAACAGGATCCCTTTCGGGGGAATTCTCGTAGCACTTACCTGGGGGCTCGGACACTGGCTGTCAAAAGGTTCTCTGGGTGCTGGTTTGTATACGGCGTTCGGAGGATTCGTTTTCGGCAGTGCATATCTTCTGACTAACAGAAATGTTAAGCTGTCTTACATATTACTTTGCATAATGTTTATTTTATAAGGGATATTATGAAACTGATCAAGACAAAAGAAGAAAATATCGAAGAGAATTATCTTGAGCTGCATTACGATAAAATTGATGATGAAACCAATGCGGTTCTGGAACGGCTTAGAGATACTCTCCGATATATAGAAGGAACATTTGAAGACAGAAAAGTCACGATAGCACTTACGGATATCTTTTACATAGAGACGGTGGACAGGAAAACTTTTGCATACACAAAGGATATGTGTGTCGAGATTAAAGAGGCACTCAGGGATATTCTTGAGGAATATTCAAACATCGGGTTTGCGAGAATAAGCAAATCTTCCGTCGTCAATATTTACAAGATAAAGAAACTGCAGGGCGATATCAATATGAGGGTTATCATCTTTTTGAAGAATGATGAAAAACTCATTATGAACAGAAGTTACAAAAACGAATTCTATGACAGATTAAACAAACTTCAGGGGAGGAAAACGAAATGAAACTGATCAACAAAAGAAACTTTATATCGATCGTGTGCATTTTCTTCACTCTGATCACATGCGGGAAACTTTTATGCGAAAAACTGTGCAATTTCACAGATAAGTATTACACTGACAACATTTTTACCATTCTTGCCTTTTCGGTACTGATAACGCTGATCCTTTCCGTGCATTATTACCTTCGTAAATTCCCGTTCCTTCTCGTGTTCATCGGTCAGTACGTAGTGACCGTGGGAATTGTTTTCTTTTGCATATGGATACACGGCCTTTTGTCAGCCAATGCGCCGACTGCATATATGGATATGTTCTGGTCGATCACGATACCGTTTTTCGGAGGGGCGGTTGCTTACTACATATGTTTCTTTTATCAGATCAGAAAAGCAAACAAGATGCTTGAAAGACTGAATGTCGAAGAATGATAATTTTGAATTTTGGACCAAGAACTCCGTCCCCCCCCCAGTCCATTTTGGCAAGAAAAAAGGTTCCGGTATTTCTACCGAAACCTTAGCAGCGCTACAAGGATTCGAACCTTGAAATGACGGAGTCAGAGTCCATAGACCAATCGTTTTCAAAGCCTTGCAAACAGGGCATTTCACAAATTGACTTTTTCGAAAATTACCTATGAAATTACCTATATTCTTTTATAAATTGTATTATTGGTTTTTCCCTCGGAAACAATCAATCCTGTATTGACTAATAAGCTAAGATATCTCCATGTTGTTGTTTCCGATTTTCCGCACACATCTTTAGCTTCAGATGGAGTTATACTTCCTTGTGAATCTATTATTTCTGCAATCTTAATAACTTTTTGATAATCAGAACCATCCAAAACTTCTTTCAAAACTTCTTTCAAACTTCTTTCTTTATTTGAAATAAGTTTATCTTTTTTAGTTTCTGAATTAGAATTAGGCGTTCTTTCTTCTTCAGCTTTCACTCTGGCAAATTCCTCATTAATATAGGCAGTTACCAAAGTGTAGTCATCCGTATCATTGTCCGGCTCGAATACAAGCGCGGGAGATCCGATATCACTCAATGTATTTTTGGCTCGTCTGATTCCCGAACCATACGACTGGATTAGTTTGAGATTGAAAAACATCTCCTTCAGTTCTGCGTTCAGATACTTACGATCCTTAAATTCGATTTTGTGTTCAAATCCTCTATCGTCAATGGCGGCAGGGGTCTGTTATGGTTTATAAAGCTAATATGATCCTTGAATACGGAAATTTCTATACAAGTTGGCTTGGAATACTCCTTGTGCAGAATGCAGTTGGTCGCCAGCTCTGCAAATGTGATAGAAGGCCAATTGTCTACAATATGTGTGGCATTGGTTTTCGGATCACGTATATTATATTCAGCATCGCAATCATTATAGTAATGTTTTTTTGACTATACTGATAGAATTTTGATAAATGAAATCGTTGCATTCCTGCTTCCTTTTCTCATTTGTTAATATTATTAATTAAAAAGGAGTTGTGAAAAAATGAAAAATTGATAGCTTTTTTATATAAAATGTGAATAACTGGTTGTATATTGTAACCATATGACAATAATAAGTGTCTTTATTAATATATTAATATACGGTAATATAATTCTGTGGAGAGATGATTTTGAAAGATATTGATATTATTAATCTATTCGTTGAAAGAAATGAAAATGCTATAAAGGAAACAAAAATAAAATATAATTCATATTTGATGGCGATCGCTGATAATATTTTGCACTGTTTTTTCGATGACGAAGAATGCGTTAATGATACGTATTTTAAGACATGGAATACTATACCTCCTACGCTTCCTAAAAATTATCAAGCATATATAGGTCGAATAACTCGGAATGGGGCTTTAAATCGTTTACGAGAACAATTGAATTATAAGCATAAAAGTTTATGTTGTGCAATTAGGATAAATGAATTAGAAGAAATATTTGGTACGAATAGATTTAATCCTGAAAACGATATTGATAACAAATTAATCGGGGATTTGATTAACAAGTTTCTAAGGAATCTTCCGCAACAAAAAAGAGTGATATTTGTCAGAAGATACTGGTATATGGATTCTATTAAACAAATATCTGAAAGAATGAAACTGTCTGAAATCAAAGTAAAAATTACTTTAAAACGTATGAGGGATGAATTAAAAAAAATCTTGATAGAAGAGGAATTGTTATGATTAATTTACTCTATTTGTTTTCAGAGATAGAAGATGATTTTATTATTGAAGCGGATGGATATCAAGTTGATGTAAATAAAGTAAAAAAGAAAACACATTTTTGGAAAAAATTTTCGGTTGCGGTTTGTTGCATTGCTTTAATAGGAGTATTGATAGTTGTTTATGCTAATTATACTAAATCAAATGTAATAAAAGCTAAGAACTTGGCAGCTGATAGGTTTGATGATTTTGCGGCAGAATTTGATCAAGTATTATATTCAAATCAGGATGAAGTAGTTTTCGTTGATTATCGAGGAATATTTGTTTATAGTCTTTCTTTAGAAAAACTTACGGCATATGCGAATTTTAGAATATATAATATGATAGGGACTCAAGGAGATAATTATACTCGCGTTATAGTATCCGAGGATGGACAATATATAAAATTTTACGATGATAATAATTATTATTTATTTGATACTCAAAAAAATATAGTCAAAAAAATAGATGGTTATGAAAACTATCCGGATTTTGAAGAATATGAAATTGAGATACTCCACCCGGATGATCCCAACAGTTTTGATAGCGGACATCCAACATATATAGGAACAGATGGAAAACGAGTTTCATTCGTACTTTTTATAGACGACTATAATAGCATAACGTATAATAATTTATTTCTTATGAAAGAAACAGACAATGAAATACGCTATTATCAGTTGTTTAAATAGAAATGGAAACGGAGTATTTATTATGTATTAAAGGAGGTTATCTTATGAAAAGTACTAAGAAATTAATCAAAAATCTTTTGTGTATTGCAATGGCTGTATGTATTATTCTAATACCATTAACAAATGTGTATGCAAGCGGAATTCCGACAGATGGCAATAAAGATGAAAGTGAAATTAAAAATACGATAGAAAACTATTTAGTAAATTTTGAGAATGAAGATTTAACAACAAAAGAAATAAAAGCTGAAATAAACAGATTTGTTTCTCAAGATTCACTTCTTCGAACTGATTCTTTTTGCAATTTAGCGGATTTATTGCTTACACGAAGAGAAATCATTTCAAACGCAAACTCTCTTGATTTGAAAGAATATAATAAGACTATAACCTTTGATTATTCAAATATGTCTATTTTAAACAATTCGGCAACAGTTGATGTTAAAATGACAAAAATGTGGCAATATAGTTTTTATGACAGTGAATCAGGCGCGGCAAATTATTATAAATTTGTACTAATAAAAGAAAATGATTCTTGGAAGATTGATAATATTGTAGGTTTATGTCGAACGATAGAAGATTATCGTTTAGTTGAGCTGGGTGATGAAATATCTTTGGATGAGATGAATCAATATATTTCTGATATGGAATTAGAGCTCACAGATGATTACGCTGATATTATTGAAGAACCGATAAGAGCTACTACTGCATATTCAACATCAAATGCCTATAACTATGCTATTACATATGCTATGAATTATAATACTGCTTATGCTTCGTTTGCTCCGTATGATTGCGCCAATTTTACGTCGCAATGTTTGTATGCAGGTGGAAAATCAATGGATTTTGGTGTTCCTCTGACAAATAATTGCTGGTTTTATACATCTTATTATATAAGATCTACTTCTTGGACGGCATGCGTTGATTTTAGGAGTTATATTACTAGTTCAAATTCACAGCTTAATATGAGTGTAAGCGATTGGTATAATGTGTGGATAGGAGATATTATTCAAATGGATAATTCATCTTCTGTGCCTTGGCATAATATTTTTGTCTCGGGTGTAGTGTATAATGGAAGTGGAAGAAGTGACTTATTGATATGTGCGCATACGAATGATAGATTAAATGTTTCATTTGCCGCTTATTTTTCGGGACCTAGAACCTACTTTCATGTGAATTAGATGGTTTAATATATTTCTTATGAGAAGAAAAAGAAAAAAAACATTAAACATAATAAGTATTTTGTTAGGGATTATATTTTTCCTTTTTTTAGTGCTCAATGTTATACATATGGTAGTTGTGATTAAAGGAAGAGCACACATTCTTGAATTAAGTATTAAGGATAATCAAATTGTATCAGGACTTCCTTCTCAAAAAGCCGATTGCATTTTAATACTTGGAGCGGCTGTATGGGATGGAAGTCCCAGTCCCATACTCAAAGAAAGGTTAAATATGGGGGCTGCTCTTTATAAAGCTGGAGCATCAAATAAGATTCTTTTATCCGGTGACAGTGATAGTAACGGATACAATGAAGTTTTGATAATGGAGGATTATCTTGTCGAACAGTTATCAATACCTCAAAAGGATATTATAAAAGATTATAAGGGTGTTTCAACATATGAGAGTATAAAGCATGCAAAAGAAGATTATTATGTGAATAGTGCGATAATAGTTACTCAAAAATATCATCTTTTTAGGGCAAATTATATCGCATCGTCTCTTAAAATAGAAACATATGGCGCGGATGCCCAAAAATCAAAGTTTTCAGGAAGGCAATTGAGAGAGGCGCGTGAATGTATGGCGAGAATAAAAGATTTCTTTTTTTGTTTATGGAAATAAAATAGTTGTAATAATATATTCGCGGGAGTAAGTTTTTCAGGGTACTATCGAGAAAGATCCTCCCTTTTGAGATTCTTTAGAGGTTTTCTCTGCCTATCCGCTTCGCGTATTTTTTCTTTCCCGATTCTTATTTTTTCATGTACGCTTTTAGGTCTCACATATTCTTCGTATTGCGACATCATCCCCTCGTTTTTAATGAATCGGAAGACACTTTTTAACTTGTCTTCCATATCACGAATGCCGTCTTGCATTTTTTTCATCTCTGAATTGAACACTGTTTTTATATCGGCAACTTTTTTGTCGAAAATATCGTTTATCTTCTCTGATTTAATTCCGATACGGCTGTACTTTATTGCCTTATCCCAAACTTTTTTCGGAACCTTTACGTATTCATCTTTTCCAAATAATTTGGGGATTAGTGTTGCTTCTTCACACATTTTTTCAATTACTTTTTCCGAGTGCTCGGTTGCCTTTAGGATAGCATCTTCTTTTTCGGAATATGCTTCAAGACGTTCTTTGCTTTCTTCTATGGAAGTTTTATATAATTCAGCTTCAGCTTTAAGATCATCAACCTCTTGCATGATTTCTTTATATTCAGGAAGAGAATAATTATCACGCTTAACTCCAAGTTCTTCAATCTCTATCCCGCGTTCTTCACATAGTTCTTTGATGTATTCTCTTTCACGATTTTTCCAAAGACTTTCTTCGTTTTCTTTTTTACTTTTTGCTTTAGGTATACCCATTCCCTGAAGC
>JAILRA010000083.1 GCA_024698715.1 Lachnospiraceae bacterium
CCATTCTGGCCGTTCTGACCATTCTGGCCGTCATTATTATTTACGTAAGGATCCAGTTGCTCCTGTGCCTGACCTGCGGTTTCATCGGAGATCTCTCCGTTCTGCTCAAGCTCGTTCTGCATCTGTTCGGCAGTTTTTTGAAGTTCCTCGTCCTGATTCTTTTTGGCGAGATCCTCGAGTTCCTTCGCTATTTCTTCCTGATCCTTTATATCAAGTTCATCATTCTTAACGGCATCAAGCGCATTCTGAATAGCTTCCGCTTCTCTCTGATCTTCGTTGGGAGCATTTTCGCCGATGTAATCATATATCTTGTTTTCGAAACGTTCCTTAACCTTGTCAACTTCGGTGGAAGTATCGCTTTCCTTGAGTTCTTCTTTGGCTTCCTTGAGCATTTCATCAAGTTTTTCGACCTCTTCCACACTTAACGGATGGGATTCCTTGATCTCGGCAACAAGTTTTTCAAGCTCATCTTCAGCAATCTTCTTCTCTTCGGAAAGAATATGATTTTCCTGTGCGATCTCCTTGGTTTTCGCAGGCATGAGCCCCGTGGTGATAACGAACATGAGTCCGAGGAAAAGGAACAGGAAAAGAAATTTGTTAATTCGCATGGGGAATACTTTTCTCATGGAAACCGTAGCAGTCTTTTGAAGTGTATCTTCCTTCTGCATGCTGGAAAAGATATCATGTTTTCCCTTTAATTCCATTGATGTGATGACTCTCTCGTTAAATCCTTTGGAGTCAAACATAAGTGCAGCTTCACGCTTTGAAGGATATCTTAATATCGTTATTATCACGCCTATGATGATCGTAGCCATGCAAAGCAGGATACCCACTATAGGAGCGCCGTAAAACGGCACAAAGAGAGATATCGTCTGCATGATACCCCAGATCGCAAGACCGATTATCACGGCCAGCAGCAGTCCTTTATAAAATTTTATTCTGCAAAGTCTTTTTCTGGCATTTTTTATCAACTTGTCAATTCTTTTGTCGATTTCCATACTCATCACCTTTTGCTTTCTTTACAAAGTGTTCACTTACTTTTTGTTAACTTTCTTCTTTTTCTTTCCTTTTACGGGATTAAGTATAACCGCCGATAATCTTAATACCAAAAACGAAATTAAGGACATTTCCACCAGACTTATCGGAGTCCAGCTCTTTACGATGATATTGTCTCTCGTAAAATGAGGCATGATTTCGGTTTCGCAAAGCGAGATCATTCCTTTGACCGATTCGCCGATACCGATTTGATATCCGATCGTATTACCTATCACATCAAACAATGTCAGGATCGGACTGAATGTTCCGAACATAACGAGAATATCACCGTTTATAAGGTGTTCATCGGTGATCGTGATATATGTCTGTGTATTGTAAAGCCAGTCATTTACGAAAGCCACACCTCCGAGCAG
This sequence comes from Lachnospiraceae bacterium, assembly GCA_024698715.1. GTDB lineage: Bacteria > Bacillota > Clostridia > Lachnospirales > Lachnospiraceae > UBA3766. The sequence goes on from JAILRA010000083.1 coordinate 1,410, forward strand.
GATGAACGGAAGTGCCAGCGTAAAAGTCATATAAATCGATACGAAAAGATATGTAAGTATTACCGATAAGATCGTATTCTTTGTCAGTGTCGAAAAGAAGATTCCGAAACATGATATAAAAGCAATAAATACCATTAACGTCAGTCCGAGATAAATAAGCTGGATAAACGAAATACCTCCGTAAATGAACACCAGTGCCAGAAGAGGAAATGTGGATACCACCATAAGACTCAGAAAGATAAGATTTGATCCGTATTTTCCTTTTATGATCTCCCAGGGTGTCATTCTCGTGGTAAGAAGAACATCCAGCGTCTGACGTTCTTTTTCAAGTGATATGCTTCCGGCCGTTATCGCAGGAGTGATAAAAAACAGAACGGATGCCTCAAGATACACCATTACGATCAGATACCATGCCAGAACACGGTAACTGCAGACTCCGTTCATTGAAGCGATCAAAATTCCGATAAAAAATCCGATAGCCACAGGTGCAATAAAAAGATTGAGAAGAAGCATGATGATCACGATCTTCGGTCTTTTCATATCTATGGTCATTTCTTTGTATAAAACGGCATTTTTTTTGTTTTTCTTCTTTTTTTCTTCGGTACTCATCTTATCTCCTCTGGGGCTCCGGTTTGCCCGGTTTGGTATTTACTATCTGCATAAAGAGACTTTCAAGCGAACCTTCTTCGCGATAAAAACTGCTTACCATTATTCCGGATCTGACAAAACTTGCAAGCAGTTCGCTTTCGTTTTCCTTTGTTCCGGTAAATACTATCTTGAGAATGCTTCCCTGTGAAGTAACTTTTTGAACATAGGGATTCTCTTTTAAGCATTCAAATGCTTCATCTATCTGTTCTTCGTTTACGGCAATATTTAAAGGTGAAGACATTGCGGCTGCTCTGTGTATTTCCTCAATGCTTCCCTGCAAAACCAGATGTCCTTTGTCGATGATACCGACGGATGTACACATTTCAGCTAGTTCAGGAAGAATGTGCGAGCTGATAATAATTGTCTTTCCCATGGACGAAAGATTCTTAAGTATCTCTTTGAGTTCATATCTTGCCTTGGGATCGAGTCCGCTCGCCGGTTCGTCCAAAAACAGAATATCCGGATTATGTACAAGTCCTCTCGCAAGGCAGAGTCTCTGTTTCATACCTCGGCTCAGACCGTTTACATCGGTGTCCTTTTTATTGGTCAGATTAACAAGGTCGAGAAGTTCTGCCGTAAGTTTATCCGCGTCGCTTCTGTATATTCCGTACGCACTTGCAAAAAAATGAAGATATTCCGATGCGGTCAGGCTTTTGTAAACTCCGAAATAATCGGGAACATAGCCGACTTTTTCTGCCAGCTCCCTGTGATTTTTGAGCATGTCCTTGCCTTCTATCAGAACTTCTCCGCCGTCCGCTTTCAAAAGTCCGACACAGATCCTCATCGTCGTTGTCTTGCCTGCTCCGTTCGAACCAACGAATCCGAACAGTTCCCCGGGACCGACATTAAGGGAAAAATCATTAAGTGCAAGGAATCTTCCGTATCTTTTATATAGATGCTTTATCTCAATCATTATTAAACTCCCGATTATCAGTGATCTACTGCTATATTTGCAAAATCTTCTCTCACGATTATTGCCTGTGAACGGGAGAATTTGCATTTTTTCGAATCAACAACTTCCACTCCGAGATCCGATTTCGGAAAGGCAACAACAAGGACATGATTGTCGTCCGCCGTATTTCCGGAACTCTCTATGTATTTACAAACTGCTTTTCTTTTAACGGTATTGTTAAAGCCCTTATACAGATTACCGAACAGTAACCCTAAAATGATCTCAGAGTTTTTATTCTTTTCATAATCCGAAGCCAGATGAGTCCTGTTCTTGTAATAGCTTGCCGAATAATATCCCGTTTTGGATGAGGGGTCGATATATCTTCCCGTATTTACCACCTTGTTTTCACCGGGTTTGAGAGAATTCAGATAGTACTCTTCATATCCGTCATTCGAATTATAAATCTGTACCATTACATCCTGTAGGACGGTGGAATAATTATTGGTGACTTTTAAGTTCTTGGCACCTTTTCCGCCTATTGTCGGATCCGACAAAAACGTGATTTCGATACCGCCCTGCGTGGGAAATGAAGCATCTGCCTTGTATGTCTGTTTTTCAAGTGCAACCTTATTGGTTATCATGCTTTGCGAATGAGCATATCCGGACGTATATTTAACTTCATACGTATCGTACTCGATATCGTTTAAATACAATGAGTTGTATCCGCTTGCAAAAGTTCTGTCCACATCAACTTCATTTGAAAAATTGATTATATAATCCTTGGCTTTGGGAATTATCGCGCAAATATAATCCGTTTCTTTGGTTGTAACTTCACCCGGGAACAGCAATGTGATAACATTGACGTTCAGCCTGATAACACGGGTTGAAAAACCTACGCAGAAGATCAGGATCGCGGTCGCAATTGCAGCGATAGGATATATTTTCCATAAATTCCATGTTTTGTTCTTTTTAAGCAGTACAAGATATACGACAAGAATACCGATGAAATATAAACCTGCAACGATCACATACAAAAGGATCGGAGGAACCGGAGCAGACGAATTCGCATCTTCCAGCTCATCCACACCGCTTGCCGACGAACTTGTAAAATAGTATGAATTTGTTATTTTATTCTCGTAATTTCCCGCCTCGGTAATAAATTCGTTACCTATTGTTCTTTCTATGAAGTTTCTGACAAATTCTCCCGAATAAGGACATCTGGGCAAAGGATTCTTTGTAAAATCTATTGCAAAAACAGCAATTTTACCGTCTCCGCTCTGTATTGTCTTGGCAAGGACAAAATCTTCACCTTTGGTATCTCCGTAAAGAATTTCATCCGTTATCCTGTTTACCTTTTCGTCGATACCGGTACAGTCGATATTGATATAATCATAATTATTTGAAATGGTCGTACCGACATTCTTTGTAAGGTCGGGAAGTGTTACCGTTCCGTAAAAATAATACTGCACATACTGATACAGGAAATAATCAAGGAATTCTCTGTAGTCATTTCCGAAGATCTGTTCAAACTGGGCATTAAGGGCATTGTCATCGGTGATCGTACCCTTTGAAGCCTCATATATATACCACTTGGGATCGAAACCGTAAAGATTGCAATACTCATAATATCCGTATGACTCGAAGAGTTCCAGTTCGTTCTGGGTTATTCCGTTTATGTCTATGATATCATCCATAGCATCTTCATCGACAAAACCATATCTCTCATCATAATATTTGTAATGGTATTCTCCGGTAGTACTGTTCTTGCTGAAAGCATTTTGATCAAAGAGATAAAGATATGAAGGATCTATTTTGTTTCCGTATGCGTCATAATATGAGCCGAAGCCGTCATCTTCTCCTCCGAAATCAAAGATCGCATCGGTGAAACCGTCGTGATCGTAATCTCCGTCCGAATATCCGTCTCCGTCCCAGTCTCTTGACATATCCTCATAATCGTTGAAATCACAGTAATAACCGGCATCGAACATATTATAATAATTGTTTCCGTTTGAATATCCGGAACTGTTCGATATAATGCTCTGCAGATATGAATAGTTTTCATTTTTAAGACCGAGTGTGGTTTCCCTGGATTCGATCGATGCCACATTTTCGTTCAAAACGTTTCCTTTAAGTCCGGAAAGCGTTTTATTGGCTGTGGAACCTGTACCCACCATTAACAGTCCGCCCTTCTGGATCCAAATGTTCAGGGCATTTATCTGTTCTTTTGTTAGCAGATCCGTGGAAAAATCGGAAATAAGAATACAGTCAAGCATATCGAGTGCAAGATAATCGGTAGGAAAATCAGCAGCCTTAAGCTCATACAAAGTTGTATATTTGCTGTCATCGGAAATAAAATGAAGCCTGTCCATATAGGCAAGCGCAGAAAAATCATCGGATAAAACACCGATCTTTATTTCTTTCATATCTTTGGAAACATTTATTCTTTCCAGTTCACTCCACACAACCTTATGTTTCTTGTTAGCCATGCGGATATTTACAAACTCGCTCGGAACCATGATTCCGACAACGATCTGGATATTCTTTACTTCACCGACACCGAGAGCTATTTCCTCCTCATACATTGTATTATTGTTGGAGAAGCCCGGAACGATCATCTGGATGTATCCGGTAAAGTTTGTATTGCTTTTGTTTTCTATCTTAATGTTAAAAGGGGCACCGTATCCGGCATATACTTTCTGACCGTATCCCGACAGAACGGTTGCGTCAAAATCGTAAGTGGTTTTTGCCTGCACATGGGATGCAGGAACCAAAGCCGTGATCACGACAAGCATTAATACACACAGTACCCTCTTTATAGCGTTATTGTATTTCATTATTTCCTCCGAAATCGGTAATTCCCGTTTTTTCACACAAATAAGATTATATAATATTATCCTGTTTATATCAAACGGCGTTTATCCCGATCATCTTCCAAAGATTTCAAGCTTGGAATCACTGTCGTTCTTCCTGCAGAAAATATATACTTCGTATTCTTCGCCCAAACTGAATTCATTCAGATCGGTATCAAAGATAACATCATAACTTTCCCCGACTTTAAATTCGGCAAAACCGTTAAGATATTCTCCCATGTTTTCAATGATCGTAATATTTGCTTCGGATTTGCCTTCCGAAAGTTCTATGCTCTCGATCTTAACTCTGACTCTCGGATTGATTATAAGAATTGTATCCAAACCTTCATCGTCATTATCTTCATCCGGAATCGCAAGTTCCGTTTTATTGTTTCCTCTGCTCTGAACGATCGTAAGGTACTCAAGATACTGCGGATCAAGCAAGCTGCTGTCTTCCGCCAAACCGACATCATTGCCAAATGCATTTTCAAAATCCATAGAATATGAACTGCCTGCAAGGGTGTCCTCTGCTTCATATGCATCACCGCCGTCATAGCAGCCCATATCACTTTCGATCGCCGTAGCACTGTCTAAATAATAATTTTCCGAATTGGCGGTTGCCATTGCGTCCGAACTGGCAGATTTCATTTTTAACGAATTCTTTAATCCGAAAAGTGAAAGAGGAACCAGTACCAGAACAAGAATCGCAACCGACGGAAGAGCTACCATGAGCCATGCCGGAAAGCCTTTTTTCTTCCCGGTTTTTGTTACGGTTTTAACGGGTGCTTCATTGTTATCTTTCGGTAAAACCCTGATATTTTCTTTTGAATCATCATTAACGTTTTTTTCAACGTTTTTCAAAACAGTTTTTTCTTCCGAAACGGTTCCTTCCGCTTTTTCGGAAGCATCTATGGCAGCTTCGATTCTGCCCCAAAGGTCGGGCAGATCATTGATCACGGCTTCTTTGTATTCTTTTGAAAGATCTTTACTCATAACCCAACCTCCTTAATTTTTTGATTGCTTCACGATAACGCCACGTGACCGTACCCATCGGTATCTTCAGCGCATCGGATATTTCATTGAACGTCATGTCGGAAAGAATTTTCATGCTCACCACGATTCTTTCATTATCAGATAAAGTGGCAAGTGCTTCGGTCACGGTCATATCTCCTATTACCTTATCCTCCACTTTGTCTTCGGATACGGGTTCGATACCCTGTTCAACGAAATCATCCACCATAACGCTTCGTGAATTCTTTCTTACAAAATCTATGGCCATATTTCTTGCTATCGTGGCAAGAAATGTTTTGTGAGAATCTTTCAGTTCCATGTTTTCAGCCATATTGTAAAGTTTTACGAAGAATTCCTGAGTTACATCTTCGGCATTTTCTTTTTGATTCACTATTCCGTAGATAATGGTATATATATAACCCAAATACTCGTCGTATATGTCTTTCAGACCGGATCTGTCTTTGTTTTTGATTCGGTTTATGCAATCCGCAAACGCTTCCTGAGTCAAGTTTCCTCCTAACTCCACTAAAGATACGAATGAACTTCGTCTTTTTATGGAAAATTTATTTAAATTTTTATTTCCTTACGGTTCCTTTCCGTAGAGGATCTTTCCGTTGGATCTTACAACAATGCCGTCTTTGTTTTTATACGAATAATCGTTGGTTATGTTTATATTGCTCCAATCCGAAGCGTGAATCGCAAAGCTGACGGTAAATGTATCACCTTTTTTGAGTGATACCGAATCGCCGATCTTTATCACGCATTTTTTGTCGGTATCATTACCCTTTGCATCTTCAAAACTTCCCGTCACATTTGAAAGAGCCTTATAATCACCGCTCTTCGTATTGACTGCACTGTGATAATTGTCAAATACATATGAGGAAATATTGTCCGAAGTAAAATAATATGTAATGTCTGTCTTTGACAGATCTATAGCATTATCCGAATTATTGGTTATTTCAATGGTTCCCGAAACGCTTGATTTTCCGTCACCGGTATATTCGACTTTAAATGCAATGTTGTCATTTGAATCGATCACTTCGGAAGGCTTTACGGAATTCCCGCCGTTGTCGTCGTTACCGGAATCTCCGTTTCCCGGATTCTGACCATCACCGGGATCCGAGGCGATTATCTGTTCTCCGGCATTGTCTCCGCTTGGAGGCGTGGTACCGAATACAAGTTTGCCGTTTTCGTAAACAGCCATGTTTTTCGCAAGACTTATGCCGTTATTCGAAAGTCCTTTATATGAAGGATCGTTTGAATCATCCCATACGCCCTTTTTGTTTCTGATCCTAACCTGTATTTCCTGCTTGTAATGCTCCTGTCCGCCGGGATAGAGTTTTCCGTCATCAAAAACGATCGAAACATAATAGATATTCTTGCTTTCGTCCCAGACTTTCAGTCCGTCCGATCTTCCCGACTGCATGTAATTTGTTGTGATCTCCAGATCGCTCGGACTTCCGCCTGCATCGATCACTTCGCTTAAGTCCACAAAATATCTCAGTTCAACCGAATCCGGAACTCTTGCCGGCCATCCTGAAATATTGTATACAAGAGCTTTTATCTCTACAAAATCGCTTCCGGATACATTGATCCCTCCGTCAGCATAGATTTCAAGTCCGGTTTCTTCCACCGCACCGAAATCCTTTATGGTCTGTCCTTTGTATTTCGAATAAAGGTGTGCGAGAAGTCCGGTAAAGCCGGCATTATAATCGCAGGCTACTTCATTCGTGTTGTAATTCGATACCGTATCCGTATAATTGTCGGAAGCATCGGGACCGCCTACCAGCGCACCGTATAAAATATGTCTTCCGGGATTCGGTTCGTTCATATTGTCACAGTACGAACCCTGAGCAGTTCTGTGATGAGGATTATGAGGATACTGTTTGCCGAATCCAATCTCATAAGAAAATCCCGTATCTCCGAGAGCGTAATTCGCCTGTGAAAGCGCAAAATCCTCGTAAGCTTTCTTTTTGGATGAAGTACATGCATCACTTTCCGCATAAATACTTGCCACATAGGCAGTTGTGGTTGCATATCTTAAAGATCCCCATGAATCAAGCCATGCAAGTCCTTTCGGAGTATATGTGATCCTTTCGCCGTTCGAAGTACCTGTACTCCACCAGTCAAGATGCTTTTCAACTGCATTTTTGTACTTGTCTTCACCTGTTATCTTTGCGAGCATCACAGCCGCACCGATATGAACATCGTCCCAGCACATTGACCAGTTAAAATCCTGATTTGCACTGTTGTAATCGGTTTTTGCGTTGTTAAGATATGTCTGATCGTTGGTGGCAAGATAAAGCCATACACCCGACCATGCCAGTTCGTCATAAAAACCGCTCCATGAATCATAAAATCCGTTTGCTTCCGTATAACCGGAATCGGATTTTGTATCTCTTGCAAATTTGTAAAGACTTTTTGCGTGTTCGAGACATTTCTTCGAATATGCTTCATCCGTATCTTTGTAAACAATGGAACAGAGTGCGAGCGAAGCAGCCGTTTCACCGCATACGGCAGAACCGGGTTTATCTTTTGTGACACAGTATGAAGGACGGTTCATTCTGTATTCCACAACTTCACCGCTTCCCCAGAATGAATGATCCTGACTTCCGTTTCCGACCTGATAATAATACACATCATCCTTGGGATGACATTTGATGAAATAATCATTGGCCCATTTAATATTGGAAAGAGCATATTCAAGCTGACCCGCCTCTTCGTATGCTTCTTTGTCTTCGTAAACCGACCATGCGAGCATGGATGCGGAATATGACATGGGTAGATTGAATTTGACATTGTCTCCTGCATCAAACCATCCACCGGTAAGGTCGATCCCCGCGTCTTTGCCGTCATTCAGGCATGAATCGCCTCTCCAGTTGCATCTCACCTTTTCGGGAAGATCGCCGGAGCGCTGAAGTTCATAAAAAAGAAGGGACTTCTGGAGTGCTTCGCCGTAATTGTATTTGCCGGTCCCTTTGGTTCCTTCGTATCCGCTTCCTTTTTGAGAGAGATTGCCGGTATCGAGTATTGAATTGCCGTATGTTACTTTTTTCCCGGAATTGTTTTCGGATCCGCTTTCAGCATTGTCGGTATTTTCCGTACCGGAATCAGATATGTCCGAATTATCGGACATATCAGTACCGTTTTCCGAAACAGTATCACCGCTCTCTGAAGAAACGGTTTCCGTTACTGCATCCGGATTATCCTTTTTCCTGTTTTTAATCTTCTCCGTAACGAAAATTCCCGTAATAAGAAGTGCAACAGCCAGAATTATAAATGCGCCCACGGGAATCGCTATCATAAAGAACTCTTTGATGCTCTTCCTGTTTTCGGCAGAATCGTTATTGTCCAACCCTTTCATTAAACCTTATTCCTTTTCCTTTATATCTTTTGATTCGTCTTCTTTTTTGTATTTCAGTCTGATATTGGTGATATCTTCAGTGGTTCCGCCGCCGTCATCGTCGGGTGAACGGAGTTCTCCTCTTTCCACTATTCTTAAAAATGCTTCGACAACATCTTCCGTAAGCTGAGTACCCGATACTTCTTTTATGATCGAAACCGCTTTGTCGAAATTCATACGTTTTCTGTAAGGTCTGTCGGAATACATTGCATCAAAAGTATCGGCAACTGCAATGATCTGAGCTGCTCTCGGTATTTCGTCTCCGACTTTTCCGTCGGGATAACCGTGTCCGTCAGGTCTTTCGTGATGCGATCTGGCACCCGTTGCAAGTTCGGGCATGATGCTTATATCTTTTAAAACATTGTATCCCTGGATCGAATGGGATTTGATCAAAGTGAATTCCTCATCCGTCAGCTTGCCCGCTTTATTGAGCACTTCAGGTTTGATCCCTATCTTTCCTATATCATGCAAAAGAGCGATATTGTAATATCTCTCGATCGTATCCTCGTCATATCCGAGTTCCTTTGTAAGCATTGCCGTATATTCTGCAACACGAATGGAATGACCTTTGGTATAACGGTCTTTCATATCGATCGTTCGTGCAATGGCTTCCGTCATCTCACGGATATAAAGTTTGGTTTCGTTCTGTTTCTTAACCAGTGCTTTTGTTTTTCTGTTAACAACAAATATTATGAGTTCATAAAGGATGAGACCTGCTGCAACCGCAAGGAACAGATAAAATACAACAGTTTCATAATATGATTTCTGTTTAACTATGGTAACGGACATGGTGTTTTCGCCGTTTCCCGCAGTATCCTTAAGCCGCATTATGAAATGATATGTTTTTCCTCGAAGGTTCGTGTATGCAACGGGTTCAAAACTTTTTCTGTCAACCGTTATGGGTGTTTTATCAAATCCTTCGAGATAATAAGTTACAATTGGATTCATTAGCGAATATGAATAAACATATCCGTATACGGTCACTCTCTTAACATTGGCGGGAACGATGATCTCACCGTTTTCGTTGGGGAATATGAGTTCTCCGTCCGCATCAACGTACGGAACAGCCATTTTGATCTCTTCTATGTAGTTGAAATCGTTATCAATGTTGACCTTTGCAACTCCGGTGGTACCTGCAATATACAGATCGCCTTCTTCGGTAAGATAGCTGTAGGAATTGGCCGTGGTAACGCAGGAAAGACCGTTGTCCATACTGTAATAATCCGCATTGATCTCTTCGTTTTCAAGAAGGTCGTTCACATCCGATACATATACACCGTTACTGCTCAAGACCCACATTTTTCCGTCTTTATTCTCATAAATGTCGAAGTTGTTGGAATAAGGGAATTTATTGACTGTGGTGACATTATAGTCAGTATCCATATATGCGATGGAGTTACTGGTAACTATCCAGAAAAGATTTCTCTTTTCATCTTTTTTTATTCGCATTATGATCATGGACTCAAGGCCTTCCTTGAGACCGATATTTACGATCTTTTTATCCTTAAGTACATAAATTCCGTCGCCGTCGGTACCGAGTACGATATCTTCCTTAAATCCTTCGGTCACGGTAAGAATCTCCGGATTGCTTATTCCGGATTTTTCATCGTATGTCTCGACTATCCTGTCGTTTTCTATGATCGCAAGTCCGCCGGAACAAGCAACGTAGATCCTGTCATCCGAACCTATGTACACTGTTCTGGGTTTATCGCTTGGAAGACCTTTTTTCTCATTGAAACATCTGATGTTTCCGTTATCAAATTCTATAAGTCCCAGTTCGAGTTCGGTATTATTGGTTGAGATCCACAACCTGTTTTTATCATCTTTGATAATCGATCTTATTCTCACGCCGTCAAGCAGTTCGATAAGATTGCTGCAGTCTTTGAATTTTTCGGGAACATCATATTTCTGCTTGATCGCGATCTTACTTACCTTGTCCCCGCCTTCAACTGCCACAAGACCGTTATCGGTACCCATCAGAAGATAAGTATTGTAACGGCATGTCGTATTTACTACCGCCTCATCCAGATTGTATTTGGCTGAGATATCGGTAAATCTGTTTCTGACTATCTTTAATACGCCCTGTCTTGACGAAGCAAACCAGAGGTTGCCTTCGTAATCGGTAAGCATCTGGTCTATGGAATTGTTTACCGGAAGATTATATATTTTCCTGAATCCGCTGGAATCGTACATTCCAATACCGTTGTCGGTACAGATCCAGAGTTTTTTGTCTATATATTCCATGGAATTGATCTTTCTTAACGAATACATGGAAACGACTTTTGCATTTGCCATTCCGTCTTTAAGACTTCCGTAGTAAAACTCCGTTCCCGAAGTACCTGCATAAATATATCCGGGATTTTCGGGATCCGGAAGGATAGCCGTCATCTCCTGTATCTTGAGAGTATCAGGATCGTAAAATCCCGTGATCTTGCAGTTCTCAATCGTAAAAACAGCTCCGTTCTTTGTGATTCCGTATATAATACCCGTATTATCGTCTCTTCTTATCTCATTGATATAAAGATCGTTGATCTGCGGTTCGTCGAGCTTATAAAGATTAAAATTCTCATCAACCACATTTATTCCGTGTGAAGTGGCAAGAATGATATTTCCGGTCCTGTCTTCCGTAATGCTTCTGATTGAAAGCGACTGAGTTCCGGCACTGTCTTTAAACATTGTGACCTCACCCTTGTCCATTACAAAAGCACCGTTGTCGTTGGTTCCTATCCAGAGACGGTTCTTACTGTCGACATAAAGACTTACAACACTTGTAATACCGTTTCTCGAATCGATTCTTTCAAATGTATTTCCATCATACTTGATAAGGCCGCTGTAACTGCCTATCCATATAAAGCCCTCTTCCGTTTCGGCGATCGCATTTGCCTCGGAAGTGGGAAGTCCGTTACTGTTATTGTATATTACTGCGGAATAGCCTTCATTTTGACCCGTAAAGTCAACCGACACCTTATCGTAATCGGCACCCGTAATGTTTTCCGCCGAAACAATGTCTTTGCTCATCCAGAAAGCGGAACCCGTTACCGAAATGCTGATAAAAAATAAAAGAACAAGACTAAAGACTGCTTTAGCCCGTTCTTTTGTATTTCTGTTTTTTAAAACTTCTTTCGACGTTTTCATTATCATTCCCCTTCAGTCAGGCAAATCTTCCTTAAAATCATTAAATTCCAAAATAATATTATACCATATTATTGTTCAATAAACAATTTTAAGGAATGTCGAAAAAAGTTTTATTTATATCCCGTTTTCTTCGGTTAAAAGCTTATGTCAGATTTCAGCCAGATAATCCCTTACCTCAGTAAGATCCTTAAATATCTTATGGCAGAGCGCCGATATCTCTTCATTCGGTTCTATAAGATCCGGCACCATTAACGGCATAGCTCCGGCAGAATGTGCAGCCCTTATCCCGTTATACGAATCTTCGATGATAAACGCTTCGGTAATATCGATCTCAAGCTGTCCTGCCGCCTTAATGAATATTTCAGGATCGGGTTTGGAATGTTTTATCATATCTCCGCCAATCACCACCTCGTAATAATCCAGAATTCCCGCATCTCTTAACTGATCCGTAACCGTCTGAACCTTTGTGGATGATGCTAGTGCCGTTTTTACTCCTTTTTCCTTCAGAAATTCCAGAAGTTCTCTTACTCCGGGTTTCATCGGAAGTTTTCCGCCGTCACACAGTTCATGATATTTTTGGGAAATGACCTGTTTGAATTCATCGTAAGGATATTCCTCACCATAAGTATCCTTAAACATCCTTTCGGTTGCCGCATCGTTTAATCCGACACATTTTATTACCACGTCTTCCATTCCCTGCATATTTTTTTCTTTTGCAAAATCCATCCAGAGATCGCAGATTATCCTTTCGGAATCAAATATTACCCCGTCCATATCAAAAATAACGGCTTTAAGCATTTTATTTCTCCCATCCTCTAGTATATTCAACAGCTTTATGCCATTTCCCGACCTTCTTTTGCTGCTCTTCAAAAGATATCTTCGGTACGAAAGTTTTGTCGATCGATATATTCTTCAAAAGATCTTCTTTGCTCTTCCAGTATCCCACCGCAAGTCCCGCCATATATGCCGCACCTGCTGCCGTAGTCTCGACACAGGAAGGTCTTTTGACTTCCGTCCGGATTATATCCGCCTGCATCTGCATAAGAAGATCGTTTGCGGAAGCACCGCCATCCACTTTGAGCCCGGCAAGTTTAACTTCGGCATCGCTCTCCATCGCAGTCAGCACGTCATATGTCTGAAAAGCCAGGGATTCAAGCGTCGCCCTGATAATATGATATTTGTTGACACCTCTCGAAAGACCCACTATGGCACCTCTCGCATACGGATCCCAGTAAGGTGCACCGAGTCCGGTAAAAGCAGGTACCACATAACAGCCGCAGGTATCTTCGACTTTGCTCGCAAAGAATTCGCTGTCACCCGCACTGTCCACAAGTTTAAGTTCGTCCCTTAACCACTGAATGGCACTTCCCGCAACAAATATCGAGCCCTCAAGAGCATATTCGACCTTGCCGTCCAGCCCCCAAGCAATCGTAGTGACCAGTCCCTGTTTGGAAAATACGGGTTTTGTGCCTGTATTCATGAGAAGGAAGCATCCTGTTCCGTAAGTATTCTTTGCCTGTCCGGCTTCGAAGCATGTCTGTCCGAAAAGAGCCGCCTGCTGATCTCCCGCTGCTCCCGCAATTTTTATGCTGCCGCCGAAAAGATCGGATACGGTTTCCCCGTACATGAAACTTGAAGGCTTTACTTCGGGAAGCATGCTTTGGGGGATATCAAGTTCTTTTAAAATATCCTCATCCCATTTAAGTTCCGTGATATTGTAAAGCATGGTTCTCGATGCATTTGAATAGTCGGTAACATGTACCTTTCCGCCTGTCAGCTTCCATATAAGCCATGTTTCAACGGTTCCGAAAAGAAGTTTGCCTTCTTCGGCTTTTCTTTTTGCTCCGGGAACATTTTCAAGCAGCCATCTTATCTTTGTCGCACTGAAATACGGGTCTATCACCAGACCTGTCTTTTGACGATAAATATCCTCAAGACCTTTTTTCTTTAATGTCTCGCAGTAATCGGCCGTTCTTCTGTCCTGCCATACGATCGCATGATAAATAGGTTCCCCTGTTTCTTTGTCCCAGACTATCGTGGTCTCACGCTGGTTGGTAATACCTATCGCAGCGATATCTTCCGCTTTGGCGTTTATCTTTGAAAGAGCTTCTGAGGCTACCGAATACTGTGTGAGCCATATTTCCGAAGCATCATGTTCCACCCATCCGGATTCTGGAAAATACTGTGTGAATTCCTTTTGCGCAACGGATACCATTGCCCCGTTTCTGTCAAACAGAATACATCTGTTGGAAGTCGTTCCCGCATCCAGTGCCATTATATATTTTTCCATATTCTCCCCTTCTTTTTTCTTTTACTCGAAATCGAATTTATAAGAAAGATCAAGTTCGTTACGTACATCGATGATGTCTTTTTGAACCGATCTGCTTACGGGTACACCCTTTTCCTTTCTTTCGAGCCATACCAGATATTCCTTTTCACCGGCTGTATAAATCCTGTCATTGCCGGGAGCCTTCTTGGATGCACGAAGTGCTCTGCAGATGTCACCCGCGGTCTTTTTGAAGTTTTCTCTTCCGTTAAACGCTTCGGGGTCCACTACAAAGAAGAAATGGCCCAGATGATACATTGCGGGTTTTCCATTCTCGTCAACACCGGTCAGTGCTTTCATAAACTGTCCTCCCGCGAGTGCTGCAGACAGTATCTCCACAACCGCAGCATAACCGTATCCTTTATACCCGGCAAGTTCATCTCCTATTCCGCCAAGCGGTGCCAGCGCTGCAGTACCGTCAACAAGTGCCTTAAGTATTTCCTCGCTGTCGGTCATTGTTCCTCCCGACTCAGAAATAACGGTACCCGCAGGTGTAGCCTTTCCTTCTCTTGCATAATATTCTATCCTGCCCCTCTGTACTATAGATGTTGCACAGTCCAGACAGAACGGAAATTCCTCATCCGTCGGAAGCGAAAAGGTCAGTGGATTGGTTCCCATCATGTTTTCAACGCCGAATGTCGGTGCGATGGACGGTCTCGCATTAGTTCCCGTAATTCCTATGAGTCCTTCGTTAGAAGCCATGGAAGTCCAGTATCCCGCTATTCCGTAATGTGTCGAATTTCTTATCGCGCCGCCTGCCATTCCGTATTTTTTGGCTTTTTCAATAAGCATTTCCATCATTTTGTGGCTGGCTACCATACCCATTCCGTCATGAGCATCCATGACAACCGTGGTCGGAGTATCTTTTATTATTTCAATATTTGTCTTTGGAAGAAGAGTTCCCTTTTTGATCCTGTCTATATAGATCGGTTTAAATCTGTTGCAGCCGTGACTTTCAATGCCTCTTCTGTCCGACTCGAGAAGAACATCCGCACAGATCTTTGCGTCTTCTTCGGGAACACCGTAACCCTTAAATGCATCGATCAAAAAAGAATTCATAAGATCCCATGAAACATATGAACGATTATCCATAACCCACCTCCGAATACTTGGTAAATACCGTCTTTTTAAAAGTGTATCAATCGGTAAATGCATAGTCAAGAATTTAGTCCTTAAACCTATTACAATTCAGAAGAGATATTGATATAATTATTGCATGGATAAAAACGGAATTAATGATTTAATTATCGGAAAAACGATCAGGCATATGTATTAATCCGGATTAAAAAATATGGGAAACATGTTCATGAAAGAATACAGATACACTCATATATCAAAATCAGACAATCTTGCGTTATCGGTCCTTCGAATGGAACCTGACGATAAAAACGACATCAAAGGTATCGTTCAGCTTGTACACGGCATGAACGAATACAAGGAACGGTATTTACCCTTTATGAGATACCTTGTCGAGCACGGATTTCTCACGGTAATTCATGATCACAGAGGACACGGTGCGAGCGTAAAATCTCCCGATGACCTCGGATATATGTATGAGGGCGGATACGAAGCACTTCTGGAAGATATTCACGAGATCACTCTGGATATAAAAGAATACTCCCGGTCACTGACAGGCAAGACTCTTCCTCTTATACTTTTCGGTCACAGTATGGGTTCCATGGCCGTTCGCTGTTATATCCGAAAATATGATTCCGAGATTCAAAAACTTGTCGTTATGGGCTGCCCTTCAAAACAGGCAGGCATGAAACCCGGCCTCGCATTCATTCGCCTGATCAAAAAAATAAAAGGCGAAAGAAAACGCGATCTTTTCATTGCCGGTTTGGTTATGGGAAGTTATGAAAAAAGATTCGGAAAAGAGGACGTTCCCCACGCATGGATCAATTCCGATCACGAAAAAGTCAGGGAATACAATGCGGACCCGCTCTGCAATTACCTGTTCACACTCAATGCCTTCGAAAATCTTGTAAGACTTACAATGCTCACCTACACTGACGGCGGTTACGCAATGAAGAACCCTTCCCTGCCGATAAGATTTTTCTCCGGGGCTGACGATCCCTGTGCCGTTAATGAAAAATCTTTTAACAACGCCATGGAACTTTTGAAAAAACAGGGTTATACAAACGTATCCGGAAAGATGTATCCCGGGATGCGCCACGAACTACTTAACGAACCTGAAAATCAAATGGTAATGGATGAAATTCTTGATTTCATGGAAAAAGGTATCTGAAAATCCGATTCAGATACCTTTTTTATTTCTGTAATTCACATTTATGCTTTTTTTAATTCATAATCAATAAGCGTCATCTTATCATTAATGATCTTTTCTTCACCGACTCTTACAAATCCGCATTTTTCATACAGATGACAGTTGCCTTTTTCCTGAAGGATTGTATCAAGTTTCCATGTTTTCACATCGGGAAGCAGCTCGAATGCCTTTTGGATCGCCGCATACCCGATACCCTGATTCTGATACCGGGGTATAATAAAAATCGGACTTATAAAAGATATTTTCTTTTCTTCGGGATTGTTGTTTCCGATATTGATAACTCCGGCTCTCGCCCCGTCTTTTACGATAAAATAGTATTTCCTGTTTGGAACCGCTGCCCTCGCTTTGATTCTGTCTAAAGATTCGATAGCAGGCGAACACTCATCATGATACTTTTCGTATAACGGCATGAAACTTTCAATCTGCATTTTATGAACCAGTTCGAGTTCGTCTTCCCTGACTTCTTCAAGGAATACCCTGTTCATCATCTCGTTAGCCCCTCTTGCGGGAAGACTGAATCTTTCTTTAATCATCTTCGCGACTTCCCCCGGCTCCAGATTTGTATTGTCTATCTTTATGTGGTTTTCAAAAGGAATCTCACCCTCTTTGCTTTCAAGACGATACTTGGTTTCTTCCCTTATCATTCTGTCTTCGGAAACCGCAATATCACGCTTGGAAGCTTTGTTTCTTAGTCTGTTTTCGGTCTTGTTTCTCTCGATACGAACCGCCTGATCGGCTGTAAGTTCCACCCAGTAAACCTTTCCGCCCGTGTCTTCGAATCTTTTGGCAACCGATGTAATGTAATCCCAGTCTTCCTTCATATCAAAGGCCCACATAAAAGTAAAAATCATGCCCTGATATTCTGTCCTCATAAAAGCATCAAAGATATCTTCTCTAAGCTTCGAAACTACACTTCCGTCGATCTTTCCGAATATTTCTATTACCGGCTCTATCATCATGTGATTGTGAAAAAGCCTGAAATCGGTTATTTTCACAAGTTCCTGGCCGACCGTCATTTTGCCGACTGCGCCGGAACCTATAAGTACTATTAAATCCATTTTTCTTCTTTCCTTTTATCCGTCAGAATTCATCAGACAGAAGTTCCGCGAGGAAGTAAAGGACTGCACACTCGTTTTCCTGCCAGATTCGAAGGCTTCTCTTGACTGCACATACAATGTAGGCGCATATCTCATCTTCCTTTTTTATTCCGGCAACCATAACCGTTTCGAACCCGTTATCGGTAAGAGTATTGTAAAACAATGGTGAATGTTTCTTTATTAAATCGAGAGTGCTTTCCGCGTATAAATCTTCTTCCAGGACATTGGACAAATCCGATGCATCCGCATCAAATTTACTGTCCAATACGGCTCTCATTCTTCCGTCTTTTAAAACATAATATATATCATTAATCTGTAAAATCTCGCAAAGATCCGGCAATGCCTTTTTCAGTTTGTCTGTGAAGCCCTTTCCTTTTTCCATATCCGTTTTGAGCTTACGCATGTTGGTGAAAATTCCGTTATTCTTTGCTATCTTGTGAATTTCAATGTCTTTATGCTTGTCTTCTTCATATATGGTATAACAGTTACGTCCTCTTTTCTTGCCAAGATAAAGCATCTTGTCGATAAGTCCGAAAAGATCCGCAAAGTTATCGGCATCACAGGGATAAGAAGCACAGCCCGTTGTTCCGGTAACAAAAGCCGCACCGTTGTCAAAATACACGCTTACCCTGAGTGCGTCACAATTGCCGTAAAGATTCTCAAAAAACTTCACTTTATCATCGTATTCCGTATTCTTTAAATCTATAAGCAGCAGCTCGTCACCGCCGAATCTTCCTGCCAGTCCGAACCCTTTGGCATATTCTGCCAGTCCTTTGGTTACTGTCGTTAAAACTTTGTCTCCGGCACTGTGTCCGAAATTGTCGTTAATCGATTTGAAATTATCGAGATCGACTATCGTAAATGTAAAAGGCTGCTTTTCGCTTATAAGAGAACGTACGAATTTAATTGCATAGGCTCTCGATAAAATTCCTGTTAAAGGATCGAGTATTTCTTCGAGGCTTATTTCATCTATAATCTTGTCAAAGAAACTGTACTTTCTCAGATCGTCGATATTGTATACAACCTGCGATCCGTCGTTTTTGCGTCGAATGACATCCGTTATATCAACGAAACTTCCGACAAGTCCGACTATCTCATCTCCGTCATACAAAGGTCGTTTGGACGCGATTATATCTCTTTCCTCTCCTCTGATGACGCATTTGCCCTGAACCTTGTATGTGCTTTTTCCCGACAGTACTCTGAGTTCATCCCGCTTGTAAGGTTCGGGATCCGAATGCCATCCCATGTCCTCGTCATTTTTTCCGATTAAAACATCTTCTGATTCAAATCCGTAATAATCCAGAAAAGCCTGATTGACACCGATAAAACGTCTGTTTTTATCCTTCCAAAACACACAATCCTGCGAAGTATTGATAATACTGTCAAACAAATCAACCGTCATTTCCATAACAATTACTGTTCCTTTAAATCTGAAAATCCGTCTGTTAATATGTTTTTTCTTACGCATATTCTGTCGGATTTCACGTCTTTCTTTCTACATTATTATAGTTTAAGCAACAGTTATCGGCAATACGGCAAACAGTCAAATTTTGTTCCTGCCTAACATTTTCCTGTGGAATGTTTTATTCAAAAACATAATCGGGTCAGACAAACCTCTCTTTTTTCGTAGTGACTTTTATATCCGTTCTGACATTCTTTACCGCTATCTGAAAATCATCTTCATAAATAACTTCGCCCGGAATTTCGGTGCATTCCGATCTGAACAGTTCAACACCGTATTTTGATGCCATCTCTCTGTAAAATGACATTTGGGAATAGATCTCTTTTCCCTTCTCATTTTCCTTAAACCATGTAATCGCACCGTCGGGATTGCCGTTCTCATAAAACGGAGGCACAGGAAGAACTTCCTCGAAATACTCTCTGTTTTTCCAGTATTCCTTTGTTTCGTCTTCTGAAAGAGTTTTGGCATCAACAAGTTTTCCGACCGTCGTAAATATTCCGCGTGGCTGCCCGGTCAGATATGCATTTTCAGCCGTATGTATTCTGAAATACTTCATTTATCTCTCCTCGTTTTGCATTCAAAACCTCATTTCTGATGTTAAAAAAATAAGCTTACACGGTTTAGACACTTCTCTCCATATATCCGCATGTGAAAGGAAAGAAATTAAATTTCTTTGTTCCCGTATGAACGAATCCGAGTTTTTCATACCAGTTTCGAAGTCTGACATTCTCTTCCACAATTCCGATTTCCATTTTATCTTTGCCTAACGCTTTTGCATTTTCGATCGCATCATTAACAAGTTTTTCTCCGATTCCCAAATGCCGGTATTCGGGAAGCACGGACAGATTGTTAAGTTCAACGCTTCCGTTTTCAAGCATGGCCAGCGAATAATAACCTGCTATCGAGCCTTTATGCATAAAGACAAACATTGGCTTTTTTTCCACACAAAACTGATACCAGAGTCTTTTCTCTTCGGTTGCGAATGCCGTGAATCTCGGAGCATTTTCCTCGGTAAATCCAAGCTCATCCGCTACGGTTTTGAATGCCTTTCTGATTACATTCACGCACTCGGGTATTTCTTCAATCGACATTCGTCTGATTATATCCGGCAGAGTTTCCTTTTCTTCATCCTTTATCAGATTTATCCAATATCGCTGCTGTACGACTCCGTCAACATCAACCTCGTTTTCAAGAACTCCGCCGTTATTGATTATGCTCTTTGCCGAAGCAATATTGTCTTTGTCGCAGACCATTAACACGCGGTAAATCCCTGCCTTTTTACATTCTTCGAGAGCAAGGGAAATCATTTTGCTTCCGATTCCTTTTCCTCTCTCGGATGGTCTTACGCCGTCGCCGATATGTCCTCCGTCACGCAAGAGTTCCTCGTTAAGAAAATGTCTTATATTGACCGCACCTACAACTTTATTTCTGTCCTCATCGAGACAGAAGAAAGTCGAACATGATACAACATTTTCAAAAGGAATTCTGACTTCCAGACTTTCGCAATAATGCCTGAAATCATGATAATCAGTTATGCGGATGGCATACGGAACGATTTTTTCTCCTGTCGCATACCATTCATCAAGCATATCTGCAATCTGTCGTTCATAGTTTTCGGAAGCTTTGATCAATTTCAGGTTCATGGATTTTCCTCCGTTCATTAAAATATAAAAAACCATCTATCGAAAAAGATAGATGGTCGTTAATCTTAAGTAAATTTATAAATCTATCCTTCTCAGTAAGCAGCGTTTTTACATACAACAATATAACCATACCCATCTGTAATGTTCATGGTTGAATATACTGTATATGTATGATGGTACTTACGTCCAAACATGAGAAGAATTCCTTTCGTAAATATTGTGTTTAGATTACTCCCGTCAAAAACCTTTGTCAACATTTTTTGAACAGATTTATCTTTAACACTTGCAATTCCAGAAGACTGATACTCTCCTGAATACCAGTTCACCGTATTTTTTTAATTTTTTCGCATAGAATTCCGTGATCTTCTTCTTGTTATCCAAAATGTATTTGCGGTGATCCGCAAAATTCTCAGACATCTTATCGATGATCTCTTCGGGATCGGTATAATGCCATGTATTGGTCAATTCAACGGCTTCAACATTCGAAAAATACTTTTTGAGCATCGCCTCGGTTGAATCATGTGCTGCTTTTTGTTCCCTGATTCCTTCTTCGATAAAAGATGTATCAAGTCCCATCTCTTTGAAATCGTTTATAAAATAAACATACCACCAGTTTACGTCATAACCGTTGTAAGAAAAGACTCCGTCTTTTGATAGTACTTTACTTGCACGTGCCACTATGTCTTCAATATTTTTGATCTCAAAATACAGATAATGTGCAAGTATGAGCGAATACTCTTTTTCTTTTTTGATTTTCTTCCAGGCTGCTTCACCGGTCAGATCCTCGAATTCAATCTTAAACTCTGTACCGTCCGCAAGCTCATCTTTATGTTCCGAGATGTATTTTTCAAAATCATCGGCCCAGCTTCCGTGCATGTCATATCCGAAAACTTTGGTGTCTTTGGGAATCTTCTTCCAGTTATTCCTCCAGATTTTTCCATATCCGCATCCGAGATCCAGAACTTTATCGTTCTCTCTTACTTTTATTGTATCAAACAATGTTACATGCCAGTCTTCGGAAGTATGCTTAAGTGCATCCCAGTGCCACTCATCAGCCTTTTGATCAATGCTGACATTCTGAACTATCTGAGCAACATCATCCCAGTCAAGTTTGTCTGCTTTTCGCTCTAGCGTTCTGTTGATGGAAGCTATGACCTTATCTATCTGATAGCGCTTATCTTCCATCGTTTTAAGCTGCATTCTTAATGCTTCTTCAACATTTCCCGCTTCACCTTCGCTAATGTTATCTCTGATCTCTTCGAGCGAAAAACCTATCTGCTTTAAAGCAACGATCTTCTCCAGTATCTGAAGTGCCTCTTTATCATACAGGCGGTAATTTCCTTCCGAATAATCCGAAGGTTTTAACAATCCTTTTTCATCATAAAGACGAACTGCTTTTTGTGATATTCCGGCTTTCTTTGCAATCTCACCGGATGTCATTTTCTTTTCCATATTCGGGCTCTCCTTTTCTCTTTATACGCCCACTTTAAAGGGTCCCCCAAGGGGAGAGTCAATACTGTTTTTTAATGAATTTTTCTTTTTTTTTCGATGCGATCTTCGCGGATTTCGTGATCATGAATAAATACGATCCTTATATTTTTCAAACAATTCGTGAGAATATTCCTTCTTCATATCCGATTCTCTGACGATCTTCCAGAGAGCCGCAGCAGCCTTCAGTCTTTCATCGAAAATCTTTGTGGCATCATCGGCACAAAAATCTTTTACAAACTTATTCCACTGAAGCGCCGACCTGTCATACGTGGCATATTCTTTTTTGCCGTAATAAATATCCAGAAGATCTCCAAGCGTAAACGATTCATCCCCGCTTTCCTTCACGGCTTTGGCGGTCGCTACCATATCCACATTGAATTTAAAATGTTCCTCACCCGTCTGCTTTGAAAAGAATTCTCTGAAACGAGGGCCGAACGTAAAGCCGCATTCGATAAGTCCGGTATTAAGTTCCGGTTCTTTTACGGTTTTCTTCGGCTTTTTGACGGTCTTCTTTTCGGATACTATCTTCTCGCCTTTAAAATATGCTTCTATAACTTTATTTAATTCGATCTTTCCACCATCATGTTTAAGACCGTGTGCTTTGCATATCGCAATGAGTTCTTCCCTGTACCAGTAGTACTTTTCAAATTCTTCAAAACTTTTTATTTCATCAAAATCAGGCCTTTGCATCTGCACTAATCTCCGTTTTTCGAAAACATTTTTATTTTATTTTTGATGGTTCTGTTTATGACCATGAATGATCGATCATTTGTTGTGTATATTTGTATTTCAATTATTGTCTTTCAAGTTTTTTCAAATTAAAATTATAAACAGGAATAATTCTTTTTAGAGGATTCAGTACTTAAACGGCCATGAAGAGCAGAACAGACGGTAAGAATATACCTTTAAGCAATCTGATATGGATAATGATCTGGGTAACGGTTTTCGTTGCTTTTATTCTGCTTGACCTGTATTTTCGGATATTTCACAATGAGAAAAATATTTTTGAAACCGTCAGTCTCGGAAGTCATTCTTTTGAAATATCCGTTCTTGAAAACGGTAATTTTATCGGTGTCAAAATATTAAAATTATGTGCTATTATACTGAATCTTATCTATGCGTTAAAGAGATCGCACAAAGACCGCCTGCTTATCGCCGCACTTGCATTTACCCTTCTCGCCGATACGTTTTTTACCTTTAATCCCGTATCGGCACGGGCAGTATTTATCTTTTGCTTCGCACAGTATTTTCATTCTCTTCGGTTTTCAAAAAATAAAAGACTCAGTCTTGCACGTGCAACCGTTGCCGTTCTTTTTCTTATATTCGGTTACGTCAGCAAGCTCTCGAACATCTATGCTTTTGCATACGTTTATACATTTCTGATCATCGGAAATATTCATCTTTCCTACAGAAATCTTGAGAAAACCGTTAAAGAAAAAACTTCGGAAAAAGCATATCTTAAAGCTTCTGCATTCGCTTTTGCAGGCTTTATACTTTTCTACTTTTGCGATGTGAACATTGCTCTTACTTTTTACTGTACTTCAGGAATACTTCCTGAATATTTAGGTCATTATCTTGCTTTTATTGCATGGTTTTTCTATTATCCGAGCCAGGTACTTATTATCAATTCATCCCTACTGCATAAAGAATGATACATCGGCAAATACTGTAACTTTTTTCATACATCATTTTCGGTTTTATTCTTTTTTCAGAAGACAGACTGTCTCACAGTGGTAGGTTGAAGGAAAAAGATCCACAAAACAGCATTTTCCGATGCGATATCCGTTTGCATAAAAACTTTCAAGATCGCGTGCCAGACTGCTTGGTTTACAGGATACATAAACTATGTTTCCCACCCCGTATCCGAGTATCTTGTTAAGCGCTTTCGGATTGATTCCGTCACGCGGGGGGTCGAGAATGATATAGTCAGGGAGATTATCAATCTCATCCAGACATTCTAAAACATCTCCCGCAAGGAATTCACAGTTATCGATATTATTCCTTTTCGCACTCTCTCTTGCAGCTTCAACCGCTTCCTCAACTATTTCCACGCCTATTGTTTTGCTCGTCGAACCTGAGACGATCTGTGCGATCGTACCCGTACCCGAATACAGATCGTAAACAACCGGTTTTCCTTTTACGCCTTCAAAAAAATATTCCTTAACTTTTGAATAAAGGATCTCCGCTCCGAGACTGTTATTCTGAAAGAAGGAAAACGGCGATATCTTAAACTTCAATCCAAGAAGTTCCTCTTCAAAATAATCCCTTCCGTAAAGGATCGTTTCACCCTCATCCTTAACCGCATCCGCCAGACTGTCGTTCTTTATATGCAGGATACCCGCAAAACTTCCCTTTAATTCGATCTTCAAAAGACTGTCTTTCCAGTCATTGAGAACTGCATCCCATTCTTCCCCGGAAAAAATGTCTTCCCATTGTGAGCTCGTTACCAGAAAGACAAGTATCTCACCGGATTTTCTGCCCTTTCTTACGCAAAGATGTCTTAATATCCCTTCATGCTTCATCTTGTGATAAAAGGGTATATTTTTATCTGCGAAGAATTCATAGGTTGTCTTTAATATCCGTCTGTAATCCTCGTCGACAATCCTGCAATCGAAAGTATTTACAACATCATAGGTACTTCCTCTTTTATGCATTCCGAGGGCAAGCGGTCCGTCCTTGTATTCATCCGAAAATGAAAACTCCATTTTGTTTCTGTACTCGGTTTTATCAGGGCCGGCAAGAATACCTTCATATCCTTCTTCCAGATCTTTGAACCCGTCTCCCAAGGCATTCTTAAAGAGTCTCATCAACTGTTCTTCTTTTATCTTTAACTGTTCTTCATAGGGAAATGTCTGATACGTACAGCCTCCGCATTCGGCAAAATGAGGGCAGGGACTGTCAATCTCGTTATCCGCCCTTTTTAAAACTTCCGTCAGTCTGCCTTCCAAAAGCCCGTGTTTTTTCTTGTTGATGACTGCACTTACTCTCTGACCTTTGATCGCATTTTTAACTTTCACATATTGGTTTTCACCGTTTTCTTCAACCTGTACGATCCCGACATTCGGAAAATCATATCTTACAACCGTACCTTCTATTCTGTCGCCTTTTTTCATAAATGATTACCTGTTTCTTATAGAATATTCTTTATAATCATATATCATTTTGGTTTTATTATCCATCTTTTGATATGTAAAAAACTTTACTCCCCA
>JAILRA010000034.1 GCA_024698715.1 Lachnospiraceae bacterium
AGAGAGGAGGCATCGAAAAACTATGTCGACAGAAGAAGCAGTAAAGAAAACATTGGAAGAAATGCCTGATGATTTTGTAATCAAACCTTTTCTCGTAGCCAATAAAGAAGCCGTAACCAATTCCTTTCTGACGGAATATGACGAGAAGCTGCATATAGAAAATGAGAAAAATATCAGTTATGAAGAAGGACGAGAAGAAGGCCGAGCTGAAGAACGAGAAAAACTCATCAAAGGCATGCTAAAGCGCCACAAAACAGAAGAAGAGATTGCAGATTTTTGTGGATATCCTTTGGATGAAATTCGAAGAATCAGTGAAAAGGAAAACATTTAGTTTGATAATGGAGAGTCGAAGTGGTATTTGCGATTATTTTATCAGGCGGTACAGGATCACGTATCGGTCTTGATGTTCCCAAACAGTATATAAATATCAAGGACAGAATGCTTATAAACTATTCTCTGGATGCCGTTGCCAATTGCGATGCGATTGACCTGTTTTGTGTTGTTGCTGCATCTCTTTGGAGAGATAAGATAGAAACAAGTTTTTCAAAAGCCTGCAAAAGCAAGTTCGTCGGCTTCGCCAATCCCGGAGAAACAAGACAGCTTTCCATAGTAAGCGGTATGATGCTTATTAAAGATTACTGTCATAAGAACGGCATTACAGCAGATACGGTAGTTATCCATGACGCGGCGAGACCCAATGTATCCGCATTTATGTTGGAAGATTATATTAAAGCACTTGACGGACATGACGGCATAATGCCGGTTCTTCCCATGAAAGATACGGTTTATTTGAGCAAGGACGGAAAGACAGTATCCGAATTGCTTAACAGAAAAGAGATCTTTGCGGGTCAGGCCCCGGAAGTGTTTGCCTTTGGCAAATATCTTAAAGCTAATGAGGAACTGATGCCCGAGATGATAAAAACCATAAACGGTTCTACGGAGCCTGCTATTCTGGCAGGCATGGATGTAGCAATGGTTGAAGGAAGTGAAAAGAATTATAAGATCACGACGAAAGACGATTTGGATAAATTTGTTCAGGAACAAAATGCAAGATAAAGAAGGCAGACGATGAAAGCATACGTATTACACGGAATTAACGATATAAAGTTTGAGGATGTTAATAAGCCTGTGCCCCGCGAAAACGAGGTGCTTCTTAAAGTGTGTGCCGCTGGTATCTGCGGATCCGATATTCCGAGGATCTATAAAAACGGAGCGCATGTACATCCTATAATTCCGGGACACGAGTTTGCCGGTATCGTCGAAGCTGTCGGAGACAGAAAGAATGCTGATCTTGTAGGGAAAAGAATGAGTGTATTCCCTCTGATCCCCTGCATGGAATGCGATCAATGCAAAGCCAAGCAATACGAGATGTGCAGGAAATACAATTATCTGGGCTCAAGATGCGACGGTGCATTTGCGGAATATGTTGCAGTTCCTGTCTGGAATCTTATTGAACTTCCTGATTCGGTTTCGTATGAAGAGGCAGCCATGCTTGAACCTTTTTCAGTGGCAGCGCATGCTATGAGGGCTATGATTGATGATAATACTGATCGAAATGCAGCCGTTCTTGTATGGGGAGCCGGAACAATAGGAATAATGCTTGTTATGCTACTGAAATCTGAGGGCTTTTCAAACGTTCTTTGTGTTGCGAACAAAATGTATCAGGCCGAAACTCTGAACGAAAAAGTTGGAATTGAAAAAGAAAATATATTTAAAGGAACAGATAAGGATAAAGTTAAGGAATGGATAAAAGAAAAATCTGGCACAGGTGCTAAGATTGCTTTTGAATGTGTCGGAAAGAATGAGACATATGCTGCTGTCATTGAGAATGCAGCGCCTTCGGCAAATATTATGTTGGTTGGAAATCCGGCATCTGATATGTCTCTTTCGAAAGATTTATATTGGAAAATATTAAGAAGCCAGCTTACAATAAAGGGGACCTGGAACTCATCATTTACGAAAGAAAAGGATGACGATTGGCATTACGTATTAAGCAAATTGTCCAACCGTGAAATAGCTGCCGAAGATTTGATAAGTCACAGATTTAAACTCGAAAATCTCTCCGATGGATTTGAAATC
>JAILRA010000052.1 GCA_024698715.1 Lachnospiraceae bacterium
ACGAAAAAACACTCATGCTTCTTCCGGGAACATGCTGTAACTGGGAAACGAATTTCATGAGAGTAATTCCCGAGTTGGAAAAGAAATATCATTTGATATGTGTTAATTACGATGGGTTTGACGGAAGCGATAATATATTTCTTGATATTATCACGGTTACCGAAAAGATAGAAAAATACATAAAGGATAATTTTGGCGGAAAACTCGATGGCGCTTTGGGCTCATCTCTTGGCGGAACTTTTGTCGGACAGTTGATTTTGAGAGAAAACGTACATATCAATCATGGCATATTTGGAAGCTGCGATTTGGATCAAAGTGGTAAGGTAAGTGCAAAACTACAATCCATGCTTGTTGTTCCGCTTTTAACCGGAGTAACGAAAAGCGTTGCAAAAAAACAGAAGACAAAAGAAAAATTAAAGAAGTTTTTTGATATGGATGATGAATCTGCTGAGACTTTTGTGGAGTGCTTTTCGAGATTCAGTCCTGAGTCTGTTAAGAATGAATATTACACCGATCTTTTAACTCATCTTACCGAAGATATTTATGTTGAAAATACGATGGTTCATTTCATATATGCCAACAAAATGGGTAAGAAATATAAAAAGAGATATTTAAAGTATTTCAGAAATCCGGATATCAGGGAATTTGACATGCAGCATGAACAATGGCTCTTTGGCGGAGAAAAATATGCAGCACCTGTTTTAAAAAGCATAGACGATATGATGAATACATCGAGATTGGGACAATAATATGTTGAAATTAATTTTATTCATTGCTGCACTCGGACATATCATATGCGGTGCTACGGATTGTATGATGGCATATTCCAAGAGTGGAAGATTCGAGTTTTCTGATGTGAAAGATAACTCTAAAATGCAAAAGATATTTTCAACCATGTCATTGAAGCAGCTTGAGGCTGCTATGCTTGTTGGCGTGTTTGCACTTTTTATGAGCAGTTTCGGCTACATAGCGATAAGCCAATATATAGTTAAATCAAATGCAGTTATAGGAAGTATAATGCTCGTTGCGGCTATGTTTTTTATAGTGCTCATATCAGCACACCATGTTTTATGCGGAAGTGTAGAATGGTTCTACGTTAAGCTTGGTATGAAGGAAGAGTCTTTAAAAGCAGTAACGGATTTCTTCAAGAGTACATCGATTGCTGCAGCTGCATATATAGGATTATTGGTTTTTGATGTACTGCTGTTAATAATGGTTGTGACAGGAAGCACTGATTTATCAAGATGGGCATGTATATTTAATACAATTACTATGTTTGCGATTTTGGCACCAACTAAGGTGCCTGCAAAAGGTAATATTGCCAATGCATTTATGTTTATTGGACTTGCGTTTTTTATGCAGTAAATTAATGGTTATTAAGATATGGAAAATTCTTATAGATGCTTCAGGCGCAATGAAGGATAAAAAGTATGGTCTTAAGAGATTCATGAGATACGGATATGATCACAATCCTCTAACAGATGAATCGCGGATAAAAGTTGAAAGCATGCATGCGGATGTATTGCTTTTTCGGTGGTTGAAGATGACGGATGGCCTTCGGATGAAGCATGGGCGATTGGAAAGTTTGATAGATTCAAGGAATTGACGATAATGCAATGCATAAAATATTTATATATAAATGACGGATTTGAAGGAGCTTTGTATGATGCTGAAAATGGTGATGACAGAGTCCTGATAGTAATACAGGGATTAAAAGGACTTGAATTACCGGAAAAGTATGCTGCACTATTTTGCGATAAGGGATACTCAGCATTGGCTATGTCTTATTATGGTGGCAAAGGCCAGAAAAAAGATATGCGTGCTATTCCTCTGGAGCAATTTCAGACGGCTTGTGATGAGTTAAAGAAGAGAGGATATAAACGTATAGGTATATATGGTAACTCGAAAGGTGCAGGAATGGCACTTCTTGCTGCAAGTGTTGTACCTGATATCAGCTTAGTTGTTGCAGCGTCTGCTTTCGGACATATTATGCAGGGAACCGGTAAGGAATCTGAAGATCCCTGTAAAGCAATGGTTTCATTCAGAGGACAGGATTTTCCCTATGTTGAAAAAGGCAAACTGTTTTCTGATTTTATAAAGAGATGTATTAGAGAAAAGAATATAAGGCTTCTATATTTCTTTGATGAATGGGATAAAAAGGGAACAGAGGAAAAAGAGATTCCGGTAGAAAAGATTAATGGTGACATATTATTTCTTACATCTACAAACGACGAATCGGTTCCTGCTGAAAGGGATGCCCAACTTTTAGTAAAAAGATTGAATAGATGCGGTTTCCAACATGGATATAAGCATATTAACTCAGAGACAGGAAGTCATAATTTGGGTTTCTTTCCCGTGAATAACAATATGCTTCCAAGAGAAAAGAAATATCCGGAAGAATGTCAGAAAGCGAGAGAGGAAACCTTGGCGTTGATTTTGGATACGTTAGACAAGTGGAAAGTATGAAACACGAAGATTTTAATACAAAAGAACATGGATTTGTCGGTCATCTTGCAGAACAGGATAATGGCAGTGATAAGGCAGTCATTATCGTAATGGGAGGAGAGCAGAGCATCCTTCCGGGTATAAAATTTGCTGAGAGATTTGCAGACTATGGAATAACAGGATTATCTGTTTCGCTTTATGGAGCGGAGGGACTTCCTGATTCACCCAATCAGGTTCCTGTAGATATGTTTATACCCGCGGTTGAATATCTAAGAAATAAGAAAAAGATTAAGCATATCAGCATATACGGACAGTCTATGGGTTCCATATTTGCAGTACTTGTTGCTCAGTATGTCGGAGGATTCGATAATCTCATAATGGTTTCTCCCACACACGTTCCTTTTGAAGGAACGCTAAAAGATAAAAAGACAATGACCGGAAAAAGCGTAGCTACCTGGCATGGAGAAGATATTCCCTGCGTGTGTGCAGATTTCTCAAAAGTGAAGGCCGGGAAATATCAAAAACACCCTGATGCAAAATGCAAAGTTACAGGGATGTGGGTTGCATATCACGATGCGTATAAGGATAAAAAAAGAGTCAGTGAAGCTAAGCTTCATGTTGAAAAAAGTAATGCAAGAGTATTACTTATAGCAGGAGATGAGGAT
The DNA here is from genome assembly GCA_024698715.1 of Lachnospiraceae bacterium. Lineage (GTDB taxonomy): Bacteria > Bacillota > Clostridia > Lachnospirales > Lachnospiraceae > UBA3766. The sequence continues at coordinate 3,111 of JAILRA010000052.1, forward strand.
GAAGCTTGGCCTGCGGAATATTCAGTACGAGAGATTGAAAATGATTTAAAAGAAGCAAATTATGATAAAGATGTAAAAGTCATAATTTATGAACACGGAAGCCATCTGAATGGACTGATGCCTAACAGAGAACGTGAGAAAAAATTGTATAGAATGATACCGATGATTGGGTTAATGTATAAGACATTCGGAAAATACAGAAAAGAAAATATATCTTATTTTGTATCATCAGAGAAAGAAATCATAAATTGGATTAATTCGAATCAACAGATTCACAAGATAAATGAATAAATGCAAAACAACAAGAAAAATTTTAAACGAAAAAATAAATAATAAATGACAAGAATAAATGTGAAATGAGGAAATTAAGGCTGATATATTTATGATTAAAACGATAATTGTAGCTTTGGCTATATGCATAATAGAAATACTGGTAATAGTAATTGCGTCTCCAATGGCAAAACCGTCTTTGGTACTAAGATTCTTGCCTGAAGATGTCAGAATCGCGGGGAAAAATCATCCTGAACCTCCAATGTATAAGCAGATTATTGCGCATATCCTTCTTGCAATATTCTTGATTGCCATGTTTGCGGGAATGATATATTTAGGAATTGACGGCATCAGAAACGGATACGGATTTTGGAGACTGACACTCAGGTTTATTGTGCTATTA
>JAILRA010000092.1 GCA_024698715.1 Lachnospiraceae bacterium
TGCAATTAATGGTTTTGGCCGTATCGGTCGTCTTGCATTCAGACAGATGTTTGGTGCAGAAGGATATGAAATTGTTGCTATCAACGATTTAACAAAGCCTTCAATGCTTGCTCATCTTCTTAAGTATGACACAGCTCAGGGCGGATACGCAGGAGTATTCGGCGAGAATAAGCACACAGTAGAATGTGATGACGAAGCTAACACAATCACAGTTGACGGAAAGACTCTTAAGATTTACAAAGAGCCCGATGCTAACAATTGTCCTTGGGGCGAACTTGGTGTAGATGTAGTTCTTGAGTGCTCAGGATTCTATACATCCAAGGAAAAATCACAGGCTCACATCAATGCAGGCGCTAAGAAAGTAGTTATTTCCGCTCCTGCTGGAAACGATCTTCCTACAATCGTTTACAATGTAAACCATACAACACTTACAAAAGATGATACAATCATCTCCGCAGCTTCTTGTACAACAAACTGCTTGGCACCTATGACAAAGGCTCTTAATGACTATGCTCCTATCCAGAGCGGTATCATGACAACAGTTCATGCTTACACAGGCGATCAGATGATCCTTGACGGACCTCAGAGAAAGGGTGATCTTCAGAGAGCAAGAGCAGGTGCAGCTAACATCGTTCCTAACTCAACAGGCGCTGCAAAGGCTATCGGTCTTGTTATTCCCGAACTTAACGGCAAGCTCATCGGTGCTGCTCAGAGAGTTCCTACCTTCACAGGTTCCACAACAATCCTTCACGCTGTAGTTAAGGGTGATGACATCACAGTTGACGGTATCAACGCTGCTATGAAGGCTGCTACAAACGAGTCATTCGGTTACACAACTGAGAAGCTTGTTTCTTCAGATATCGTTGGTATGAAGTTCGGTTCACTCTTCGATGCTAACCAGACAATGGTTTCCAAGATGGATGACGGCAACTACCTTGTACAGGTTGTTTCATGGTATGATAACGAGAACTCATACACATCACAGATGGTTAGAACAATCAAGTACTTCGCTGAATTGGCATAATAGTCGGTACAGAGTACTGTGAGATCCCGGTTTGCCGGGACTGAAAATGATAATGAAAAAGGTTCGGTTTATACCGGACCTTTTTTGATGTGATAATATCTGTAAGAATGTACATTTTCTGTCCTTTCCTGCGGGCTTTGTTTAGTGTATTACTGTAATAAAGTACTACTCACGAAAAAAAAAATATGATATAATATATTGACTATTTATATATACAAAGGTATTTCTTATGAAAAAAAGATATAACATAGCTCTGATAGTGGGGGACATCAGAGATCTGTACAGTAACTGTGTTACCAAGGGGGCAATGCGTGCAGCCCGCGAGACGGACAGCAATATTCTGATAGTTCCGGGCAGATATTTTCAGGCCAAGAAGGAACTTCTTTATGAAGAGTATGAGTACCAGTATCAGACTCTCTTTTCCTATTTTACAGAAAATAATGTTGATATAGTTATAGCCTGTACAAGTGTGGTCGGAATTGTTTCCGGTTCGATGTCCAGGAATTCTTTGAATGATTTTCTTGCAAGAATGAAAGATATTCCCGTTATAACCGTTTCGGGTGACTCGGGCAAACTTCCTAATATCTGTTATGACAACAAGGCAGGTATCAAGGAAGGTATGGATATTATGATATCCAAGCAGAAATGTACCAAGATCGCCATGGTTGCGGGACCTAAGGAAAACCTTGATTCGATAGAAAGAGTTAAAGCTTATAAGGAATCTCTTGCGGAACATGAGATGCCGGTTGAGGACAGACTGATAATCCATTGTGATTTTACCGAAAAATGTATGTTCGACGTTATCAATCTGTTCAAGAGCGTCAGAGGCATAGACGGTGTGGTTTTTGCCAATGACCGTATGGCCATCGGAGGCTATGAGGCTATGAGAGAACTCGGCCTCAGAGTCGGACGCGATGTTTCTTTTATGGGATTTGACAATATAGAAAAGGATATTAATCTCGATCCTCCTCTTGCCTCAGTAGTTGCCGATGCCGAAAACATAGGATATGAATCCGTAAAGATGGCACTTGATTACCTTAATTTCAACGATGATGAAGACAGGGTGATCCCTACTCATTTTGTAATGAGAGAATCCATAGCTTTAGGTAATAAAGATACAGTTGACGAACAGCCTCAGCAGTTTAAAATCACACAGGATACCGATTTTGACACATTTGCAAAACAGTCGTTTCTTTTTATCTACAATCCGACGGTCAATAATGCAAATCGTGACAATATCTACAGAGCGTATCTGTTCTTTGTCCTCGAGATAGAAAAACTGTATCGGAACGACAGGGTCAAAAAGGATCTTCTGACTTCGCTGGCCCAGTATTTCAACAAGCTGTTTGATATTGACGAAAGATGTGAAGTCGATATCGGTAAATTTACGATTCTGATGGAAATGATCAAAGAATCGGTCATGGAAAATGCCCAGACTAAGGAAAAGAAGGCCATTATCGTAAATATTTCGGCTTATGTTTACAGAAGACTGGCTTCGATCCTTTCGCTCAGGGAAAGTGACGAAAATTATAAATTAAAGAAAATTCAGCATGAAATATATCGTATATCCGCGGATATGATCGGATTTGACGGAGTTTCCGAAAAGAATTACGCATCCATAATATCCAATTTCCATAAGATAGGTATAAACTACAGCTTTTTGTATCTTTTCAAAGATCCCATAAAGCATTCCATAGAAGACAATTTTGAGCCCGACGAGTTTATTTATCTGAAAGCAATGCAGATAGGCGAAAAAGTCGTTTCGCTTTCGGACAGAGAGCAGATGACACCTGTATCGGAAATGTTCGAATTTGCATTTAACAAGATGGAAAACTCGGGACATCTGGTAATGCTCAATCTGTATGTGAGAGATATGATATACGGAGTTCTGGTATGCGATATTCCGTATAATATTTTCGCATATTACGAGAGTCTTATCTATCAGGTTTCATGTGCGATCAGAATACTGCATCTGTTGATGTTTACCGAAGAAACAAGTAATCAGCTGAAGGAAAGCCTCGAGATCATCACAAAGAACAATCTGAGGCTTGATACTCTTGCAAAACAGGATGAACTGACCGGTATCTATAACAGAAGAGGATTCTTCATTGAAGCAGAGAATCTGCTCAAGGAAGAGGGCGAAAAGTCAAAATATATTATCGTAGGCTTTGCCGATACGGATAATCTGAAGATAGTAAACGATACATACGGACATGACGAAGGAGATTTTATAATCATTTCGAGTTCAGAAGTTCTTTCCGATACGCTCGGAAACCGTGGTATCATCGCTCGTATGGGCGGAGATGAGTTTGCGTTCGTTTTCAATACGAATGACAGGGATGAGGACAAAACCTTCTTTGACAAATTCGAGGATAATATCAGAAAGTTCAACGAAGAGTCTGAAAAAGAGTACAAACTGTCAATCTCTCTCGGTATGTATGTTTATGAATACAACGAAAATATCAATCTGAAGGAACTTCTCGAATCTGCCGACAAGGAAATGTATCACATTAAGAAAAACAGAAGGAACAAACCGTAGATTTCTTTTATAAAACGGGGTGAATCTGGTTGCTATAAACAAAAGGATTATGATATAATAAAACCGCTTGTGAAAAAAATCGCAAGCGGTTCTTTTTCGCAGTTATGCGCAGACTGCGAAAATATATTCAATAAGGAGGACATAGCTATGTCATTAAACAAAAAAAGCGTTGATGATTTCAATGCAAAGGGCAGAAGAGTTCTTGTTCGTTGTGATTTTAACGTTCCTTTAAAGGATGGCGTTATCACTGATGAAACCAGAATCGTTGCAGCTCTTCCCACTATCACAAAATTAATAAACGACGGTGCAAAGGTTATTCTTTGCTCTCATTTAGGAAAAGTTAAAGAAGGACCTAACGAGAAGGAATCTCTTGCGCCCGTAGCTAAGAGACTTTCCGAAAAGCTTGGCAAAGAAGTTGTTTTCGTTTCAGATTACAACGTTACAGGCGAAGCTGCTACAGCTGCTGTTAACGCAATGAACGAAGGCGATGTAGTTCTTCTTCAGAACACACGTTTCCGTGGCAAAGAAGAAACAAAGCCCCAGGATGCAGGCGAAGCTTTCGCTAAGGAACTCGCTGATCTTGCTGATGATTATGTATGCGATGCTTTCGGTTCAGCTCACAGAGCACATGCTTCCGTAGCAGTTGTTACAAAGTACATCACAGAAAAGGGTGGCGTAAATGCTGTTGGATACTTAATGCAGAAGGAAATCGACTTCCTCGGCAATGCAGTAGAGAATCCCGTAAGACCTTTCGTAGCAATCCTCGGTGGTGCTAAGGTTGCTGACAAGCTTAACGTTATCAATAACCTTCTTGAGAAATGTGATACTCTTATCATCGGTGGTGGTATGGCATTCACATTCTTAAAGGCTAAAGGATATGAGATCGGTAACTCACTCGTAGATGATGAGAAGATCGATTACTGCAAGGAAATGATGGCTAAGGCTGATTCTTTAGGCAAGCAGCTTCTTCTTCCCATCGATACAACAATTGCTGCAGGTTTCCCCGATCCTATCGATGCTGAGATCGAAGTATCTGTAGTAGATGCTGACAAGATCCCCGCTGACAAGGAAGGTCTTGATATCGGACCTAAGACTGCTGAACTTTATGCTGACGCAGTTAAGAATGCAAAGACCGTTGTTTGGAACGGACCTATGGGTGTATTCGAGAACCCTACACTTGCTAAAGGTACCATTGCTGTAGCTAAGGCACTTGCTGAAACAGATGCTACAACTATCATCGGCGGCGGTGATTCCGCAGCTGCTTGCAACCAGCTTGGTTTTGCAGACAAGATGAGCCACATTTCTACAGGCGGCGGTGCTTCTCTTGAATTCCTTGAAGGAAAAGAACTTCCCGGCGTATACGCTGCAGATGACAAATAAGGAAAAACAATGAGCAGCGAAAAACTCAAAAAAATCAGTAATGTATTATCGGCAGTAAGCATCGGCTTGCTGCTGATAGCATTGCTTTTCGGATTTTCATTTATTAAAGTAGGCGTTCAGAATCTTGTAGCGATCGATAATGTGAATATCGATCTCGAAAGCTCGGCAGACAGTCGAAAGAAGATCGAAGGCAAACTTGTATCCGCGAATACGCAGATCTCACAGGTTTCATATTTCGTCGACGACAAAGAGTATACCGCTGATCTTCAGGTCTATACCGACGAATATAAAGTCGGAGATACACTTGATGTTTATATAAGCATTGACGAACCGACCAATGTGAATAATATCAGAGTTCCTCAGTTATTTATTTCATACTACGGTAAAGTCGGAAAGATGATGCTTAAGATCGGTATCATTATCGTCGGTGTATGCTGTACGGTCGGTATAATTTTGCTGATCATTGCAAGAAGCATGAGAAAGAAGATCGGAAGCGCCGAATAATAAGATCATATGAGACAGTTTTCTCATAATTAGAAGGAGATATAAAAAATGGCAAGAAGAAGAATCATTGCCGGAAACTGGAAGATGAACAAGACTCCCAGTGAGGCAGTTGCACTTTGTGCAGAATTAAAAGATCTTGTAAAAAATGATGATGTTGATGTTGTTTACTGTGTTCCCGCTATCGACATTGTTCCCGTTGCAGAAGCTGTAAAAGGAACAAATGTAAAAGTAGGTGCAGAGAACTTCTACATTGAAGACAAGGGTGCATACACAGGTGAGATTTCAGCTCCCATGCTCAAGGATGCAGGTGTTGAATTCGTTATCATCGGACACTCAGAGAGAAGAGAATACTTCAAGGAAGATGACTGCTTCCTTAACAAGAAAGTACTTAAGGCTTTCGAAGCAGGTATCACACCCATCCTTTGCTGCGGTGAATCTCTTGAGCAGAGAGAAATGAACGTAACAATGGATTGGATCAGACTTCAGATCAAGTCAGATCTTGCAGGTGTTACAGCTGACCAGGTTAAGACAATGGTTATCGCTTACGAGCCTATCTGGGCTATCGGAACAGGCAAGACAGCTACATCCGATCAGGCAGAGGAAGTTTGCAAGGGTATCAGAGAGCTTATCGCTGAGATGTATGATCAGGCTACAGCTGATGCAGTACGTATTCAGTACGGCGGATCAATGAATGCATCAAATGCTGCTGAGCTTCTTTCAAAGCCCAACATCGACGGCGGTCTTATCGGCGGTGCTTCACTTAAGGCTGATTTCGGTCAGATCGTTAATGCTTAATTGATAAAAAGATATAATGAACATCGGGTCGCGAAAATTCCGCGATTCGATGTTTCTTTATATATTCGAGCGTTATTTTTTTCTTAAAAGAAAGTATATTTTTTAATTTTCGTAAGAGAAAGAATATATTGTATTATTTTTTAATACAGAATGTTTTACGGAGTTCCGAATTGATATAAATTATTGGTATAATGATTGTAAATTTCATTATATGAATTTTTGTAATTACAGGAGTATTCTATGATCTACAAATGTCCCAATTGCGGTGGTGTGCTTGAATACAATGTTGAAAGCAATAATATGATCTGTTATCACTGCGATAATTCGTATTCGGTTAATGAAGTATCAAATTTCAGTAAAATGGGTGTTTCCGTATCCCAGAATCCAGAGATTGAAACTGAAACAAATGCTTTTAACAGTCCTCAGTCGGATGAAAAAATCATAAAACCCGGCAGTTCGTTCAGTGGTTTCACCGGTTTTGCTCCCAAGGAATTCGGCGATTACAATACATTGCTGGAAAGAAAGGAAGCAGAGAAGCAGAAGGAAGAAGCTCGTAAAAATGCTTCCATTAAAATGCAGATAATGCGTTGTACTTCCTGCGGCGCGGAACTTGCAGTAAACGGTGTTGAAACTTCCACTTTCTGTGCATACTGCGGTCAGGCTACCGTTGTACAGGACCGTGTGGAAGATTATCTCAAACCTGATTTTATCATTCCTTTTAAAGTCACGAGAGAAGATGCGGAGAGGATCATCCGTACACGTTTAAATTCGGGATTTTTCGTTCCGAAAGGAATAAAGCAGTTTGAAGTCGAGAAAATAAGAGGTATATACGTACCTTTCTGGCTGTTTGGAATGTATTATCATGACAAACAGTATTATAAATACAGTAAAAAACAAGGAAAAACAACGGTTACCAGATATGAGTATTTTGAAGGTGAGACCAATTTCAGAAGGCTGACTCTGGATGCATCCCAAAACCTGAACGATGATTCGTCTTCCAGACTTGAACCGTTTGATATGAGACAGCTTCGCGAGTTTGATACCGCCTATATGTCGGGTTATTATTCCGACAGATTTGATATGGGTACGGAACAGATGACCGGACCTGCAGTTTCTAAAGCCAAGGATCTTTTCAATTCCGAGGCACAGAGAACCATCAAACACAAAACCGCCAAACTGGTAAGCAGCAATCCGGATTTCAGAGTGGATCAGACAGAATACGCATTGCTTCCGGCATGGTTCCTGACTTTCAGATATCAGAATATGCCTTATACCATTCTGGTAAACGGTCAAACCGGTAAAATGGTCGGTGCGGTTCCTTTTGTAAAAGGCAAGGTAATAGCATTGTTTTCGTCACTGGCAATTGTTCTTTGTGCTATCAGCGTACTTTTGATAACAGCTTTGTCCCATTTCTTTTTCCTTGATGTCGGTCTTGATGAAAAGATAACATGGGTATTTGCCATAGGTATTCCTCTGGGCGTATTCATGCTTGCATATAATGCTTACAGGAAATACTTATCCATTGTCGAGAGTCTGAAACTTACAACGGCAAATCAGATCAATAAATTCGCAAAAGAAAGGCAGGACAGATAATATGATATTATTCTCAAATATTTACGGAATATTGTTCGGTGTATTAATGGGATTGTCCATTGCTCTTTTTATAACGGTAAAGTTTGTTAAGCAGTCAAACGATATAGGAGATTCGAAAGGCGAGTTTAATGACTTCGGTGATTATATGAGTGTAATATGCGATAACGACAATCTCAAACATATGTAATGTTTTTTGATCATATAAAACATAAAACCGGCGACTCTTTATCGAGCCGCCGGCTTTTCTTTGAGTTTAAATCCATTATGCGATACATACATAATAAAGTATCATTGCAAAATGAGGAATGCTGCCGAGTATTACGAACAGATGCCATACAAAATGTGTAAATTTAACACCTTTCTTTCTGTAAAAGAATGTTCCGAATGTATAGAACACTCCGCCGAGTACTGCAAGTATGATTCCGGGTACCGGCATGCATTTGAAGAAAGTGAAGGATGCCATCAGTATTGACCATCCCATTATGATATATAGTATCTGGGATATACGGTCGAATTTTTTGATCGAAATGGCATTCAGCGTGATTCCGAGAACGCTGCAGGCTACGTTGATTCCCCATACGGTCCATCCGACCCATCCGCCGATAACGGATAAACAAACGGGGGTGTATGTTCCGGTTATAAGTACAAATATCATGCAGTGGTCAAGTTTTCTGAAAACTTTTTTTGCTTTGAAATTAGTAAGCGAATGATATAAGCATGATGTAAGATATAAAAGGATAAGACTTGCACCGAAGATCGAAACACCGGTAATGGCAAGTGCACCTTTGTGTTTTAATGCTGCCTGCACGATCATGATCACGGTTCCCGCTATAAATAATGCTGCACCGATCCCGTGCGATATTGCATTGCTTAATTCCTCTTTAAACGACTGGGATTTAAATACTTCATAATCACTCATGCCCACACCTCCCTTCGAGATATTTACAACATGTAGTTTACAATACTACATTAACATAATGCATGAACCGCGTCAAGTAATTTAGGGAGAAATATTGTCTGTAATTGCAAAATATGAGAAAATTCAGATGTATTAATTTTCTAAATGCGTATTTAAGAAAAGGTAACGAATATTATGGATCACATCAATGTAAATAAGATCGAATTTGACAAACCCGCGGACAACTGGAACGAAGCTTTGCCGGTCGGAAACGGAAGACTCGGAGGTATGATATTCGGTAATGTTCATACCGAAAGAATACAGCTTAACGAAGACAGTGTATGGTACGGCGGTTTTAAAGACAGAAATAATCCGTCTTCTTTGGAATACCTTCCGAAGATCCGCGAACTGATCTTTGAAGGAAAGATAAAAGAAGCACAGGATCTTTGTTCATATGCTTTATCAGGACTCCCCGAGGAACAGAGTCACTACGAGACTTTGGGCAATATTTTCATTGAGTTTGATATGGATTCCTATGAATATTCGGATTATAAAAGAGAACTGGATATTCAGAATTCGATCGCAAGTGTCGAATATAAGGTTGGTGAAGTTACCTATAAGAGAGAAGTGATTTCTTCGTATCCCGCTGATTGCATGATAATAAGATTAAGCGCTGATAAGTCCAAAGCACTTTCTTTCCAGGTAAATATGGGAAGAGGATATGCTCCGTGGGAAAATGTCCCTTATAAAGAACAGATCGTAAGAAAGCAGAATTACAATAAATTCGTGGATGAAGTAAAGTTTATCGACGGAAATGTTCAGATCATGAATGCCACGGTCGGAGGAAAAGATCCCATAATCGCCGTCTGCGGTGTTAAAACCGAAGTTAAAGGCGGAAGTGTGCAGTATATCGGTAATACCGTTATTGTCAGAAATGCGGATGAAGCTCTTATTTTTCTTTCTGCCTCTACGTCATTCAGAACAATCAACCGATCTGAAAAGAAGTCAGATGATAATAACTGCGAAAATGATTCAAATTCAGGTAAAAAAGATATCGTCGGTTATGACGAAAAACTGTTTGCAACCGAAAAGGCGGTTTTAAGCAATCTTGAAAAAGTTTCTTTAAAAAACTGGACGAATCTTTATTCCGAGCACGTGAAGGATTACAGGTCGTTGTATGACAGAGTAAAACTTGAGATCGAAGGGGATGATGAGAGTGTTAGATTCTTTAATTTCGGAAGATATCTTTTGATCTCTTCGTCAAGACCTGGCTCGCTTCCCGCCAATCTTCAGGGAATATGGAATGAAGATTATTTTCCGATGTGGGGAAGCAGGTTTACAATCAATATAAATACTGAAATGAATTACTGGCCGGCTAATGTTACGAATCTTTCCGAATGCGAAGAACCGCTTTTCGATCTTCTTGAAAGAGTCAGGGAAAACGGGAAAGAGACCGCAAAAAAGATGTATGGATGTAACGGGTTTGTTGCTCATCATAATACCGATATCTGGGGAGATACCGCTCCTCAGGATGTCTGCATCTCTTCGAGTTACTGGGTGCTTGGCGGAGCATGGCTTTCTCTTCATATCTGGGAACATTATCTGTTTGATCAGAACAGGGAATTTCTTGAAAAGTATTATCCGATAATGCGTGATGCGGCTGTATTCGTGATGGATTATCTTTGCGAAGACGATGATACTCTTGTAATGTGCCCGACTCTTTCGCCCGAAAATACTTATATTCTTCCGAACGGAGAAAAAGGGATCATTTGCAAGGGCGCGACCATGGATAATGAGATCATCAGAGAACTGCTGAATGACTGTATTTCTGCGGAAAACATTTTGCCCGATAATGAAAGATTCGAACGGATCTCTGAAAGAGCAAAAGAGGTTTTGAAGCATATTCCCGAAATAAAGATAGGAAAACACGGGACGATAATGGAATGGAACGAGGATTATGAAGAGGCTGAACCGGGACACAGGCATATATCCCAGCTCTTTGCGCTTTATCCTGCTTCTCAGATCAATCCCGATACTCCTGAACTATTTGAAGCTGCGGCAAAAACCATAGAAAGAAGACTCTCGTTCGGTGGCGGTCATTCGGGCTGGAGCAGAGCGTGGATCATCAATATGTACGCAAGACTCGGTATGGGAAATGAAGCACTTAAAAATCTTCATAAGCTTATTAAAGATCAGACGCTTCCGAACCTTTTTGACAATCATCCGCCTTTTCAGATCGACGGAAATTTTGGTGCTGCTGCAGGGATCGCAGAGATGCTCGTACAGAGAATTAACGGAGACGTAAAAGTTCTTCCGGCACTTCCGGATGAATGGAAAAAAGGAAGAGTGGAAGGTTTAAAACTCAGGGGAAACAAAACACTGAAACTTCTTGAATGGGAAGACGGGGCTGTTAAAAATATGATCATTGAATAATGATTGTTTATGATCCGGTAATGTGATCGAATAATAATCGTTACAGATTCTTCGATTGAACGTAATAAGAATTATAAGGATTATATTATCCGGTAATACCCGAATAATCATTATCGAAGTTAATGACACAGCAATAACCTTTATGCTTTGAACGGACTCTTTGCTCTATTTCGGCAAAGAGTTCTTTTTCGTTCATTTTGAATTTATGAGGGATAACCACATCGAAGATGAGATTCGAGTGCGATTCACCGTGTACCATACGAAAATCGTGCAAAGTGAGTCTTTCATCTATTTCTTTAAGGATCTCATTTACGAGAACTTTGGCTTCAAACAGATTTTCGTCATTGGTATCCACGGGATCCATGTGAATAGATACTTCACAGTTAAGACTGTTTTTTATCTCGTTCTCGATATTGTCTATGCATTCGTGAAGATAAAGAATATCCTTGTCACAGGGAACTTCGGCATGAAGTGAAACAAAGATTCTTGTAGGGCCGTAATCGTGAACGATCATGTCATGGATCCCTATAACGCATTCGTTTGAACGGACGATGTTTTCTATTTCTTTGACAAATTCGGGGTCGGGAGTCTGCCCGAGAAGAGGGGATATTGTTTCTTTCAGGGTTTTGATACCTGCATAAGCAATGAAAAGTCCGACTGCAATACCCGCATACGCATCAACTTTGATATTGAAAACGGCATAAATTATATAGCTTATAAGAACCACGCTTGTAGCGATGGTATCGCTGATGGAATCGATCGCGGTAGCTTTCATCGCGGTTGACTGTATTTTTTTGGAATAAAGCATGTTATAGGCAAACATATAAAGCTTTATCAATATGGATAAAGAAAGAAATACGAAAGTGATCGTGCTTACAGCGATTTCTTCGGGATGAATGATCTTTGAAATACTTGTTTTGATAAGTTCAAAGGCAACGATCAAAATGATGACCGAAACGAAGAGTCCTGAAATATATTCGATACGGCCGTGGCCGAAAGGATGCTCGTTGTCGGGTTTCTGACCGGAGAGTTTGAATCCGAGAAGAGTGATTATACTGCTCCCGGCATCCGATAAGTTGTTAAATGCGTCTGCGGTAACGGAAATCGCAGAAGTTAATAAACCTGCGCTGAATTTGGCGGCAAAGAGCAAAAGATTCAGGATTATGCCGGCTATTCCGGTAAGCATGCCGTATTTTCTTCTGACATTTTCGTCGTTATATGAAGTTCTGTCTTTTATAAAAATGTATGACAGTAAGGTGATCATCGTGAATTCTCCTATGTTTATCGGACTGATAAAAGGTGATCGTACAGTATTATTTTTGCCGTTATTTTACGAAAACCGAAAATAATTCCGATAAGATGTATTATAGTATCATGAATCTCTAAAATCCATAAAATGTGTTATAATTGATGGCAAATAATCTAACAAACCGAAAAATCTTCTTGACGAACTTAGGATTTTTGGTATAATTCATTTTGTGCGATTATTCTTTAGACCGTGCACGTAGATTTGGTCTTGAAGGAGGGTTGAGAAGTGTCAAGAGTTGAAGTTAAAGAAAATGAATCCTTAGACAGCGCACTCAGACGTTTTAAGAGAAATTGCGCCAAGGCCGGCATTCAGCAGGAAATTCGTAAGAGAGAACATTACGAAAAGCCCAGCGTAAAGCGTAAGAAAAAATCTGAAGCTGCCAGAAAACGTAAATATAACTAATTGAAAATAACTGCCGTGATCAATTCATGGCAGTGTTTTTTTGCCTGTGACCCGGTAATGTGATATAATATGTTGCCGGATGGCGAAAAATAGGTATTGGAAGGGTGAGCAATGAAATATTTGATCGGTATTTTATTTGCCTGTTTCATAGTTCTTTTCATAATTAATATAGTTGACTTAAACCGTTATGTTGTTAGAAGCGTTGCGATATATGATAAAAAGGTCAAAAAGAAACTCAAGATCTGTTTTGTTTCGGATCTTCATAACTATTCCTGTACGCCCAAGTTTTATGATGACATAAAGGAATTTGCTCCTGATGTTATCCTCTGCGGCGGGGATACACTTACAGCTGCCAAGAGATATTCTCAGAAAAACGCATATATTTTTCTGGAAAAGCTCAGCAGGATCGCACCGACATATACGGGTATAGGCAACCATGAGTACCGTACCAAGATCTATCCCGAAAAACTCGGTAAACTATACAAAGAATTTATTGAAAAAACAAATGAATACGGAATTAAGATACTCTGCAACGATTCGGTCTATCTTGAAGAAAACAATATAGATATCTGCGGTGTGGAAATTGACCGCAGATTCTATAAAAAATTCAAGCCGACTCATATGGAAGACGATTACATCGAATCGCTGCTCGGACCGAATGATAATGATAAATACAGTATCCTTCTGGCTCATAATCCCGATTATTTCAATAATTATACTTCATACGGAAGCGACCTGACTCTTTCGGGACATGTGCACGGCGGACTTATAAGACTTCCTTTTATCGGCGGCGTGGCTCATCCCGGGATCAGATTTTTCCCTAAGTTTTCGGGCGGAGCATACAGTGATAAAGGAAAACATATTCCCTATGCGGATTCTTATGTATCGAGCAAAAATGCGGTCATAAGAATGATAGTAAGCTGCGGAATAGGTTTTCACACACTTTCGTTAAGACTTTTCAATCCGGGCGAACTGATCTTCATAACGATCGATTCCAAATAAAAGAAATCAGGAATTAAAATGGCAATACCCGTAAAACTTGAAGTGTTCGAGGGACCGCTCGATCTGCTTCTTCATCTTATAGAAAAGAATAAAGTGGATATTTACGATATTCCGATAGTCGAGATCACAAGACAGTATCTGGAATATGTCAGAGAACTTCCGAAAGACGATCTGAATACGGTCAGTGAGTTCATGGTAATGGCGGCAACGCTTTTGGACATTAAATGCAGGATGCTCCTTCCGAGAATAGACGTTGAAGAAGGGGAAGAAGAGGATCCGAGAGCGGAACTTGTTCAGAAACTTCTTGAGTATAAAATGTACAAGTACATGTCATATGAATTAAAAGACATGCAGATGGACGGAGAGAAGTATCTTTACAAATCGCCGAGCATTCCCGATGAGGTAAAAAATTACAGACCGCCCATCGATTACAATGAACTTCTCGGAGAGACAACTCTTATCAGTCTGAATGAGATATTCAATGCATGTCTTAAAAGGATCGAGGATAAAGTCGACCCTATCCGTTCGGGATTCGGAAAGATCGAAAAAGAAGAAGTCAATATCGAACAGAAGCAGGATTTCATTGTAGAATACATTACCTCACACAAAAAATGTTCTTTTAAAAACCTTCTGTCAGAACAGAAGACGAAAATGGAAGTCATAGTTACCTTCCTTGTCGTACTTGAACTGATAAAAACGGGAAATGTTGAAGTTAATCAGAATGAGATCTTCGGGGATATTGAGATAGAATTCAAGAAACCGATCGAAAGCATTTCCATCTGACGGAAAAACTCGTGAACGCGTGCATATATGAACGCGGTATTGATTATCGTAATATAAAACACAGGAATGAAAGCATGAGGATCCAAAATCTGATCATCATGCAGGCGGATGAAATATGGAAAGATCTGAAATAAAAGGAAAAATAGAAGGAATACTCTTTGCCATGGGCGAGAGTGTTTCAATTAAGGAAATAGTTACGGCTCTTGGAGAAGAAGAGGAAACGATCAGGGAAGCGATCGATGAAATGAGAACCGATTATATTTCGAAAGACCGTGGCATCCAGATCGTTATGCTGGAAGATAATGTTCAGCTTCGTACCAAGGACGAATATTATGATGACCTGATCAAAATAGCATCGGCTCCGAAAAAGAATGTTCTTTCGGATTCGGTTCTTGAAACACTTTCGATCATTGCGTACAAGCAGCCCGTAACAAGAATGGATGTTGAAAAGATAAGAGGTGTCAATTCGGATTTCGGTATCAACAAACTGCTTGAATACGGACTGATCAAAGAACTCGGAAGACTTGATGCTCCCGGAAAACCTCTGCTTTTCGGAACTTCAGAACAGTTCCTTCGGGCATTCAATGTGGATTCGATCGAGGATCTGCCCCAGATAAGCGTTGACATGATGGAGGATTTTAGGGCGCAGGCCGAAAGCGAACTGAATTACATGGTCAATAAGGAAGAAGATTCCGTGAAGGTTGAGAATGTAGGTATCTGACCGTTATTTATGTTTTTCCGGCATAGTTCATATTACTTAAGCGGTTCAGATTTAAAATAAGCAATCTTTAGAATTTATGAATGTCTCTTTGCATTTTCGGATGCAAAGAGTTTTTTATTTGTCTGAAAAAAAGTCATTATACAATGTTTTGTGTATTTTTTACATTTTTTTTATTTCAAACCACAAATAATTATTGATTTTTAAGGAATTCTTTTAATTATAGTTTATTGCTTTACTTGACGGGGTTGTGATATGATAATATTTGTGTGATTTTGGGATTTTTCGTGAATCACGTTTGAAAAATGAACAAATTTAATTTTATATAGGAGGTAGTACTTATGAGTACCAGTTCTGCTGCAAGAGAGAGAATTAATGCTCTCCTTGATGAAAACAGCTTTGTTGAAATCGGCGCTTTGGTATCGGCAAGAGCAACTGATTTCAACCTCAAGCAAATTGATACCCCTTCAGACGGTTGTATTACCGGATACGGCGTTATCAATGACTCTCTTGTGTATGTGTACGCTCAGGACGCTTCGGTTTTAAACGGAAGTATCGGTGAAATGCATGCCAAGAAGATTTGCAACCTTTATGACATGGCGATGAAGATGGGTGCACCCGTCATCGGATTGATTGATTCCTGCGGTTTAAGACTTCAGGAGGCAACGGATGCTTTAAATGCAGTCGGCGAACTTTATTTAAAGCAGACATTGGCATCGGGAGTTATCCCTCAGATCACTGCTGTTTTCGGAAACTGTGGCGGCGGACTTGCTATCATTCCCACACTTACCGACTTCACATTTATGGAAAGCGAGAATGCAAAGCTTTTTGTAAACTCACCCAATACACTTGATGGCAATTCAACTCAGAAATGCGATACCGCTTCTGCAAAGTTCCAGTCAGAAGAGAGCGGAATAGTTGATTTTACAGGTACTCAGGATGAGATAATCGCTCAGATGCGTGAACTTGTTTCCTTCCTTCCCGCAAATAACGAGGAAGAAGCTGAATATGTTGAATGCTCAGACGATCTTAACAGAGCTTCAAACGCTATCGGAACAAGTTTCAAAGATGCAAAGCTTGCATTTGCCGATATTGCCGATGATTACAACTTTATTGAAGTTAAAGCAGCTTATGCAAAGAGCATGGTTTGCGGATTTATCAAATTAAACGGAAACACGATCGGATGCGTAGGTAACAGAAGTGTTGTTTATGACGAAGAAGGCAAGGTTAGCGAAGAACTTGAAGATAAGCTTACTGCAGAAGGATGCGTAAAGGCAGCTGAATTCATCAATTTCTGTGACGCTTTCTCAATTCCCGTTCTTTCACTTACAAACATTACCGGATTCAAGGCTTGCAAGTGCTCCGAAAAGAGAATCGCAAGAGCTTCGGCAAAACTTACTTATGCTTTTGCAAACAGCACTGTTGCCAAGGTTAACGTTATTGCCGACAAGGCATTCGGTTCTGCTTATGTAGTAATGAATTCCAAGGCGATCGGCGCTGATGTTACATTTGCTTTTGAAGGTGCAAAGATCGGTGCAATGGATTCCAAGAATGCTGCTCAGATCATGTACGCAGGCGAAGGCGCAGATGTTATCGATGCCAAGGCTAAAGAATACGATGCACTTCAGAATTCATGCACTTCTGCAGCAAAGAGAGGATATGTTGATTACATCATCAATCCCGCAGATGCAAGAAAGTACATTATCGGTGCTTTTGAAATGTTATATACAAAAAGAGAGGATCGTCCTGCTAAAAAGCACGGCATCATTTAATTAATGAAAGGATATTTGGCTATGAAGAAATTAAAATCATTATTCTTATGCCTCGGACTTTCAGCAATATTTGTAGTATCCGGATGCGGAAAAGGTGCGGTTGATCCTGCGATCAAAGAACAGATTGACGATAATGCAGTTCAGCTTATCAGCGAAATTGCTTCCGAATCGGTTGATAAAAATGCTCTTTCTGCGATTGACGAGGAAGAATACAGCGCCATGGAACAGGAGTGGGAAGAAGACGGTATTGTCTTTGAATCCAAAGAAGTGTTTGACGGCGCCGTTAAATCCAGTATTGCCGCAGAAGATGAAGCCGGAAAAGCTTACATGCGTTCAGATACGATCACTGTAAGTGGTAACCCGGAAGACGGATACAATGCGACAAAGCTGATCGCTTATACAGAGCGTAACGTAAATATGAATATTGCTTTCGACCCCGATATGAAGATTACGGATATTACTTTTTCTCCCGTATATTCAATGGGCGAGGCTATGACAAAAGCTGCTCTCAATACCCTTCTTGGTATGGGATCGGTATTCTGTGTACTTGTTCTTATTATGTGTTTGATCTATATGTTCGGAATCATTCCGAAGATACAGAAAGCGGTTGAGAATAAGAAAAAAGCTAATGAAAAAGTATCTACGGAAGAATCCGTTGATAAGACAATCGCAAACATTGTAGAAAAAGAAGAAGGCGAACTCGTTGACGATCTGGAACTTGTAGCCGTTATCTCCGCAGCCATTGCTGCATATGAAGGAAACGGGACAACGGATGGATTTGTTGTCAGAAGCATAAAGAAATCACAATCAAAAAAGTGGCAGAATGCCCAGTATTAGGAGGATATTAATATGAAAAATTATACAATTACCGTTAATGGCAATGTTTATGATGTAGTTGTTGAAGAAGGAGCTTCTTCAGGCGCAGCTGTTGCAGCACCCGTAAAGAAAGCAGCTCCCAAGGCAGCGCCCGCAGCTGCAGCTCCCGCAGCAGCACCCAAGGCAAGCGGTGCAGCAGGTTCCGTAAGAGTAGAAGCCGGTGCAGCAGGAAAAGTATTCAAACTTGATACAAAGGTTGGCGATACAGTTAAGAAGGGTGATGCAGTAATCACAATTGAAGCTATGAAGATGGAGATCCCCGTAGTAGCTCCTCAGGACGGTACTGTTGCAAGTATCGAAGTTAACGTTGGTGATGCTATCGAGGCAGGTGCACTTCTTGCAACACTTAACTAATTTGTTATCAATCGATTAAGATAGGAGAAAAAACAATGGAATATATCATTAATACAGTTGATAATCTCCTTCACCAGACAGCATTCTTCAATTTGACGATTGGTAACTACGCAATGATAGCGGTTGCTTGTTTCTTCCTTTATCTTGCTATTCGTCATGAATTTGAACCTTTGCTTTTGGTTCCCATCGCTTTCGGTATGCTTCTCGTTAATATCTATCCCGATATTATGAGACCGTTCAGCGAAGGCGGCCATGGTGGCGGACTTTTATACTACTTCTATATTTTGGATGAGTGGGCGATCCTGCCTTCACTTATTTTCCTCGGAGTAGGTGCGATGACAGACTTCGGTCCCCTTATCGCAAACCCCAAGAGCTTTCTGCTCGGAGCAGCTGCTCAGTTCGGTATCTTTGCAGCATACTTCGGAGCATTACTTATTAACCAGACAGGTCTTGTAGACTTCAACGATAAGGCTGCAGCTGCAATTTCCATCATCGGTGGTGCAGACGGCCCTACATCGATCTTCCTTGCAGGTAAGCTCGGACAGACAAGATTACTCGGACCTATCGCGGTAGCTGCTTATTCGTACATGTCACTTGTGCCTATCATTCAGCCCCCTATCATGAAACTTCTTACTACAGAGAAGGAAAGAAAGATCAAAATGGAACAGCTTCGTCCCGTTTCCAAACTTGAGAAGATCCTTTTCCCCATCGTAGTTACAATAGTTGTTTCACTCTTACTTCCCACAACGGCTCCCCTTGTAGGTATGCTCATGCTTGGTAATCTCTTCAGAGAGTCAGGTGTTGTAAGACAGCTTCAGGAAACAGCATCGAATGCACTTATGTACATCGTAGTTATCATCCTCGGTACATCCGTAGGTGCTACAACAAGTGCAGAAGCATTCCTTAACTTTGAAACAGTTGCTATCGTTGTACTCGGACTTGTTGCATTCTCGTTCGGTACCGCTGCAGGTGTTATATTCGGAAAGATCATGTGTGTACTCACAAAAGGTAAAGTTAATCCTTTGATCGGTTCCGCAGGCGTTTCTGCCGTTCCTATGGCAGCTAGAGTTTCACAGAAGGTCGGTGCGGAAGCAGATCCTTCCAACTTCCTTTTGATGCATGCCATGGGTCCCAACGTTGCCGGAGTTATCGGTACTGCAGTAGCAGCCGGTACGTTCATGGCTATATTTGGAGTATTTTGAGCGATAAAGGGATTAAAAGTCGAGGCAAATATTATGCTTGCATAAATATTTGCCGAAGAATTTGAATCCCTAACGGACATGAGGAAGCAGCAACGCAGTTGCGGATTCCGACACCTAAGCGTCCGTAGCGACACGCCGGTGGCTTGTCGCGTAGGAATGGACGTAGGATTTCGAAAGTAACGAAGTTACAGAGAAATCCGTATATCGCGTTTATAATTTGATTAAAAAATGGAGGAAAATAAAATGGCAGAAAATAAGCCTATTAAAATAACTGAAACCGTCCTTCGTGACGCACATCAGTCTTTGATCGCTACCAGAATGCCGACCGAGGAAATGCTTCCCATCATCGATAAGATGGATAAAGTCGGATATCACTCGGTAGAGTGCTGGGGTGGCGCAACTTTCGATGCATCACTTCGTTTCCTTAAGGAAGATCCCTGGGAAAGACTTCGTAAGTTAAGAGAAGGCTTCAAGAATACAAAGCTTCAGATGCTTTTTAGAGGACAGAACATTTTAGGATACCGTCCTTACGCAGACGATGTTGTATACGCTTTCGTAGAGAAATCTATCGCAAACGGTATCGATATCATCAGAATTTTTGACTGCTTGAACGATTTAAGAAACCTTCAGGCAGCTGTAGATGCTACAAACAAGATTAAGACTCAGGAAGGAAGAGGACATGCTCAGATCGCTCTTTCTTACACACTCGGTGATGCATATACACTTGAGTACTGGGCTAAAGTTGCTAAGCAGATCGAAGAGATGGGTGCTGACTCAATCTGTATCAAGGATATGGCAGGACTTCTTCTTCCTTACAGAGCAACAGAACTTATCAAGGCAATGAAGGAAGAAACAAAACTTCCCATTCAGCTTCATACTCACTACACATCAGGTGTTGCTTCAATGACATACCTTAAGGCTGTAGAAGCAGGTGTAGACGTAATTGACTGTGCTATTTCACCTTTCGCACTCGGTACATCACAGCCCGCTACAGAAGTTATGGTAGAAACATTCAAGGGTACAGAGTATGATACAGGATTTGATCAGGATCTTCTTGCTGAGATCGCTGATTACTTCCGTCCTTACAGAGAAGAGTGCCTTGCAAGCGGTCTTATGAGCACCAAGTCACTTGGCGTAAACATCAAGACACTGCTTTATCAGGTTCCCGGCGGTATGCTTTCAAACATGATCTCTCAGTTGAAAGAGCAGAACGCAGAAGACAAGTACGAAGAAGTGCTTAAGGAAATCCCCAGAGTTCGTAAAGATCTCGGTGAGCCCCCTCTTGTTACACCTTCTTCACAGATCGTCGGAACACAGGCTGTATTCAATGTTCTTATGGGTGAAAGATACAAAGTTGCTACTGACCAGACCAAAGACCTTCTTCGCGGTAAATACGGTCAGACGATCAAGCCTATGAACCAGGAAGTTATCGATAAGGTTATTCCCGGTGAGAAGAGATACACAGAACGTTCTGCAGATGCTGCAGGCTTAACAAACGAAATGGACAAGCTTGAAGCAGAGATGAAAGAATGGAAACAGCAGGATGAGGACGTATTATCATACGCATTGTTCCCTCAGGTTGCCGTTGACTTCTTCAAGTACAGAAAAGCTCAGCAGGAAAAAGTTGACTTAACAGCAGCTGATTCGAAGAACGGTGCTTACCCTGTTTAATTTTTGAACTGATCTCTGATATTAATTCAGATAATGATTTACCCTCCTTGCGAACAAAAAACGTAAGGAGGGTATTTTTATTTTATATATTTAAGAAATATTACAAAACTGTAATGAAAAAGTCACTTGTTTGTAAGGTGGCTTTTTTATTATGTATTCATAAGATGAATAAAAGCGCTTACTGAACATACGTTTTTTATTAATGAAAGGAGCACAAAATGAAAATACTTGAAATAAAAAATCTCTGTAAGGAATACGGAAAAGGCGATATCAGGGTTGATGCCTTAAAGGATGTTTCCTTTGATGTCGAGCAGGGCGAGTTTGTTGCGATCGTCGGACCTTCCGGAAGCGGAAAATCCACCCTTTTACATATTCTCGGCGGAGTGGACACACCTACATCGGGTGAAGTAATAATCTCGGGAACAGATATAGGAAAGTTAAGCGAAAACAATCTTGCGATCTTCAGAAGAAGGCAGATCGGTCTCATTTACCAGTTTTACAACCTGATCCCGATCCTGAATGTTGAAGAAAACATGACTCTTCCGATCCTTCTGGACGGAAAGAAACCGGATAAGAAGCTTTTAAAGGATCTGGTTGAGAAACTCGGACTTAAAGAAAGACTTAAACATCTTCCAAACCAGCTGTCGGGCGGTCAGCAGCAGAGAGTATCGATAGGAAGAGCACTTATCAATCATCCTGCACTGCTTTTGGCTGATGAACCTACAGGCAATCTTGATTCGAAAAACAGTAAGGAAATAATCTCACTTTTAAGAAAATTCAACCGCGAAAACAACCAGACAGTCATCATTATCACACATGATGAACGTATTGCGCTCAGTGCGGACCGTGTTATTACCATCGAAGACGGTCAGATTACGAAAGATGAGGCAAGAAAATAATGAATATTATAATGAAATTAACCCTGCAGCATTTAAAATCCAATCTTAAAAGAACCATAGTCACGATATTCGGAATTTTAACATCCACGGCTCTTATTACCGCAATGTTAACAGGTGTTTATTCGGCTTTCATATTCGTGGGTGAAGTTGCCGTATATGTTGACGGAAACCATCATGCGATTTTTAAAGATATAAGCGAAGAAGATTACAACAATTTAAAAAACGATCCGGCTATTAAATTTGCCGGAGTTTATGATACCGACAACGAAAAAACAGGTTTTTATATTGACTCTGATGCGGAAAAAAGGTTCAGAATCGGTAATATTTATCATGGAAATACCGACCGTCTTTCGCAGATGGTAACCTGTGAATATGAAGGAAAACTGCC
>JAILRA010000093.1 GCA_024698715.1 Lachnospiraceae bacterium
TTCTAACTAAAGAATGACCATATAAAACAATCATGTTATAATCGAATATAGGTAAGTTGACAAAAGAATAAAGAAAAGAGTCGGTAATTCGGCTCTTTTCGTTTTTGAGGAGAAAAAAATGATAAAAGCCGTAGTCTTCGACATGTTTGAAACACTTGTAACGCTGTTTGAGGGAAGAACGTATTTCAGCGAAGATATCGCAGAGGATATCGGAGTCGACCTAAAGGAATTTCAGAAAGAATGGCATAAGATCGAAGAAGACAGAAGTAAGGGAAAATATACCATAAAAGAAGGACTTGAATTTGTTCTTAAAAATCTCGGCGTTTATTCCGAGGAAAAAGTTGAACTTGCGGCAGGAAAAAGACTTGAAGCTTTGGGAGATACTTTTTCGGCGATTCCTGAAGAGTCGCTCCAGCTGTTAAAAGATCTGAAAGCAAAGGGAATAAAGATCGGCCTTATCACCAACACCTTTTCCGATGAGAGGGATAAAATAAGAGAATGCCCGCTGTTTCCATATTTTGACGTGGCACTTATTTCTTTCGAGCAAGGAATCTGCAAACCCGCACCCGAGATGTATTCAAAAATGATCGATCTTCTCGGAGTTAAGCCTAACGAATGCATGTATGTCGGGGACGGCGGATCGAGGGAACTTTTCGCGGCAAGAGATGCGGGCATGCATCCCGTTCAATGTACATGGTTTTATGAAAAGGCATTTGAGCCGCACATTCCCTGTTACTTATTAAAAGAGTTTCCGCACGCAACCCATCAGAGCGAGATATTGGATTTCACGGACTATTCTTACATTACGCTCAGAGAAAGCCCAGCGATAAAAGACGAAGCAGCCGAATGGTTCCACTCCTGCTGGGGCGTTCCCAAGGAAGCTTATCTTGAATGTATGAACGATTATCTGAATAAGGACACCGAATATGGCTGGTATTTATGTACTTACAAAGAAAAAATAGTCGGCGGACTGGGCGTTATCGAAAATGATTTTCATGACAGAAAAGATCTCTTCCCCAATATCTGCGCCGTATATACGAACGAGGCGTTCCGAAACAGGGGAATAGCGGGAGAACTGCTTACTATGGCCGTTCGCGACCTTAAAGAAAAAGGAATTTCGCCCGTTTATCTTGTGACCGACCATACCGGTTTTTACGAAAGATACGGCTGGGAATTTTTCTGCATGGCACAGGGTGACGACGAACCCGAAATGACCGGACTTTATATTCACAGATGAACAAAAAATAAGGCAAAAGCAAACAAAAAATAAGAAGTATTTTTCCCGGACGGTTGGTAGTATTAGTTTGTAAAATAAAATTTATGGGGGTATAGCTATGAAATTTTTTGTAAATTGCGCAGTTGATCGTTCGGGCAAAGGTACGGAAATCGAACCGTTCAAAACAATTTCGGAAGCTGCCGAAATAGCAGTGTCCGGTGATGAGATCATTGTTGCCGACGGCATTTACAGGGAACATGTAAATCCCAAGAATGCAGGTACGGAAAATGCACGTATTACCTACAGGGCTGCTAACAAACACAAAGCCGTGATCACAGGCGCCGAGATAATTTCGGACTGGGAAGAAGTTGAGCCCAAGGTTTGGAAAACTGTTTTGGACAACTCATTTTTCGGGGATTACAATCCTTTCAAGACTCTCGTTTCCGGAGACTGGTTTGACGCCAATTTTACGGCTCATACCGGTGATGTTTTCTTAAACGGAAAATCCATGTACGAAGTAACCGAATACGAAAATGTTGTCGATCCCAAAGAGAATCTTTCTTCATGGGATAAAGATTTTACTGTTTTTACATGGTATACAAAACAGGAAGGCGACTCGACGGTTATTTTTGCCAATTTCGGAGACATCGATCCGAAAGATGCGGTCATTGAGATCTCGGTCAGACAGAATTGTTTCTATCCTTTAAAAGAGGGTATCGGCTATATCACACTGGACGGTTTTACCGTTTGCAAAGCGGCTACTCAGTGGGCACCTCCAACGGCATATCAGGACGGTATGATAGGACCTCACTGGTCCAAAGGCTGGATCATTGAAAACTGCGATATTTCCGAGTCAAAATGTTCCGGTATTTCGCTCGGCAAATATCTTCAGCCCAATAACGACAATAAGTGGCTCAAATGGAAATACAAAGACGGAACGCAGACGGAACGTGATTGCATCTGCCAGGCACAGACCGAAGGATGGACCAAAGAAAATATCGGTTCCCATATCATCAGAAACAACGACATCCACGACTGCGGACAGACAGGCATAGTTGGTCACCTCGGCGGAGTCTTTTCGATAATAGAGAACAACCACATTCATAACATCAACAACAAGCAGAATCTTGCAGGTGCCGAAATAGGCGGGATCAAGATGCATGCCGCGATCGACGTTATCATCAGGAATAATCATTTCCATCATTGTACGAGAGGCCTCTGGCTTGACTGGCAGGCACAGGGAACAAGGGTTACCGGAAATCTTTTCCATGACAATGCCCTTCCTTATGATTATCTTTTAAGAAAGGAAAACCTCGCAAATCTCGGACTCGGTGAGGATATCTTTATCGAAGTAAGTCACGGCCCGACACTGATAGACAACAACATTCTTTTATCGGATCGCGCGCTGAAGCTTCCGACACAGGGCGTTGCTTTCGTGCATAATCTTATTGCAGGTTCACTTACGGCGGTAGGAAGAGGAGTGGATAACGGATCCAAGTCGATAAAATCCCCCAGATATACGCCGTATCACATACCTCACAGAACGGAAATTGCCGGATTTATGACCATACTTCACGGCGATATGCGTTTTTACAACAATGTATTTGTCCAGAGAGAACTCCGTGAAAAGATGCTTGAACTCGGAAAAGGGTTTGAACATGACGAATGGGATGACGGCAACATGGTAGTCGGAACCGTTCCCTACAGCGGATACCGGACCGAAGAAGAATGGAAAAAAGAATTCGAAGGCTACTGCGGAATGGGTTCGGAATTAAGCGACAGATACTATATTCCCCTTCCCGTATGGACAAAAGGAAATGTGTATTTTAACGGTGCTAAACCCTGCGACAAAGAAAAAGATTTTTATGAAGATACGAAAAACTCTGTAAAACTTGAACTTCAGTTCAACGGTGATGAGTGGAAACTCGAAACCAATCTTTTCGATCTTCTTCCCGATAACTGCGACATCGTTACGACCGGGGATCTCGGAATGGCATTTGAACCCGAGCAAAAATACGAAAATCCCGACGGAAGCGAGATAGTGTTTGACGAAGATATTTTCGGCAAAAAGAGAGTCGGAAAAACAATTGCGGGACCGATGGTAAAATAATTTTTTAAACGAATAAAAACTTGTGCTATAATAGGATTGAAGATTTTTGAATAATAAATATTGATTCAAAAGGGTGCAATTAAATCCTATTATCAGGATATTGGACAGGTGCCAGGCAACCTAACGGGTGTCTGGCATTTTTTTCGGGCAAAGAAAATACGGAACAGTATTCGTTGAAGAAGATCATAAAAGATATTTTCTTCGCGTAAATTTTTTGGGATACATATTTTCGGGAACTGTGCTTTGTGATGCATCCAATGAACATATAGGTAATAAAAAGTATGAAAATAATTTTGGAAATAGAAAGACTCTTTCTGCGCGAAATGGATCCGGATGATTTTGATGCGCTCTACAAGGTTCTGGCAGACCCTGAAATAATGATGCACTACCCTTATGATTTCGATGAAAAAAGAGTCAGGGACTGGATCGAGAGAAACATGAACCGTTACAGGGAAAACGGTTTCGGACTCTGGGCCGTGTGTCTCAAAGAAACGGGCGAAATGATAGGGGACTGTGGACTGACGCTTCAGAATATCGAAGGGAAAATGCTGCCGGAGATCGGATATCATATCCGTAAGGACTGTCAGCACAAAGGTTATGCAAAAGAGGCGGCAGCTGCGGTACGTGACTGGGCCTTTGAAAACACCGATTATCCTTCGCTTTATTCTTACTGCAAATATACCAATGTTCCTTCGTACAAAACGGCGGAAGCGATCGGAATGCATTTTGAAAAAGAATATCCGGACGAGGCAAATGAGATCACACATGTTTCGGTTATTCACAGGAAGGATTGGGGCACGGACGGATGATCATAAGGTCGGGCGGATATGTTTTAGATAAATGATAATAATTATATACTGATTTGTTTTCAGATTTATGATTATTAGAGCAAATATATATTTTATTGGGGAAAATGAATAATGAGAGATGAAGATTTTATAAGATTTGACATGCAAAAACCGACTGTCAGGACCAGGTGGTATTTAAGGCCGATTACTTATATCTTAAGTGCGCCGGATGTTGCAAAACACAAATGTCAGATCACAAAAGTGAATACGGAAGGATTGAAACCGCCTTTCGTTCTTCTTTGCAATCACAATGCTTTTATGGATTTCAAGGTTGCGACAAAAGCAATCTATCCGTGGAGAGCCAATTATGTTGTTGCGATCGACGGTTTTATCGGAAGAGAAAAACTGCTTCGCGATGTCGGGTGTATCTGCAAGAGAAAATTTACGAGCGATATCACTTTGGTCAAGCAGCTGATGCAGACCGTTAAAAACGGTGATGTTGCGGTGATCTATCCCGAGGCGAGATATTCACTTTGCGGTACGACGGCCGTACTTCCGGAATCTTTGGGGAAGCTTTGCAAACTTCTTAAAGTTCCGGTAGTTACGCTGATCTGCCACGGTCATCATGTAAATTCCCCTTTCTGGAATCTTCATGACCGCGGTGTAAAGCCGACCGAGGCGGAATTCACGCAGATCTTTACCGCCGAAGAACTGAATAAAGCTTCCGTGGAAGAGATCAATAAAAAAATAATCGAAATGTTTCAGTATGATGATTTCGCATGGCAGAAAGAACGCGGGATAAAGATCACTTATAAAGGACATGCGGAGGGGCTTCACAAGGTACTGTATCAGTGTGCTTCCTGCAAGACCGAGTTTAAGATGAGTTCCGAAGGCCGCATCCTTAAGTGCAATGCCTGCGGAAAGGAATGGAGGATCACCGACTTAAGCGAACTCGAGGCAGTATCCGGTGAAACGGAATTTTCGCATATTCCCGACTGGTATGAATGGGAAAGAGAAAATATCAGACGTGAGGTTGAAGCGGAAACCTATTCTTCGGGTGTTCTGCCCGTGAGAGTCGATTCGCTTCCGAACGCAAAAAAATATATCCAGATCGGAGAAGGAACGATGGTTCATGACATGAACGGTTTTGCCGTAAAAGTGACCGACAAAGACGGTGATGTGCATGAAATGGTTAAGAACGTTCCGTCGCTTTATTCCTGTCATATCGAATATGAATATCTCGGAAAATACGGCGACTGTGTGGATCTTAATACTCTTAAGGATACCTGGTATACTTATCCGGATCCCGCAAAATGCGAGTTTTCCGTGACCAAAATGGCTCTGGCGACCGAAGAATTATACTTCGATTACTGGAGAAAAGAGAAAGAAAAAAAGAAAAAGAAGTAATGATACCTCGATTTACGGAAAAAATAAAGAAAACTGCAATTAAACTTCGATTATCGGAGAGTAAAGCAAAAAAGTGAAATTAGACTTCGATTATCGGAGAGTAAAGCAAAAAGTAAAATTAGACTTCGATTATCGGAGAGCAAAGCAAAAAGTAAAATTAGACTTCGATTATCGGAGAGCAAAGCAAAAAGTGAAATTATACTTCGACCGGTGGAGAACAAAACAAACTGCTAAGAATAAGGGAGGAATGACATGGGCGAAGACTGCTGGGTAATTAAGGGCAATGATTATTTTCGTTACCGTGCGGGCGGAATAATCATTCATGACAACAAAATGTTATTCGTGCAAAGCAAATTCGGAGACAACTATTATTACATGATAGGCGGATGTGTGCATATCGGAGAAACCTCGAAGAGCTGCGTGGAACGCGAAGTATATGAAGAGGCCGGTATCCGTGTACATGCCGAAAGACTTGCCGTACTTTGCGAGAACTTCTTTAAAGGTCACGGCGGTTCACTTGAAGGACTGGATTGTCACACGATAGAAATGTATTACCTCATGGCTGTGGACGACATGACGGAATTCAGAAACATGACCGACGACGGCGAAGAACTTGTCTGGATCCCTCTGGAAGATGTGAAGAACAGTTACGTGAAACCTTCTTTTATTCCGGAGAGGTTCGATGAGATAATTTCGAAAAAAGAAATAATTCAAATCATTGAGGAAAGAGACAGAGGCTGAAAAATGATCAAAGGATTACATCATATTTCCCTTAAATGCAAAACCAAAGAAGAACTGGAAAAGGCCAAGGATTTTTATCTGAATATCCTCGGATTTAAGATCGTCAGGGAATGGCCGGAAGGAATAATGATAGACTTCGGAAACGGTCAGCTTGAGATATTCAATAACGGCGAAGGGATCAAAACCAAGGGCGCATTAAGACATATTGCCTTTGCAACCGATGATGTGGATGAGATGGCAGAGAAAGTAAAGGCAGCAGGCTATGAAGTCTTTATAGAGCCCAGGGAGATCACCATGAAATCCGAACCCGAATTTCACGCGAGAATGTCCTTCTGCTTCGGACCTCTCGGCGAAGAGATTGAATTTTTTATGGAACGTTAGATCAGGGATTTTTCCTGACGAGATTGTGTTTTTGAAGTGTTGAATCAGGGCTTTTCCTAACAAAATTGTGTTTTTGAAGCGTTGAATCAGGGCTTTTTCCTAAAGAACTTGTATTTTACGGAGAGATAAATATGTCAAACTCGATAAATGATTACAGAAAGATGGTAGACGAGCCCTGGGGCAAAATGTTCTACGACATGATCTTCGAACAACTGAATATTTCAAACGATAAAAGAGTTAAGATACTTGATTTCGGTGCAGGTTTTTGCATAACTGCAAGCCATTATGCGAAGAATCATGAAGTGATCGCACTTGAGCCGAACGAAGAGATGATAAACCTTCGCGTCAAAGGAGATTACAAACTCATTCACGGCGGTTTGGAATACTTATCAAATTTTGAAGACGATTCATTTGATGTTGTGATATGCCACAATGTTTTGGAATATGTCGATAACAAAGATGAGATCATAAAAGGACTTATAAGAGTAGTAAAACCGGAAGGAAAACTCTCGATCATAAAGCATAATCTTTACGGCAGAGTAATGGCTATGGCAGTTCTTGGTGATAACCCGAAAGCCGCTCTTGATCTTCTTGCAGAAGATAATACCGAGAACAGCATGTTCGGAAACAGAAATGTTTATGATAACGAATACCTTGTTAATTGCCTGAAAGACGAGGCGAAGCTTAAGGATGTGTTCGGAATAAGAACATTTTTCGGATTGTCTTCCAACAACGAGATCAAGTATTCGGACGATTGGTATCAGCCGATGCTCAAGCTTGAGAAAAAGACATATGCATTGGATGAGTTCAAGAAAGTTTCGTTCTTCAATCATCTGCTCTTTGAAAAATGGACCTAGGGGACGGAGTTCCTGGTCCATTTTCGCCAACCCCAAAAAAATGCACCTAGGGGACGGAGTTGGTGGTCCATTTTGTATGAAAAGTCTGCATATAAACTTTTGATTGACGTTCAATAGAAGAAAATGCTAATTTATATTTAATGCAATTGTTATTTATATTTAATGTAATTGTTAATTATTTTACGGAGGAAACAGAAATGTTGATGTTCAGAAGATTAAGAAATATCTAATAAGCATGAAACCTTAAATGAATAGTTTCATGCTTGGTAATTGTTGCGAGAAAAACTATTTAAATTAAGGAGAACAATATTATGATATTTCAAGACAATATAATTAAAGAATATTTACGTAACGTTTATTTTATTTCAGGCACCGCATGCGGCGGCAAGACCACGGTGACGAAGGCGCTCGGCGAGAAATACGGTATTCCCGTATACGTTATCGATGATCAGTTTACGATCCATCAGCTCATGTCCGACAAGGAACATCAGCCCACCATGAATACGTTTTTCAAGGATGCGGATGAGTTCTTCGGAAGAAGCGTCGAAGAGTACAAGAAGTGGTTACTTGGAAACAAAGCCGAACAGCTTGATTTCGTACTGCTGGATCTGATCATACTTTCAAAGGACCGCGTTATCTTATGCGACCTTCACATAGTGGTTGAAGAAGCAGACAAGATCACGGATCCCGAGAGGATCGCTTTCATGATCCACAAGCCTGAAAACATCGTGGATACATATTGCAACCGTCCCGATCATCAGCCGTTCAACAATTTCATTCATTCGGCTACCGATTTCGAAAAGGCGAAAGCAACCTGCGAACAGACACTCACAGAGATAAATGTCGATGCTTATAATTTTATTAAAAACAGTGGCTATTTCTGGGTAGAACGTGACAATTCAAGAAGCGTTGAAGATACTGTTGCACTGGTTGAGAAGCATTTCGGCTGGAGACTTTTGAATGATTTTTCAATTCAAAAGGTTGATAAGGGAACAGAACTTGCGGACGAACTTTTAAGATTTATCGAGAATTGTTCATGGGATGATGTAAAAGAACACATGACCAAACTTGTAAAGAACTGGGAGTTCACCGACTGGGAAACAATGTTTGTTGCGAAGGCTGACGGAAAGATAATCGGAATGACTTCGGTCATGAAAGAAGATTATTATCCGCTTCCCGAGATCACACCCTGGGTATCGAGCGTATTTGTAAGCGAAGATTACAGGGGGCAGAGAGTAAGCGGCAAGCTTATCGACTATGCCAACGAATACTTAAGAAATCTCGGATTCAAGAAGAGCTTCATTCCTTCCGACAAGGTCGGACTTTATGAGCGTTTCGGATATTCTTACGTAAAAGATATCACTAACTACGGTGGTCAGGACGATCACCTGTATGAGAGATTCATATAAATGCACCTAGGGGACGGAGTTCATGGTCCATTTTGGCAATACAGAAAAGTGCACCTAGGGGACGGAGTTCCCGGTCCATTTTACAATTATCGGGGAAGGCTTGATAACCTTCCCCGTTTTTTATTTACCCCATATATATTTTATTTTTTTGCTTTTTTACCGTTCACCTTCGTTTTCTTACCGAATACCGAAATTCTATGACAGGCATTTTTTTTGATAGTAATATGCAGTCATGGAGATGAGTTATTGAAGTATTTGGAGGAAAAAATATGAGAAGAAAATACTTGGATAATATAAGATGGATGACGGTAGTGCTCGTAGTTATTTATCACGTTTTATACATGTATAACGCAGAAGGGATTCTCGGAACCATCGGAAAAATAACCAATCTGGAGGTTCAGTATTATGATGTGTATCAGTATGTGGTTTATCCTTGGTTTATGTGCATATTATTCATTGTTTCCGGAATATGTTCAAGAATGTATTTAGAGAAACATACCGGAAAGGAATTTGCAAGATCGAGAACGAGAAAACTTCTGGTCCCCTCAACAATAGGCATTGTAGCGTTCCAGTTTATTCAGGGATATTTCAATATGAACATGGGCGACGGAGCAGAGCTTACAAGCAGCGTTCCCGCTCCGATCGTAGCGATAATCATGTGTTTGAGCGGAATCGGAGTTCTCTGGTACATTCAGGTTCTTTGGATCTTTTCAATGCTGCTTTTGCTTGTAAGAAAGATCGAAAAAGACCGCCTTTGGAAACTGGGCGGAAAAACAAACATCTTGGCAATAATCCTTTTTACAGTTCCCGTTTGGGTTTCCGGATTGATCCTTAATACACCCATCATTGTTGTTTACAGATTCGGATTATACGGACTGCTTTTCTTCTTAGGATACTTCGTATTTTCACATGAAGAAGTGATTGAGAGATTAAAGAAATACTTTGTTTTATTCCTTATTCCCGCAGTTATTCTCGGCGTATTGTTTTGCATCGTTAACTTTGGTAAAGTATATGCGGAGGCTCCGATTAATCGTAGCCCTTTGTTTACGACGTATGCTTGGTTCGCATGTATGGCAATCCTGGGTGGCATGGCAAAATACGGAGATTTCGAGAACGCCTTTACGAAATTCATGAGCAAAAAGAGTTTCGGACTTTATGTGTTCCATTATCTTGGAATCTCAATGGTTGCGATACTGCTTGTAAAACCCGGATACATTTCAGCGGTTCCCGCTTATATTCTGAGTACTGTAGCAGCCTTTGCGTTAGCATATATTTTATACGAGATCATTTCAAGGATCCCCGTTTACAGATGGATGGTTCTTGGGATCAAAAAAGATAAAAAGAGGAATTAAAGATGATTTTCAGACTGAATCTTAATCCTAAATGTGAAGAAGAAGTCATAGCGAACGTTCACGAGAGAACGCCTTTGATCGACGAGATCGAAAGGCTCGTAACGCAGGACAATGCAACTGACCAGATCACCGGATATCTTGAAGATGAGATAAGGCTTTTGGAAGTAAAAGAAATAGAGTGTTTCTTTGTGGAAGACGAAAAGACTTACGCATTATATTCGGATAAAAGGAGATATGTTGTAAGAAAACGTCTTTACGAAATCGAAAGCGTTCTGCCTTCGGATTTTATAAAGATCAACAAATCCGCGATAGCCAACAGCAAAAGGATCGCAAGATTTAAGGTCCTTTTGTCCGGAGCTGTTGATGCAGAGTTTGACAGCGGCTATACGGAGTGCATTTCAAGAAGATGTTTCGCAGAAGTAAAAAGGAGATTTGGGATATGAAAAAACATATAAAAGATTTTTGCATAAGAGGTTTGATGTTCGCATGGGTCGGACCGACGATTACCGCGATCGTTTGGTATTTTATCTGGAAAGCGGGGAAAATAGAAAGCCTTTCGCCTTCAGAAGTTCTGATCGGCATTTTATCCACATCGGCTCTCGCATTTATCGCCGCGGGTATTTCGATAGTTCACCAGATCGAAGAACTTCCGAAAGTGACGGCAGCACTAATCCAGGGTACGGTCCTTTATATTGATTATCTGGGCTTTTACCTCTTAAACGGATGGATCACCGTCGACAAGATCCTGATATTTACGATCTGTTTTGCCATAGGATTCGTATTTATCTGGTCCTGCATATATATTTCGACACGAATAAGAGTTGCCAAAATGAACAAAAATCTGGCAAAATGAACCTAGGGGACGGAGTTCCCGGTCCATTTTGCAACAAAAAGTACCGAAAGTGGACCAGGGGGACGGAGTTCCCGGTCCATTTTTGTTTTCCGGCAAAAGAGTAATAAGGGGAAATTTATGGAATATGTTGTTGTATATGCCTCACCTGTATTTTTGGCGGCAATCGTCGCATTAATATGCGTATTGTTTGAGAAGGTATATCCTTCCACGATAGAAAAGGGCAAAAAAGGAAAACTCGGGGACAGCTATTCGGTATCTGTTTGCATTAATGGCGGGAAAGGTACGCCACAATTCATAGAACATGTTTTTACCAAAAGAGAGAATGGTAAATACAGATTAAGATTCGGTACTTTCGAGTGGTTTATTATTGTAATATGTGTTCTTCCGATATGTGGTCTGTATCCTTTTATTATTTATGTTATTCTGAAAGAAAATCTTGCGAATCCGTTGGAAACGATTTCATATATTGCTGTGGTTGGATTAGTCCTCCTGGAGTTTATCGCTTTAATGTGTAATCCGATCATTCGGGCAATAGATAAATTTAGAAAATTTCAAAAAGGATTTGAGTGAAAATAATAAATGGTGGAAAAACAGGTGAGGAACAAATAATATGCCAATAATAAGAGTAGATATCATAAAAGGGAAAAGCCCTGAATATAAAAAGATCCTGTTAGATTGTATTCACGAAGGATTGATGGAAGCTATAGGTATCGAAGATTGGGACAGGTCTCAAAGGATTATCGAGATAGATAAAGAGGATTTTGAAATCCCATCAGGTAAAACAGAGAATTTTACAATCATTGAGATAACAATGTTTCAGGGTAGAAGTAAAGAACAGAAAAGAGCCTTGATCGAAATGATCACCGGGAAATTGGGTGAAAGATTAGAAATAATCCCAACAGATGTTTTCATAATAATCAATGAGCCGCCAAATGAAAATTGGGGACTTGGCGGAAAACAAAAAGAATAATTTAGCGGAGGATTAAAAGATGATTTTATCAGACAAAACTATAAGCAAAATGATTGAAGATAAAACTTTAGTCATTGAACCTATAACTAAAGAACAAATACAACCTGCCAGTGTAGATATCAGACACGGCAATACATTCAGTGTCGTTGATGATACTCCTTCAGGAATAATCACCCTATAACGGAAAATACCAGGGCCAAAGAGGCGCTACCGGATCAAGAGTATTTATGGATTTTGATAAATAAATTTTGATATAACGTACACGGAAACTAAGAAGGAGGCTCAAATGATAAATATACGAGAAACGGATAAAACCTGTTTTCCAAAATATGATGAAGTATCGCAGAATGTAGATATTTCATCTGAATATAAAGTCAGAAGAATTGACAGCGGACTTGGCGGTTTTGTTTTTGAAGAAGTACAGGTTGAACCGCGTATAAAAGATCTGAGTAAATACGAACGGGCTATGGAATTTGAGCAGATGTTTGATATATCTAATTGGCGTTTTTATATGGCTTTTGATGACGAGACTCCAATCGGAGCAATGACGATAGCCGGTCCTACTGAAAAACTGGATATGATTGGCGGAAGAACAGATGCGTGTGTTTTGTGGGATATCCGAATCTCTGATAAATACAAACACATGGGTATCGGACAAAAATTATTCAATCTTGGATTGGAAAACGCAAAAAACGATGGCTATAAGTTAATGATCATTGAGTGTCAAAACAATAATGTTCCGGCCTGCCGTTTTTATAAAAAACAGGGTGCATTATTATCAAAGATTGATATGCATGCGTATGATTCCGAACCCGGATGTGAAAATGAGGTTCAGTTTATCTGGTATTTGGATTTAGATTGATATATTTTGATTTTTCACTAATGTTGCTTTGTTTTGATAGGAGAAGGATATAAATGAATTTACAAAATAAGGTCATGGGGATACTTTTTATCATCGTAGGTTTGACATTTGCAGGCCTCGGTATCTGGGTTCAGTTTATCAGAAATTCAGGATATGTTCCTGTTGAGGCTGAAATAACTAAAATTGAGAAAATATCGGATTCTACGAATAATTGGGGCAAGCACAGAACAAGTGCGAACTATGTTGCATATGTACAATACGAAGTCGATGGCAAAACATACGCCGGCCCGAGCAATGTATGGGAGTCCGGTATGAGTACAGGTCAGACTGTTACAATCTTTTATAATCCCGATAATCCTGCTGAGATGGAAGGAGATTCGAAATGGCTCGGCTGGTTTATAATTGGCATCGGTGGGATTGCTGTAATTGCCGGGGGTGCTATGATGTTTTCAAGCAAGACCCGTGTTTTGAAATAACACACTATTCTGATCACATCGTTATTGATGAACTAATCAGAAAACGATTCTTTGATGAAATTGCGCAGGCAATAAATGAGCACGGCGGTGTACTAAAGCTTTATGACACAATGGATCTTCAGGTGGCGAGAAAATAATGACTATGCAAAGGAGAGGGGGTGAACAGAATGGATAATTGTGATTGGTGCAACTTATCTGAAGAAGACAAACAGTTTAAGGTGTACGAAAGTAAATCATGGTCTGTTTTCCTTTCAGATGAACAGGATTATATTGGACGCTGTATATTGGTTCTGAAGCGACACTGCAATTCATTGTCAGAGTTAACGGATGGAGAATGGGACGAGCTACGTAATCTGGTTTGCAAAGTGGAAATATGCTTAAAGACTGTTTTAGGAGCAACTCTATGTAATTGGAGTTGTTTGATGAATAATTTTTATAAAGAGTTAGAGCCTAATCCTCATCTTCATATTCATGTAAGACCAAGATATGAAAAGCCTGTAATGTTTAACGGGAACACTTATACTGATAGCGAGTATGGCCATCATTATGCGTTACATAAAAGTGGTGAAATTTCTGCTAAAGATAAGGAAGAAGTGTTTATTCTACTAAAAGAATGGCTAAATAGATAAATTC
>JAILRA010000104.1 GCA_024698715.1 Lachnospiraceae bacterium
TGAACCGTTTTAGAATCCGACAGGCTGCCGGAATGTTGGTGGAGACCGATCGAGCGATCGGTGATATATCTGAGAGATGCGGATTTGTATCAGATAGTTATTTTGGCAAGATGTTTAAAGAACTGATGGGATGTACCCCAAGTAGTTATCGAAAAGGCCGGATTACCAGTTGAGAAGACTGAAAAGAATAGATATTGATAATCGCTTATATTGGAAGATAATCGCACTAAGGCTCTCTGGCTCTGTCCATAAGAACAGAGTCAGAGAGATATTTTATTATTCAGGAAGTCTTCCTTCATACATGATTTGAAGTTCACCATAGACCTTACCCCAGTTTCGGATCGGCATGGTCCATTTTTTTGTGGCTTCAAATGTTGAAAGGTATAGCGCTTTTAAAAGGGCCTGATCACCTGGAAATACACTCCGCTGACGGTTGAGCTTACGGTATATAGCATTCAGGGATTCAATGCTGTTTGTAGTATAAATCAGAGTTCTCACATCGGCAGAGAATTTGAAGATGGGGGTAAGCGCATCCCAAACTTTGAAAAAAAGTTTTGGAATCACAAATCAAAAATGCTCATCTGTTTGTGTTTTTCAGGGAATTCTTCCATAAACGCAAAACATTCCTGCATATCCGAAATTATTCCGTTTTCATCACAGATCTTATGAAAAAGTTTGCTCAGTTCTTTTGAATCAGGGCTTAGAAGTTCGTAGGAATTTCCGTAGGTTTTGATATATCGTTCCTTCATTCCGGGGAAATGCTTATCAAGAGCCGCATAATAATACTCTCTGTCACCGTCTCTTAATGTTACTCCCATTCCGCAATTGATAATCCCTTTTACTTCAGTTCTTACGCATTCCTCAAGTATTGCCTGAATATTTTCTTTTGTGTCATTTATGAAAGGCAGTATGGGTGATAGCCATACAACCGTCGGAATGCCACGTTCTCTCATCTGTTCAAGAACTTCGATCCTGCGCTTTGTATTGCAGACATTCGGTTCAATGATCTTACAAAGTTCGTCATCATATGTCGTAAGCGTCATCTGAACCACACATTTTGCGGTTTTGTTTATCTCATCCAGCAGATCGATGTCACGCAAGATCCTGTCGGATTTTGTCTGGATGGCAAGACCGAATTCGTTCTTCAAGATAACTTTAAGACATTTTTGTGTAAGCTTTATTTCTTCCTCACAATGCAGATAAGGATCGGAAATATAACCTGTTCCGATCATGCATTTTTTTCTTTTTGACTTGAGGGCCTTATCCAGAAGTTCGGGCGCATTCTGCTTGACTTCTATGTCTTCAAAACGGTGTTTGAGCTGGTAGCAGTCGCTTCGCCCGTCACAGTAAATGCAGCCATGAGTACAACCCCGATATATATTCATACCGAGGTGTCCGCCGCTTCCGTTCAATATTCCTTTTGCATCTACAAAATGCATGTATTATTCCTCTGTTATTAATTCTGTGATCGTATTGTAATACAGCTTGTTATTCCTCAAATAATTACATATGTAATCTTATTGTAATACAGCTTATTATTCCTCTGTTATTACATCTGTAACAGTATTGAAATGTTTCTTTCATTTGCATTGCTCAATAAACCTGACAAGGCATGCGTTTTCCTTAAGAATCGGCCTTTATCCGTTAACACGTTTAAGAAATCTCTTATCGTTCATCTGCTCGTTGGTCACATACTCTCCGTCCTTAAAGAAAGCATAGGTCGTGATCGGCGTCGGGGCATTCTGTGCTTCCTCTTTTGTCGAGAGTTTGATCGCTTTAAACCTGATTCCGTTTGCCTTTGCTGTTTCTTCGAGAACGGGAACATATTTTCCGTTATAAGGGCACTGATTGGTATAGTAGAGAACGTAGCCTTTTTCATCAGTATGCGGATGCTTCGCACATTCCTTAAATGAAGGTTTTTTAGCGCCTTTTGCAAGAGGAAGATACCAAAGCTGAATGCCGTTATCAGCTTCATCCGCGACTTCGAATCCTTTGTGTTTCAAAAATCCGGGGTCAGATAAGAACGGCAATTTCTTTGCAGCCGAGAGAATGCAGATTCCCTTTTTGCCTTTTTCCCTGCTGTCTTTTATACAGGCTTCAAGAAGTTCGGATGAATAACCGTGGCCTTTGAAAGAACCTGAAACCCAGAGACAGTCAATATACATGAAATCCGGTGCATCTATCGGATTCCATGCGTTCTCCGCAGGGATAAACTCGACGAAGCACTTTCCTCTCTCCGCACTCTTTATGAATACAAGACCTTCATCAAATCTGTCCGCAAGCCATGCTTTTTTTGAGGACACCTGTATATCTTTATTGTTTGCAATCGCACAACAGATATGCTCAGTTTCAAGATTTTCTTTTGTAACTCTGATGTATTCCATATGATTATTAACTCCTTACATATCTTTTATCTTTTATCTTTTATCTTTTATCTTTTATCTTTTATCTTTTATCTTTTATCTTTTATTCTTTATTTTGTGATCATTTATTCAGTCTATTGTTCGGATTAATTCTTACATTTGGATTAATTCTTTCGTTTGTATTAATTCTTACATCCTTTTGTTTGATTATTATATGCTTTTTGACCGAAGCTTTTCTCAATTGATTTAATCGGCTGATCATCCTTAACTTTTTTTATTGGATGACGAACCACGGTTTTCAGTTTCTCAGGTGCAACTTTTCGCACATCGCTTAAATAAATCTCATGATGAAATCTTTTATCTGTGATATCCAAAACATAACCTTCTTTTTCCATGAATTCATGCATCGCATCAACAGTTGCAGGTTCATCATCGTATGGACCGATATGCATGCACTGAACGCATAAACCTTCATCGTATGTAAAGAATTCAACCTTGGAAAAGTCGGTCTTTTTCTTTTTCGTTGCTTCTTCTTTTGCCCACTCAAATTCTGCCTTAGTGACAAAGTCCGGAAGACGTATCACAGAAATCCATTCGAGGTTTTCTTTGTGATCATAATCTATTCCCGTTATGCCCTGCTGCCACCAGAATCCTTCAAGCGGGGGAACAACATAGTCAAAATATCCGTCTATTCTGTGGTCACCCATCTTGCTCATTTTGATGGTAAATGCAATCACGTATAAATGACCGATACTCTCTTTGTATTCGCCACCTTCCGCATTCGGATCACCTTTTCCTCTGACCGCAATGTAATTCATCTTCGGAACCGTAACGATCGAAGGTTTATTCTTCGGCATATAAAATTCTTTGTATTCTTTCTTAAAATCGAATGCCATATATTACCCCTCTGCAAATGAACCTATTTCAATCAGATTGCCTTCCGGGTCTGCAACATAACATGTTCTCTGGCCCCAGGGTTCGGTTGTGGGTTTCATCACACTTTTAGCTCCAAGTCCCGTAACTCTGGCAAATTCTCTGTCAACGGCTGAATAGTTTTCCACACCGAGGGCTATCTCGTAATGACCGTTAACTCCCTTGCAGTAAGAAAAAGAACTTCCTGTCATCTTTTCAAAATCCGACTTTCTGTAAAGCAAGAAAAGAGTTCCGTCCTTCTCCAAAAATACATTTGATGCATCTTCTTCCTCTTTGATCTCAAATCCGAGCACATCCCTGTAAAAGCGGATCATAGTGCTCATATCATCTACAAATATACCAAAACCTTCAAGTTTCATTTTATTCCTCCGGTATTTTCTTCATATGTTGTTTTAACTTTTCAAGACTTCCTTCTGTTTTACCTTTCCAGGACTTCTTTATGTTTTGACTTTCCAGAATTTTCTTCCGTTTTAACTTTCCAGGATTTCCTTCTGCTTTTTCTTGCTTAAGTTTTCCAGGACTATCGTGTAAGCCTTGTCCAGCAGATCTTTTAACACATCATCAGGAACTTCGCCGTCCGCTTTTACAGAATTCCAGTGCGTTTTGTTCATGTAATATCCCGGGATTATATCCTCGTACTGTTTGCGAAAATAATCTCCTTCAAGAGGATCAAGTTTAAGCGTAATGTAAACGGGAATGTTGTCATCGTCCCTGCAGATTGCTGCAAACATTTTTCCTCCGATGTGATAACGGATCCAGTTCCATTCTTCCTGAATATCTTTTGTTACGCCCTTCTTCTCAAGCAGGTATTCATCAATCCATTCGTATTTCATACTATCTCCTGTGAACCGTAATTATCGTATAACTGCTCGCATTAACGGTTATTATGCAATCGTTGTCCTGCACGTACCAGTTCTTCCCACGTCTTTCTGTTTCGGAATTCTTATCAAGTATTTTTTCCTTGCACCACGAAACAACATCAATATCGCCAAGGTTCATATTCCTTCGAATTCTGTCGACACCCATTTCCGTTGTGTGTATTCGGTCTAAGTTTTCTAAAAGTGCATTTGTCATTTATTTTTCTCCGCAATATGCTACGGCATCCACCTGAAAATGCAGGCCGTCTTTTCCGCCGATATTTGCGAAGTTTGTCTCGATGGATTTTCTTGCGGGGTAGTTACCTTTGAATCTTTCTTTGATTACTTTTTCCATTGTGGGAATGTTGTAAACGTCCCTGAAAAGACAATCCATCTGAACTACGTTTTCCAAAGTAAGGCCGACCATTGCAAGTCTTTGTTCCATATGATCGAATGCACCGTTGATCTGCTCTTCAATCGTCCCGCCAATGTTTCCGACACAATAGTTTATGAAACAAAAATCTCCTGCCTTTACGATTCCGGAATGTGCCCATTCTTCGTTAACATCATATCTTTCAATTTTGCTCATTTCTTTTCCCTCCCATATTTTTTGATCATTTATCTGCTGTTTCTTTTAATCTCTTCACGATTTCTTTTTCCCATACATTTTGATCATTTTATCAGCCATTTCTTTTAATCTCTCTCTGACTTCAACAGGTTCGAGAACTTCAACCTTGTCTCCGAATGTCAGCATCCACGAAACAAGATTGTCCATATCGGAATAGTCTGCTGTAAACAGAAGCATTCCGTCCTCTGTTTCGCTGTAACATTTTGTACCGAATTCTTCCACCAGTCGCCACTTCATATCCGCATCAAACAAAGCTTTTACCTTAATGTTTCTCGGATACATCAGCTCCGCCGACATATCCGGGAGTGGGACGTTTCGGCACTCGAATGTTTTATCTGATACTTTTACATTGTCCATTCGATTGAGTTTAAAAAGTCTGAAGTCTTTTCTTTTTTTGCACCATCCGTAAACATACCAGCTGGACCATTTAAACACGATGTAATACGGCTCGATAGTCCGCTCACTCTCTCCCGAAGGAGCAAAGTATTTGAATTTCAGAAGATTCCGGTTTTCGATAGCATCCTGTATCATCGATATCTTTGGCGACAGAGTATTTTTATACCACGATGACAGGTCGATCAGTATGGATTCCCTTCCGCTTACAAGTTCCGAGGACCCTGCCTGGATCTTCTCCATCAGCTGACCGTAATAACCGCTTCCGCTCACACTGTCCAGACTTCGAAGTCCCGCAAGGATCATCTGCATGTCTCTGGATGTAAGGATCGTCCTGTCCATTCGGTATCCGCTCATTATGCTGATCCCGCCACCGACTCCCTGCGTGGTCTGAATCGGTATTCCGGCCTTGCATAAAGCCTCTATGTCACGATTGATAGTTCTTCTGGAAACCTCAAAATGCTCGGCCAGTTCCGGCGCGGTCACCATCTCTTTTTGCAACAATATCGATAATATTCCGATAAGCCTGTCTATCTTCATACTTCCTGACTCCTGTATAAAGATATCATACCAAACATGACAGCATCATGTCATGTTTATTTTGAAAATTTTTGGACCTAGGGGACGGAGTCGGTGGTCCATTTTCGTGGCAACAGTTTTTGGACCTAGGGGACGGAGTTCATGGTCCATTTTTGATTCACAGAGATATTTTTTGAGAATAATTGGAATTGGAATAAAGTATTATATTATAATAATATTCAGTAACTACTGCTAATGATTTTTCGAGATAATAAAGAATATAAAACTATGATAATGATTAAATTTGGCAGACGCTCTGTATCTATGGGCGATGATGTAAATAATGGGATTTATGCAATAGAACTTCCCGATGAAGCGACATTGGATGACCTGATAAAAGTGGTGCGTCATGGCGGGAACGGAAACACCTGGCCTATTCCCTGCACATCAACCGTTTGGAATATTTACACAAACATTGGAAAGATCGCTGATTTAATACCTGAAAATGAAAGTATTGTCTACTCTGGATGGAATGAAGATGTGCTGCTCTCCTCTCTTGGAATAACATGGGTCTACGGATGTCACGAGGAACAAGACATCGATATCAAGCTGCTTGAGCGCTCGTATTTTCGATGAAAAATGGACCAGGGGGACGGAGTCGGTGGTCCATTTTCGCAACACAAAAAGTGGACCAGGGGGACGGAGTTCCCGGTCCATTTTCGCAGCCAAAAAAGGAGGTTAAAAAATGAGTGATTTCATTTGGTTCTTTGTGATCGGAATATTATTTATTCTACTATGTCTTCTATTCATTGTGCTTGGATTTCTGATTTGGAAGAAACAGAAAATGAATCTCATAATCAGTAATCATTGCGAAAAAGTCAGCGAAGAAAACAAACAGAAATATTGTATGATTTTCGGAATCGGAATGATAGTTATAGGTATCGGTTTTGGATTATCAGGGATATGTACGATATTTTTACATTCTATTTTAACTTTTATACCCATGACAATTGGATTGGTAATCGGATTAGTGATGATCATTTTAGCTGTAGTAAAATATAATCGTTAAATAAATTTTTGATTTAATGCTCCGGTTAATGCGTGTGGAGGAGAATGATTAT
This sequence comes from Lachnospiraceae bacterium, assembly GCA_024698715.1. Lineage (GTDB taxonomy): Bacteria > Bacillota > Clostridia > Lachnospirales > Lachnospiraceae > UBA3766. The sequence goes on from JAILRA010000104.1 coordinate 6,815, forward strand.
GGATAGTATTAAGAAGGAAGTCGGCGAAATAATTGATCGTCTTGCAACTATTTTTGATGAGGAAGATCTTGATAATTCAGATATCAAGGAAGAAATAGGGAATCTGGAAATAAGACTAAAAGAATTAACCGGAAAAACTATCGAAGAATGCGAACCTTTCAGGCAATATTGGTCTTACACAGATTTAGAAGATGTTGTTGATCATATTTTGATGCCTCCAGTGAAAAAGGAAGGCTTAAGCGATGATGAGTTAAGAGAAAAACTTGAAAACTTATTTAACGAAATCGCGACAATAAAGCCGTCAAAACTTGACCGTGCAATTGAAGAGCTGGAGTCAGAAACAGGAATAGATAATGTGTCAGATTATATCTTCTGGCCTGAGTTGATTGAAGGTTTGGGGAATAATCCGGGAAAGGAAGCAAAAATAAAAAAAATATTGGAAGATAGAAAAAGATAATTTTGATCTGACTTGCTGAAATACATATTTCAAGATAAAGGGGATCATATATGGGGCTTTTTGATAAATTAAAAAAAATGAATCCGGGGAAACCGATTACAATGAATATTCACGAAAATGGTTTTGAAATAGACGGAGTGTCTCTGGATTTTCCGTCAAAAATAAGTGAAATGAAAATAATTCTCGGAGAACCACGAGCTGTGGATATTGAATTATCGGAGGAAATGAGGGAGGCTTTTAGCAAAGATTACGGACTATCTCCTGATATTTTTCATCCTAAAAGATATTATTGGGATGAGTACGGAATTGCAGCTTCTGCGTACGATCAGGAAAATAGTGCTAATATAGTAATCTTTTTTGGAAAATCAAAGTATCCGTTACCAACAACTGAATGTGCTTTTTCCGGAACATTATTATTTGATGGTCAACCATGGCAGGAATTGATTCTGGGAGATGAATCTAAGGATGGCTATCGCATGAATAATTCGTGGGTCCATGCAAGTATTTACGGAAAAAAAACTAAAGAAGAAAACATGAAAGTTATGGAATGGATGTTAAAGACAGATGCAAAGAAAAACTTTTTGGAAAAGATAAAAATGTTGAACGAAGAAGTGTAATATTTTGATTTTACGTACTAACTTATAGTTGGTGTATTCTATCGTATGTGCGTTAATTTTTTAGGAGAAAAGCAATGAAGAACATTTTTACGATACAGCATACACAATCAGTTCACCATACGAATGGTATGGTTGGTTCGTGGACCGATTGGGATCTGACGGAACTTGGAAAAATACAAGCTGATCAAATCGGAAAAAAATTAAAAGATGAGTTGTCCGGAAAAGATGTGATCATGTATTCTTCTGACCTGAAACGTGCAAAACAAACTGCTGACGAGATATCAAAATACCTTGGCGTTGAACCGGTCTTAAGAAAAGAACTGAGAGAAAGAAATCTCGGAAAGTGTTGCGGAAAATCCGTGCAATGGCTCCGCGAAAATATTGAATGCCCGGAAAAGACCGTGGATGACAGACTTTTCTCCGACGGGGAAAGCAGACGCGAGGCCTGGAATCGTCTTAAGCCTTTTTATGATGAAATAATTGCGAGTAATAAAGAAAACATCATTATTGTTTCACACGGAGACCTTTTGAGTATCTGGAATGCCATGTTTATCGGACTTCCTGTTGAATCTTTTTACGATATTAATATACACGGCCCCGCAGGCGGAGTGTCAAAAATGATCATTTTTGATGACGGAAAACATTTCATACGGCATATAAATGACATGTCATATTGCCAAAAATGAACCTAGGGGACGGAGTTCCCGGTCCATTTTGGCAACACAAAAAAGTGGACCTAGGGGACGGAGTTCCCGGTCCATTTTGGGATTCAAAAAAGGATGTCCCGAAAAACACCCCTTTCCTAAATGTTTAATTATTTATATCTCCTGCGTCTGACACAATTCACTATGATCAGTGAAATCACCATCAGTACAAAGCATGCGGCAAATGTGATCACTGTTTTTAGACTGCCGGATATACCGGTACTCATACTCTGAGAAGAGAATCCACCGAACCCGTCCATATTTCCCGGATTGAAGCCACCGGGCATATTGCCGGAATCAAAACCTTCGGGCATATTACCGGAATCAAAACCTTCGGGCATATTGCCGGAATCAAAACCTTCGGGCATATTGCCAAAGTCAAAACCGCCCGGGAAATTACCGAAATCAAAGCCTTCCGATTCGCTGCTCTGATCAGATTCTTCTGAAGATTCGGTTCTGTTTCTCCTCCATTCTTTTTCGGAACGTTTCTTGAAATCCCCGTCATTGTTTCCGCCCATGCTAAACTGTCCCATTGCCTTCACATCTATGTATGACGCATCGATAAGTGCTGATGAATCCGCACGCTGACCTTCATCCGTTGAAGGGATCGTTCCGTTCAACTGCCCTTCTATGCTTTCAGCTCTAAGTTTGATCGTTTGATATAAAAGATCCGATGCTGTCTGATACTCTTCATATGTATAAAATGCTGTGGGATCCGTTTCAACGAGCGAATCGATCCGGCTTGTGATCCTCTCATATACTTCGTCGAATCTTCCGCCATTAACATATTCATCAACAAGCTGCTGCAAATATGCGTGATATCTTTCGAGATATTCTTCGTTTTCCAGTAAAGCATCAAAGAAATCAGTTCCGGAAAACGGTGTATCGATCGCATCGTTAACCATTTCGGTAGCATTTCCCGAGCTTCCCATGGACATTCCACCGAAAGAAAGATTGTAATCCCACGGGAAAATATTCAATCTGCCATCGTACTCATAAAGGTAATAGTTATGAGCCATACTGCCCGAAAGACTGTCCATATTTACTGCAAATGTGTGTACAGCCATGTATTTAAGCACATTGTCGACATCAAGGTATTTTTCAAGATCATTACCTTCGCTGATGTTCTTCAAAGCTTTAACCACTCTTCTGTGATCTTTATCACCGGTAGTAGTTATCTCGCCATCCCAAATAGTCGAATATGAATCAAGCTCATCATCTGTGTAATTAAGATTTGCTCCTCCGTTTCCTCCCATCGAAAATCCGCCGCCCGGAAATCCACCCGAGGGTGCGGTTCTTC
>JAILRA010000021.1 GCA_024698715.1 Lachnospiraceae bacterium
AGATACACGTAATGAAATGGTTGAGATTGATAAAGAATTGAAAGCTTTAAAAGAACAAATTTATTATCGTGAAATATATGATCGAAATAAACCGTTTCATATGGAATATATTAATTCCAAAAAGAAAGAACAATATCTGGAACAAAATGAAACCGAGTTGATTTTATATGATGGAGCCAAGCAATTTTTGAAGAATGTCGGTATAAATCCCAAAGAAGTATCTTTAACAGATTTGAAAAATCGACAGAACGAATTGCTATTAAGACGCGAAGGGTTAAAAACTGATTATGATTCTTATCAGGCTGATAGATCAGAATCTGAAAGAAGGCTTAATATACTGGAAAAACATTTTGGTTCTGTGGATACATTTTTGGAAAAAGCAAGGAAAAAGATAAATCATGAGCGAGGCAGATGACCTCGCTCTTTTCATGAATAATTATATGAACAATAAAATAAACATTTTCAATCGCGTAAAAGAAACAGTTAATGCAGATCAGGTGGCTTCCTACTACGGATTACATATAAACCATAATCATATGGCTGTATGTCCCTTTCATTCCGACAAAACGCCAAGCATGAAAATCGATGCTCGTTACTACTGTTTTGCCTGCGGAGCAACTGGGGATGCTATTGATTATGTATCCGGTCTTTTTTCAATCGGAAAGAAAGAAGCTGCTATAAAGATTGCATCTGACTTTCAAATTCCGGTAAACGAACCTTTGTCGGAAGAAACTATCAAAAGTATCAACAAAAAGAAATCTGCCTATTTAATCAAAAAAAATAAAGAAAACACTCAAAAACACTTCTATCTGATTGTCACTGAATACTATCACTTATTAAGAAAATGGGAATCATTATATTCTCCGACATCGCCGGATGAAGATATTAATTCGCTATATGTCGAAGCGGAGCAAAATATCCCGTTAATCGAATACATAATGGATTGCTTTTTAGAAGCGGATATTAATGAACGAGATCAAATAATAAAAATATACAAAGGAGAAGTTAACAAATATGAGCAAAGAATTAAAAAATACACTTCCTAAAAAAGCTCAAAATACCTATCCCGTTTGGTATGACGGTAAAAATATTAATGAATATAAGTTTTGTGAATGCTTTCTTGAAGAAAATAAACTCCTTTATACAGAAGATTCGTTTTTTGGCATTGATGGCAGAATTTCCCGTATAGATGATATAAAAGCCTTAATCCTTAATGAAATAAAAGAATACTGCAGTGTTTTTATCTCAAGAAAAATCGACAGCATTATAAATTTATTAAAAATCTGCTCATCAGTAGATGATTTTCCTCCTGAAGCCGATAAGATTCATTTTAAAAATGGGACCTACTTTGTCAGGAACAAGGAATTTAAGCCCGGCAAAGATAAAATAGTCAGATTCAGACTTTTTACCGAATATAAGCAAGATGCTCCAAAACCTTTTACCTGGCTTAATTACCTAAATGACCTGTTTTTTCCGGAAGATATTCCAACAATTCAAGAATTTCTTGGTTACTGCCTTATTCCGACAACAAAAGCACAAAAAGCACTGGTTATTAAGGGTAAAGGCGGTGAAGGCAAGTCTCAAATGGGATATGTAATAAAAAAACTGTTTGGATCTTATTCAAAAGACGGAAGTATCGCTAAAGTATCAGAGGATCGTTTTGCAAGAGCAGATTTGGAAGGAATCCTTCTAATGATTGATGATGATTTAAAGATGGAAGGTCTTAAACAAACAGATTATATAAAGAAAATAATTACTTCGCAGGATAAAAAAGATTTGGAAAGAAAAGGGAAACAAAGCTATCAGGGATATATCTATAGCCGAATTATGGCTTTCAGTAACGGAGATCTAATTGCTCTTTATGACAGAAGTAACGGTTTTTTCAGAAGACAGCTTGTAATTACGACCAAAGACCGCTCTCCCGACAGAGTTGATGATCCTTTTATTGCAGAAAAAATGTGTAAAGAACTTGATGGAATCCTTGTCTGGCAAATAGAAGGTCTTGATCGACTTATTTCTAACAACTATGTATTTACCGAAAGCGAACGTACTAAAGCCAATTGCGAGGCTGTTAAAAGCAATTCATGTAATGCAATCGAGTTTATGGATTCAGAAGGTTTTATTAGATTTAATCCTGAAGGTTCTATTACAGCCAAAGATTTATATGGAATTTATTGTTCCTGGTGTACAGAAAACGCTTTCGAGCCGATGAAACAAAGAAGTTTTTCAAATTTCATAGGCGAACACCTGGATTCATACAAAATCACTCATGACAATAATGTATATAACAATGACAATACCAGGGTTTGGGGATATCACGGTTTAGAGAAATATACGCAATAGTGTTTTTGCCCAAATCGATACGTACATACGTACACAAATACTTAGCCTTACAAAAATTATGTACGTATGTATGACATAATATGATATTTGTTTTCACTGATATGGTAACTGCAACAAACGCATTTGGGAGAATAATTAATTTGAACGACGAAAATAAAATACTCTTCAACATTAAAAAAATCGAAGAATGCGTCCGCAATTTGCGTTTAAGTGGTAATATGTTATCAGATGATGATGTTGTTCTTCTTGATAACATGAACAAAACATTACGCACTTTGAAAAAAGAATATGTAGACAAACTCCATGTTACCGAAGCAGGCATACCGAGAAAAATCGAGCAAAAGGAATATGGACGCAATAAAGAACTAGTATGGGTGACTTATCTGCCCGGTCAAAAAAGAATAAAATGCACCACACTAGGGAAACTGTATGACAAATTATTCGAATATTACAGTATTGGCGGAGAATCATGTGAAACTATTGGATCAGTTTTTAAAGCAGCAATAAAGCAAAAGAAGCTTATGAAAGGAATTAATGAGTCTTGTAAAGGAAGTGTATCCGTACAAAATACAATAAAAAGGAATATGCAGGACTTTAACAGATTTGTTTCGCCGGAACTTGCCAAAACCAAAATTCTTTTAGTTACTCCTCTTTTTATCAAAGAATACACTATTAAGATGTTGAACGAGGTGATAAAAAAAGAAGGGAAAAAGCTTAAGAAGAAGGCTTTTATTAACAATTACAAAGGTATTCTCAACCTGATTTTCGATTATGCCGAAGAACATGACATATGTCCGAATTTTATAAGAAATCCCAATAAATTCAAAAACTCCGACTACTATGCACTTTTGGATTCAAGTAAGAAGAAAGCCGAAAAGAAAGCATTTAGTCCCGATGAAATGGATAAAATAGAAAATGAAGCCGATTTTCGCATTGATAAGGCTGAAAAAGAGGGAAAGTTTTATACTGACGGATATATGCTTAAATTGTCAAGACGATCCGGAATGCGCGTTGCAGAAATATCGTCATTGATGAAATGTGATTTGAATTTTGAATACAAATTTATTCATGTCCACTCGCAGCAACTTAAAAACAAAGATACTCTGGTATATGAATATGTGGATTACACAAAAAACGAGCGCGGCGTATCCGATGACGGCAGATTAATACCTATGTTACCGGAAACAGAGCGGATTTTAAGAAAGGCTCTTGAATGGCAGGAACAAAACGGTATCGAATCAGAATGGGTTTTTTGCGATGAAAACGGTGACTGGATAAAAAATGATTCTCAATATATGCAGTTTTTAAAGAGATTATGCCGAAAACTCAAGATACCTATCACAAATAATCATGCAATTCGAATGTATTTTAATTCGTATGTAATGATTCCCGCAGGTATTCCTGTGACAGATCGTGCAAAAATACTGGGACATTCACCGGAAATAAATCTGAAAAACTATAGTTTTGAAGATAGAAGTTACTGTTCCAAATCAGCTGAAAAACTACAACTTTTCCTGTCTGGGGACGGTTGCGGACGGTCTAAAGAAAAATAAAAAACCCCGCAAATACGAGATTTGCAGGATTTCACTCGAGCGATAGACGGGACTCGAACCCGCGAGCTCAACCTTGGCAAGGTCGTGTGCTACCAACTGCACCACTATCGCATTTATTTGTCCGTTCGTCGCGGACAAATAGTATATTAACAAATTGCCTGTAAAAAGTCAACTGTTTTTTGTAACAGATTAGTTAATATTGATATTTATACTTCCGGAACTTGTTTTAGCCTTGATTTTTTTGTCTTTTCCGTTTTCAAGTGTATAATCGTCGCCCTTCTTTTCGTCGTTTATGTTTACCGAGCCGGAAGATACCTTAAGTTCAAAATCATAATCGTTAACATCTCCGATAAGATCAAGTCTGATTCCGCCGCTTGATACTTTAAGGTTTGCTTTATCGATCTTTGTATCTTCTGCTTTAAAACCGCCTGAGTTCGAACCGCCTGTTAAATCAATGATTTCACTGCCCTGTAAGGTAACCGAACCTGAAGTTGCTTCAAGATCTGCGCTCTTTGCAACTACATTGGTACAATGAATTCCGCCGCTGGTCACCTCTGATTCGATCGAATCTGCGGATACATTTTCAAATTCTGCTCCGCCGCTTAAGCATTTTGTATTAATCGTTCCTGCTTCACAGTTGATTATTACAAATTTACCCGATGACTGATTTGCTTTAATTGTATTATATTTTACATTTTCGAGATAAGTTTTTCCGCTTGATACCTTAATATCAATACTGTCTGCCTCGGAGCCGTTAATGCTGAGTCCGCCCGATAAACTCTCGATAATACCGTCGATATTTACATTGTTTATCACGATTCCGCCACTTGAAGTTTTTATATCCGCATACTGATCCTCGGTAACATATATCTTAATGTACGGTTCATCAGAATTAAAGTTAATAAAGTTTATAGGAATAATATTCTTTTCCGGCTGGATCACATAAAGTGTATTGTCTTCAACCTTAACCTCAGGTACAAGTTCTTCCATTATGTGATATTCTATTCTGTTTTCATCGCCTTTTTCAATGTAGATTTTTGCCATTTGTACGTCAATTTTCATTGAAGAATAATCTTCTACAGGAAAATCTTCATCGACATACACCTGTTCAACCATTTCTTTACCGGATAAATTAAAGCTGAAATTCGGTTTTCCTCCAAAGCATAATCCAAGTCCTAAAAGTGCTCCTCCCAAAAGAAGCAGAGATGTGTTTATGATCAATACAACCATTATAAATTTCTTCATAATAAAGTCCCTTCTTTCTATTATTCTTTTTTCTGTCTTTTCGAAGCTGTTTTTTTAATAATATGTACTATCAGTCTTACGATAAGTACGAATACCAAAATGGTTAAGAAACAGATTGCCATGCCTACGGCGAACACGATCAGTCCTATTCCGAAACACACAAGTTTCTGTCCTATGCCTGCTACAAAGAAGCCTGCTATGAATATTCCTACTCCTGCAGCCATAATGGCAATTGCTGACCATAAAAATGCAAGAAATACCGCAAACAACGTAATGAATAAAGTTAAAACAACTATCAGTAAACATATGGCGATAGGCAAAGATATCGGCAGCGAAAGAATGGAAATGATTGAGATCCAGATTATCTTGGCTGTTTTTTTAGGAGATCTTTTAGCCTCATTATCATATATATGTTTCATTGTGGTCGCATTGATGATCTCGCCGGCTAATTTTTTAGGATCGCCGAATCTTAATGAAACATCTTCGTTCTCATCAATACCCGAATCTTCAAAATACTCGGTATAATATGAAATGGCATCTTCGCGATCTTCTTTGGGAAGATATTTCAGTTGTTTGGTGAGAGCTTTCAAAAATTCTGATTTATTCATTTACATTCCCTCCTATCAGCCTGTCTATCTTGGTCTTATATTCAAGCCATTCCGTTCTGTAAAAACCAAGCAGTTCGTTTCCTTTTTCCGTAATGGAATAATATCTTCGATTTCTGCCCTCAAAAGGCTGATCGTATGTGGTAAGGTATTCATTCTTCTGAAGTCTTCGAAGTACCGGATAGAGTGTTGATTCGGAAATGTCTACAACTTCCTGGACCTTTTGTGTCAGTGTATAGCCGTAAGCATCATTTTCTGCAACTATACCGAGCACACATGCATCCAGAAGCGGTGCAGTTAGTTGATATGTCATCCTTAATCCCTCCTGATTTATATTTGTTGAAAATTGGTAGCTATTTTTGTTTTCGTATAATACTATACGGCGTATAATATTGTTTGTCAACAAATATTATATAACTTTTTAAAAAAATTTTTTAATATAGTATTTCTTATTTTATTTCATTACCCGTGAATGCTGAAAATACGCAAAAACAGGCACCGGTACAAAATGATCGTACCGGCACCTGTCTTTCAGATTACCTTATATTGAATTATTGAATATTACTCAACATATATTAAATTGTAATACTTCTTATCTTTTATGATGCAACAAACTCACCGTCATTAACATCAATGGTTATCGTATCACCCTCTCTTACATTTCCGCTGAGGATAAGTTTTGCAGCCAGTGTTTCGACAGTTTTTTGAATATATCTCTTCAAAGGTCTTGCACCGTAATTGGGATTGTAACCTTCGTTAATAACCTTCTCTTTCGCAGATTCGGTTAACATAACTTTGAATTCTCTGTCTTCAAGACGTCTGTTAAGATCTGCAACAATAAGATCGAGGATTCCGGCTATTTCATGTTTTCCGAGAGGTTTGAAAAGAATTGTCTCATCGATTCTGTTAAGAAATTCCGGTCTGAAGAATTTGTGAAGCATTCCGGTAACTTCTTCTTCAACTCCTTCTTTGAATTCACCGTTATCATCTATGCCTTCAAGCAAAACATCGGCTCCGATATTTGATGTCATTATGATGATCGTATTTTTAAAATCCACGGTCTTACCGTGCGAATCCGTGATACGGCCGTCATCAAGCACCTGAAGCAGAACATTGAATACATCGGGATGCGCCTTTTCGACTTCATCAAAAAGCACTACAGAATAAGGTTTTCTTCTGACTGCCTCGGTCAGCTGACCGCCCTCATCATATCCAACATATCCGGGAGGCGCTCCTATAAGTCTTGAAACGCTGTACTGCTCCATATATTCGCTCATATCGATCCTGACTATATTGTTTTCATCATCGAAAAGCGATTGTGCCAGTGCTTTGGCAAGTTCTGTTTTCCCGACACCCGTAGGTCCGAGGAAAAGGAACGAACCGATCGGTTTTGACGGGTCTTTGATCCCGGCTTTGGATCTGATTATCGACTCGGTAACTTTTGTAACACCGTCGTCCTGACCGATCACTCTCTTATGAAGTTCATCTGCAAGATGAAGCACTTTATTTCTTTCCGATTCGTTCAGTTTTGCTACGGGAATACCCGTCCATCTCGAAACGATTCTCGCTATCTCGGTATCGGTAACTCTTTCGTGAACGAGTGAGTCATCCTTCTTCTCGGCATCTTTCTCGGCTTCTTCCAGACTGGCTTTGAGTTTCGGCAGTTCACCGTATGTCAGTTCGGCTGCTTTATTAAGATCACCTTCACGTTTGGCTATTTCTATCCTTGAATTCAGTGCATCGATTTCTTCTCTCATCTTTGAGAGTTTGTCGACCGCACTCTTTTCGTTTTCCCATTTGACTTTTGCATTTGCAAATTCTTCTTTTTCCACGGCAAGATCCGCAAGAAGATCTTCAAGTCTTTGTTTGCTCTGCGAGTCTTCTTCCTTCTTAAGCGCCTGAACTTCGATTTCCATCTGAAGTATCTTACGCTGCTTTTCATCAAGTTCCGTAGGAAGTGAATTAAGTTCCGTTTTTATCAGGGCACAAGCCTCATCCACAAGGTCAATGGCCTTATCCGGAAGGAATCTGTCGGAAATATATCTGTCGGATAAAACCGTAGCCGCAACCAGGGCATTATCCATTATTTTCACACCGTGATAAACTTCGTATCTGTCTTTAATACCTCTTAATATCGAAATCGTATCTTCCACGGAGGGTTCGTCTACCATAACGGGCTGGAATCTTCTTTCAAGAGCAGCATCCTTTTCGATGTACTGACGGTATTCGTCAAGCGTTGTAGCACCTATGCAGTGAAGTTCACCCCTCGCAAGCATGGGCTTAAGCATATTTCCGGCATCAAGAGCACCGTCGGTTTTACCTGCACCTACAATCGTATGAAGTTCATCGATAAACAGGATTATCTCGCCTTCCGAAGATTTAACCTCATCCAGCACGGCTTTAAGTCTCTCCTCAAATTCGCCTCTGTATTTTGCACCCGCAATAAGCGAACCCATATCGAGCGCGAAAATAGTCTTATCCTTAAGGTCATCCGGCACATCACCGTTTACGATCCTCTGTGCAAGTCCTTCTGCAACTGCTGTTTTACCTACACCGGGTTCACCTATAAGAACGGGATTGTTCTTGGTCTTACGGCTTAAGATCCTTATAACGTTTCTTATCTCCGAATCCCTGCCGATAACAGGGTCCATTTTTCTAAGTTTTGCCTTTTGAACAAGATCCGAACCGTATTTGTTCAAAGCATCATATGTACCCTCGGGATTATCGCTTGTAACTTTAACATTACCTCTTACCGACGACAACGCTTTAAGGAATCTTTCTTTTGTAATGCCGTATTCTCTTAAGATCTCACTTATTTCTTTATTGGGATGATCGAGAATCGAAAGAAAAAGATGCTCTACCGATACATATTCATCGCCCATCTTTTTAGCCTGATTTTCAGCCGTAATAAGTGCTTCGTTAAGTTTCTGGCCAATCCTTAGCTGTCCGCCGCTTACCTTAACACGTTTTTCGATCGCCTGTTTTACCCTGTCGATAAAATGCTCGGAGTTTATCTCCATTTTTTCAATAAGTTTTTTGATCAGGGAATCATCAATGTTTAAAAGAGCATATAAAAGATGTTCTTCTTCAACTTCCTGATTGCCGAATTCAATCGCATACTGCTCGGCCATCTGGACCGAATTCTGTGAATTCTGTGTAAATTTCGTTATATTCATAAAATCACCTTCTTTAAAAACACCGATAAAAAAGTAACTAAATCTTTTATTTGTAACTAAAAATCCAAAAAGATAACATTATCGTTATCCGATTTCATATATATAATATTACATTATTTAGCACTCGTCAAGATAGAGTGCTAACAATTATTGTATTTATTTTTGATCTTCTTTCGTTTAACACTTAATAAATACTGATTTTATATGCCTTTTCAAGCATTATTCTGTTGTGTCCATACCGCAAAAATGGTAAAATAATTGTGTATGCAATGAAAATGGAGTTTCTATGGAGCAGATTAAGATTTATCTTAAGTACATAAAGGATGTTATTTCAGGAGAAGAATATCTGTCCGACAGAGAAAAGTATTCTCTTGTTCTTCATATTTGTGCCATTTCCCATATTATATTCTCTATCATGTTTCTGGGATTCGGCAATATCCTTCTGATGCTCTATAATCTTCTGTCGTTTTTGACTTACGAATCAATGATCTCGCTGGTAAAAAATAAAAAGTACATGCTGATCGCACTGGCTTTTTCACTGGAAGTTAATGTTTTTGTTATCTTCACTACCCTTGCCTACGGATATAATCTGAACTTCAATCTTTTCTGTTTTCTGATCATTCCCGCGGTATTTTACATAACCAGCATGACCAAAACATTTAAATATCCTTTTCCGTTTTCGTGCTCATTATCGGTCATCTCTTTGGGTACTTATATCTTTTCGGTATTATACAAAAATGACGGATACATTAATCTTCTGAAGAACTACCCGGTTCTGACGAGAATTACTTCCGTCATGAATATTGTGATAACCGCGATCCTGCTCGGAGTCTTCTCTTTTATGTTCACTGTTGAAATGAAAAATTCCACTGCAACGCTCGAAAGCAGGACCAAGCAGTTCAGACAGCTTTCCAGCATCGATCCTCTGACAAAACTTGCCAACAGAAGAAGCATGATGGAAAAACTCAATATCTCCATGCATCTTTTAAGAAAAGACAAGAAGGTGTTCAGTCTGATCCTGGGTGATATAGATGATTTTAAAAAGGTAAACGACACATACGGACATGACTGCGGAGATAAAGTTCTGGTCATGGTGGCCGATACGATCTCTTCCCAGATGCGTGAAGGTGATTTCGTATGCAGATGGGGTGGCGAAGAGATCCTGATACTTGTAAACGGAAATATCGATGCTGCCAAATCCCTCGGAGACCGTATCCTTGAAAAGGTCTGCGCTAACGAAGTTCGTTATGAAAACAATATAGTCAAAGTAACCATGACATTCGGTGTAGCCGAAGCCAACGAAAGTTTCAGGATCGAAGACTTTATACAGAAAGCCGACAACAGACTTTACTACGGCAAAACACACGGCAAATGTCAGGTAGTTGATCAGATTCCGAATTCCGTTAATTCGTGAACGAATTATTTTTCGTTCTCTTTTTCTCATTTTTGAGACATATATTCTGACAGCTTATCGTTGTCTGAAATATCACAGGCAAATTTTTGCCTTATTTTATTCTGTCATTTATAGGAAAACATTTATTGAAAGGAATATATCAAAATGATAAGTGCAAACAATGTATCACTGCGTTTCGGAAAGAAAGCATTATTTGAAGACGTAAACATAAAATTTACCGAAGGCAACTGTTACGGTATCATCGGTGCAAACGGCGCCGGAAAATCGACATTTCTTAAAATTCTCTCCGGAGAACTTGAAACAACCACAGGCGATATCGTTATCACTCCCGGACAGCGTCTCAGCGTTCTCGAACAGGATCACTTCAAATATGATTCGTATCCCGTTATGGATACCGTTATTCTCGGTAACCCCAGACTCTACGAGATCATGAAAGAAAAAGATGCCATCTACGCCAAAGAAGATTTTACCGATGAAGACGGAATCCGTGCGAGTGAACTTGAAGCCGAATTTGCGGAACTTGACGGATGGGAAGCCGAATCAAACGCAGCTAACCTTTTAAACGGTCTCGGTATCGAAACGGAACTTCACTACACTCAGATGTCGGAACTCGGCGGTAATGAAAAGGTTAAAGTGCTTCTCGCAAAAGCACTCTTCGGTAACCCCGATATCCTTCTTCTCGACGAGCCTACCAACCACCTCGACCTCGATGCTATCGCATGGCTTGAAGAATTTCTGATCAATTTTGAAAATACTGTCATCGTCGTATCCCACGACAGACATTTCTTAAATAAAGTATGTACTCAGACTGCTGATATCGATTACGGCAAGATCCAGCTTTATGCAGGTAACTATGACTTCTGGTTCGAGTCCAGTCAGCTGCTTGTAAAACAGATGAAGGAAGCCAACAAAAAGAAAGAAGAAAAGATCAAGGAACTTCAGGAATTCATTAATCGTTTCTCCGCCAATGCATCAAAATCCAAGCAGGCTACTTCAAGGAAAAGAGCACTGGAAAAGATTGAACTTGAAGAGATCAAACCTTCAAGCAGAAAATATCCTTACATAGATTTCAGACCTGACAGAGAGATCGGTAACGAGGTTCTTCAGGTTGAAGGAATATCCAAAACGGTTAACGGTGAAAAGGTTCTTGATAATATTTCTTTTATTTTAAGACGCGAAGACAAGGTAGCTTTCGTAGGAAGCAATGAGATCGCCACCACTACCCTTTTCCAGATCCTTGCAGGCGAAATGGAACCCGACGAAGGAACATACAAATGGGGAGTTACCACATCACAGGCATATTTTCCCAAGGACAATACCGAAGAATTCAAGTCCGACGATATCATCACAGACTGGCTGATGGGTTATTCTCCCGTAAAAGATATCACTTACGTAAGAGGTTTCCTCGGAAGAATGCTCTTCTCTCAGGATGATGCCCTTAAAAAAGTTAAAGTTTTATCCGGTGGTGAAAAAGTAAGATGCATGCTTTCAAAGATGATGATCTCCGGTGCAAACTGCCTCATCCTTGACGAGCCTACAAACCACCTCGATATGGAATCCATTCAGGCATTGAACAACGGTCTCATCAGATTCAACGGCGTTGAACTCTTCTCCTGCCATGACCATCAGTTTATCGAAACGACAGCTAACCGTATCATGGAGATCATGCCCGGCGGAAAGCTCATCGATAAGATCACAACTTACGATGATTATCTTGCAAGCGATGAAATGGCCAGAAAGCGTACTATTTATATTGCAAAGAAAGAAGATGACGAAAACTAAATGCAGGCTATTGATTTACATGTTCATTCGACTTTCTCGGACGGAACCCTTACTCCGACACAGCTTGTCGATCTGGCTATAAAATCCAATCTTGAAGCATTTGCCCTGACCGATCACGACACTACAGAGGGTATCGAAGAGGCACTTACAACATCTAAGGGAAAAGATATCGAAGTAGTTCCGGGTATAGAGTTTTCCACCGAATATTACGGGAAAGACATACATATACTCGGTTATTACATAAATCCCTACAATGAAAAGTTTTCCTCAAAAGTAGTGGAATTCAGAAATTCCAGGGATCTGCGCAACAAAAAAATGTGCGAAAAACTGCACGATCTCGGAATTGAAATAGACTACGATTCTTTCGTTGCCGCATTTCCCGACAGTGTCATAACAAGAGCTCATTACGCAAAATATCTGATCAACAAAGGATATATAAAGAATCTCGAAGAAGCTTTTGAAAAATATATCGGGGACGACTGTCCCGGTTTCGTACCAAGAGAAAAGATAACGCCTTCTCAGGCTGTTACTTTAATACTTAAATGCGGCGGTATTCCAGTACTTGCACATCCCATTCTCTACAAGTATTCCGACTCAAGGCTTGAAACTCTTGTAGCCGAACTCCAGCGTGCAGGTCTTAAAGGAATAGAAACCATTTATTCCACATACTCAAATACCGATGAAAAACTGATAAGAAAACTTGCAAGCAAATACAAACTTCTGATCACGGGTGGTTCGGATTTTCACGGAAGCAACAAGCCCAATCTTTCACTTGGATGCGGTCGCGGCGATCTTTATATTCCCGCCAAGCTTCTTGTCACTCTTAAGAATGCTTATCTTAAGGGATTTGTAGCAAACCGTGCGATAAGATGTGCACTCTTCTTCGATCTTGACGGTACTTTGTTAAACGACAAAAAGATCATTACGCCCATCACGAAAGCACTGTTGTTCAAAGCATGTGAAAACGGTCATAAATTCATCATAAATACCGGAAGACCTCTTGCATCGACCTTAAAGATAGTCGACAAACTTGCACTTAATGAAGTATGTGACTATATTGCTGCTTTTAACGGCGGAATGGTCTATGACTGCAAGAATAAGAAAATCCTCGAACGGGTAACCTTAAAGAAAGAAATCTGCAATACGGTCAAAAGGATCGCTGTTGAAACAGGATGTCATTTTCACACGTATTCGGATTATGAAGTTCTTTCCGAAAAAGATACAGAGGAACTCAAATATTACACCAAATATGTTTCTCTTCCCGGCCGTGTCGTAGACGATGTTTTCGCCGAGGAACCGTCACCTTATAAAATTCTTCTCATGAATTTTAAAGAACCCGAAAAACTTGCAAAAGCACGGGAACTTATAGAAAACGAACTTAAGGATAAAGTTCAGTGTATTTATTCGAGCGATATGTTCCTGGAAGTAATTACCCGTGAATCGGGCAAAGGAAACGCACTTAAATATATCATGAAAGTATCCGGGATAAAGGAAAAGAATTCATACGCTTTCGCGGACGAAGAAAATGATATCACACTTTTGAAAGCCGCATCCAAAAGCGTGTGCATGATAAATGGCAATCCCAAACTCAAAGCCGTATCGGATTATATCACTTTCCGTGACAATAACAATGACGGTCTGGCGGATTTTCTGGAATTGTTTTCATGATCATTCGTTTTGATTTCTGATCTCATCATATTCCTTACATAAAGGAAAATTGTATTTTACACACAATTCATCAACGAGAGCAAGGAGATACCTGCTCTCTTTTTTTCTGTTCAGATTGTAAAGGATTTCAACTTCGTTGTTTTTAAGATAAGAAACAAGAAAATTCAGCTCACCCATTTCGTTGATCTTCGTCTGAAGATCATTGCAGTAGTTGTTGTACGCCTCTTCCTTTTTTCTGGCATAATCAACCTGAGGAGCATTATCTCTTTTATTTATATATTCGCTTCTGTCTTTTACCTTAGCATTATCGGAAACAGTTTTATCATCCGGTTTTGAAGGCTTCTTTTTTGATTTTAAAACCTTATCATTTTCACCTGACTTCTTTGCTTTGGAAACCTTCTCATCTTTATCTGTCTTCTTTTCTTTAGAAACCTTCTCATCTTTGCCTGTCTTCTTTTCTTTGGAAACCTTCTCATCTTTGCCTGTCTTCTTTGTTTTCGAAGCCTTGGCATTTTCATCTGCATCCGCACTGTTCTTTTTGGCAGCTTTGTTTTCCTTTGTTTCAGGGTAGTCAATGGGTCCGAGCATTTCTTCTGCCTGCATTCCAAGAACATGACAGAGTCTTACCACGGTTTCCGCAGAGCATTTCGGCAACTCGGATTTTCCGGTGCAGATATCACAAATAGTGGAATAAGGTACACCCGAATCCTTTGATAATCTGTATTTACTTATCTTTTTTTCTTTGAGAAGTTTTTCTAAATTCATATTATGTTAACCAATACTGATGATCTCTTTTATCCTGCCAATCGGAAGACCAACGACATTGTCGTAATCTCCCTCTATCCTCTCGACATATTTGCCGAAAAGTCCCTGAATCCCGTATCCGCCAGCCTTATCGTACGGTTCGTTGGTATCGATATACTCGTTAATCTGCTGTTCGCTCATATCGATCACGTGAACTTTCGTTTCCGAATAATCCGTAATCTTTCGTCCGTCTGAAAAGATGATTGTAAAGCCGGTATAAACCGAATGCACATTATCGGAAATACTTTTTATCATTTCATAGGCTTCAGCCCTGTCCTTCGGCTTTCCGAGTATTTTTCCGTTTGCAAAAACAATAGTATCAGCTCCGAGAACACAAACGTCTTCGTTTTTGATCCCGTCTCTTATCTTATCATACACCGAAACCGCTTTGATCTCAGACAGTTTTTTTACAAGTTCAAAAGGATTATTTTCGACGATATCCTCTTCCGCTTCGGAAGGCATTATCTCAATTTTCGCTCCGATCGATTCCAAAAGTTCTTTTCTTCTCGGAGATTTAGAAGCCAATATTATTTTCATATTCTTCTCTTAATAATTTGAATCTTCACCAACAGGTTATCTCTGCTTATCCTTCTTTCACCGGAGATAGAGGAAACGGTATTACATTATCCGGTTCGTGATTTCGTGCGTTCCATATAGTCAATTTCTGTTGCATATTCATCCAACTTTCTACAGATGTATTAGTTGCCTTACTAATCCTCAATGCCATTTCCGGACTAAGAGATGCTTTCTCATTAACAAATTCTGATAATGCTTTTCTACTGACGCCAAGCATATGTGCCGCATCAGTAACCGTAAGATTAAGTGGTTTCATAACATCCTCTAAAAAAACAATTCCGGGATGTGTTGGTTTTCTGGTCATATTCATATTTATTTTCCTCCTTCCCTAATGATAAATCGGTTCAATATATATTGGATATTGAACCGATTTTTTTGCCGAATTTATTTATAACATCTTTTCTAACTCTGTTCTTACAGCCTTTAATGCATCATCGATTCCTGCAGGATTCTTTCCGCCTGCCTGTGCCATATTTGGACGTCCGCCACCGCCGCCTCCTACTATGGGAGCAACAGCTTTGATGATATTTCCTGCATGAGCACCGGCTTTAACTGCCGAATCCGTTGCCATAATAACAATATTCACCTTACCGTCGCATTCGGAAAGAAGCGCAACCACACCGTCTTTTATCTTATCCTTAAGCGAATCACCGAGATCTCTTAAGGAATTCATATCCGCATCGGGAAGTTTGGCACAAAGAAGTTTCATTCCTTTAACTTCTTCAACACTGTCCGTCAGATCACCGACAGCATCTTTTGCAGCCTTTGATTTAAGGCTCTCTATTTCGGAATTTGCAGCCTTAAGATTTGCCTGAAGATGTGTGATCTTTTCTACGAGCTGTGTCGGAGTAGCTTTAAGTATTCCTGCACTCTCGATAAGGATTTTTTCCATTTCTTTATAATATGCAAGAACTCCGTCGCCTGTAAGTGCTTCGATTCTTCTTACACCTGCAGCAACACCTGATTCGGAAAGGATCTTGATGCACTGTATCTCCGAAGTATTGATTACGTGAGTACCGCCGCAGAGTTCCACTGAAAATGCTTCTTTGAAATCTGCTTCATCATCACCCGAATCACCTTTTCCCATGCTGACAACTCTTACAGTATCACCGTATTTTTCTCCGAAGAGAGCCATCGCTCCGGTCTTGGATGCGTCTTTAATGCTCATGACATCGGTAAGAACATCAAGTGATGCTTTGATCTCTTCATTTACTATCTCTTCAACTTTCGCGATCTGCTCAGCACTCATGGCTTCATTGTGTGAGAAGTCAAATCTTAATCTGTCGGGAGTAACCAGTGAACCTTTCTGTTCAACATGATCACCGAGTACGGTCTTAAGGGCTTTCTGTAAAAGATGTGTAGCCGAATGATTCTTGCAGGTATCTGCTCTGTTATTCCTGTCAACGCTCACTACGCATTCTTCGTTCTCACTGATAAAGCCTCTTGATACGTATCCGGCATGGCCGATCCTTCCGTTAGCCAGATGTATTGTTTCTTCAACAATAAACTCACCGTCTTTTGTGGAAATTACACCTTTGTCGCCGACCTGACCGCCCATGGTTCCGTACATACTCGTAACATCGGTAATGATCGTACCGTTTTCTTTTTCGTTAAGCTTGTTAACAAGTGCTTCTTCGTTTGCAAGCGCAACGATCTTTGCACCGCATTCGATCTCATCGTAACCGACGAAATCCGTTTTAACCGTATCGTCAAGCGAGTCAAACAGACCTGCACTTAAATTGAGTGTGTCCGAAACCTTCTGACTGCTTCTGGCTTTTTGTTTCTGCTCTTCCATGCAAACCTTAAAGCCTTCTTCGTCAACCGTAAGGCCTTCTTCCTCGGCAAGTTCCACAGTCAGTTCAATAGGAAATCCGAATGTATCATAAAGATAAAATGCCTCTTTTCCTTCAATGGATTTCTTTCCTTCTTTTGAAGCGTTATCAAATATCTTCCTGAATTCCTTCATACCGTTTTCGAGAGTACTCTCAAAACGCTCAATCTCTTTTCCGAGTTCGGTGAGAATGAATTCTCTGTTCTTAACCAGAAGAGGATAACTGTTTGCATAAATATCATCAATAAAGATCGATGCGATCTTAAGGATATTTTCTTTGTTAAGATTAAGTGCTCTTGCATGTCTTACCGCACGACGGATAAGTCTTCTTAATACATATCCGGCACCTGCATTCGAAGGAAGAAGTTTTGCAGCATCACCTATGAGCATTACGCTTGTTCTTGTGTGATCCGCAAGGATTCTCATAGACTTGGTGAGTTTCTCGTCCGATTCGTATTTTACCTTTGACGCTTCTTCAATATAAGCGATAACGGGAGCAAAAAGGTCAATCTTATATACATCTTTTGAACCGTTTAAGAAAGCAAGGTTTCTTTCAAGTCCCCATCCTGTATCTACATTTTTTTGTTTAAGCGGTGTCAATGAACCGTCCTGATGCTTCTCATACTGCATAAAAACATCGTTTCCGAGTTCTGTATATTTACCGCAGCTGCATCCGGGTCCGCAGTCAGGTCCGCAATCGGGAACATCGGCAATGTAAAACATTTCGCTGTCGGGACCGCAGGGGCCGTATTCAAGTCCCCACCAGTTATCGTCAGCGCCGAGATAATATATATTTTCCTTCTTAAATCCGGATGCTATTCTGTGCTGCGCACCTTCTTCGTCTCTGGGTGCATTTTCATCACCTGCAAAAACCGTTGAAGCAAGATGATCTGCATCGAAACCGAAAACTTCGGTAAGAAGTTCGTAACTCCATTTGCAGCGCTCTTCCTTAAAATAATCTCCGAGGCTCCAGCTTCCCATCATTTCAAAAAATGTTACGTGGCTCTTGTCGCCGACGGAATCGATATCGTTTGTTCTTACACATCCCTGAACATTGCAGAGTCTGGTTCCGAGAGGATGTTTTTGTCCCAAAAGATAAGGCATCAAAGGCTGCATACCCGCTACATTAAACAAAACGCCTGTCGAACCGTCCGATACCAGAGATACGGCACCTACATCAACATGACCGCGTTTAACGTAAAACTCCTTCCATGTATTTCTGAGTTCATCCGAAGTAAATTGTCTCATTCTGTCCTGTCTCCTTATAAAATATATAATAATATTTTTCTTCTCTTTTTACTGTCAGTCGGTAAATATCTGCACCCAGTATGCACCGTATTCACCGCCTTTGACATATCCGATACCGATCTTTCCGAAAGACGGATTTAAGATATTTGCTCTGTGTCCGTCGGATTTCATCCAGGCTTTAACCACTTCTTCAGGAGTTTTCTGACCGGCTGCGATGTTTTCGCCCACAACATTCCATGAAACTCCTTCGAGAACGGAAAAACAGTCCTCACCGTTCGGTCTGTCGTGGCTGAACAAAACAACCAATTCTTCAGCCCTTATCGCAGCGCATTCATCCAGAGTAATATCTTCCTCAAATGGTACGGAACCTGCTGCGATTCTTTCCTCATTGCATAAAGCAATTACCTTTTCGATATACTTGTTTAACTCGTCTTCACTGATCTCTTCAACAGATTCGTTTTCGTCATCCGTCGAAACAACATTTTCATCTTTCGCGGAAAGGTTCTCGGCAATCGCTTCCTTTTCTTTCAGATATGTTTCTTTGTCCGCGAAGAATTTCTGATAAGTATATCCTTCGCACGAATCGAATTCAAACCTGAACCAGCCGTTCTCGCACCTTCCGGTCACTTTAACGATATCGTTCGCATTAAGTGTCCCGAGTTTGGGGAATTCCGTTGAAGGGCCTTCGCGTACAACGGCAGATTTCAAAACCACAAATTCACCTTCCAGAGGATAAACAACAAAATCTTCCGGATACGTTTCGTCATCGTCCGTTTGTGTATCGGTATTTTCAAATGATTCTTCAGTATTTACTTTGACAATATCTATGGTATCACCGGTATTATCGGTGTTTTCATTCTTATTTATGTTTTCTTTTTGTGCTTCGTTTGCACTTAATGCCGTATTTTCGCTTATATATCCGTCCTCAGCCGATTTGGATATGCCCGAACACGCCGCGGATAACGAAAAAAGCATTGTGATCAAAAAAATTATGAATCTTTTTTTCAAGTAACAGTCCCCCGACTTTTGCAAAAGTATCCGAAAAAACGGATACCCCCATACAATGAAAACCTTAAATTCACATCATTTTTGTAACATTCACATATACGCAAACGCACCCGAAGCCCCAAAACGGGACTTCGAGTGCCAAAATACAATCCCATCCTTTAACCGGATGTTTTGTATGTCAGAATTCCACGGGATATCATAAAATCCCACTGCAGAATTCTGCTGGATATCAATCCTTTGAATCTCTTTGCATCTTTCCGAAAATGATCCGTCAGATATCTCAGAGTTTCATTTGATTAGATTTCATGAATCTTTCTTTCAACATATGTTGTATGAAGAACTTCATGAGCTCTGTGGCTGTTAGGCTCGCCGAAGTACTCAGCATAAAGCTTCTTTACAGACTCGTTCTCATGAGATTTTCTTCTGGGCATGTTCTCATCATAGTTGTAAAGAGCTTTAGCTCTCTCAGCTCTGATGTCTGTAAAGTTACGTACAGAAGCGGGAACCTGAGGCTGTCCGCCACCGTTTACGCAGCCGCCGGGACAAGCCATGATCTCAACGAATGTGTAATCTGCTTCGCCTGCACGGATCTTATCCATGATAACTCTTGCATTCTGAAGACCTGAAGCAACAGCAACCTTAACGCTCATTCCTGCAACTTCATATGTAGCTTCCTTGATACCTTCTACGCCACGTACTTCCTTGAACTCGAGAGGAGAATCGTTTGTTTCGCCTGTGAGTTTCCAAACTGCTGTACGAAGAGCTGCTTCCATAACACCGCCGGTAGCACCGAAGATAACTGCAGCACCTGTTGACTCACCCATAGGATCGTCAAATGCTTCATCGGGAAGATTAGCAAAGTCAAGACCGCATCTTTCGATAAGTCTTGCAAGTTCTCTTGTTGTCATTGTGTAATCAAGATCGGGTACACCTGCAGCTGACTGATCGGGTCTGCCGATCTCGAACTTCTTAGCTGTACAAGGCATTACGGATACTGAAACGATATCCTTGGGATCCCAGCCCATCTTCTCAGCGTAGTATGTCTTAAGGATTCCGCCGAACATCTGCTGAGGTGACTTGCATGATGACAGATGAGCAAGCTGATCGGGATAGTAATGTTCACAGAACTTGATCCATCCGGGTGAACATGATGTAATCATAGGAAGTACACCACCGTTTGTTACTCTGCCGAGAAGCTCTGTAGCTTCTTCCATGATGGTAACGTCTGCTCCGAAATCTGTATCAAATACTTTCTCAAATCCGATACGACGAAGAGCGGCTGCCATCTTGCCTTCAACACCGGTTCCCATAGGAATTCCGAAAGGCTCGCCGAGTGCTGCTCTTACAGCGGGAGCTGTCTGAACAACAACGTGCTTTGAAGGATCTGCGATAGCTGCCATGATCTTGTCAACATCAGACTTCTCATAAATAGCACCTGTAGGACATACAGCGATACACTGGCCACAGCATACACAAGCGGTTTCGCCGAGACCCATACCGAAAGGTGAAGAAATCTCTGTGATGAAACCTCTGTTGTTAGCGCCGATAACGCCGATTCCCTGAGTCTTTTCACATGCTGCGATACAACGACGGCAGTTAATACACTTGTTGTTATCTCTTACCATGTGAGCTGCGCTGTAGTCTATTTCGAACTCGTTAGCGATACCTTCGTACTTGTTCTCATCATCTACGCCGAAGTCGTGACATAATTTCTGAAGTTCACACTTACCGGAACGTACACAAGAAAGACACTTCTTGTCATGATCGGAAAGGATGAGCTGTAATGTTTTCTTTCTGTATTCAATAACCTTGGGAGTGTTGGTATAAACCTTCATTCCTTCTGTGATGGGGTATACGCAAGAAGCAACAAGTCTTGCTCCTCTTCCTTCATCTGCTTCTACCATACAGATACGGCATGCACCGATCTCATTGATCTCTTTTAAATAACAAAGAGTAGGAATGTCGATGCCCGCACCTTTAGCAGCCTGAAGAATAGTGGATCCTT
Source organism: Lachnospiraceae bacterium (assembly GCA_024698715.1). GTDB lineage: Bacteria > Bacillota > Clostridia > Lachnospirales > Lachnospiraceae > UBA3766. The sequence continues at coordinate 21,259 of JAILRA010000021.1, forward strand.
TGGGAGCTTCAACTGCCATACCATTTATTGTAATATTAATGGTTTCCATTATCTATCCTCCTATTATTTCTTAGAAATAGCGCTGAACTTACATGTAGCCATACAAGCACCGCACTTAACACACTTGCTTGAGTCGATTGCCATTGCGGGCAATTTCTTGCCGGGTGCAATGTAATCAGTCTTGGAAATAGCACTTGCAGGACACTGCTTAGCACACATTCCGCAGCCGATACATTTCTCTTTGTCGATAGAGAAGTTAAGAAGGTCTTTACATACACCTGCAGGACATCTCTTCTCAACAACGTGAGCAACATACTCGTCTTTGAAATAACGAAGAGTTGAAAGAACAGGGTTGGGAGCTGTCTGTCCGAGACCGCAAAGTGAGTTGGCTTTGATGTAGTAGCAAAGTTCCTCTAACTTGTCGAGATCTTCGAGTGTAGCTTTACCCTTTGTAATCTTGTCAAGCATTTCGTACATTCTCTTTGTACCGATACGACAAGGTGTACACTTACCACATGATTCGTCAACCGTAAATTCAAGGAAGAATTTAGCGATATCAACCATACAGTTATCTTCATCCATTACGATAAGTCCGCCGGATCCCATCATGGAACCGATGGAAATAAGGTTATCGTAATCAATGGGAATATCAAAATGCTCTGCA
>JAILRA010000044.1 GCA_024698715.1 Lachnospiraceae bacterium
TATAAATATATATAAATATAAATATAAATATAAATAAGTAGAGATAATCATATATCAAAAAAAACAAGCTTTCAATAAAAAAATATAAACCCGGATGAATTTGTTTAGAATTTGTTTACTGGATTAATACCGGAAAATGTAGTAGAATGGTTCCATGGGCGGTAAAAAAGCACTAAAGAGTATATTGATCGTCATTGGCGTTGCTGTTGTTTCGATCGTATCTGTTATTGTGATAATAAGCAATATCGGAAAGAACAAGGAAGAAACAAAATGGGTTGCTATCGAACCCGCAAGCGTATACGACGATGATATTTCTACGGAAACCCGGGTTTGCAATACGAGTGAGCCTGTCCTTTTGGTGCGTTCTTCTAAACCCGCATCCGGTTCTTTAAAGTATTCCCTGAAAAAAACAACAGAAGAAACAGATAACGATATTCCCGAAATGACTGCCGGACAGGATTTTGGTGTAAGTGAGGAAACTTTTTTCGGCAATGCGGAAATGCTGTCGGATTATGATGCAAATACGGTTGAATACGTGATTATTTATACGGTCAACGCGGATGAACTGGTTGAATGGGCATTTCGTGCATATAACGAGGAATGGGGATATACCACCGGCGGCTGCGAGGAGTTTTTCGTGGATTGTTCGGGACTTATCAAATCCTGCGTGGGAGTATGTGCGAGAGGAACCGAAGAATTGCTTGCAGAGGCGCCTGAAAGAGGAGAAATAAGTACCATGCCTGACATTCCGGGACTCGGGGTGTATTATGAAGGGCATGTTGGAATATATGTAGGAAACGGAAAAGTAATCGACGCCAGAAACGAAGCTTCCGGCGTCGGATATGATGCAGTGGATTATGAAGCATGGACTGACTGGTTTGAAATAAAAGGCGTTGATTATTCGCGCTATACCAATAACGGCTGCGAATAGATCATTAAAAATCAGGATCTATTTCAAAATCCATTTCACGATAGTTCCATACGGAACGACCGATCTTATATCTGTCCATAACATTGTGGAAGTCACGAAACCATTTCGCGGCTTCTTTTTTATCTGCTCTGTCGATGACTCCGTATTCACCGCAGTACAGGGCAACATTTCTTTCTTTGGCAACTTCTACGGCTTCGGAAAGAAGTTTTTCGAAATAATCTTCATCAGGGCATTTGGTCTGGTCGAATGGCTTAAATGAAGCAAATGCCTGAGACAGATACTTCTCACTCAGCTCCTGATATTTCGAATAAGGCATTTCGTAATCGCATCTGAACTCTGTGTCCATGGTGGCAATCCAGTATGCCCCCTGATGTGTAAAGAGCAGGGGCTCGTAGCAGTGGAATGTATAGACGATCTTGTCGTCGTAAGGCATACAGAGATCCTTTATTGCTTCGAGGCTGTTATTGTAATACCCGCCGATGATGATATTGATATCGGGAGCGGTTTTTCGGATCCTTTTGATGCATTCCGTGGCGATTTCGTTCCACGGATCACAGTATTCTTTATTGGTGACTTCATTCAGGAGCTCAAAAGTGAGCATGTCGGTATTCTTACCGAATCGTGCGGCAAATTCTTCCCAGATGGAATAAAAGGTATTCTGATAATCTTCACTTTCAAAAAATCCTTTTTCACCATGGAACGGGTCGAATGAATAACCAGGTGTTCTGTGCAGATCGAGTATCATGTTCAGACGATTCTTACGGCAGTTTTCAATGGCAAATTCAATATATTTAAAACCGTAGTTGTTGAAAGAACGATCCTCGTTAAGAATAAGTTCGTAATCAATGGGAATCCTGACGTGATCAAAGCCGCGTTTTGCAACCTTTTCGAAATCCTCTGAGGAAATAAAACTGTCGTAACGTTCTTTTGTATGATCACACTGTGAAAGCCATCCTCCGAAGTTGACGCCGCGGGTGTATCCTTTGAACTCCTTCATAAAACCTCCCAAATAAAATGTTCAAGTTAACGTTTTAAGTAAATACATAAATATAGTATCAAACTGAAAGACAAATTTAAAGTCGCGAAGAAGATTTTATTCTTCCGAAGGAGTAAGTTCGTCGATCTCTTCAACTCTTACATTCTTGATGTAAATGGTAGCGGTAGACCCTTTATTTCCCATGTTGAATTCAAGACGTCCGTTATTGTCGTCTTTGTCACGCATTGTAAATTCGTAAACATATGTTGTAGGTTCCGTTGTTGCAGTGAATTTGGTATCTGCGAGATAGCGGATCCATCCGGCGTTGGGTGCGGAAACACATACGATCAGTGGTCTTTCCTCGTATGCCCAGCAGTCAAAGGTAACTCTGTAATTCTTTCCTTTGATCATCGGCATTTCGGGCTGTACAAGCTGAACCGAATAGTCAACGGTACCTTCTTTTTCGGTATAGATTATCATTGTTTCGTCTTTGATCTCAGCACTTCCTTCACCGCCTTCGAAAAGGAGGAAATACCAGTCTTCGGTATCGTCGAGAGGTTCTGCAACAGCGAAATCTCCGTTATGGATGAAATTGCCTGTTTCGTCTGCCTGTCTGAATACCTTTTCGGGTTTCTTTACGTTCGTATCGTAAGCATCTTTCTGATATACGCGAACATAGTCGATAAGGAATTCCGCATTGTCAAAATCAGTTGTCTCATCGGGATTTCCGGGCCATGTTCCGCCGACAGCGAGATTTAACTGAACGAAGAATGTCTGGTTAAAAGGTGCGGGATAAGGCTTTTCGTCGCTTCCCTCAACACATGTGAACCAGTCATTAACTGTTAAGTATAATTCGTCATCGATATACCATCTCATTTCACCGGGTTCCCATTCAACCGAATAATCGTGGAAAGAATCGGCAAAAGAATTGCTCTCGAGTGTTACTACACCCTGCTGTTCTGCATGGGGTTCACCGTAATGAACGGTACCGTATGCGGTCTTTACGTCGCTTCCCAATACTTCCATGATATCGATCTCACCGCATTTGGGCCACTGCCCGTAGTAGCTTTCATCGGTGGGCATCATCCAGATCGCGGGCCATAAACCCTGTCCTTCGGGCACTTTGGCTCTTGCAACGATCTTACCGTACATGAAATCCTTCTTATTCTGTGTTTTTACTTTTCCCGAAGTGTAATAATCGTATCCGTCAGCGGTCTTGGTTTTGATCGCCTTGAGTACGAGATTTCCGTCTTTTACGAAAACATTTTCCGTTGAAGTCGTATATTCCTGAAGCTCGTTATTGGTCCATCCGGGCTGGTGGGGATCGTAGCTCCAGATACTTTCATCCATTACCGTTCCGTCGAATTCATCGTGCCAGAGAAGATTATAACCTTCTATGTCGGGTGCGGGAGTTCCTTCCTCAACCGCGGGATTGGGAACAAGATCGATATCGGGCTGATACGAACCGTTGTTGCATCCTGCGAATGCAAAAACAGAAGATGAGAGCGCGAGTACGGATATTATTGAAATGGTTTTTTTGAATCTGTTCATAGTTTTCACTCCTAAAAAAACATCGGTTAAGTTGCTATGCATAAAATATAGTACATAAATTTTCAAAGATATATAAAAATTATGATTTTTTTGGTAAAATTATGATATATTTGCAAAATGAGCGGAGGCGGGTATGGATAGTATTTCAAGCGAACTTATATATAAAGAATATGTCATGCGTGAGGATTATTCTTTTCACGCACCGTATAATCCCGAATTTGAATTTTACGAGGCGGTAAGGGACGGAAACGTCAAGGTTGCGGAAAAGTCGCTAAAGGTGGATTTTTGCGATAAAAAGGGACTGGGAACTCTTTCATCGGATACACTCAGAAATTTCAAATATCATTTTGCGATAACGGCCGCGATGCTTTCGAGATACTGCATAGACGGCGGAATGGAGCATGAGCAGGCATATCATATAAGCGATCTTTACATTAACAGGGCGGATGAATGCAAATCAAAAGAAGAGATCTCCGCACTTCACAAAAAAATGGTCAGGGAATACCTAAAAAGAATGTCCAAACTCAAGACGGACAATGTTTATTCCAAACATGTGGTACATTGCATCAATTATATCTACGATCATCTTCATGAAAAAATAACGATCACCGACGCGGCATATGAAGAGGGAATAAGCGAAGGGCATCTTTCGAGACTCTTTAAAAAAGAAACGGGAATGTCATTCGGAGAATACGTAATGCGCAAAAAAACCGAAACAGCCCGTAACATGATAGACTATTCCGGTTATTCGCTTTCTCAGATCTCCAATATTCTGGCTTTTGGAAGTCAAAGCTATTTTGTTAAAGTTTTTAAAAAATATGAAGGCATCACGCCCGGTAAATATCAGTCAGACCATTTGCCGTCCACTACCATCTGATCGATCCAGAGTTTCAGCGATTCGACGGAAATGGTCATCTTATCGAGTTCTTTTTTGATATTGAGGAAATCCTTCATCTCTTCTTCGGTTATCTTGCCGTCTACGGTGATCTCTACGAGACGGTCTTTCTGTTTGGTCAGCGTATTGATGGTTGAGAGCATTTCCAAAGTTATCTGAGCCAGATCTTTTTCTTTAAGTTCCGGAACGTACAGTTTTCCGATGGGACATTCTTTTGAACAGTAGTAATTGCAAAGACCGGGTTTCTTGTAAGCCTTTGCCATGGCCAGTATTTCATCGGGATGAGGTTCGCATTTTTCACTTTCGATCTTTTCGATCCTGCTGTCACTCATGAAAACCAGAGCTTCACTGGCCTGAGAACGTGTCATTCCGGCTTCTTCTCTGGAAAGCTGATAAATATTTTTGTTTTCTTTGATTGATTTTTTACCCATATTCTCTCCCCCGAATTAAATCCTCTAGGAAAATTTCAAACACCGTATTTATTATATGATAAGAAAGCCGTTTTGTGAATAAATAAAAGAATAAAAAGGCATAAACGGATAAAACTGCTTCAGATATCATTAAACGGGAATGAGCGAATGGGTGTGTTTGTTGATTTTGGGGCATCTGTAGGATATAATTGATATGTATGCGAAAAGAGGACCGGACTATGCTTGAAACCCGCAACTTCAAGGGCTTGAACCTGTTTACCTTAAAACTGATAGCGATATTCGCAATGACCATAGATCACGTGGCATGGGCATGCGTTCCTTTTAATTCCGTTCTCGGACAGATCATGCATGTGGTAGGAAGATTTACCATTCCGATCATGTGTTTTGCCATCGTGGAAGGATTTACGCATACAAGGAATTTAAGAAAGTATGCTTTAAGACTGCTTATTTTCGGAATAGTATCTGCGACTCCGTTTTACATGTTTTTCGGACATATGTACGGATACAGACAGAATATTCTGATAGACCTTCTTATTGCGCTTCTGACCATCACGATTGCAGCCAACGAAAACAACTCGCTGACGGCCAAGATAATCTCGATCATATGTCTCGGGATCATATCCGGCACTCTCGGCGGATGGCCGCTTCTTCCGATGGTATATGTTCTGATCTTTTATTATTTCAAAAAGAAATTCGCCAAGATATGTTTGTTCTTCTCGCTGGCTACCGTTATTATGGTTGTCGGTCTGGTGGTATTCAGCCTTTTAAACGGTCATTTTCAGAAATTCGAAGTGGATTGGAAATGGTATGACAAACTGTATCTTTTGGGCTTTATCCTTCCTCTCGTACTTATATATTTTTACAACGGCGAAAAGGGCGGAAGCCGTTTCGCATCGATATTCTTTTATGTATATTATCCCTCGCATCTTCTGATCCTTGCACTTGCGTTTTCGACCATGACGGATGTAAGGATGTTCTTTATACTTGCACAGGGAACTTCCATACTTCTTATAATCGTCCTTATCGCGCTTGCAGCGGTTCAGAACAAAAGAACTTCAAACGCATCCATCATAGCGACGCTGATATTCGGACTTTTATTTATGGTGGGTTATTACGGAGAAATAATAAATCCGACCTATGAGACCATAAAAGAAGTGGTAAAGATAGAGTATGTAGCCGACTGTGGATTCATTATCTGTTTCACATGGTTTGTAGCTGATTTCCTCAGAATGAGAGTTCCGGTGACCATTTATATCATTGAAGGCTGTATCGGTGCACTTACGATATTCGGCGTTTACACCATGGACAGCAACAATCTCTTTTACAGGAGTTTCGAAGTCGGAGGCGATCTTGCCTTTCCCGTTGCAATAATCGAACCCGGGATCCTTTATATACTTTTCTATGTCTGCATAGTACTTGTATTTGCGGGATTCCTTCTGGCCAATTACATTCTTTCAAAGGATATATCCTATATGGAACATCAAAGAAGAATGACCATAAACTATGCGGTATTTGCACTTTGGTTTTTCATAGCTTTGAAAGCGGTAGGATTTTCGAAATACGACCTTATAGCATTCGGTGTTATCGCAGGATGCTGCGTGGTTTCGTACGGTACGTTAAAATACGGATTCACCGATAATACAAAAGTCATTGCGGCCAGCGCGCTCAATCATACGTCGGAGAGTGTAGTCGTGATCGATATTACAGGTGAAGTAATGATGCTTAACACCAATGCGGGATTACTTTTCCCTTATGTACAGATAGGAAAAAATGTTAAGAGATACAGAGTGCTTAAGGATATTCTGGACGATAAGAACAATACGCTTGAAAAGGACGGCCACATTTACGGCTTCAGAAAAGAAGCGCTTAACGAAAACGGTGTTGTTCAGGGATACATGATATGGGCTTCCGATATAACGGACCAGGTGGAAGTCTTCAACGAGATAAAGAATAAAGCTGAAACGGACGGCCTTACGGGACTTTACAACAGAGCTTATCTCGAGAAAACCGTTGCGGAAGATATTGCGGAAAAGAAATGCGGTACGCTGTTCATGTCCGACCTGGATAATTTCAAAGCAGTGAACGATCATTACGGACACAGTACCGGTGATGCGGTTCTGATTGCATACGGCGAGCATCTGCACGAATGCTTCGAAAAATTCGACTGTGTGATATGCCGTCTCGGCGGAGACGAGTTTACGGTATATGTAAGGGATAATATTGACAGGAATTCGATAGCTGATACCGCATCGAAGATCATATCCGAGCTGTCCGATAAAATGGTCAGGTCATCGCTTCCTCCGATAGTCGGTTCATCCGTCGGAATATGCATCAATGACGGAAGTCTGTCGGATTTTGAGATCCTTTACCAAAAGACGGATAAAGCACTTTATTATTCAAAAGAGCATGGCAAAAACAGATATCATTTTGCGGAATAAAGAAAAGTATTTCCGATCGGGAGAATAAATATGGGATTATTTAAAAGCGGTTACGAAAAAGAAATGGACGAGATCATCAAACGTCTTGAGATGAATAAAAGCAACAACTATAAGGATGCCGCACAGGCCAATCTCAAAGAGTTTGAAGAACTGTTCGAGAAGTATTGCAAAGAGGGCAAACTCAAGGACAAGGTCAAGGCTCAGTATGGTTCAAAACTTGAAGAGTACAGAAAAGATATGAAGGGCTATACTCACAAGGATCAGAAGCCGTTCTGGACGTAATATACATACATATGCATTGCTTGAAGAAAGGAAAGATTATGAGCATGAATGAAACTCCGAGTTCGGAGAGAAAACACATAGCATTTTTCGGCTGCAGAAATGCGGGCAAGAGCAGTCTTTTAAACGCAGTTACGGGACAGAATCTCGCAATAGTGTCCGATATACTCGGAACCACTACGGACCCTGTATATAAATCGATGGAACTCTTACCTGCGGGACCCGTTGTTGTGATCGACACTCCGGGCCTGGATGATGTGGGAGAACTCGGTGAAAAAAGAATAGAAAAAGCCAAAGGGGTGCTTAGAAAGACGGACCTTGCGATAATGGTCATCGATTCCGAAAAAGGAATGCTCGAACAGGACAGGGAAATCCTTCTCTCGGTAAACGAAAGAAAGATACCTGCAATCGTAGTGTACAATAAATCGGACATATCGTCAGAAGATGTGCCTTCTTCCATGGACGGAGTCACGGTCATGAAAGTAAGTGCTCTTACGGGCGAAGGCATTAAGGAACTTAAAGACACCATAGCAAAACTTTTAAATGAGGACAGTAACGAAAAGGTTCTTGTCGGAGATCTTGTAGCCGAAAACGATCTTGTCGTACTGGTTGTTCCTATCGATAAGGCGGCACCAAAGGGAAGACTGATATTACCTCAGCAGCAGACCATAAGGGATCTTCTTGATCACGGCGCTGTTCCCATAGTCTGTCGTGACAGTGAACTTCAGGGTGTGATCGATAAGTATTCTTCGGATATAAAACTAGTAATAACAGACAGCCAGGCATTCAAAAAAGTAAGTGCTATCGTACCGGAGAACATTCCGCTCACGTCATTCTCGATACTCTTTTCCAGATACAAGGGGGAACTCGGTTATCAGCTCGATGGAATCAGGGCAGTTGAGAATCTTAAAGACGGAGATAACGTTCTTATCGCGGAAGGCTGCACACATCACAGACAGTGCGGTGATATCGGAACGGAAAAGATACCTGCGATGCTTGCGAAAAAAGCTTGCGTAAACATTGATTTCACTCAGGGAACCGAATATCCCGACGACCTTAGCAAGTATAAAGTTATCATACACTGCGGCGGATGCATGTTGAACGAAAAGGAAATGAAAGCAAGAATAGAGATCGCCAAAAACAATGATGTTGCGATCACTAATTACGGAATGACTATTGCTTACCTTACGGGTGTATTAGAAAGAAGCATGAAACCTTTGCTTGATAAAGAAGGACAGTAATGTATAACGGACTGATTAACGTATATAAAGAACCGGGATTTACTTCGCTTGATGCGGTCGCGGTTCTCAGAGGAATCTTAAAGCAAAAGAAGATCGGGCACACTGGCACTCTTGATCCCGCTGCGGAAGGCGTACTGATGGTATGCCTCGGAAATGCGACAAAGCTCTGTTCCTTTCTGGAATATAAGGACAAGGAATACGAGTGCAGAATGCTTCTCGGAACGCAGACGGATACCGAAGACACCACGGGTAAAGTAAATGAAACGGCGGATGTTAATGTCAGTGAGGAAGAAATAAAAGAAGCGGTTCTTTCTTTTAAAGGAAACATAAAACAGGTTCCTCCGATGTACTCGGCATTAAAAAAAGACGGTAAGAAACTTTACGAACTGGCGAGAGCGGGAATAGAGATCGAACGCGAAGCGAGAGACATAAAGATATATGATATTAAGATTGATGAAATAAACATCCCCTATGTTTCTTTTACCGTAAAGTGTTCGAAGGGAACATACATAAGATCCCTTTGCAGGGACATAGGAAACAAACTCGGCTGCGGCGCCTGTATGGACCATCTGAAAAGAACGGCTGTGTCATTTTTTGAGGCGGAAAAATCTTTGAAACTGTCCGAGATAGAAGCGCTGGCAAAAGAAGGAAAGATTGATGATTTCATCCTTCATACCGAAGAAGTTTTCAAGGATCTTAATTCGCTTTATGTTGTTCCCGAATCCGCGAAGATCATAGATAACGGAAATCCTCTTTTAAGATTGAATGTGACGTATGATACGGGATTTGATGAGAAAGAAATAAAAGACGGGGATATGTTTAAAGTTTATAATACCAATGGGGATTTTGTTGCTGTATACGAATACAAAAAAGACAGAGGTCTTTTCAAACCTTATAAGATGTTTTTTTGAAAATATATCAGCAGATGATCACTAACGGTTTGCGTTTCGAAAAGCATAAAAGATATACTGCTGAATAACGCCGTTGAAGGGTGCGTAAGTATCGAAATCAAATCCATCTTTGAAATGCTCCGAAAGTGCACGATTTATCCATACGTCTTTCGGGAAAAAGTTGAGACGGTGAAAACCGAATAATGCGATGCAGGAGGCGACTTTGTCACCGACACCCTGCATCTTTTTTAATTCTTCGAGCAGTTCGTCATCGGAGAGTTTTTCAAGACGGGAAAGAATGTCCGGCTCCGAATAGAATAAGTCGGCTGCGGACTGAATATAAGAGAGTCTGTAACCGAGACCGCATTCCGAAAGCTTATCGGAAGAAGTCAGAAGGATCTGCGAAGGTGTGGGGAAAGCATAATTCTCATCATCGATCCTGTCGCCGCAAAGCCTGCAGAGTCTTTCTATTGAAGTTTTTATTGCAGGTATGCTCTTTCTTTGTGAAATGATAAAAGATATCGTCATTTCCCATTTGTCCTGATTGAGAATTCGCATGCCTTCAGATCTTTCGGCACATTCGCATAAAAAGGCATTGTTCTTTACGGATCTTCTGATCGAAGAATAATCCGTATCAAGGTCAAAATATCTGTGCCATACTTTATCAAAATCCTTTTTGCTGCAGTCCAGATCAAGAGTTTTTGAATCCACTTCTTTTATATGAAGCACACGATCAAATGCAACGGTTTTGTATAGAGAATCATCAATCCGGTTGAATCTGAAACACTGTCCGCTTTCCGCTATTGTTTTAAGGTCAAAATCATCGGTTTTCTTATATATCATTTATTTCTGGTTCTCCCTGGTAATATCAAGATGGTTATCCGAAAAATCCATGTTATCTGCAAAATAATCCTGAACAATATATATCGAAATCCTTATTCAGAAAAAAACTATTTTTCCGAAGAGGTTGAATCCGATACCGAGTCTGCTTTCTCACTCATATTAACAAAATAGACCGGGAACAGAACGTAAAGGAAGATCACGTATCTGACCAGTGCTACCGGACCGAGAAGGAAAGTCAGGAAATATACTCCCGTAAAAATGTAAACGGGAATAAAACTTTTTTTCTTCTTTTCTATCGTATATGAAAACATAACGAGATAGAAAAATAAATAAAGTCCGGGATTAAACAGGATCGAAAGGATCACGGAACTTCCCGATGCGAGTTTTGATTCGAAATCCACGTAGTAATCATATATTAATTTTATCTGCGGATTGATGGAAGCCGGATAATAGCATGTTACCGGCCAGTATCCTTTTCCTCCGTCCGGCATCAAAGTAAGTGTGTAATTCGGATACCAGAAGCCGCAGTTAAGGCATAAGAATGCGTCAAGAGCGGTATGCGGATTATCGCGGATTATGTGTGCGAACATCCTAATTACATCTTTTTTGTGAGTATTAAGATATTCGGTATTTATGGTCGACTTTGTGATATCGGCGATGGTCGGAATGTAAATTCGTCCGTCTTCGCCGATGAGCTCTTCGACAATCATCCTGTCTTCGGCGGAAATGTCGGCATTATCATCCGTGTATATCCTTGCGGCTATCTGAACGGGAACGGAGAGCATTTCCCTCGAGTCCGTTTTATGGGACACTGCCAGCGGAACGAATACTGCTTTGTATAAAATGAAAAGCAGTACAAAACATCCTGCGACGATCAGAAGGTTTTTTCTCTTTTTGGAATAAATGATCAATGCGGGTAATAAAAGAAAAGGCAGTGCATAGATACAGTTGTTTCTGAAAAGTGTCATCAACGTGACGGACAGAGAAAGGATAACGGTATTTATCACTGTATTTTTTTTGTTTTCACTGTCAAAAAGGAAAAGAAGCGAAACAACGGATACAATGAAAAATATCATAAAGAAAGTATCTTTGGTCGCGGACATCACGATCAGAACAACCGGCGGGCAAAAACCAAAATAAACAAGATTCAGGATAAACAAAACTACGGATCTTGATCTTACGTACAGATATGTCAGAAGATACGAAAAAGAGAGTGAACAAAGTATTATCTGCAATATCGTGTAAACGGCGGTCGCATGATTGATCGAAGTGAAATCATCCGTGAAAATATCCATTATTATCCCGAGGAGCAGAGTATGCAAAAGAGGATGATGCTCCGACATATTGTGATTGAAGTAGCTTATGCACTGGGTGGGCGCATCAAAAACGAAAAGCCCCGGATAAAGACCGAGAAACTGAATAAAATAAATGATGCCCAGTGAGAATAACGCGATCAGAAACACAAATGCCGGTTTGATCTTTTTTTGAGAAGTTATCTCGTGCACATAATCAAATAAAACGAAAAATATGCTGACTGCCGAAAAACACAGGATAAAAAGACATATGAATTCAATAAGGAATTTGGAATCGAAGACTAGAGAATTAAAGCGTTTTACTGATGAGCCCGTTGCACACATAAGCGAAATGAGTATCGAAACAAAAGCCGTCAGAACAGGTCTTAACGGGGATATGTTATTTTGTCTGAAATACTCTTTGATACGGTTCATCGGGAGCCTTCTCCTGCCTAAATATATAACAATTATATGCCAAACTCTTCGTTAATTCAAATATACCGTGAGCCGCTTTCATACGTTGCGTTTTGGCTTATTTTATTATATTCTATATTTGATAAAAACGGAGATTATTATGAAGATTATTCACACTGCGGATCTACATCTGGATTCCTCGATGAAAACCCATTTGGACAGCCAAAAAGCCAATGAGAGAAGAAACGAACTTACTCTCAATTTTTCGCGTCTCTGCGATACTGCCGAAGACCTTGGAGTAAAGGCGATCATCATTGCCGGAGACCTTTTTGATACGGGCAGCGTTTCGAAAAAAGTTGCCAATGCTGTTCTAATGCAGATAAACAAGCATTCGGGGATACATTTCTATTATCTTAAGGGAAATCATGACAAAAACAGCTTCATCGGATATATAAAGAGTGTGGGAGAGGTTCCCGCGAATCTTTTTACGTTCACGGACTCCTGGCAGTCATATGTAATGAACCCTGATACGCAGGATAAAAAGATCGTCCTTTACGGTGCGGAATTCAACGAAAATGCGAACGAACTGACAGCCGTTTTCGAAGCCGATCTTAACGATATCAATATTGTGACTCTTCACGGTCAGGAAAACGAATACTCGGGAAGGGACAGGGCGGATATCGTCAATCTCTCATCGCTTCGTGACAGAGGGATAGATTATCTCGCACTCGGCCATGTGCACGAATTCAAATTAAAAGAACTGGATTCAAGGGGAGTATACTGCTATCCCGGATGCCTTGAAGGACGAGGATTCGATGAGTGCGGAGATCACGGATTTGTTCTTCTTGACGTTAATGAAAAAACCGGAGATATCATTCCGCAGTTCATGGATTTTGCATATCGAAAACTTCATGTTCTTGAAATCGATATTTCGGAATGCACCGGCAGCAGTGAGGTTATCGAAAAGATAAAAGAAAGCTTTTCGGATCATCGTTTAAGCGAAAGGGATTCGGTCAGATTCAAACTTGTCGGTGAGACCGATGAAAATGCGGAGATAAACGAAGATATCATTTCCGATGCTTTCAAAAACGAGTTCTATTTTGTCGGTGTTAAAAACGAAAGCAAAATAAAAGTGGATTACATGAGATATGCCAATGACGAGTCCCTGAAGGGATGGTTCATTCGACTGGTACATGAGTCAGATGAAATCGATGATGAAGACAAGGGAAGGATAGTGCGTATGGGACTTAACGCGCTGACCGAAAAAGAGGAGATTTTGCAATGAAACTGATTAAATGCCATATAGTCGGTTTTGGAAAAATACATGATTGCAAATATGATTTCAAAGACGGACTGAACGTATTTTGCGAAGAGAACGGATTCGGAAAGAGTACTCTTGCTTCGTTCGTAAAAGTCATGCTCTACGGCTTTGAAGATGAGAATAAGAAAAGTCTTAAGGATAAAGAAAGAGAAAAATTCCGCCCCTGGGACAGATCATCATACGGAGGAAGCATTACTTTCGAGTTTGACGGCAAAACATACGAAGTCTCGAGGATCTTCGGCAAAAATACGGGCGATGATTCCTTTGAAGTCAGAAGTCTGCCCGGAAACGAGATCTGCAATGATTTTGACAAAGAATCGCTGGGACTTAAGATATTCGGGATAGACAAGGATTCTTTTTTCAGAACGATCTACATCGCTTCTTCGGATCTTGGCAAAAAGAACGAAAACGTCACCGATTCAATCAGGGCAAAACTCGGCAATCTGACCGATGCGACCGACGATATCAACAATTACGAGACTGCATGCGTAAGATTCGAAAAGAAAATGAATGAATATTCGCCCGACAGAAAGCCGGGAAAGATCAAGATGCTCAATCTGGATATTGCCGAAAAGAGCAATGCTGTGAGGAATCTTGAAAATACCGAAAAGGCGACCGAAATCCTAGAAGAACAGATTTCGGCGCAGCTTGAAAGGATCAATTCTGACAAAGAGAGGATTAAAGAACTTAAAAAAGAAGAAAGCCGTGTGATGAAGGCAGAAGCGATAAAGGCCAAACAGATCATGCATACGAGACTTTCAGTCGACTATGAAAACAGCCGAAAACAATGCGAGGAAATAAAGAACAGATTCGGAGGCAATGTTCCCACTCTTAACGAGATAAATGCAGTAGGCGATAAGGTATCGGACATGAAGCACATCGTCGGTGAGATGGAAGAAAATCTTTATCCAAAGGATGAAAAATGGGAAAAGATCGAGAGCAGGTTCGAAAACGGAGTATGCAGTGAGGAAGAGATAAAAAAATATATTTCCGTCTGGAATGAAACTCAAAACAAAAAAACGGATATAAAGGCCAAAGAAAACAGACTTAAGGAAGAAGCCGAAGGGTTTATCCGTGAACAGAAAGAGATAACTGCGGAAAATTATCAGAAAGGTCTCGAAACTTACAGGAAAAACGAAAGAAAAAGAATTACAAAACTTGTGATCTTCGGAATTTTGGCATTTCTTTCGCTCGCCGGGGCAGCAGCGCTCACGGTAATGGGAATGATGGGGATCCGAAACGGATTCTTTCTTTATCCCGAAGTCATACTGTTTGTGATCGCGGTTGTGTTTATCTTACTTATCTTTGCGATGAAACTGCCGTTTAAAAAACGTTTTACGCTTTCCGAGGATGTCGATATTTCCATTGAAGACGCAAAGGACAGAGTGGACAGAAATTCGATCATGAGGAATTCCATTTCATCCGGTAAGAGCGAAGTTATGCTCATAGATAGTCAGGTTCGCAATTTCCTTGAAAAATACAAGGCACCTTTTGTAGAAGAAAAGGTGGTTGAAACCTTATTGGAAATTCTGGAAGATGTCAAAGAATATTCGATCGGAAAGAAAAAGATTGAAAACTACGAAAAAGCCAAGGCCGAATATGAGAAAAATGTCGCTGAAGTAGATACTTTCTTTAAAAACTGCAATATAGACCCCAAAAAGGAAATAGAAACGCAGCTTAAGGAATTCCAGGAACTTTCGGTAAAATATATCCAGTTCAGCGAGGAGACAGAGAAAAAGAAAGTCATTCTCGAACAGTTCGAATCCGAAAACGATATAAAGGAACTGAGCATGAACCTTCCAGATTCTCTGCCCGATGCGGATGATCTGAGGGATGAAGCCGAGGAACTTTCCGAAGAGATCGAAAAGGAAACTGAAATGCTGAACGGTTTCAGAAGACGCCTTGAAGAAAGACAGGAAGAAAGGGAAAATCTTGAAAATCTCGCTGCTCAGCTTGAAGAGGAAAAGGAAACACTCAAAAAACACGAAAACGATTACAGGCTCATGAAGAAAGCATTTGAGTATCTTGGTAAGGCCAAAAACGAACTGGCGCTCAAATACACCGGACCTACGATGGAAGGCTTCAAAAAATACTGCTCGTTTTTCGGTGAAGAGGATTCCGAGACATTTAACATAGATACGAATCTCAATCTGACCAAGACCGAAGAGGGCATGCAAAGAAGGATAAGCGATCTGAGTCTGGGACTTAAGGAAGTTACGGATTTTTGTCTTCGCATGGGTCTTATCGATGCGATGTATGACAGGGAAAAACCTTTCATAATACTGGACGATCCGTTTGTGAATTATGATTCTTCAAATCTTTCGGGAGCATCCAATATTCTCAAAAAGATCGCGGCTGATTATCAGATACTTTATTTCACCTGTCACGAGAGCAGAAAGCCGGAATTGTAAGCAGATATAATATGATCATGTGATTAAAAAAATTAAGTTCACATTTCTTAAAAAATGATATAATGTTTATGTTAAAACTGATGAAACGGGAGGCAGAACAAATGGATGACAATTCAAAAAGAATCAAAAGTATGTATATAGGACAGATAATAAACAGAGTGATACTGATCCTGGTATTTTTCATTCTTTTGGGAAATCTCATCGGAACCGTATATCTGGGCATACAGATAAGGAATTTCAGCAAAGTGGTTGAGCCCGCCGTGGCAGTATTGAACGAACTCGATGTTGAAGAACTTAACAAGACCATTAACACGCTTAACAGCGCCATAGACGTATTCAAGATAAACGATACTCTTGATGCGATCGGAAAACTCGATTTCGACGGCTTCAGCAAAGTTTTGAACGGAATAGATGTCGACAAGCTTAACAATACGCTTGACAAGATAGAAGATGCAACCAATTTCATGAAGCGTATAGGAGACGGAATGAACAATTTCCTGAACAACTTCGGCATAAACATCGGAAAGTAAAATTTTTTAAGGAGGAATGAGAGGATGAAATTACTCAAAGAATTCAAGGAATTTGCGTTAAAGGGAAATGTTATGGATATGGCTATCGGTGTTATCATCGGTGGTGCATTCTCCTCAATAGTAACAGCTCTTACCACAAGCTTTATCAATCCATTGATCAACAGTATCGGAGGAGCGGAGGTTGCAGGTGTCATCAGACTTCCCTGGGTTGATTATACCGGTCTGGATTCGGAAGCGGCTCTGGCTTTGTCACTTGACTACGGTGCATTTATCACAGCGATAATTAACTTCCTTATTTTGGCAGTAATCCTGTTCATCATGCTCAAGGCGATCAACACAGCTACAAAGGCAGCAGAGGAAGCAAGCAAGAAGCTTCTTAAGAAGAAAGAAGAAGAGGAAGAAGCAGCTCCCACCACAAAGGTTTGTCCTTTCTGTAAGAGCGAGATCAGCATTGAAGCTACAAGATGTCCTCACTGTACATCGGAACTTCCCGAAGAAAAAGCTGAATAATAAAAAAATAAGAACATTTCCGTCTCATTACTTTATCAGAGAAAGAGCGGAAATGTTCTTTTTTTATGCACGGGTTGCGATCTCATCGTCCCTGCTCAGTTGTCATATATTTAAAACGCCGGATCCTGTTTTCAGTGTCTGAATACGATGCTTCCGTTTGATGCATCCATCGATTCGACGATAGCAAGACTTTCAAGCTGTATTCCCTTGTCGCGGATTATCTGACCGCCGGGCTGGAAGCCTTTTTCGATTGCTATGCCGACACCTTCGACCGTAGCTCCCGCGGCATTGATAAGGTCGATCAGACCGTTGACCGCACATCCGTTTGCGAGGAAATCATCTATTATCAGAATATGATCATCGGCCGAGAGGAATTTTTTGGATACGATGATATCGTAGACTTTCTTTTTGGTAAAAGACTCGACTTTGGAAGTGTACATTTCACCGTCGAGATTTATGCTCTGTGCTTTCTTGGCGAACACAACGGGAACGTTGAAACATTCTGCCGCCACGCATGCTATACCGATTCCCGAGGCTTCTATCGTAAGTATTTTATTTATCGGCTTGTCTGCGAAAAGTCTTTTCCATTCCAGTCCCATTTCGTGAAAAAGATTCACATCCATCTGATGGTTGAGAAAACTGTCAACTTTCAAAACATTACCTTCTTTAACTACTCCGTCTTTCAAGATTCTTTCTTCAAGAAGCTTCATAACCTTATCGGCGAACGATCGCCATCCTTTCTTTATGATTTGTTCTATATATTATAATATATTCCTTTCTTTAAAACAAAAAATTGTTCAAAAAAAATTCAAAAAACAACGGAAAATATCCACTTTGTATAAAAATTAACAAAATGCCCAAATAGAATTGACACTGATTTTAAATAAGGTATATACTTCGTT
The DNA here is from genome assembly GCA_024698715.1 of Lachnospiraceae bacterium. Classification (GTDB taxonomy): domain Bacteria; phylum Bacillota; class Clostridia; order Lachnospirales; family Lachnospiraceae; genus UBA3766. The sequence continues at coordinate 17,856 of JAILRA010000044.1, forward strand.
GTGTCAGTAACTGATGACGTATATTTTAGGAGGAAAGACATGAAAAAAATTTTAAGTATCGTTCTTGCTTGTCTCATGGTATTCGGTATGGTTGCATGTACAACAGGTGGTAATACCGGATCAAACTCGAACGGAAAAGTAAAAATCGGCTTCATCTTTTTACATGATGAGAACTCAACTTACGATTTAAACTTTATCAATGCTGCCAAGGAAGCTTGTGAGAAGCTTGGCGTTGAATATGTATTAAAGACCAACATTCCCGAAGGTCAGGAATGTTACGAAGCAGCCTGCGAACTTGCAGATGCAGGATGCAATGTAGTATTCGCCGACAGTTTCGGCCACGAAGACTACCTTATCGAAGCAGCTAAAGAATATAAGAACGTAGAGTTCTGCCACGCTACAGGTACAAAGGCTCATACGGAAAACCTTCCCAACTATCACAATGCATTTGCATCGATCTACGAAGGACGTTACCTTGCAGGTATCGCAGCAGGTATGAAACTCAACGAGATGATCGCAAACGGCGAGATCACAGAAGATCAGGCTAAGATCGGTTACATCGGTGCATATACATATGCAGAAGTTATTTCCGGTTACACATCATTCTTCTTAGGCGCTCGTTCCGAATGTCCTTCAGCTACCATGGAAGTTACCTTCACAGGTTCATGGTATGATGAGACAGCTGAAAAAGAAGGCGCTATGAAACTCATCAACAACGGCTGCGTACTTATCTCACAGCATGCCGATTCAATGGGTGCTCCCACAGCTTGTGAAAATGCTGGCGTTCCCGATGTTTCATACAACGGAAGCACAGAGAGCGTAGCTCCCAACACATTCATCGTTTCTTCACGTATCAACTGGGTTCCTTATTTTGAACTTATCATCAAGGCAGCTCAGAACGGCGAGAAGATCCCTACAGATTATTCAGGTACGATCCAGACAGGTTCCGTAGTTCTTACAGAGCTTGGTAAAATTGCTCCCGCAGAAGGAACACAGGCAAGAATGGATGAAGTTAAAGCTGAACTTCTTGCAGGTACACGTAAGGTATTCGATACAACAACATTTACCGTAAACGGCGAGACAGTTACATCTTACATGGCTGACGTTGATACCGATGCTGAATATCAGGGCGATCATGAAGTGATCACAAACAGTGCTTTCAATGAATCTGCTGAAGGATTCAGATCTGCTCCTTACTTCGATTTAAGAATCGATGGTATTACACTTCTTGATGAATCATACTAAAATGTGATAAACTTTAGAAAGGCGGTGTCCTGCCGCCTTTCTTTTTTATTTCACTCAGCCGCAAAAAGCGATTAAATGCTTAAAATGCGGCAAAACAAATACGTATTTTTAGACAGAAATGAGGAACCAAGGTGTCTGAAACAGCTGTTGAATTAAAAAACATAACGAAAACTTTCGGCCGCGTCAGGGCCAATTACAATGTTTCCCTTGAAATCAAAAAAGGTGAGATACTTGCTCTTCTCGGAGAGAACGGAAGCGGAAAGACCACGCTCATGAATATGCTTTCCGGCATATATTTTCCCGATGAAGGGCAGATTTTTATTGACGGAAAAGAAGTAGTCATTTCGTCCCCTAAGATCGCTTTCGAACTCGGGATAGGCATGGTGCATCAGCATTTCAAGCTTGTCGATGTTCTTACCGCAACGGAAAACATTATACTCGGCCTCGAAGGCAGACTGAACAAAAAGGAAGCTAAGGAAAAGATAAAAGAGATCTGCGACAAATACGGATTCGATATCGATCCCGACCAGAAAATTTACGATATGTCCGTATCACAGAAGCAGACCGTGGAAATAGTCAAAGTACTTTACCGCGGGGCCAATATCCTGATACTTGACGAGCCTACAGCTGTTCTTACCCCTCAGGAATCAGAGAAGCTTTTCAACGTTATGCGAAATATGAAGGCCGACGGAAAAGCCCTGGTCATCATCACTCATAAGATGCACGAAGTTGAAGCTATTTCCGACAGGGTTGCGGTATTAAGAAAAGGCGAATATGTCGGAAGCATGATGACAAAAGACACCAATGCTGCAGAAATGACCAATATGATGGTGGGAAGGACCGTAGCTCTCAATATCAGAAGACCGAAACCGGTCAATCCCAAACCCAGAATAGAGATATCGAATCTTTCGGTAAGAAATATAGACGGAATCGAAAAATTAAAGAATGTTTCGTTTACCGCAAACAGCGGTGAGATACTCGGAATTGCGGGTATTTCAGGCTGCGGACAGAAGGAACTTCTTGAAGCCATTGCAGGTCTTCAGCCCGCCGAGAGCGGAAGCATAAAATATATCAAAGATGACGGAACTACCGAAGAACTTTTGGGTAACGATCCCAGAAGGATAGAGGAACTCGGAGTAGCACTTTCCTTCGTTCCCGAAGACCGTCTCGGTATGGGACTTGTCGGTAATATGGACCTTTCCGACAATATGATGCTCCGTTCGTTCAGAAACGGAAAGAGTGTGTTTACCGACAGAAAGACACCTCATGATCTTGCGGAAAATGTCGTGGACGATCTCGAAGTCGTTACCCCTTCAATAGAAACTCCGGTAAGAAGACTTTCCGGCGGAAACGTTCAGAAGATCCTTGTGGGAAGAGAGATCGCACATGCACCCACGGTTCTTCTTACAGCTTACGCAGTCAGGGGACTTGATATCAATTCATCATATACGATCTACGACCTTATCAACAAACAGAAGGAAAAGGGCGTAGCGGTCATTTTTGTCGGTGAGGATCTGGATGTCCTTCTCGAGCTTTCCGACAAGATACTGGTTCTTTGCGGCGGCGAAGTAAGCGGTATAGTTGAAGCGGAAAAGACCGACAAAAACGAAGTCGGACTTATGATGACTCAGATCAGCAAGTAAAATATCTGATCAAAAAAACGGCAAATATATAAAAAATGTTTTTTCGGAGAAAAGCATGAAAAAAAGTAAATCGGAACCTTTGTTCCATATAACAAAAAGAGATGTAATGCCATGGTATAAAACCTGGGGCATAAGAGCGGCTGCAATAGTAGCGGCCCTGATCGTATGCGGTATCATTACGACCATAACTACAGGTCTTAATCCTTTCAGTGTATACGCGTCATTCGTTCAGGGTGCGTTCGGATCTGGAAGAAAAGTCTGGATCACATTCCAGAACATGTCGATCCTTCTTATCATATCGCTTGCGCTTACGCCCGCTTTTAAGATGCGATTCTGGAATATCGGCGGCGAAGGTCAGGTCCTGGTCGGAGCACTTGCTACCGCGGCATGTATGATACTGCTCGGTGACAAGATACCCAACGTTCTCTTGATACTTGTCATGACGGTGGCAGCTCTTGGTGCAGGTGCGATATGGGGTCTTATACCCGCTTTGTTCAAAGCAAAATGGAACACCAATGAAACACTTTCAACATTGATGATGAACTATATAGCGACGCAGATAGTGGCATTTTTTACCGTTGTATGGGAAGTTCCCAAGGGTTCTTTTACGGTCGGCATTATCAACCAGGCCACCAATGCGGGATGGCTGCCGCAGCTTTTCGGTTCGAAATACCTTTTGCCCATTGTTATAGCGCTTGCTGTAACGGCGGCAATGTATGTTTATCTTAAATACAGCAAGCACGGATATGAGATAGCCGTTGTCGGCGAAAGTGAAAAGACCGCAAAATACGTAGGCATGAAGACAGGTAAGATAATCATCCGTACAATGATCCTTTCGGGTGCTCTCTGCGGACTTGCCGGTTTCCTGCTTGTAGGCGGTATCAATCATACCATAACCACCACGATCAACTCGGGACAGGGCTTTACGGCGGTAATGGTTTCGTGGCTTGCGAAATTCAATCCGATCACAATGATCTTTACGAGTTTCCTGATCATCTTTCTTGAGAGGGGAGCCGGTGAAATATCAACGAATTTCGGCCTTAACCAGTCATTCGCGGATATACTTACCGGTATAATCTTATTCTTCATAATCGGATGCGAATTCTTTATTTCGTACAGGATCGTATTCAGAAAGAAAAAGGAAACGACTTCAGAAAAATAAACGGGGAGAAAAATCAGATGTTTGATATAGTAGCTTTTATACCGAGAGCAATTGGACAAAGCGTACCGCTCCTGTTCGGATGTACGGGCGAGATACTGACCGAAAAATCGGGCAATCTTAACCTCGGAATACCGGGAGTTATGTATGTCGGCGGCATAAGCGGCGTAATAGGCGCTTTTGTATACGAACAGCAGAGTGCGGGAAATATGAGCGCATTTCCTGCGATCATGATACCGCTTGCATGTTCCCTTTTGGGTTCTCTTATCATGGGTCTTATATACTGCATACTTACGGTTACCTTAAGAGCCAATCAGAACGTTACAGGTCTTGCGATGACCACATTCGGTGTGGGTATCGGAAACTTCTTCGGAGGATCGCTCATAAAACTTTCCGGTGCGGATGTTCCTTCGATCGCGCTTTCAAAGACCAGTGAGTATTTTTCGGCATCGCTTCCTTTTGCCTCAAAACTCGGCTGGTTCGGAAAACTCTTCTTAAGCTACGGATTCCTTGCTTATACCGCATTCATTGTTGCGATCGCAGCAACAGTGATCATTTATAAAACAAGAGTCGGCCTGCATCTGAGAGCTGTCGGTGAAAGCCCCAATACGGCCGATGCCGCAGGTATCAATGTTAATGTATACAAATATATGGCCACATGCTTAGGCTGCATGATCGCAGGTCTCGGCGGTTTATATTACGTAATGGATTATGCTTCGGGAGTATGGTCAAACGATGCGTTCGGCGACAGAGGATGGCTTGCTATCGCACTTGTTATCTTCTCGATATGGAACCCGTTGATAGGTATATTCGCATCGATCCTTTTCGGCGGCCTTTATATCGTGTATCTTTATATTCCGACCGGAATGGATTACATGGAATTCAAGGAACTCTACAAGATGATCCCTTACGTCGTAACTCTTTTCGTTCTCGTACTTACGAGCATGAGAAACAAGCGTGAGAATCAGCCGCCCGCAAGTCTCGGTCTTTCGTTCTTCAGAGAAGAAAGATAGTTTAAAGATCATTTTCTTTCAAAAAGGAATGATACATGGAAGAAAAATATTTTCAGAAAGTATTAAGAGGATTTACCGTTGAATTTGCGGCCGGAGATGCGATACGTTCTTTTGCCGACAAAGGATATACGGTGGAAGAGATCCGGTCAAAACTTGATTTTCCGATACCCAAAGAAACTGTCGGAAACCTTGTCTGGGCACATTATCTGGATAAGGGGATCATTTCTCTTTCGGAAGTATCCGAAAATTCTGACAGGGAAATAGTCGACTATGAAAAAGTTCAGGGAGAATACGGCAGGATCGAGTTCAGGCAGGTGAAAAAGACTCTTCACTATTCCGGCGAATACATAGCTTGTGATTTCGGAAAAGAACTGTATAAAGACAGGAAAGGTTTTATTGAAAAACTAAATAAACTTGATCCCAAAGACAGGGATTATATTCTCGGACTTCCGTGGCCGGTAACTACCGTCTGGCACAAAAAGGACGAGAGGATAAAAAGGATAATCGGCATCCTATACTGAAGTAAATATGAGCTTACGGACAATCATAAGAATGTATCAAAAAGGGGAGGATTTTTATGAAGACACTGATCGTTGTAGACATGCAAAACGATTTTATTGATGGAAGTCTCGGCACCAAAGAAGCGGTCTCGATAGTTTCCGATGTAAAAGCGAAGATAGAAGAATACAGAAAAAACGGAGATGAGGTTATCTTCACGAGAGATACACATCATGATAATTATCTTGAGACGAACGAGGGCAAATATCTTCCCGTGGTTCACTGCATAGAGAATACAAAGGGATGGGAGATAAAGGACGGTCTTTTCTTTGAAGGAGCCGAAATTATCGACAAGCCTTCATTCGGTTATATGGGCTGGATGGATCATAAGTTTGAAGAGATTGAGATCATCGGCCTCTGCACGGATATCTGTGTGGTTTCCAATGCTCTCATTTTAAAAGCAATGTTTCCCGAGATAAAGATTTCGGTAGATCCGAAATGCTGTGCCGGAGTAACTCCCGAAAGCCATTCGGCGGCACTCGAAACAATGAAAATGTGTCAGATAGAGATCATCTGACGGGATCTTTCGGCACACTGTGAAATTAAAGAGTCGGAAAATGAGATCCGTTAATCTGAAATGCTGTCATTTGACGGAAAAGGCGAAGAACGGAACCTGAAAACACGGAGAAACTAATATGAAGATAAAATGTGAATACTGCGATTCGATGTTCGATGATACTCTGGAAAAATGTCCGAGCTGCGGTGCACCGAATGCAAATGTCAGAAGAAGCACTCCGGATCAGCCCATAACCATCGAAGAGTTAAAAGAATGGTATGCATCTAAAGGGCTTCCTCCCGAGGAAACAACGAGATTTTTCATCGGAAAGGATTACCGCGAACCGAAAGCATTCGGAATCTACAAGGATGAAACAAGCGGTAATTACGTGGTATATAAGAACAAGGCCGACGGTTCACGTGCGGTACGATACGAAGGAACCGATGAAGCTTATGCTGTCAATGAACTATTCACCAGATTAAAACAGGAAATACTCGAACAGAAATCCCATAATCTGAAAAAAGAAACGGATCCCAATAAAGCGATAAAAGAAGGGTTTAAATCTTTTATTATTCTGGGAATCACCACTATTCTTTGTGTGGTTTTGCCGTTTACTTTCGGTATTGTTTTATGCATATTCGAAGATCCTGCGGAAAGCGGATATTATATGTTTAATGAAGATCCGGATCTTTCCGGAAGACTGTTCTATCATTACTCGACATATTATCTTGCCTGGGCAGAATATGATAAAGAACTTAATGACTGGGTAAAAACGGAAGCGATTCCGAAAGAAAAATACGAAACAAAACTTAAAGCCAAGAAGTATCTTCTGTCATACGATTATAAACCCGAATACGGGGGATCGGATTTTAAAAACAGTCAGTTATATGATGATTTCAACAACGGTTTCAGAGTAGACACCGGATATTATGCATACGATAACGATATCTTTTATCATTTGAAAGAAGGTCAGGATGACGGCTGGTATAAATACGATGACGGCAATGATGACTGGAGTGAAGTAGTATTTTACGATGTTCCTTCGGATTTAAGACACCAGTCCGTAGCGCAGGATTTCTGGTATACGCCTGCATGGGACAGCGAAACACAGATTACCGATTTTGAGGATACCGAAGAATATCGCGATTATAAGGAAGAACAGGAAAGATTGGAGCGCGAGGCAAGCAGCAGTTATGATGACGATGACGATGATGATTACTCGTGGAGTTCAAGCGATTCATGGGATTCCGGAAGCAGCGACTGGGGAAGCGACTGGTAAAAAAATAAAATAACAACATACAAACAGGGCTGATGCATCAGATTTATACAACCTGCGCATAGCCCTGTTTTCATGCATAGATACTAATAAGCAATTCTGTTATAAAAGCGGATATTACCAGTCCTGACTTCTTTCCACCAGTTCAGCGAATTCCATCTTATATTCGTCATTCAGGTTAAGTTTATTAAGGGTTTTTGCGATATGATCGAAACTGCCTGTTCCAACATATAAACTCTTTCTTAAGATCAGTGCATATTCGGCAACGGATGCACAGAAAAGGAAGTCTTCGGAAGGTTTTTTGGTGTAGTTTTTGGAACCGATATTGTATTCTACAAGTTTGGATTTATCTTCGTCCGGCTCTTTGTATCGGATCGAAAGAGTAAGCCATTCGTTGGAATTCAGGGCTTCTTTTGTAAGAGTGCTTTTCTGGTATTTCAACAATTTGGAACTTTCATTTTCTTCCGTTGCGGGGACGATCTCGTAAAGCACTGTTACGCTGTGCCCCGCACCGACTTCTCCGGCATCCTTTTTGTCGTTTTCAAAATCTTCGTCATTGAGGGCTCTGTTTTCATATCCTATCAGACGATACTCGGACACATAACAGGGATTGAATTCCACCTGGAATTTAACATCTTTGGCAACGGTTACCATATTTGCGCAGAATTCTTCCACGAGTACTTTTTTGGCTTCAGAAAGCGTATCGATATAAGCGTAGTTGCCGTTTCCGTCATCGGCGAGTGTTTCCATTGTGACATCCGAATAATTACCCATACCGAAACCCAGGACCGAAAGGAAAATGCCGCTTTCTGCCTTTTCCCTTATAAGATCCGAAAGATCGCTTTCGTTTGATATACCTATATTGAAATCTCCGTCGGAAGCTATGATGATCCTGTTGTTTCCGTCTTCTATGAAATTCTTTTCTGCAAGCTGGTATGCCATTAATATACCGCCTTCTCCGTAAGTCCCGCCACCCGCACCAAGATTGTTTATGGCATTGGAAATCTTTTTCTTATTGGCACCGTTTGCGCTGTTAAGAACCGTTTGCACTCCGTTTGCGTATGTGACTATGGATATCCTGTCTTTCGGACCGAGATTATCGAGCATCAGATTAAATGAATCCTTTAACAGAGGCAGTTTGTTCGGCTGGTCCATGGATCCGGAAACATCGATCAACAGTACAATATTTGAATCCGGAGATTCCGAAAAATCCATCGCTTCCGTCTGAAGTCCGAGACGAAGGAGCTCGTGCTTGTCATTCCAGGGACATTCGGATATTTCAGCATTGACACCAAACGGTTCGTCGCCTTCCGGTCCTTTGTAATCATACGAAAAATAATTGATCATTTCTTCGGCACGGATCGCACCGCTCGGAATGTTTTCCGGATTGCTTCCGGAAGTGATGAATCTTCTTACATTGGCATATGAGGCGGTATCCACATCTGCGGAAAAAGTTGAAAGAGGAGAAATGGAAACATCCTTAAATATATTTTCGCCCAAAGCCGCGTATTCCTCGGTATTGAATTCCATATCTGCGTATTTTGGAACAGTATGACCTGAATTGTAATAAGTGGGTGCGGAAGCGTACGAAGCCGTAGAAGCGTGTGCCGATGCACTTGAGGCGCAAACGGCACTTGAAGAGACGGCGGTTGCGCCCATGGTCATTGAATAGTAATGCGGTTTCGGATCGATAGTGATCGCACAGACTGAATAAGCTACAGTCGACAGAGACAGAAAAGATATAAGTGTTTTGGTTATGACCGATGTTTTTTTCATAATTTATCATTCCTTTCTTTTGATTCCCGTTAAATCCGTTCTGCTTATAAAACATTTCGAAAAGAAATTTGTTACAGACAAAATAAAAAATTTTTAAACAAAAAAAGAGATGCCGTTTTGACATCTCTTTTTCAGGCCCGTTCGAGGAGTAGTTTCAGGCCTTTTGAAGGGTGATAAATTCACCTGATCTATATATCACTGTCGAAGAAAGGTTAGTTATTAAATTTGTCGACGAGAGTTGCGAATTCCCGACGATACTCATCATTAAGGGGAATGGTGTTGAGTTCTTCGACTACGTGAGCAAAACTTCCGTCAGCGATAAATTCGCTGTTTCTTAAGAGCATTGCATATTCTGCAACTGCCGCTGAGAAGATGTAATCATTTGAAGGCTTGTCAGTGTAGTAGTTTGCGCCGATCTCATATTCGAGAAGATCGGATTTGTCGCTGTCAGGTCTTTTGTAGCGGATCGAAAGCGTAAGCCAGTCATTAGATTCAAGAGCTTCTTTTGTAAGGGTACTTTCCTGATATTTAAGTTCTGTCGCATTGTCTGCATTATCTTCCGTTGTGGGAACGATCTCATAAAGAACCGTTACACTGTGACCTGCACCTATTTCACCGGCATCCTTCTTGTCATCGTTGAAATCTTCGTTATTCAATGCCCTGTTTTCGTATCCGATAAGTCTGTATTCGGAAACATATTTGGGGTTAAATTCGATCTGCAGTTTGACATCTTTTGCTATTGTGAGCATATTTGCACTGAGTTCGGAAACAAGAACTTTCTTTGCTTCATGTAAAGTGTCGATGTATGCGTAGTTTCCGTTACCGTCATCTGCGAGAGTTTCCATTCTGGTGTCCGAATAATTGTACATACCGAATCCCAAAACCGAAAGGAAGATGCCTTTTTCAGCCTTTTCACGGATCTGTTTTGAAAGATCGCTTTCGCTGGATTTTCCTACATTGAAATCTCCGTCGGATGCGATGATGACTCTGTTGTTTCCGCCTTTGATAAAGTTTTCTTCGGCGATCCTGTAAGCTTCGTCAATTCCGCCTGTTCCGTTTGTTGCACCGCCTGCACTTAATCTGTTCAACGCTTCACGGATCTGTCTCTTATCATTTCCGCTGACGCCTTCAAGGACAACATTCACTCCGCTTGCGTAGGTTACGATCGATACTTTATCTTTTGCTGAAAGATTGTCGATAAGGAGCGAAAATGATTCTTTTACGAGAGGAAGTTTATTGTCATCGGACATCGAACCGGAAACATCCACGAGCAAAACTATATTTGAATCGGGTGTTTCGGAAAAGTCGATATCTTCAGTCTGAAGTCCGAGATGCAAAAGCTTGTGGGCACTGTTCCAGGGGCAGGTGGAGATCTCTGCATTGATGCCGAAAGGATCACTTCCTTCGGGACCTTTGTAATCATAATGGAAATAATTGATCATTTCTTCTGCACGGACCGCGCCTTCGGGTATCTGATCAAGAGAATATCCCATGTTGATCATTCTTCTTAAATTTGAGTAGGATGCCGAGTCGACATCTGCCGAAAAGGAGGAAAGAGGGGATGTTGAAACATCTCTGAATACGTTCTCACGTATATCGGAATATTCTTCCGTGTTCATCTGAATGTAATCCTCGGCTTCGTAATCGAAAAAGAATCCTTCGCCCCTGTCTGATTGCAGGGTATTTTTAAATGAATTGGTTCCGAGATATGAATCGATGGCGATCGGCGCTTCATAAACGGCTCCGTCATAATTATCGGATGAATCAACCTGCGTCTGCACTGCGGGTGCAGCGTCTGCCGTGGATATTGTTGTACTTGTATTTGCTTTTCCGCACGCTGTGAGCGATAAGAGCGTCATTGAAGCTACTATGCTCCTGTAAACAGTTTTTCTTCTCATAAGTAATCCTCCGTTTTACAATGTGTTTTATTGTATATTAAAGTGCACTTTTGTCCTTTGTTATATTCCATATACGAAACCGGAAAATAATTTTATGGGAAAAATTAAAAAATTCTTTTATGAAAATTTTTGAAAATTTTTTAAGTGAAAATTTTTTTAAGATTTTTTTTAAGACAAAAACACGAGAGGTTAAATAATGATATTTCCAAACCGGAGAAGAGCATGTTCTGAAAAGCGGATTAAGTTTAAAATCATACGGAATTTCATGAACGAAGGATGAAATGTAATAATAAATGCTGGAAAGATGAATGAAGGATTGATACAATGGTAAAGTGCGTTTTTTGATCTCAAAAACCGGCAAATTCATGATCGGGCAATGATATATGAAAAACGGAAAATGAGATCATGTGTTTTTGATTGATAAAAAGGAGGGGTTACGAGATGGCACAACAGAATATTTTTGACAACGAGATGTTTTTTGACGGCTACAGAAAGCTCAGGGATAAGGAAGTTAATGCCAACAATCTGTTTGAAATACCGGCTTTTCTTTCACTGCTTCCCGACCTTACCGGCAAAGAGATCCTGGATCTCGGCTGCGGATTCGGTGAACACTGCGTTGCCTTTGTCGAAAAAGGTGCTGCTAAGGTGGTCGGAGTGGATATATCGGAAAAAATGCTTGAAATAGCGGCAAAAGAAAACAGTAATCCCGCAATTACCTATATAAACATGCCGATGGAAAAGATAGATGAGATAGACGGAACCTTTGATCTTGTCGTCAGCTCTCTGGCATTTCACTATGTTGAGGATTTCGACGGCCTTGTAAAAAGCGTATATAATAAGATGAAACCGGGCGGGCTGTTCGTTTTTTCGCAGGAAAGTCCGCTGACCACGGCATACGGCAACTGCGATTTTCCCCGCTGGACCTGGGATGAGAACGGAAGAAAACTCTATGCCAACATCGCAGACTACGGAGTTGAGGGCGAAAGAGAGAGTGAATGGTTCGTAAAAGGCGTTAAAACATATCATCGTATGTTTTCAACCGTCGTAAACAGTCTGGCTGACGCAGGATTTACCATTGAAAAAATGACGGAACCCCTGCCTGATGATGCCCTGCTTGAAAAATATCCCGAGTATTACGATCTGTTCCATAAACCGGATTTCCTTCTTGTAAGGGCAGCGAAAAAATGATTTACTGATCACAGGTAATATTTTAAAAGAGGATAAATTATGCTTCACGATTCGGATATTAGGGACGGCTTATGTTTTTATCTTGAAGAAAAATACAAAAAGATCAGGTTTTTCGACGAACTGACCATCGGAAAATCCCGTGCCGACATAGTCATGGTCACGGGAGAGGCCATCTATGGTATCGAGATCAAAAGCGATGCAGATACATACGCAAGGCTGACGAAACAGGTTAAAAACTACAACAGATTCTTTGATTACAATATTCTGGTAGTAGGCTCCACCCATGCTTCGCATGCTGCCGAACATGTCCCCGATAACTGGGGGATCATTTCCGTGGAAGAGTTCAAAGACAGACTGGATTTTTATGAGATAAGAGAACCGAAGATCACAAAAGCCAGACTGAAGACTCAGCTTGGATTGTTATGGAGAAGAGAGATAGCTCAGATTCAGGAGATGAATCATCTTCATAAATATGCTGGTAAGAGTCGCAAATTTGTCGAGGAATATGTTCTCGAAAAAGTCGATGGCGACATTCTTAAAAAACAGATTTTGGAAATTCTTTTCGACAGAGACTACACGATCTTCGATGAAGAGACCTGAGATTAAAAGTTAATCAAACTTTTTGCCAACCCTATAGTTCAAACCCTATCGTTCAAACATGAAAAGAGTTCCATATCGTTCAAACATGTAAAAAGTTCCCTATCGTTCAAACATTAGATTTGTCTCGGGCTTGGTCATGTGCCATAAACTTCAATCACGCATGGCCACTGTCAGACTGTTGTCCGATTGCGGCAACTGTTCGTGCGCAGTGTAATTTTGCCTGCGTTTTTTTATTTTACGCGCGTTTGAGGCTATTCTAGCTTTTTGCGCGTAGTATTTTGACTTCGGGGCCTTTATCTTACGCGCGTTTGAGGCTATTCTAACTTTTCGCGCGTAGTTTTCTGACTTCGGGACCTTTATCTTACGCGCGTTTGAGGTTATTCTAGCTTTTCGCGCGTAGTTTTCTGACTTCGGGGCCTTTATCTTACGCGCGTTTGAGGCTATTCTAACTTTTCGTGCATAGTATTCTGGCTTGCAGGACCTTTATCTTACACGCGTTTTGAACTGTTTATTAATTTAGCGCGTAATAATAGAAAAAACAAAGTCCTAAACTGAAAAAACCAAGAAGAACCAACCGCAATATTTTTGACATTACGTTATATTTAAGTACCTAAAGAGTGAACAAAAATAAAAAAATTATGTCAATCGAAATAAAGAGAGATCGAATATCGTGTGATCGCTTTTGATCACGAAAAGGTTTAGAAATAAAAATTAAATTCTGATATAACATTTCTGGCAAAACCGACAAAACTAGGGAATATTTAATCAGAAATATCAAATATTCAAAAAATCGGCTGATATTCCGTTGATCCGGATATCAGCCGATTCATATTTTATACCTGTAGTCAATGAGTACTGAGATTATTGCTCTTTTAAGTGAATTATTCGATAAGCCATCCGATTTTTTTGGCTTGCCCGGTTCATTTTTCAGATGATTTCCCGACCTGATTAAACTTTCATAAGTCTTTCTTTTTTGACTGCGAAATCGGATGAGTTTATGTTGTTGAGGAGGTCATAATACTGAAGGGCATCCTTAAGGTAAATGTCATCCTTTTCAACTTCGAGAACTTTTCTGACATGGGTATCGCCGAGCAGGTCCGATGCAAGATTCATTCCGATCGATGCTGCAGTCACTCCCGCACTTATCACGGAGGGGGCAACATCTATGACCGTATTGGCAACATCCAGAGCTCTTAATACTTCACCTATCATATGATCACGCCTCGCTTTCTTCGGAATAGAATTTCTTTAAGACAGCCTGGATGATATTTGTCATTGAAACAGTATGCTTGTACTCAAAGAAACTTTTAACGCAGACATCTTTGCAAGTGTTTATATTCTTGAGAAGATCGTTCTGTCTTGTCTTTAACTGAAGGATCTGTCCCTGAATCTTGGTTTCGTAAGCTTTTTCCACGACGACTATGGCATTGGACAGAAGTTTGATGCCTATACCCGAAGCGATGGTCAGTAGTATCAGCAGAATACCGAGCGGTATAAGGATGATCGTGATAAGACAGATTATTCCGACGATCGGAAATGCTATCGTAAATATGATGCAGAGTTTATACCAAAGGTAAACACCGGGATTTTCAGCTTTGGCATTTTCTTTTATTTTATCAGGTGTGGCGATAAGACCTGAAAGCCTTCTGCTTTCGTCCTGAAGTTTGACTTCTTCGCTCTTAAGTTTCTTTAATTCTTTTTCCGCACTTTCGTTTTCTTCTTTTAATTCCGAAACTCTGGCTTCAAGGATCGGAAGGTTTCTTCCGTAATAACCTGCGAGGCAGTCTTCTTCGGCATTGGTGAATTCGGAAAGCCTTGAATGTTCTTCGACACAGGCATTGACTTCTTCAAAAGGTTTGTAACGGTCGAAATTCTTTCTGAAGTCCTCTGTAAATGCACGCAGACGAAGAGTCCAATATCCGTACTTATAGGAATGTTCTTCTTTATCTTTTACGAGTTCGTTATAGATATTGGAATACTCCTTATACATTTCCATTCTTTCCTGAATATTGGCAAGGTCGGGATCGATGATCCGGTCAACGCCGATAAAAGGATTTTCAAAATGAAATTCCTTCAGTATCTTCTCGCCGTTTTCGTTATCGAGAATGTATTCGGTTCCGCAACTCGGACAGACGAGTTTGCCGACATTTTCCAATACGGGTATCGATGCGCCGCATTGTTTGCATACGATTGCTGTAGCGTCCATATCTTATCCTCATTTCAAAATGATGAAAAAACTAGCATTTTATAATAAGAATTTCTTACATATATCCATGACATTTTTAAGATTTTCAATATCGGTTGTTACATCCCCGGTTTCGAGAGAATGATTTGCTTTTTCGTAAACATTGATGGGGATGTACTGTTTGTTTGCGAGATTGACCACTTCCCTGGGATTGCACCACGGATCGTTGGTCCCGATAAAACCGATCGCATTTGAAGGATGAAACATAAAGGTCTGTTCAAGCGGTGTAAAAAGAATCTGTTTTATGGGCGGAAGAATTTCTTTTTTCGTGGGATCGTTTTTCCATGATTCTGTCAGTTCATTTTCATATGATGCTGCGACAACCGTTCCGATACTTTTGGAAATGAAAAGGATCTTATCGTATTTTGTCCATTCGATCTCTGCAAGACTTTTAACCGCGGTCTTATAGAGCCTTTTATAAACTTCCATCATCTTTTCGGGATTGCCCTGAAGTCCGGTCTTATTCACAACACCGAATTTAACGGGATGACAATCGTCATAGCCGGCAGCATTTGCAAGTTTTTTTCCGTAATATAAAAGGGGTTTGTCGTTTGTGTAACCAAGCCCCGGGAACATAACCACAAGATTTGACATATTGTAACCTCCCCGAAAAAATCTATATATATTATATCAAAAATCGAGTCCTCAAAAAATAGCATATTTTTAAAATATCAGGATCAAAATTATATGCGAGAAAAAATTTTTAAAGGAATGAAAATCCCGTTTTTTTAAGGAGCATGAATAAAATTTTCGTGAAAATTCAAAGGTCGCCTGTCGTGCGACCTGTTTTTAAATTCTTTTTTGTATAATGTGCTCACAAAGAAAACACAGAGCATAAAAAAGGAGGATAAAAATATGCGAAAAGGTTTATCGGAGATAGTATTTATTCTGGACAAGAGCGGATCGATGAGCGGACTTGAATCGGATACCATCGGCGGTTTCAACTCGATGCTTCAAAAACAGAAAAAAGAGGAAGGCGAAGCGTATATTTCAGTCGTTCTTTTCAATGATGACTCGGATGTTATTTACGACCGCGTTCCGATCGAAAAGGTTGAACCGATGAATGACAGACAGTATTCCGTGGGCGGATGCACTGCACTTTTGGATGCTGTCGGCGGAGCGGTACATCATATTTCGAATGTTCACAAATATGCGAGGGAAGAAGACAAGCCGGAGAGGACATTATTCATTATCACAACCGACGGCATGGAAAATTCCAGCCACGAATACAGTTATGACAAAGTAAAAAAACTGATTGAAAAAGAAGAGAAAAAATACGGCTGGGAATTCCTTTTCCTCGGCGCCAATATTGATGCCGTTGAAGTTGCGAGCCAGGTAGGTATCAAAGCCAACAGGGCTGTTAATTATGAGTGCGACGGCTATGGAACAATAAACAACTTCAGTCAGGTTTCCAAGATTGTTTCTGCGACCAGAAAAAAGAACTGCAGCAAGAAGGAAATGGATGCCTGCTTTGAGGAAGCTTGTGAGGGTATAAGCAGAGATTATAAGGCACGTCACAAAAAATAATTGTAATATGATTGTAAATATTGTTATCATATAAAAAAGGAGAAAAGTTATGGGACTTGCTGATGCATTATTTACAATCGATGATACAAGGCTGAAGGCATTTTACCACAGAGCCTGGCTTGACTGTAACAGGGGATTCGTCGATCCGAGGAAATACCCGTATCTGGACAGAGCGATACATATTTATGCCAAAGAACATGATTGTACATACGATGAAGCATGGATCTTTGCGAAAACCGGTGACAAACTGGGACGTCTTGCAGGCAAATAATAAGGTAAATGACTGATGGGCTACAATTTTTTTGACATTAAGGAAGTAAAACAATCATTTGATAAAAAACTGAATGAGTTCATATATTCTTTAGGTACATCTATCGGCGAAGGAAAGGATATTTCCTTTGCCGATAATGATATTACTTATATGCTGAAACTTCAGCATGACAGGATCGTCGAAAAGGGTCTTGAGATCGAATATGAAGTCTATCCGAGAGAGAAGGAATACAAACCTTTCATAGCGGGGAGCAACTGGAAAGATTCACATTACGAGAGTGTGGTCTGTTTTAAACAGTGCGGTGTTAAAAGAAGTATAAAACGTGATGGAAAAAGATTATATAAAGATAACCGAAAGAGCGTTCTTTATGAAACGATGACTGATGTTCTGACAGGTTCGCATCCCGATAACGATACATTCTGCTGTCCCAACTGCGGTGCGGTTTCAACAATAGCAGAACTTCAAAACGGGTGCCCGTACTGCCGGACAAAATATAAAATGGATGATCTCTTTCCGAAAGTAACCGGATACTATTTTCGTGATGACGTGGCTCCTGCCGGCTCGGAAAACAAGATCGGAATGATAGTTTCCATGGTGATATGTACGGTTTTTCTTTTCTTCACGGCAAGTTTTGCCAAATTATTTACATTTTCATTTGATAATATCCCGGGCTTTATCGGAGGCATGATCTGGATTGCCCTTTTGTCGCCCGTTTTCGGCGTGGTATCGGGTTATTTCACATACTCGTTTTTCCTGTTGTTTCGTCTTTTTGCGGTAGCAATAAGCACATCATCAAAAATGGGGACGGCGGGTTCACGAAGTAAATTTGAATCGAGAATGAAAAAGATCAGTCCCGAATTTTCATTTGAGTATTTTACGAGCAAGGCGATATCCCTTATTAAAACCGCAGTCTATTCCAAAGATGAAAAGGAACTTCTGTTCTTCAAAGGGGAAGCGCTTGATTCGGAAATGAAGGACATCATAGACATGAATTACGGCGGTGCGCTTGGTGTAGGAAAGATCAAAGAGGAAAACGGGATCGTTACCGTAAACGCCAATGCATTTTTCGATGTTCTTTATGCCAAAGGCGATAAGGTATTTCTTAAGCACCAGATCTTTGAGACAACATTTCAGAGACGTACGGATATTCCGGTGAACTTCAATTTTTCCATGACGAGAATATCATGCCCGTCATGTGGCATAAGCTACGATGCCACGAAAAATAAGTATTGTCCCGGCTGCGGAAACGAGTATGAGATCATTTCGGATGACTGGGCTCTTGTTGATGTAAAACTTAAATAAAATCGTTATTTCGAATATAGATATTTACAAAAATTTGGGCAGTGATTATTCACTGCCTTTTGTGTTATAATAATCTTCGGTGTTTTAAAGAAAAAAGAGTGAAATTCATAGGATACCGAAATATTTATAAGGCATGAAAAACGATATGGATTCGACATACAAAAATGAGATCGAAAGAATCTCTTTTATGGAAGAGATCTTTGATAAAACGAATAAGATTACAAATGATTTTGAAAGAGTTTTAAACGATTATATCGATGCTCAAAAAGATATATCAATCCTTGAAAAATATCTTTCGGGTGGAGACTGGATGAAAGATTTTTCGCTTGATGAAAACGGGAAGATTCCGGCCGATCTTAAAAGAGGTGTACTCGCGGAAGATGCTCTTTTTGATACCCTTTCAAAAAACGATGAATTGGTAATTTCAATGAAGGAATTTGTTGAAGGTTCAATGAAGGAATTTGTTGAAGAGATTAATGAAAACAGATTTGAAGTGCTAAGAGCTTCCGAAGAATGGCAGAGAGCAGGAGCTTATTCTGTAAGGATCGAGGGAATGAACCGTCAGCATAATATCCCGCTTCGAGAAGAATTCGATGAGCATGATACCGACGGCACAAGATATATAGTTATTCTTGACAACGGATATCCCGTTGCCACCTGCCGTTTTTATGAAGCCGAAAACGGAAAAGTAATTCTCGGTAGGCTGGTTGTTTTACCGGAATACCGAGGTATACATCTCGGAAGTTTTGTCGTTAAAAAAGCGGAAGAGTGGATCGAAGAATTAAATTATAAAGAGATCGTTATAGACAGTCGTGTCGAGGTTATTTCATTCTATGAAAAACTCGGATATGTTCACATGGATGACACCGTAAAAAAGAGCGGAAATTTTGACTGTATACGGATGCATAAATTATTAAGGTAGATTATGATATTTTGCCTGAAGAATGACGGCAATTTTTCGGAGACAGATAATGAATTTAAGAAAAAAATCAAAAATAAAAAGAATACTTTCCGCCTTCGTATGCATGGCCATGATGCTGCCTTTTTTCGGATGTAATGAGAATACCGTAGCGAAAAGCGGAAGGTATGCCTGGATAGATTCCAATATTGAAGAGAATCAGGCACTCGCATCCACGTTAAGACTCCAGGATGATTTTGCGGCAGCAGCAAATGCTGAGTGGCTTTCGAGAGAAACTTACGATCCCGTTTTGGGAAACGGTTCATTCGAAAGTGCAAAACATTTAGTCGACAGCAATATGCGAAAGGTACTTGATAATGAGGAACTTACCGGAAAAAATCTGGAACTCATAAGAACCTTTGACGGTATATATTCGGACTGGGATTATCGAAACGAGATCGGAACGGAACCTCTTAAGAAATACCTGAATTACATTGATGAAATATCAACCGTTGACGATGTGAAAGATTACATGCTCGATAATGACAAAAATCCCTGTGCGCAGATGCTTGTGAACATTACTCCGTATTTAAGGGAAGAATCGAGGGACTATTATACGCTTGTAGTATACAGACCTGATTTCAGTCTCGGTGAAGCCGCGTATTATCGGGATATGGACGTGAAAGGTCTGCAAACGCTTGAAAAGGTTGAGAATATTGTTTCCTATATTCTGACGGATGCGGGTTATTCCGAAAAAGAGATCAAGAAGATAACAAAAGACTGCTTTGAATTCGAAACTAAACTTGCCGACTGTTGCGAAGAAAGTTTATATGACGGATATTTTACGGAAATAGTATCGAGGGATGAGATCATAGAACGGGCAGCAGATTATCCGCTCAAGGAAATGATCGAACATTACGATCTTGATGATTCAAAGAATTTCTGCGGAGATTACGCTTATCTGTCAAAAGTCGGCGCGTTAATATCAGATAAAAACATAGAGGGGATCAAAGCTTATTTCAAAGTAAACCTTATTATGAAGTCCCAGCTCTGGCTTAGCAAAGATATATTTGATTACTGTGAAAAAGCAAATCTTGATAAGACCAATGAGTTTGCGGAAGTTGATCCGGCCACGCCGGACAGATATCTTTTTTATACGATAGATCATTCCGGCCTTTGCTCCGCAAAAGATCAGGTTTATCTTGACCATTATTTCGACGAAGATGTTTACCGTGATATAACCGAGATCGGTGAAATGTATATTGACGCATACAAGGATATCATCGCGGAGAAAGACTGGCTTTCCGAAGATAATAAGAAAAGCATATATGAGAAACTCGACAATATCACATTTGAGGTTATGAGGCCTTCCAACGTGGCGGATTACGGAGACATGACGCTTCTTTCAAAAGAAGAAGGCGGAAATCTTTTCGATGCTTTTTGTAAGATCAACCGGTTTAAACTTACTAAATACGGCGAGAGAACTTCCAGGGAATATGACAGGGAATTCTGGGATATTTACGATCCCGATCTTTCAACATCAACGACCGGTGCGAGTTACGATTCATACAGGAATGTTATATTTATTAGGATCGGAATTCTTGGCGGAGATTTATATTCGCCCGATATGACACTTGAAGAAAAACTCGGACATATCGGTTCGATCATGGGACACGAACTATCACATGCATTTGATTCTACGGGTGTATACAGAGACAAGAACGGTGATTCGAATCCGATAATCGTCGGGGACGATATGTCCGTATTTTCGGACAAAGCGGATAAGGTTACGAAATATTACGCAAATATCACACCCATTGAAGGAAGCGATTCCTATTCGGAATACAATACGCTCAGCAAAGAAGCGATAGCCGATATGGGCGGTGTTAAAAGCTCTCTGGTCATCGGTTCCAAACAGGATGATTTTGATTACGATCTGTTTTTCAGAAGTTATGCGGATACATGGAAGAACCTTCAGCAGAAAGGCTTTGTGATCCAGGCGATACGTGAAGACGATCATCCGCTAAGATATTTAAGAGTCAATGTTTCCGTTCAGCAGTTTGATGAGTTTTACGACACGTACGATGTGAAACCGGGGGACAATATGTACCTTGCTCCCGAAGACAGAATAGCGATCTGGTAGGGAGGTGAAAGAGATGACAAAAGTTTTAAGTAACGAAATTAAAAGATTTCTTTCACTGAAAAGATTCTGGATCCCGACGTGTTTGTCGCTCATAACATTTTTGGTGATAATCGTTGTATCGAGCAGATCGTTTTTTAATGATCTTTTGTATACGGAAACCGTTCTGACTTATGAAGTGTATTTTTATTCATTCATGGTCGGACTGATAATTTTTATTTGCCTTTACAGAAAAAATTTTATAAAGAAGCTGAGCGAATCAGCCGATGAATATAATGTAAAAATAAGTACGGCAGTATTATGCGAATGGATCACGGGTGTATGTGCGATCATGGTTCTTTACGGAATTATGATCGTGCTTGCATTGCTTTTTGGATTTGTATTCGGACTGAATATCTCAGCGCTGCTTGTTAAGGCGGTAATACTGACTTCGGTAATGGATATGATCGCGGTGACTGCATGCTATTCGGTTTCACTAATCTTTCTTTTCATTACACCGTTTCCCGTACTTCCGATATTCGTTTATTCCGCACTCGCATGGATATATCCGGTATGTCTGGATATATTCGGAAAAAACGGGATTAGGCTGCATATTTATACCGATACAAGAGAAGCGTTTTCAGCATTTATGATGCACGGCACCGACTGGAAATTCGTTCCGGTATTTATACTGTATGTAATACCGTCGCTCCTTTTGTCAATGCTTGTATTTAAGATAAAAAAGAAGAGAATAAAGTAATTAATCAGGGAGTTTTTTATGTATTATTCGAGCATAGGAATACTTTCCATTTTAATTCATTTTATAATAAATCACGATTATTTACGTGTTAAACCGGAGATACCTCTGACTACGGCAGGCAAAAGTTATCGCACTTTTTTGTATGCCGTTCTGATCTATTATCTGTCGGATGTAGGATGGGGTGTTCTGTATGAGCACGGATTGATCGTGCTTACATATATTGATACCACGATCTATTTTCTTTCCATGGTATTGTCCGTTCTTTTGTGGACTCAGTTTGTTGTTACATATCTTGAATGGGAAGGCTTCATTAAGAAAATACTTCTGATCAGCGGGTGGACTATTTTCCTTTTTGAAGTTGCAGTTCTTGTAATAAACTTCTTTGTACCAATCGTATTCAGTTTTACCGGTGCGAAAGAATATTATCCCGGACAGGCAAGATACATTACACTTTTCGCCCAGATGATCTTATACTTTGCCGTTTCTGCGGGAACACTCGCAGCATCCTTTAAGTCCGAGGGCAGTACGAAGTCACATTACAGGACAATCGGATTTTCAGGGATCATAATGACTGTTTTTATAGCACTGCAGTCTCTGTATCCGTTAATGCCGTTTTATGCGATAGGATGCATGCTTGCAACCTGCATGATACATTCATATGTATACAGGGATAAGATCATGGAATATGCGGTGGAAATGGGTGCAACCAAGAATAAGGCTTATAAAGACCCTCTTACGGGTGTCAAAAATAAACTGGCATACATCGAAGCTCTGGTTGACATTGAAAACGGCATAACGGAGGGAACCAAAAAAGAATTCGGTGTTGCTGTTTTTGATGTTAACGATCTTAAAAAGATAAATGACAGGCTTGGACACGATGCGGGAGATGATTATATCAAGAATGCCTGCAATATGATCTGTCAGCAGTTTAAGCACAGTCCCGTTTTCAGAATTGGCGGTGATGAATTTGTGGCGATTCTCGAAGGAGACGATTATCGTGACAGAGAGCCGCTGATGAGGTGTTTTAACAAAGATGTTGATGAAAACATCAAGTCGGGAAATGTTGTCGTTGCCGGCGGATTCGGAGAATATGATCCTGAAAACAATGAAAACTATAATGATGTTTTCAAACGTGCCGACAGAAAGATGTATGAGCGAAAAGAACAGCTTAAGCAAAAAGACTGATATAAATTTATATATTGCAAAAATAATGCGGGAGAAAACATGACCAACAACATCGAAGTATTTACACAAAACAGCATCAGGATAACCGGGGATAAATACGTAATATACGTTGATCCTTTCAAAATGGAGGAAGAACCTAAGAACGCGAATTATATCTTCGTAACACATGACCATTACGATCATTTTTCTCCGAATGATATCGAAAAGGTTGCCAATGAGGAAACGATACTTGTCGTACCCGAAAAGATGTTAAAGAAAGCCAAAGAGGCTGAAGGAATCGTAAAAGAGATATTTACGGTTAAGCCCGGAACATATCATGAACTTGATTCACTGGAATTCGAAACCGTACCGTCTTATAACATTATGAAACCTTTTCATCTTAAATCTGCAGAATGGGTCGGATACATCCTGCATGTGAACGGAAAGAGGATTTACATAGCCGGTGATACGGATGAGATCCCCGAGGCAAAGCAGGTTAAATGCGATATCGCGATGGTACCGATCGGCGGAACATATACCATGGATGCAAAAAAGGCAGCAGACCTGATCAATATCATCAGGCCCGAAGTTGCGATCCCGACACATTACGGAAGCATAGTCGGCTCACCCAAAGATGCCGAAGTATTTAAATCTTATGTCAAAGATCCGGTGAAGGTTGAGATAAAGATTAGCTGAAGAGAGTTACTATTCACATTTTAGATACTTTTATATATAGATGCCCATAAGCGCAAAAATGTAATGTCATAAATTTGCGGTTGTTTCTTCATGAGTTCTTCAATTTCAGATTTTAGTTTTCTACAAATAAGCAAATCATTTTATTCCGCGCTAAATCCAATATAGTTCAAAACGCGTGTAAGAAAAGAGCTCCGAAGTCGGAAAGTTACGTGCGAAAAGCAGGAGAAGCTTCAAACGCGCGTAAGAAAAAGGTCATGCATGCCAGAATACTACGCGCGAAAAGCAAGAGAAGTCTCGAACGCGCGTAAGAAAAAGGTCCTGCAGGCCATGATACTACGCGCGAAAAGCAAGAGAAGTCTCAAACGCACGTAAGAAAAAGGTCCTGCATGCCAGAATACTACGCGCGAAAAGCAAGAATAGCCTGAAACGCGTGTAAGATAAAAATCCTGCATGCCTGAATACTACGCACGAACAGTTGCCACAATCAGGAGACAGATGGACAGTGGCCATGCGTGAGCGAAGCTCATGGCACGTGATCAAGCCCGAGGCAATTCTAATGTTCGAACGATATGTAACTCTTTACATGCTCAGACGGTAGTGAACTCTTTACATGCTCGGATGGTAGTGAACTCTTTACTTGTTTGAATGATAGGGATGGCGAAAAGAGTGAATAATAAATCCAAAACCGGTTAACAAAACATATACAAACAGAAGAGACAAATCGATAATTTATGTAAATACAAAAACCGCCCAATCCAAATTTCCGGACCCGAAAAAATCAAGTAGCATATCGGAAAACAAAATTAAATCTAAATATAACATTTTATAAAAATCAATTAAATAAAAGATATTGTCCATATCATTTTTTGAAATTACCAATACAAGTCGATGCCTGACATTTCCGGCACCGACTTATTTTTTATTTGTTGACATATACATAATGACTACTGTATAATTATCCATATCAACACACAATGACTACATAAAAGGAGGCGGGATTATGGAGAAAGAATTTTACAATATCGAGGGACTTGAGCTGGAAGTGGACAAGATTACGGCGGACGATAAAGAGGGACAAAGAGAAAGACTCTCGGCAGCGTTCAGAAAGATCCGGGAGATATCCGGTATGAACCGAAGTAAATTTTCAAAGTGGCTCGGTATACCGTATCGTACGATGCAGGAATGGGAACTCGGAAGAAGAGCCATGCCCGAATATGTACTTCGCCTGATCGCGTATAAGGTTATTATGGAGAAAAATTCCGGAAGGATCGGGCAGTAATATTATAAATTGCAACAAGTGTCTTCTTTTTTGCAACAAGTGAGTGAGAGGATGGATAACTGCAGGGCGTTCCTGTATGCTAAACAAAAACAGCATGGAGGAATTATCTTATGAAAAAACGCATTGCTGCTTCGATTATATCTTTTATCCTTATAACTCTGTTTCCGTTTATGAGAGTTTCGGCTTACGAAAACGTTACCAAACAGCTTGTTTCGGAATTTCAGAAAGAAACGAAATGCAAAAATGTGAGTGTTGCCGTTTTCAATAACGGAGAAACGACATTTTACGGGGATTCGAAAACCTTATATCAGATAGGTTCGATGACGAAAGCATTTACTGGCCTGGCGATACAAAAACTCATAACAGAAGGCAAAATATCGGAGAATGATATTATATCGGATCACATTCCCGGATTCGAAGCATTTTACGGTCCTTCGAAAGTTTCGATATCGATACAGGATCTTGTCGAACAAAAAAGCGGATTCACCAACAGCGAAAAAGACTATCCTTCGGCTGATGAAAACATGACTTTGGAAGAATGGGCTGATAGCATTTCCGGAAAAGAACTGAAAAGCCTTCCCGGAACAGAATATGCTTATTCGAATTTAAACTATAATCTTTTGGGACTTATCATTGAAGAAACTACGGGTATGACTTATAAAGATTATATGGAAAAAGAGATACTCATTCCGTTGGGTTTGGCAAACACTTTCGTTGGAGAACCTGCTTATGGAAATGTTACGGAAGGATCAAGACTCGGATATCGTAACGCGTTCCGATATTCGATCCCTGTCAGAGAAGCCAGCATTCCCGCAGGATATTTTTATTCCGATTCCGAAGATATGGCAAGATGGATCGGTATATGGACAGGAAGCATTGAGATTCCGGAAGAATTATCCCAGGCGGTTGAAAATACGAAAAAGCAGCTTGGCAAAACAGGAGATTACGCTTACGGATGGGAATTGTTTGAGGGTGATGTCATAGGACATTCAGGCGGTACGCCCAATTATTCTTCAAGAATAGTTTTTTCGGAAAAGGACGGAATCGGTGCAGTTGTTTTATGTAATATGAATGTGGCTGCATCCACGGACAGTTTGTGCAATAATATATTTGAAAGTCTTAAAGGAAATGAAAAGAAATCGATAGCCCGGGATGTGTGGACAGTTTTTGATATTATTTTTTCAATAGTTTCGATCACAGGACTTTTGATATTCGCAGCTGTTTTATTCATAAAGAAAAGAGTTATTCTTATAGTAACGGATGCATTGATCATACTTTTGTTTGCTTTGATAATGATCCTGTTTCCGATCATTTTCCAGGCGGACTTAAAAGACATTATGTTTACATGGGCACCATGGAGCCTTACGGGCGCTTTGATGATCATGGCAGTCGATATTTTTGAAACAAGCATAAGAATTTTGTCGGTAAAAAAACATGCGAGTGATAACAAGACAGGTTGAAAATCAGCCTTTGACGGTAATAATAGAATATCCGGAATATGATAAATCCGCATCGGATCTGATCAGGAAGATCAACAATCTGAATTTTCGCTTTACGGCGTTTGACGAAGAAAAGCAGATAAGGATCGATTTGTCGGATGTTTATTATATTGAAAACGTTGAAAGGAAAATGTTCATTTATACCGAGAAAGAAGTATATCGGTTTAATTCCACCATGTCGGAGATCGAAGAAATGATCAAAGAAACCGATATGGTCCGTATATCCAGAACATGCATTATGAATACAATTCATCTGAAAGAGATACGTCAGGTGAAGAACAGTCATCTGGAAGCAGTGATGGATAACGATGAGATGCTTATTGTTTCGAGAAAATACTTACGGGACATTAAAAGTGTTTTCAAGAGGGGGGAAGTATGAAAAAGGTTTTAAGAGATACATGCCTTCTGGCATCGTTGATGATATTGTCGGTATTCGGACTGTCGATCATATGGTCCGGTATCACTGCTGAGATCAAACTTGTTTTTGAACTGTTTGGACTGGCTCTGATAATTTCGGTTTCGAATTATCTTTATGATGAACTGGTTTCATTGTCGATTATTCTCAGTTATATAATAAAATATTTTCTGATTTCGGCGATCGTAATGCTCTTTGGATTTATTGTCGGATGGTTCTTCCCGAGCAATTTCTGGATGGTATTTATTTATGTAGGTGTCGTACTTCTGATGTCATATTTTCTTGACAGTTTCAGGATTAAAAAGGATATTGATTATATCAACAAAAAAATAAGCAGCCGTGATAAAAAAATAGCTGAAGAAAAGTAACTCGAAAACATTGGATCAGCAGAAAGAAACGAGGCAGACAAATGGAAAGAAGAATGAAGGTTTTAATGTTGAACGGTAGTCCGAGAGAAAACGGAAATATTGCTCTGGCATTTAAGGAAATGGAAAAAGTTTTTGAAGAAAACAATTTCGAATACGAAAATATTCTTCTCGGACGAAAAGATATCAGAGGATGTATCGCATGTGAAAAATGTCGCGAAAACGGCAAATGTGTTTTTGATGATATCGTGAATGAGATTGCGATAAAATTTGAAGAAGCTGATGGTATCGTGATCGGTGCACCCGTTTATTACGGTTCTGCGAACGGCACACTCATGTCGGCTCTTCAGAGACTTTTTTACAGCTCTCATTTTGATAAGAGCATGAAGGTCGGTGCAAGTGTTGTAAGTGCAAGAAGATCGGGCTGTACCGCAACGTTTGACGAGCTTAATAAATTCTTCACTCTTTCAAATATGCCTATTGTTTCAAGTCAGTACTGGAACAATATTTACGGTTGGGAACCCGGCGAAGCAGAGGTTGATTATGAGGGAAGACAGGTTATGAGAATGCTTGCAAAGAACATGGTATTTCTTATTAACAGCATTGCTCTCGGAAAAGAAAAATTTGGTATTCCGAATCTTGATGAAGAACGTGTATGGACAAATTTCACAAGATAACTTGACCATTCACCATAATGGAATTATTATAGACATAATATTACAGTATATTTTACTTCTAAAATTATGAGGAGGAATTAAATTATGGCTGAAGTTAAAAAAGCTGCTGCAGCTAAAAAACCTGCAGCAAAGAAAACTACAGAGAAGAAGGCAGCTCCTGCAAAGGCAGCAGCAAAGAAGGAAACTGCAAAGAAGGCAGCTCCTGCAAAGAAGGCAGCTCCCGCTAAAAAGGCAGCAGCAAAGAAGGCAGCTCCCGCAAAGAAACCCGTTGCTAAACTCGGAAAGATCGTATTTGAGTTTGACGGACAGCAGATCGATTTCAAGGCTATTGAAAAGAAGGCTGCTAAACTTGGCGGTGACGTTTATGTAGTAGCTTCCGAAAAGAAGATCTTTGATGCTGAAGGCAAATCTGTAGATTTATTCTAATTTAATATTCTGCAATATGAAACAAGCAGATCATTGAAT
Organism: Lachnospiraceae bacterium; assembly: GCA_024698715.1. Classification (GTDB taxonomy): domain Bacteria; phylum Bacillota; class Clostridia; order Lachnospirales; family Lachnospiraceae; genus UBA3766. The sequence goes on from JAILRA010000044.1 coordinate 46,390, forward strand.
GTTTATCATTTCGGTGGTCTGCTTTTTTGTATCCGTTTTATCGGACAGCGGATCAGTTGCACAATAAAATTCATTATATTGGTAACAAAGGACGGATTATGGTATAATATTATTTTGTTAAAAGATGTACACCTATAGTATTTTCGGCTTTGAAATTTTTGACTCGAATGAACTTTCAAAAAGATTTGCCAATGCGGCATTTCGTTTCCGGAGGGACGTTGTGGATTTTCAGAGTATTGTAGATTCTTTATTTGTACCGACCTGTATAGTTTCAGTAGAAAGAAAACCGGATGGCAGATACGGGGTTATGCGTATCGTTGCCGCAAACCAAAAATATATTGATATTCTTGCAGTGCGTGTAATACCGGGCGAATCCGGGAATTCAGTTTATTCTTTTGTTCCGAATCAAGTTTACACGGAGTATTTCCCGCAGAATATAAATTTTGAAGATGTATGCTTTAATGCAGCAGTATTAAAAAAAGAGATTCACACATATGCGCACATATATAATGTCGAAGTGTGGTTTGATATATATGCTCTGCCGCTTGAGCATGAAGACGGCGACATATGTTACTGTACATACACTACCATTATGAATACCGACGCGGTATCTCTTTTGGATACATACAACTCTTCCAGAACTTCAAATGATATTCTTAAAACCTGCATTAAACTTCATAAAGCCAACAACCTGAAAGAGGCGATGGAAAGTGTTATTGCGGAGATTCGTCTTATCTGCAAGGCGGAGGGATGCACCGTGCTTCTTTTGAATCATGAGGAAGAAGAGTTTTCCATTCTTGCCACCAATTATGTTCCGAACAGTACCATAAAGCGTGTTACCGAATTTGAAGGATATTATAAGATTGCAAATTCCTGGAAGGATATGATCGGCGAAGAAGGTGACTGTATTATAGTCAGGAACGAAGAAGAAATGGATAACATAAGGATTATCAATAATCCCTGGTATCTGACACTTGTCGAAGCAGGCGTTAAGAGTGTAGTACTTTTCCCGCTTCGTCAGGGCAATGAACTGCTCGGTTTTATCTGGGCTGTGAATTTCGATATCGAGAATACGAGACAGATCAAGGAAACACTGGAACTGACAACCTTTTTCCTTTCTTCGCATATTGCAAGATATCAAATTTTTCAGCGTTTAAAACAGATGAGTTATACCGATTCCCTCACGGGTTTGCCGAACCGTTTTGCACTGACTGAATATATTTCCAATCTAATCGAAAAGAAAGAAAAATTCGCAGCCTTATCAATCGATCTGAATGATTTCAAACATATTAACGATACCCTCGGATTTGATGCCGGAAACAGGGTTTTGATCGAAGTGACAAAACGTTGGAAAGAGGCGTCCGAAAAAGGATCATCGGATATAGAAAAATATCTTACATGTATCGGCGGTGATGAATTCTTCATCGTCATCAGCGGGTATAAAAACGAAGAAGAACTTAAAGAAGTGGTGACCGGATACGATGAAGCACTTACGGAGAATCTCACCGTTGATGGTTGCGACCTTTACGTTTCCGCAAGTTTCGGATATGCCGAATATCCCACTGATGCCGACAATGTCGATGCACTCATATCACATGCCAATGCGGCAATGAATGAGGTAAAAAAAGCAAACAGCAGTGAACATATCTTAAAGTTTACGCCTGATATCCTTAGAGACGAACATATACTCGAGATCGAAAATCTGATAAGAAACGCTCTCGATAACGATACGATATATTTTAATCTTCAGCCTCAGTATGATATGGATCACAAGCTTCGAGGCTTTGAATCTCTGGCACGTATGAAAGACAGCGAAGGCAATGTCATAAGTCCCGGAGAGTTCATTCCCGTTGCCGAAAAGATCGGTCTTATCGACAGAGTGGACGGAACTGTAGCAAGAAAAGCAGCTATGTTTTTCGGAAAGCTCCTTCAAAAAACAGATGCCAAAATGACGTTAAGTCTTAACGCATCCGTTCGTCACCTTATGAAGAGCGATTTCCTTGACGAGATACGTCAGATCCTAAAAGACAGCGGTATTCCTGCCAATCAGCTCGAAATAGAGATCACGGAATCCATCATGATCGATTCCGTTGACAAGGCACTCAGATGCATAGATGAACTTAAGAAAATGGGAATACAGATCGCGATCGATGATTTCGGTACGGGTTATTCCTCGCTCAGTTATCTGAACAGATTCCCCGCGGATCTTCTTAAAATCGATAAATCATTTATTGATGCCATGAATACGGGTGATTCCTGCAGACAGTATGTTGCTGCTATTATTTCAATGGGACATGTCATGGGATTTGACGTAATATCGGAAGGTGTTGAAGAGTTGAGACAGCTCGAAACACTTAAAGACATCGGATGTGATTTTGTACAGGGATTTATCTGGGGACGTCCGTTATCGGAAGAAGAAGTGGAAAAGCTCGTTGCCGGTATCAACTGAAAAATCACTGACCTAATTTGCTGTGCATGATTGTTTTATATTGTTTATTTTTCCGATAATGATGTTTTGGATTTTTACGGATATGGTATTATCAGTATAAATAAACAGGGAGAATTCAACAAAGGAGGGATTTGTATGAGGATTTGCCCTAAATGTAAAGAATCAGTCGGAGAAAGCTTACAGGAATGCCCTTTATGTAATTATCATTTTACTGATGAGGACAACGAAAGATTCAGAAAAGAAAAAGAAGAAATAGAACATGGTGAAGCAAAACAAATGGAATTGCTTCGTGCATCAAGAGCAAAAAAGAGAGTTATATATGCGGTTTTG
>JAILRA010000038.1 GCA_024698715.1 Lachnospiraceae bacterium
TCAGGCTACGATTTTGCTATTCCTTCTTCTCGCCCACCCCTCACGGTGTGAACCTTGGAAGTCGCTTTGGGGTTCGTCGGCAACTACGCCCCACGTGGACTTTCACCACAGATTGACGGCATGCCCGTCATACCATAAAAAGAGAGTAACGGCATACCGTTACCCTCTTTTTTGATATCACATTCATGTATCAGTTCTCATATCAATAATAATATCCCGAACCGGTATCGTCAAAATACCACAGATCGTCATTGTAGTAATAATCGTACCAGTCGTAGTTGTAATCATCCCAGTCATATTCGGAATCATAGAAACTGTCCCAGTCATAATCATTCCAGTCGTAATCGTTCCAGTCATAATAATAACTGTCATCATAGTATGAATCCCAGCCGTTAAAGTCGCTGTTTTCCCAATCGTATGAACCCGAATATCCGGCATCCACGAATTTCTCAAGGAATGTTATGTATTTCGAATCAAAACCGCATTTGTTGAAGATCCCCTCAAGTTCGGAGAAGAATTCATTATCTCCGTAAGGAAGCGTCACCGAAAGACCGGTCAGATACGAATCCCCCGCCGTGGAGGAACAATAAAGGACCGCGGATTTAAGTACGGTTTCAAGGGCCTTGGATTCTTCGGTATCCATGGTTGATGCCAGAGCCATTATATCAACGGCATAGCAGTAAGTTTCCATGGTATAGTCGTCCGAAATCCAGTCCCAGATATCGCGGTTTACGTCTTTGAACATTTTTTCCATGGCACGGTCGCTTCTGTGCATTTCCATCGAATAATCATGTGCAAGAAGGTCCGTTTCGTTGGAATATGCAAACTCGGTCCAAGTCGAATAAAGGAGTCTCGTATATCTTAGATCTATCAGAGCCAGTATTCCCTCGGAATCCTGCGACATACTCTCTCTTACAAAATCATCGACTATAACTTTTCCGACATCCGTCATCGAAGTGGAAGAATTGTATCCCAGAAGGCTGAGCCAGTTCTGATATTCCCATCCTTCTCCGGGCTCAAAATCTTCAGAAACCACAAGGTAATCTGCAACATCGCAGAGAACACATGCCGTCTCGAGTCCGCCCATAAGGCACGCGTCAAATCCGATCAGCTCAAACTTAACACCGGCATCCTTTGTGGCTCTCTGGATCTCATCAAGTGTCAGAGCGGCATATGCATCATTCAGGTTCTCGTCCACGCCGTATCCGTATACCACTCCTCCGCCGTGATTCCAGAAGATAAGTATGTTTCTGTTGGCGGGATAATTGTCCCTGCAGAATACTATAAAATCCTTAAGTGTATTTTCGTCAGTTATATCAAGCTGTCCGAGCGAATCGTCGATAAGTTCGAGCTGTCCGTTATTTACCAGGAATCTCTGAGAATGTTTGTTGGAGATCCCGTCGGTCTTCCATTTTTTGGTTCCGCCGGTCTGGATCACAACGTTAACGTTATCCGAAAGAGTCGCATTCAGCATTTCTTTAAGATCGCTGGTCGCACATCCGTATTGACTCTCAAGGTCGGATCCGTTCATATATATCATGACCGTAACCGTATCCGTTCCGTCACCTTTAATTTCTGTGAAAGGTTCTCTTATTACATTTGAGAAATACTCACTCTGATCCTCCTGATTGGGATTCTCGTAAGTTACGGCCGGAACATTACCCGGACTGTTTACCTCAGTCGGATTACTGACAACGACGGGTTCGGAATCATCGGAGAAAAGAAGGATTCCCAAAAGAATACCGGAACCGAGTGCGGCTATTCCCGCAAAACAGATAAACAAAAAAACAGCCACGGATGCAAGAGCAATTATCCATCCGAATCTGAATTTCTTCTTTTTCTTAGGTTTCGCTTTTACATTGGGCTGCACCGTTTCCATCGGTGTAGCGGGTTTTATCGGACTCTGATTTATGTAAACCGTTGATCCGTCGTTATTGACCACGGTAAACCGCAATCCGCATTTATCACAAATCAGTTCGTCCTTTTCAATTAAGTCACCGCATCTGACGCAATACATATTTTCACCCGTATTTTATTTTTTTCTTTTCTTTTTTACATCAAGGCTCTTTATTTCGATGGTATCTTCTATCTCAAAACCATCGGGATTTTTCTTTAAAGTATCCTCTTCTTTTCCTTTGTTATCGATATTTTTCTCGAATTCTTCAAAATCGCTGTCAACCGAAAGCGAACGGCCTTTATATTTTTTGATCCTGTTCATCGTGATAAGTTCCGCCAAAGCCGGGATCAGGTCTATCAGAAAATAAAATGCACCGAGCGAGCCGGCTACTACGAAAAGCCATGCCCACCATCCTGTTTTGTTGACCAGAAGAAATACACCGAATACTATGAAACTTACGACTCCGAGCAAAGGTATGAAATCGTTTTCAACCCTTTCCTTGGCTTCATAATATTTCTTGTCCCATTCGGATGCTCTGCTTCCGGGTTTTCTGTTGAGTTCGAACCCGAGTGATATGACACCGAGCGAATAAAGACCGGTCATCAGGATAAGTATTCCGAATGCTGCGGGAATGATCGATTCAAGCTGCCATCCCGCTTCGAGTATCTCTTTGGGATTCTTGACATTGTAATATATCTCGTAGTTCGGCTCATCTTCATCAATCTCTTCAAAAACGGTATAAGTTGTATAAACCATTTCATCACCGACTCTGAAAGCTAGTTCAAGTATCGTTCGCGAGCCTTCGTCCGAAGTTACCTCATATCTTGAAACTATGCTTGCATCCGTCTTCTGTGCATACAGATTAACCGCATTGCTCATTATGAAAAGCACCAGACCGGCAATAAAGAATATCGAGCCGAGCACAACGCATATGATTCCGACTGTTTTATTATTCAGCTTCAGTTTTTCTCTCATCTATCTATCCGCCTTTCGGGTATATACGATTTTTTTCATCATCTCGAAATATTCCCTTATTGCGAGAAGATATTTGTCAGAGTCAAACTCTCCGTCGGAATATGCTTTCTCTCTTATTCCCTTTAAAGTGTATCCGACTGTCATATCCAGCATCTCTCTTGAAACTTCTTCCCTGAGATTCTCATTGGAAAATCTTTCCAGTGCTTCATTGACTTTCTCGGTATACGGAGTGATCCTGCTCTTTGTCACTTCCAGTATCTCTTCATCCTTCTCATCTTCCATGGCCTGTATCATCAAAGGCACAAAAGGATAGATCTTCGCTACCGAAGCCTTGGTCTCTTCCACTATGTAAAGAATGTCAAAATAATCGTCCTTATCAGCCGAAAGGTTTACCGCAAGTTCCATGTTCAGATACTTTACGCAGTAATCGGCTATAAAAGTATAAAGACCCGCTTTGTTGACGAAATAATGGAACCATAAGCCTTTAGAGACTCCTGCCACCTTAACCATATCGTCAGTACTTGCGAGTTTATATCCTTTAAGTGCAAAGACCTGCATTGCACCGTTTATCATTTTATCCTGTTTTTCTTTTTTAAGATCAAAAAACTTGTCGTTCATTAAGTCTTGCTCCCGTTCGCAATTGACTGTAAAAGTCGAAAATATCTTATCATAATTGATATTCAACTTCAATGCTTTTCTATTTACTTTTGTCCATTTTGAGAGTAAAATATTTGTAAATGTAACTCAAAGGAGGTTATGTAATAATGAAGAAAACTACCAAAGGATTTCTTTTAGGATTAACTACCGCTGCCGCTTGCGTGGGAGCTTATTACATCTATCAGAACAGAGACAAAATATTCAAAACCGAAGAAATCATAAATGACGACGGAACCGTTACCAAGAAACGTTCATACGTTAACCTTGACAACATCATGGAAAAGACCAACGAAGCAGTTTCAAAGACCAAAGAAACAGCTCAGAATACATGGAAAAAGGCACAGGACAAATTCGACGGCCTCAAGAAGAAAAAAGGCGATGACAGCGTAGCCGAAGAAGTAAGCGAATTTGCCGAAGACATTAAAGAAGATATCGAAGACAAGGTTGAAGATATCAAGGATGCCGCAGAAGAGAAAATAGATGAGATCCCCGAAGCATTCGAAAAGAGCGAAGAAGCATAATTTCCTTTAGGATTTACGATTTTTGAAAACATGATAAAAATACAAAACTGCCGATCGGATCGATCGACAGTTTTTTATGCTCTTTTAATTTTTCATTTGCACTTAAAATACTTAAAGCTGATTGTTCTTACCCTTCAGTTTCAGTCTGCTCATCTCTCTGGCTATTCTCATCTGAGCCGACTTGTATTCCTGGATGCTCTTCTTCTGAAGAAGTGCTTCACGTGCCTGATCGGCCGCCGCCCTCGCTCTGTTTTCATCTATTTCGTCCGGTGTTTCTATAGTGTCCACCAGAACTCTTACATCGTTATCCGCCACGATAAGGATCCCCTGTGATACGCAGGTAACGATTCTCTCCCCGTCCGGAAGAGTATATTCAAGCGTTCCGGGCACTATGGCAGCAACCATGTTTTTATGATGGCTTTGTATTCCGTATGAACCGTCGGTGATCGGAACCACGAGGCTTAAGCATCCGCCTTCGTAAAAGTTTCTTTCCGCGGCAAGAATATGCAGTGAAAATTCATTCATGATCAGATTTCTCCGTTTTTGATCTTCTCCGCTTTGATCCTGCATTCTTCTATGGTACCCACGTTAAAGAATGCCGCTTCGGGAAGATCGTCGACCTCACCGTTAACTATCGCCTTAAATCCTCTTATGGTCTCAGCCAGAGGAACGAACACACCTGCATTGCCGGTATATTTTTCGGCTACATGCATGGGCTGTGAAAGGAATCTCTGTACTTTTCTGGCACGAAGAACGGTAAGTCTGTCTTCTTCGGCAAGTTCATCCATACCGAGTATGGCGATGATATCCTGAAGTTCAGCGTATTTCTGAAGGATCTCCTGAACCTTTCTGGCTATCTCGTAATGCTCTTCTCCCACTATCGAAGGTTCCAGGATCCTGGACGTTGATTCGAGCGGGTCAACAGCGGGATAGATACCCTGTTCTGCTATCTTTCTCGAAAGAACCGTGGTTGAATCCAGATGGGAGAAAGTCGTTGCGGGCGCAGGGTCCGTAAGGTCGTCGGCGGGAACATATACAGCTTGAACCGATGTTACCGAACCGCGTTTCGTGGATGCGATCCTTTCCTGAAGTGCACCCATTTCCTCAGCCAGCGTAGGCTGATAACCTACGGCCGAAGGCATACGTCCGAGAAGTGTCGAAACTTCCGAACCTGCCTGAACAAATCTGAATATATTGTCTATGAAAAGCAATACGTCTTTATTCTGAGTATCTCTGAAGTATTCAGCCATGGTAAGTCCAGAAAGAGGAACTCTCATACGGACACCGGGTGCCTCATTCATCTGACCGAATACAAGTGCGGTCTTTGCAGAAACGCCGCTCTCCTGCATCTCTCTCCAGAGGTCGTTGCCTTCTCTGGAACGCTCGCCTACACCGGTGAATATCGAATAACCGCCGTGCTCCGTTGCAACATTGTGGATAAGCTCCTGTATAAGTACGGTCTTACCTACACCGGCACCGCCGAAAAGTCCGATCTTTCCTCCCTTGGGATAAGGCTCGAGAAGGTCTATGACCTTGATACCCGTCTCAAGGATCTCGATCGCGGGGCTCTGATCTTCGAATGAAGGTGCTTTTCTGTGAATATTCCATCTTTCCGTATCTTCAGGCATATCACCCTTGCCGTCTATGGGATTTCCGAGAACGTTAAACATTCTTCCGAGAGTACATTCGCCGACGGGAACGGTAATATTGTTTCCTGTCGCCTTAACGCTCATATCTCTGGCAAGTCCTTCACTTCCCGCAAGCATGATGCAGCGTACCATATTGTTTCCAATATGAGAAGCAACCTCCATTACTTTATCCTCGCCGTCAACTTTTACAACGAGCGCTTCTCTTAATTTTGGTAAATGTTCTTCAAATCTGACATCTACTACAGATCCCGATACCTGAACTATCTTACCGGTCATTTTTTCCTCCGTTTATGGCACTATTTTGCCATTGCTTTAATCCGTTTTTTCTTCTTGGCTCTCGCACCTGCGGAGATCTCGGTGATCTCCTGTGTGATAGCCGCCTGTCGCGTATGATTGTAATCGATCGTAAGCTTGTCTATCAATTCTTCCGCATTTCTGTTGGCGGATTCCATCGCGTTCATTCTTGCATTCTGCTCACTGCAGAAACTGTCTACGAGAGCACCGTATATGATACCCGTAATATAACTTGATATCATGTTGTCCAGTGCTTCCTTGGCATTGGGATAGAACTCTATCTCACCCGTCGGCCATTTGAATCCTCTCGTGCTCTTCTGTTCGCTTTCCCTTTCTGCCTTGCTCAGATTAAAATCCGAACGGTTGAAAGGAAGCAGACGCATCACCTTGACCTTTGATTCCATTCCGCTTTCATAGTCAGTAAATACTATGTATATCTTCGAAAGCTTTTTGTTATCATACAGATCCAGAAGAAGATCCGAGATCTCCCTTGCTCTCGCAAGCGTGGGATTCTGTGCCGTATAAAGGAACGTCTTTTCTATCGGTATCTTTTTCTGGTTAAAATATCTTCTTCCGTATTCGCCTACCACAAAAAGAAGTTTGTCATGATTCTTGGTCATCAGTCTAGATGCTTCTTTAATTACATTCATGTTATATGCACCGGCCAGACCTTTATCCGCCGTGATAACAAGATATCCGTAGGTTCCTTCTATCTGATAGGATCCGCTTGCAGGATAAAAATAATCGCTTTCGACATTTTTTACCGTCTTGAAAATACGTCTGATACTGAGAGCGACTTCCTCAAAATAAGGCTTTGTCTTGTCGAGTTCTTTTTTAATTTTTCTAAGTTTGTTCGAAGAGATAAGATACATCGCGTTGGTGATCTTCTGAGTATCCTTGACGCTCTGTATATGTCCTTTTATCTCCTTCATATTAGACATACAAACTACCTCGCAAACCGATTGTCACGAAAGCCTTCGATCATTTTTCACGATACTTCGAAGCAGCTTCCAGAATCGATTTTTTAATATCATCGGTAAGCATTCCGGTAGAATCGATCTTGTTGCAGATATCGGGATGGGATACCTCGAAATACTCAAGGATCTTTTCTATTTCCTCTGCGATATTCTTAACCGGAACATCCATGAAAAACTTATTCAGAGCAACCGTGAGCAGGATAACCTGCTGATGCTGCGAATAAGGCTTGTATTGTTTCTGTCTCAACAGATACATGAGTCCGTGTCCGTAAGTCAGCTGCTTCTGAGTAGCTTCATCCAGGTCGGATGAAAACTGCGTGAACACTTCCATTTCTCTGTACTGCGCGAGATCGAGTCTTAATGAACCGCAGGCCTTCTTCATGGCCTTTGTCTGTGCATCGCCGCCTACACGGGATACGGAAAGTCCGACATTTACCGCAGGACGCTGTCCCTCGAAGAAGAGTTCACTCTCAAGGAATATCTGACCGTCGGTGATCGAAATGATATTGGTCGGAATATATGCGGCAACATCGCCTGCCTGTGTTTCGACAATGGGAAGTGCCGTGATCGAGCCTCCGCCGAGTTCGTCACTTAAATGTGCTGCTCTTTCAAGAAGTCTCGAATGAAGATAAAATACATCTCCGGGATAAGCCTCACGTCCGGGCGATCTGTCAAGCAGAAGTGACAGGGATCTGTACGCAATGGCATGCTTGGACAGATCATCATATACGATCAGGACGTCTCTTCCCTGATGCATAAAGAATTCTGCGAGCGAGCAGCCCGAATAAGGTGCTATATACTGGATCGGTGCGGCATCCGACGCCGAAGCGTTAACTATGATGGTGTAATCCATCGCACCGTGTTTTTTTAAGTTGGTAACCATCTGCGAGATAAGGCTGGCTTTCTGTCCTATGGAAACATAGATACAGACTACGTCCTTCCCTTTCTGGTTAACTATGGTATCGAGCGCGATTGAAGTCTTACCCGTCTGTCTGTCCCCGATGATGAGCTCTCTCTGTCCTCTTCCTATGGGAAACATTGAGTCGATACAAAGGATTCCCGTTTCCATGGGTCTGTTTACGGGCTGCCTTTCAATGATTCCGGGAGCCGGACTCTCGATGGCTCTGTAATCTTCAGCCTCGATATCGCCCTTTCCGTCGATGGGAAGTCCGAGGGGATTTATTACTCTTCCGAGGAAAGCATTGCCTACGGGAACACCCGCACTTCTTCCGGTTCTTTTTACCCTGCTGCCCTCGCTTACCTCATCGGTATCGTCAAAAAGGATACATCCGATCTCGTCCTCACGAAGATCGAGCACCATACCTCTTATTCCGCCAGAGAAAAGCAGGATCTCGCCGTATGTGGCACTTTTAAGACCCGACACGGTGGCAATACCGTCACCGATACTCGTTACGATTCCTATTTCGGTAGGAGCGCTGACGGGTGTCCAGTCTTTTATGTTTTCTTTAATTAACGGAATAATGTTGTCGGTCGTTTTCTTTCCGACAGCATTGAATATCATTTCCTTAAACTGCGCCAGTCTGCCCGCGTTGGTCCAGTCGTAGATCTCTTTACCGACTTCAAGGCGGAATCCTTCGGTTATGGTAAGATCCTCTTTCCATTCAAGAGCATCTTCACCGTATTTTTCCGACAGGAATTTTCTGATCTTTTCTTCCTGAGCCGCTGTGGGTTTCTTCGCAGAATAAAGTATGCTTACGAATTTATCGTTATTCATCGATCTCTTCCTTCTTTGAAGCGTTTATAAACTGATCGTATGTGTCCAGATCGGAGCGTAATACGATCTTCTCGGTGGCGTCGTTTACTATCTGTGCGATTTCCTTCTGAGCATCGTTTATGATCCTGTCATGCTCGGACTGAGCCTTGTCTCTGGCCTTTTTGAGAATATTTGCAGCTTCTTCGTTTGCGGCGGTAATGATCCTTTCTCTTTCCGCAAATGTTTCCTTGCCTGCAACTTCTCTTTTGGCATTGATCTCGGAATCGGCACTCTTTAATCTGTTTTCATATTCTTCTTTGGCTTTTTCGCCTTCTTCAACAAGACTGTTTGCTTCCTCTTCGAGTTTCTTAAAATGCTCTTCTCTCGAATCCATGAATTTTCTGACGGGTTTATACAAAATAAAGTACATTCCCGCAAAAAGGATCGCGAAATTGAATAAGTGAAGCAATATCTGCTGAACATCAATGTTAAGCGGTAATTTCATAACCTAAACCTCTTTTAATAGTTATTAACGTCAATACCGGATTACTCTTACAGGATGAATACAATAAATATTGCAACAACCAGACCGTAAATAATAGCTGTCTCGACGAAAACCAGACCGAGCATCATAAGTGTCTGAATCTTTCCGGCGATCTCAGGCTGACGTGCAGCACTGTCTGCTGCCTTAAAGATAGCAAGACCCATTGCGATAGCACCTGCAGCAGCAACAGCAGCTACAACGATCGCAGCGGCATAAGCCTTGGCAACGGTTACGTCCTTATCGTTTGTTTCGGCTACCGCAACTTCACCGGAACCTGCCGCATAAACTTTTGCTGGGATAAAGAAAACACTTAACGCAACAACCATCATCATAATCAACGCAACAGCTTTAATAGTTCTTTTCATTGTTAAACCTCCGAACTGAGTTCTTTTTTATTCTTTTTAACTTTTTTTACTTTTTCTTTTTTCTCGTGAACTTCCGTAGCTTCTCCGTAGAAGATACTTACAAGCATCGTAAGGACGTAAGCCTGTACCAGCGCGTGAAGCAGAGTGAACGCTATTCCTATTAATACCGGCAGACCGTAACTCGTATATTTCGTGTAATAAACAAGTTCCGTAACCAGCGCACCCGACAAAAGAGCACCGAACAAACGCAGACTCATTGAGATGGGAAGCGAGAAATCTTTAAGCACTCCGAAAAATCCTTTGGCTTTGTTTACAACAAGGCCGCTTATAAGAAGGAAAAGATATGTGGTACAACCCATCATTATCGCGCCGTTAATATCCGAAAGCGGGGCTCCGAGCGTAACAGGCTTACCCGATGTCGAAATGACCTGTATTCCCAAAAGCTCGAAACACGTACCTACGAAAATATAGCTGCCCGCGACAAACATATATAATCTCAGTAATTTATATTTGTGAGGACTGTTGCCTTTGGCAGTTCCGTCAAACAGCCCGACCGCGGTTTCCAGGATGAGCTGGAACTTGCCGGGGATCAGTTTGAATCTCGGAATAACAAATATTCTGACTATTATCGCGAAAGTAAGCATTACTCCCGTTACGATAAATCCGGCTATAAGTCCGGGATTCACATCCTTCAGTCCGAAGAGCGAAACCTTCAGGTGCTCATGTAGAACCGCATCCTGCATGACTTCCTGAATCGTCTCTTCCTGGACCTTATTGGGATCGTTAGTCAGAATAATACCAACAAGCAGACCTATTATTATCACTGCAAAGATCACAGCAGAGATAATGATTCTTTTCTTGCTCATGATATATCCTTCTTTCTGAATATTTATATTTCTTTACAATTGTTTCCGTATTTGATCGGATCTGCGATCGTCCTTATACGAGTTTCTTTCCGGTGATCTTCTCGTATCCTTCAAGATAGATCGCGATCGTTTTATCCACAACTTCCTGAGGAAGAGTCCAGTTGTGACCTTCGTTTGCGGGATTCTTGAGCCAGTCCCTTGCAAACTGCTTGTCGAACGAAGGCTGTGAATGACCTGCCTCGTATCCTTCAAGCGGCCAGAATCTCGATGAGTCGGGAGTGAGCATTTCGTCACCGAGAACTATCTCACCGTTCTCGTCAAGTCCGAACTCAAATTTGGTATCTGCGATGATTATTCCTTTTGTGAGTGCATAATCGGCACATTTTTTATAAAGAGCGATCGTAAGGTCACGAAGCTTGGAAGCATATTCCTCGCCTTTTCCGGGAAATCTTTTTTCAAGATATTCCACGCTCTGTTCGTAACTGATATTCTCGTCGTGATCGCCTATCTCAGCTTTTGTTGAAGGTGTATAAATCGGTTCGGGAAGCTTGTCGGATTCCTTCAATCCCTCGGGAAGCTTTATACCGCATACCGTACCGTCCTTCTGATAACTTGCCCAGCCGCTTCCGGTAATATAACCTCTGACAATGCATTCTACGGGAAGCATGGTAAGTTTCTTGCAAAGCATACTGTTTCCGTTGAATTTATCCTGTCTGAAAAACTCGGGCATATCGTTCACGTCAACCGAGATCATGTGGTTGGGAACAATATCCTTTGTCATGTCGAACCAGAATTTGCTCATCTGCGTGAGTACCGTTCCCTTTTTGGTAACAATGTTGTTTAAGATAACATCAAAACAACTGATCCTGTCTGTGGCAACCATGATAAGGGTATCGCCGTTATCATAGATTTCACGCACTTTTCCTTCTTTAATGGGTTTCATCGCATCCTCCTGCAATTTAAAATCCTGTATTAATAAATCAAACTCAATCATATTCCTTTTTGAGTCATTTAGCAACATTTGTTTTACGCTTCAGTCCATGCTCTCGTTTCTGCTCCTGAGTTTCGTGAGTCTGGTCATTTCATAAAGGATCAGACTGATGAACACCGTACCCGATGTAACGAAAGAAACAACCATCGCGACAGCCTTCGGTGCGAGCAGATCTTCCTCATATCTGGCTATCTTTTCCCAGTAGGGATAGATTATGTCATGGTTCTGCATCGAACGGTATTTTTTGTTCTTATATATGACCCAAAGATTTTCCGTTGAGAATCTTTTGGAATTCTCAACCATTTCGATCTCCGACGCCTGCATTTTGAAAATGTCGTCCATTATGCCCGTAGCGAAATTATCGACCGGATTCGGCATGCAGACTTCCAGACATGTGATATTTAAAGGAAACTCCTCGGAATTAAGCAGATCAAAGGGAACGAAGATCTCGGGATCGTCTCCTCTTGCGTAGTTGAAGAGTTTCCCTTCGTTTCTCTCGTAAACGCCTTTCACATAAAGCACACGTTCTCCGTAAAGAAGCTTCTGTCCTTCAATATCGTTGGAACCGAAAAGTTTCCAGGCGGTTTCCTCGTCCAGAATGATCCCGTCATGCATAAGGTCGTTACCGTCAAAATATGCACCGGTGATCATTTTTACGGGATGAAAAACAAAAAAATCACCGCCGACAGCCAGGCAGTTAACTTCGATATTATCCGACGAACCTTCGAGACTTATGGTTGTTTTCGAGACATAACTGTATATAAATCTTCGTGCATCCTCATTGTTCGCCTCGATCGAATTATAATCAAGCTTGTCGTTTAACTGATATTCGAATCCGTCAGCTTCGGTTTTCGTATAATTTGCCGTATCTTTGATAAATACGGAAACATGCGCGTATTCGCCTTTTTTATCCCATCTTTCCGCCACGGTCTGATCGGGATATTTGTGAGCTCCGACCGAAATGATCACGCTCATGGCGATTCCCGTAATGAGAAATACCACCGATATTAAAATACATATTGCCCTGTAATATTTTATTTTGGAAAGAAATGCTTTTATTTTTTCCATAAAAAACTATTCAGCCAGTTTTACCTGGTCTCCGTTTTCAAGATGCTTGGATGCATTGGTGATCACGTATTCGTAGCCGTAGAGTTCCGCATCTATGGCAGCAACCTTATCATCCTTGGCCAGGACCTTGGCATCAACTCTCTTTGCGATATATCTAGAACCGAAAGGAGTGCTCTTTGTATCCATGATGAGTACGAAATTTCCGTTATTGTCTTCACGAACAGCCGAAAGCGGAACGATCAGATCGTAATTGGAACTTTTCTCTCCAACGGAAAGAGTGATATTCTGTCCCGGCTGAATCGATTCTCCTGTAAGTGAAAATACAAGTATTTTGCCATCCCTGGTATTGTTCTTGTCGGGCTGGATCGCCACGAGATTGGCATTAAGGTCGCCGTAATACCATGAATTGACAATACTTACTTCATCACCGACTTTTACCGATTTGGCCTGTTTGCTCGTAACCGAGAAAGACAATTTGTATCCTTTTCCGTCAATCTGAATGACGGCAACCGTACTTCCCGCCTCGAATCTTTCGCCTGCGGTACTTGAAAGCGATGTGATCTCACCGGCAACGGGGCTCTTTATCTCTCCGCCGAGTGCTTTTTCTTCAAGTACTTTTATACTCTCTTCTTTCTTGAGTATTTCCTTGTATTTTTTCTCAAGACCGATCTTTGTCTGTTCGTTTGAAAGATATTCTTTTCTCTCTTCTTCAAGAAGGGTAAGCTTTGAATTGATTTCATCCATCTTACTCTTCAGTTCCACCTTCTGTTTTTCGAGATTATTCTTCTGACCGTTTGTGGAATCGTTGGAATTCTTCTTATCTTCCAGTGCCTGTTTTGCTTTCTTCAGATCCTCTTCCCTTGCGGCGATATTGGCTTTGGCCTGAGCGATCTCCTCTTCTGTAGGTGCGATAACTTCAATGCTGTTGGCTTCATCAAGTATTTCCTTTGCGGCTGCAACGGCCTTCTTGGCTTCTTCCACCGCTTTTACGGATTCCTGATAGAGTTTCTGTTTTTCCAGATAATCCTCATATGCTCTTCTCATTTCATCGGCCGCTATTTCCTTTGCAGCTGTATCCGAAGGGTCTATGGCATCATATTCGGCTCTTTTCTGAAGATAATATGCTTCGGCGGCATCCATATCCTCTTTGGCTTTTTTCATTTTTGCTTCGGCCTCGCTCAGTGCTTTTAAGGCGGCATTGTAATTGGCCTGTGCTTCGTTCTTGGCCTCGATAAGCGCCAGTGCTTCCATATATTTATCAAGAACTTCCTTTGCGTCCGCAAGTGCTTTTTCAGCTTCTTCGACTGCTCTTTCCTCTCTGGAAGTATCGACTCCCGATAATCCCAGAAGTTCTATCTGTTTGTCTATGTCCGCTATCTTTTTTTCATAATCGCTCACACTGCTCTTAAGAGAGGTTATCTCAGCGTCTTTTTTCTCCAAAGTGGTAAGGATCATGCCCGTCGTAGCCGTAACTCCGGCTTCAACCTCCGAAACTTCCGCCTGCGTAAGACCGCTTTCGAGAATCGCTCCGTCATAATCGCTTCTTAAAGAAAGCAGATCGTTCTTTTCGGTAGTGAGCTCTTCGCTTGTTTCCCCTTCAAGATTATAGATGACATCACCTATCTCCACATGGTCACCGACGGATTTTAAAACGGATTTCACTTTCCTTGTCTCGTCAACTACCAGATTGTACGGATCTTCCGCTTCTACTATTCCCTCGCCGCGCACCTGTGTGGTAACGGTTCCGCTCGTCACATTCTGGGTACTGACCTCGGGAAGCGTTCTGTTCATGATAGTATTTGAAAAGAATGTAAGAATCAGCATTATTACAAGAAATACTATCGCTATGTTTTTTATAATTTCTCTTTTCTTTAATTTATCCATTACGTCCTCCTCGGGTTACCCCTTAACTCCGCCCTGATACGATATTCCTTCGACAAGATAATCTTCGCCGTAAAGGAATATTAAAAGGCTCGGTACCATATATATGCAGGCCACCGCAAAAGCAAGTCCTATTTCTCCTGAATTGATCTTACTCAAAAAGATGCTCAAAGGATGAAGGTATTCATCCGCAAGTAAGATAAGAGGCTGTTCGACCATGTTCCAGTAATCGATGAATATCAGTATTGCTACCGAATAGATCGCTCCTTTGCAAAGCGGCAGACAGATCTTTAAAAAAATCTTCCATTCTCCCGCTCCGTCAACCTTCGCCGCCTCGATTATCGATTTGGGTATTCTCTTCATATATTTTGTAAGAAGATAAACGGCAAACGGCGAAAACATTCCGGGAAGCCATATCGCCCATCTGGTATCAAGGATGTTAAGCCATTTCGACACCATGAAGTTCGGAACCAGCGTAACCTGATACGGCATAAGGCATATGATTATATATACAAAGAACAGTATTTCCTTAAGTCTTCCTTTAAGCCTCATGAATCCGTATGAAGCAAGCAGCGCTATTACAAGCTGAAAGATCATTATGGGTACGGTATAAATGACCGAATTCCAGAATTTGTACAGATAATCGGGACTTTTAAACAAAACCGACTTGAACTGTTCAAAACTTACTTTGTTCGGAATGAGTTTAATGTAAACCGTATCGCTTACGAAAACCTTGCCTCCGTTTTCGGTAGTGGCAAAGATCTTGCCGTAATTGGCGTTTATCTCCGTTTCATTCATAAATGAATTGGTGATCGTAAGTACCGTGGGAAGCAAAAATACCACCGCGAATATCAGTGCCGCCGAAAAAAGGATCAGGGTTCTTAAGAGTTTTTTTATTTTTTTTCGTATACGCAGGATCTTTTCTCTTTTGTTCATCGGCATATCAGTCCTCCATATCCTTTCCGAAACGTTTTTCCAGAATATAAAGGATCCCTATGATAACTATCATCACAGAGCACATGATTATGGCGCCTGACGAAAGTTTCTGATAATCAAGCGATTCGAACATATTGTTCATAAAATGCTGCAGCGTATATATCGATCCGTGCGGATAACTGCCCGAAAGCAGATAAACTTCCCTGAAGATCTTAAAAGAGTTTATAAGCGACATTATCGTCACGAAAAGGATAGTCGGGGAAAGATATCTGATCTTTATGATAAAGAACAGTTTGAGCGCGTTGGATGAATCCAGATAGGCAACTTCCATCATTTCTCTGGGAATGGTCCCGAGCGCCGCGAGGAACAGGATCATGTTGTAGCCGAGATTCTTCCAGAGGAAAAGTGCCAGGATAACAAAAGGAGCATAATCGCTCTTGATCCAGTCTATACTCGTTCCGCCGAAAAACTTGACGATCTCATTGGCTGCACCGTTATAGTCAAACAAAACTCTGAACACCAGAATGATCGAAGCGACCGGCACCATCATGGGTGACAGAAATATCGTTCGAAACTGTGAAGCCAGAGGAATGCTCTGATCCAGAAGAATGGCCATAAGCAGCGAAATGATCACCGCAAGAGGCACTGCCATTAAAGAAAACTTGAATGTATTTGCGGAAGCCTCCCTGAAAGCATCGTTCCCAAGGATCTTCACAAAATTCTGAATTCCCACATAATTCTTGGTTACAGGGTTGTCCTGCACGGAATAACTGACAACGACAAGGAAAGGGACCAGAAAGAATACGGATACACCTAAAAAAGAGGGCAATAAAAAAAGCGAATCTTTCCTTCTCTCTTTTCTTGCCATCTTTCGTCCGTAAGCCGAAAGCTTTACTCTCTTAACTTTCCTGACTTTCTTTTTATCATTATCCATTTAAGGCAATAACTCCGCATTTATTCGTGTTATTTTCTATTCGGTGACCTCGTTGATCATCGCATTGTATTCTTCGGCATTGCGGGCTCTTCCTTCCGCCTGACCGTATTCCAGATAATGTCTGTATAATCCTTCGGGAGTGGTACCGTAAACGGCAGCGACATCCGGATATGTAGCCGCATAAAACTCGGGATCGAAATCCTCCGGAATTTCCACCTCCTCGGTTTCTTCTTCCTCTTCGGATTCTTCCCCGTCTTCATCCGTTACATCTTCGCCGTCTTCGGGATCTTTATCCTCATCGCCGGTTTCATTATCTTCATCTTCTCTTTTATCTTCATTGGCGTCTTCGCGGTTCTCCCTTGTATCAGCCTCGGCAACCTGTTCCGTTTCGGTTTCGGTTTTTTCGGGCTCTACGGGATCCGGCGGCAGTTCCGTATAGTTTTCGTTAAAGATAACGGGAATTCCCAGATCTTTTTTCTCTTTACCAAGGGCTGCAAGCTCGGCATTTACGTCAGTAACCACGGTCTGACATCCGACAAGCGCCAGAAATGAAATGGAAAAGACTGATAATATGAGTTTAAGCAGATATCTTTTCATTCCAAATACTCCTTTTTTCCAACCGCTTCCTATTTTACTATATTTTGGAAAAATATTCATCAAAAAAGGGGGATTATTTCATCCCCCTGTTAAAACTTTACTATCATTTCATATATAAATCAATATATAGTGTCCCATTTTTGGCATTTTCGACGAAATGTACAAAATGTCTTCCAAAAATACACAAATTTAAGCATAATATCCAAACAAAAAGAGCTCATAAAGATCAGTTAAAATAATTATGCTCATATACGATAATGTGAACCACCGTGCTGTCCCAGCCTTCGTTCAAGCCCGAAACATCGCCTCTCGACTGAGTTCCGAATTTGCTTCCGTCAACGATGAACTCTGTAGCGCAGCCGCAGCTTAAACTGTAGACGTTATTGTCATCGGTATCCCTGTCGGATTTGATATCACCCACTATACAGGGGATCACGGTTCCGTTAGCCAGTTCGACATCGATATAAGTTCCGACCGGTGCGTTAAAATACGTTCCGATGGCGATCAGATATCTGTCGTCGTACTTTCTGAAGCCGAGGTCGTCGGTATAAGCAACTTCTTCGATCCTGTATTGCTTGCTGATACGACTCGTTATGGCCGAATAATATTCATATGCTTTCTGCCCGTGATAAGCATTGTATTTAGGCATATCGTACACGGAGTAATCAACATTATAAAGCGTATCCTTCTTAAGAACATCGGATTCCACTCTGTTTTCGCTTCCGCCAACTATGATATCCGTATATTTCCTGCTTCTCATTTTTTCCATACTTGCATCTGCTTCGAGATTGTTTATGGTTGTTCTCAAAATATAGATATATGAGAAGGTGAATAAACAGACACCAAGAATCGCAGTGGCAGCCACGAACTTCATGGTTTTCTTAAACATAAAATTTCCTTTCGCATTAACAATTATGTAAACTTCTGTTTCTGTCTCTTAAGGCAAGGTAAAAAGTATTGTATCACATTATGTCAACCCTTGTCAAATTTTTGACTTCAAGCTGCTCTTCATGATGGCTTGAAACGCCTTGATTTAGGCGTTTGACAAGACTTACTCGATGCCAAAAAATATGTAAACCTGTATATTATTTTTCGCCAAAAAAGATGCAGAACATCTTTCGATATTCTGCACCTCTTATCACAAGGATCAATCCTCTGTTTTTAATTTTTCGGATTATTTCTCTTCTTTTTTGTCTTCATCCGAAGCTTCTTCTTTTGCTTCTTCGGATTTTTCTTCAGAAGTCTCTTCCTTGGTTTCTTCGTTCTTGATCTCGCCGTTGTCGAAATCCTCTGCGGGAGACTCAGTCTCGTTTGATTTGCCTTCTTCGGGGCTCTTCTTTAACGAAACAGCTGCTGCCGATCCGGCAAGAACAACCGCTGCACCGATACCGATGAACAAAGGAAGTTTGCTCTTCTTTCCGCCGTTTCCGTCATCGGTGTTTCCGTCGGAACCTTCGAGACTGACGATCGCCGCACCGTCAGCACCTACAAGCATTGCCGTTCCGAAGCATGCGGGTGATGACCAGCACTGATTGGTAATGTCGTTCCAGGTTACCGTTCCGATTCTGATGCCTTCGGAAGATGCATCGTTGATCTGAAGTTCGATACCGATGAAATCATTTTCCTTGGGAGTTACTTCAGTCCATTTGAATGCTGCTTCAACGATATATCCGGTATCTGTTGTCTTAGCGAATGTTGTTTCGTTTTCTTCAACACAGGTTTCACCGTTGAATGAATGCTCGTTAGCATAGTTGATCCTGTACTGTTTGGTTCCGTTATTATACTCTGCTGCCTTTGAGTTGGTCTCATCGATAAATACTTCGACCGAATCCTGCTCATGAACCTGTTCTGAATCCTTGTTAAGATCTGCATCCGTAACAACTGCGTATGTATAGAGATAATTCTCATCCCAGAGAACCTTTACAGTAGCTGTAGCCGCAGGATTGTCCGTCTTGTTTCCGAGAGTAACTTCAGTTGCATTGTTCCATGCTTCGTCAAGTTCACCGTCAACCGTAACGGTTCCTTTGGGAATGAACATGAAAGGTTTAAGCATACCTTCCGCATAATACTGGCTGGAAGTATCCTGGCTCAGTGTAACGTCATTAAATGCTACCGTGTCCTTATCGTTCGTAACCACGATATCAAATCCGATAACCGCATTTGCCTCTGCAGTATCTACGGGAACATTGAGAACAACCGCATAACTGCCGTCATCAGTTGAAGGTTCATCTTTTCTTAAGCCCTCAACCATCTTGGTCTTGATCCCTTTGGATTTTGAATTGTATTTATCTACGTAAACCTTTACGCCGTCGGTTTCATTCTGAACGGTATCCCAGACTCTTACCAGGAACTGAACCTGTCCTTCATTCCAGATTGCCTTGAAGTTAACGTTTACATCAGCACCCGAGAATGTGTATTCCTGAGCCTGTGAGAAATCGTCTACCATGGCCTGGCTGACTGAAACTGCCTTTGTTTCGGGTGCAAGCTTTGTAGGATCAACGATTGCCCAGAAAGCGGGTTTAGCCTTCAGGTCATCATCAAAGAGAAGAGGACACTGAGGACTTCCGTCCGTTACACCGCCGCCTACGCCTGTGTAAGCCTGAAGCCATGAGTTGCCGTCGATAACACCCCATACGATGAATCCGGTAACATCTGCAAGGCCTTCTGAATCAACTTTCTTCATTGCATCATAAAGAGCTTTGTATCTGTAAGCCTGTCTTCCGTATTCACCCTGAAGTGTAGCTGCTGTTCCGTCATATGCGGAACTTGACTTAAAGTCAACTTCGGTAAGCATGATCTTTCCTACAACAGCGCCGTACTTTGAAGCTGCATCAACAAACTGGTCTGTTGTGGGATATTCGTTGTCGTAATGTCCCTGCATACCCATACCGTCAATTCTGGTACCTTCGGCATTCTTAACGTCATTAAGAAGTGCAACGATACCTTCAACCTTGCCGGGTGTACAGTCATTGTAATCGTTATAGTAAAGTTCTACATCTGCGGGAGCATATTTGTTGGCAAACTTAAATGCATTGATGATGAATTCGTTGCTCTTGTATACTGCCCACCAGCTTGAACCTTCTGCGTCGGTTCTGTATGTTCCGCTGCCGTCGCTGACTGCTTCGTTAACTACATCCCATCCGTAGAAGAGATCTTTATATTTGCTGTCCTCGCCTACGTAATGCTCGAGAACGGACTTGATGTACCATTCATGACGAAGTGACATTACTTCGGGTGATACATAAGGTTTGTTTGCATCATAATCCTCATGGAAGAACCATTCGGGTGTCTGTGAATGCCATGTAAGAACGTGTCCTCTGATACGGATCTTCTCATCGGGATGTTCTTCGTTCCATGCAAGGAAGTAATCAAGATACTTCTCTGCGTTTGAATAATCAAGTACGGGAACTTCGATTTCCGTTCCGTCGATCGTAGCTTTTTCTTTTCCTCTGATAGAGTATCCGATATGTGAATCGGGCTTTAATTCGTTTCCGAGTGTAACTGCATTGAAATGCTTTTCAACGAGCTGCATAAGAACCTTATCGTTGATTTCGGAACCTGAAAGGGATGTACCGCAGATCATGTCATCTCCGAAATCCTTTGTAAGGGTATCCTTAAGACTGGGGATACTTCCTTCGATCGTTTTTGTAGCAAGATTCATATTTACGAATGAAGCGCCTGTAAGATAATACTTACCCATAACGCAGGCACCTTCACCGTAATCTTCACCCTGTTCAAGGAATCTTAAAACAAGCTTTTCGATGTCGCCTGCCGAAGAAACTTTGAATGTACCTTCAAACTTGGTCCAGACACCGGGCTCAAGCTGCTGGCTGGAAGTTCCTGTGATCTCAGGTGAGTAGGAACCGAGGTAGTTCGTACTTCCGCCTGATGTGATATAGGGAGCAAAGTCAACCTGGCGCTGTGTGCCGGGTGCTCCGTCATAATCTTCTGAAAGCATTACATAGAAGCAGTACGCATATGTAGCTCCGTTTTCAACTATATCCGTTACGTCATAAGCGAAACAGTCATAAGGTCTTGTTCTTCCGTCAAGAACACCGTATGTTGTGATATCGCCTACGATGGGTGTATCGCTTGTAGCTGTTGTGATCTTTGCACTTTCAAGTTCGCATCCCCACATGGATACGTCAGCATCTGCAAAGTTTCCGTTCTGCAAAAGGTTCTCACCCTCTACGCTCGGTCCGGAAAGTTCTTCGTCTTCCGAATCGCCTGAAGGGTTTCCTTCGCCGGATACGGTAAATGTAACACTTGCGATAACAGCTTCTGTCGTTCCTTCATTAAGGGACATTATTGAAAAATACTTGCATCCCTTTGTATCCGGAGTGATAGTCGGGTTACCGTATGAAACCGGAGTTCCGCCTTTGTTATCGGATTCATAATCCGCCGGAGTATGAAGCTTGAAAGCCAGATCGCCGGCGTTGCCGCTTTTTACATCAAATACCACTTTGGTAATGGTATCGGGATCGATATCGGACGGAATTGCGTAGAACTGCGATTTGTACTGGTCCTGAAATGCTATTTCCAGTTCGCCGTCTGCGTTGACTTTGGAAGTCAAACCGTATTCCATCGTGGATTTCAAATCCGCAAACGTGTACGTTTTTTCGGAAGGCGCCGCATTAACATCCATTGGAATGAACATCACCAATGAAGCGAAAAGCAAAAGCGAAGCCATCACGAAAGCCATAATTTTTCTGCTCATTTTTGTCCTCCTTACTGCCCGTGATAATTCATAATCACATATAAAAGAATTATATCAAAACGCTTATTATACATTCAATCAAAAAAAGAAAAAACAAGTTTTTATCCCTGTTTTTTCTATAATTTCTCATTAATACAATTTGAGGTACTTATTTCTTTGTCATCTGACCTATATATTCGAATATGGTCTGCAACGTCTTGCTCTTGGCAAGATCATCAAAGAATACCGCCGTCGAATAATATGAATGCGTATTCTTGGAATCGGTAACCCTGTAAAATGTCACGGGGAAGTTCATCTCCATGGCTTTTCTGGCAAATAAAAGCGTTTGCTTCATATCTATAACACCATCGTGTTCGCTCTGGATAAGATACATGGGGATCGTAAGTTCTACGTCACCCGGTTTGACAAGGTCGATCCTTGAATAAGGTTCACCCACTTTTTTGTCCTGACCTTTGTCGAAAAGATCGCTGACGAGCTGATTCAGTGCCCAGGGAAGTTTTCCCTCGAAACAGTACGGGCCTGCAAGTCCTATGAATCCGGCAAATCTCCTGACGCCGATCTTGTATTTTGCATGAAGTTCCTTGTCGTATACAAGAAGGGAACCCAGATGTGCGCCTGCCGAAGAGCCCATTATGATCACACGGCTCGCATCGATATTCTTGCCCTGCAGATATTTAAGGACTGCTTTGTATTCCTTGCAGACATCGTCGATTATCTGATTGAAATGAACATGTGGAACTTTCCTGTAGCCCATGATGATACTCTCATATCCCTCTTTGGCGATCCTCTGTCCGATGAATTCGAAATCCTTCGGTGATTTGCTGTTCCATCCGCCTCCGTGGATATATATAACGATCTCGTTATGTTTTTTCACCTGCGGAGCAAAATGGAGAAAATATACTTCCTTGCTGTTATTAAGGCTTACCTTGGTTGCTTTTATCTCTCTTTTGTAAGCCAGCATTTTGGTTGCTATTCCGGGATAACTTTGAAGTTCTCTGACAAAATCATTCATATTGTTTCCCTCCGTTTCTTTATTTACTGAACCGAACTTTATTCATACATCATTTCACGCAGTGTGGGATGGATCTCGTCGTAAGCCATACCGCAATTCCTGACATGCATTGCAAATACAAGAGAAAGTTTGTTTTCGGTATCCATGAACACACAGCTTCCCGCTGCTCCGTCCCATCCGAAAATTCCTGCGGGTGCTTTTGAGCCGATCGCTTCGGGATGCATCAGAACCTGCATTCCGCAACCGTAACCGTAGCCCTTTCTTCCCATTGTATCCTCTATATCCTTAAGGGATTTCTCTCCCAGAAGATTTGTTTTTATTATATCTATCGTTTTGGCTTTAATGATTCTTTTCCCCGCTTTGTTGGTTCCACCACAGGCCATGGTGTCCGCAAAAGCAGCGTAGTCTTCCGTACAGCTTATAAGTCCCGCTCCGCCGCTTTCATAACAGTCGGATAACTGATATTGGCATACGGGTTTCATCGGGATAATGCCTTTTTTCTCATTGTCGATAAACTGACATGCAAGATTTGAATCGTAATTGACGGGCTTTGCGAAATATGTGTTGTTCATTCCGAGTCTGTCCCAGATGTTCTCTTTCATGTATTCGCCGAGGCTCTTTCCCGAAACGACTTCTATTACGGCACCGATAACGTCATGGCTTAAACTGTAAAGGAAATGCGTACCCGGTTCAAATTTCAAAGGAGTCTCGACAAAAGCATTTACGAGTTCCAATGTGGTGGCACTCATTCCCTTTTCTTCAAGAACACGGCTTATTCCGGCTCTTTCAAGGTTGTAATCAAGTCCCGACTGCATAGAGACCAGATGTTTAAGTTTAAGCGGAGTCTCGGATCTTATGATGCTTAAGACATTTCCGTTTCTCTTTTCGGTCAGAAGGTCCGAATATGCGGGAAGATATTTTGATACTTCATCTTCAAGCGACACCTTGCCCTGTTCCACAAGCTGCATGAAAGCAGTCATCGTCAGGACTTTGGTCATTGAAAACATAAGATAAAGCTGATCGTTTCTTACAGGTATCTTCTTTGCCTTATCGTTGGTTCCTTTCATATGGCGGTAAAGCATTTCGTGATCTTTATATATGATACAGTCCACTGAAGGAATACCGCGTTCCGTTACAAGTGAATCCAAATACTCTGTTATCCTGTCGTAATTCATATGTCCCGTTACCTCGCGTTTTTGGAAAACATCAATTCTTATTCTTCAAAAAAGCAGTTTTGATAAAAAACCGCAGAAAACCCAAAATCCTTTCGGATTTCGGGTTTTGGTAAATATCTTTTCAATTATCATTCCCTTGCAGTCTCATGTGATAATGTTTCTGCCTGTTCCTGAAGATTTTCAACTATTACCATTACTTCGCTTACGGTAGAAGTATTCTTCCTGCTTGATTCAAATGTTTCATTGGAATGTGCCGAAACCTGTTCAAGTATGGCGGAAATATTCTGGATTGCTTCGACAATGGTTTTATTTGCTTCCGCAAGGCCTGCAACCGCTGCTGCAAGTCCTCTGGTATTGTTTTCGATATCACCCGTATCGTTTTTGATCGTTTCAAGGCTTCTGGCGGTATCAAGTGCAACCGCATGCTGTTTGTCGCTTCCCGCAACAAATGATTTGATCGCCTTATCAACATCCGCAAGCTTATTGTTTATATTCTCTATGAGGTTATGAATATCATCCGTAGCACTCTGTGTCTGATTGGCAAGATTGGATATTTCAGAAGCAACAACGGCAAAACCTCTTCCGGAATCTCCCGCTCTCGCAGCCTCGATACTTGCATTTAATGCGAGCAGATCGGTCTGATCGGCAACATTGTTGATAAGTTCGATGATCGTCTGCATCTGCTGGGTATAATTCTCAAGTTCTGTCAGTTCTTCGGCAGCTGAATCGGAATACTGCTTGGATCTTTCGACTTCCGCTTCAAGATTACGCATGTTTTCCGCACCGAGAATTACTGCCTCACGGGTCTTGCTCACACTGTCCGCTATCGCTTTGGTGTTATGCGATACTTCATCTATCTTGTTCTGTATTTCTTCAGCCATTATCATCTGAGTCTGTACCGACTCGGCCGATTCTCCCGTACCCGTATTAACCTCTTCCATGGCAGAGCATGTTCTGTCCATTGCTTCATCGAGCATTTTCATTTTATCAGTCATTTCCGCAATGCCTTCGGTAATTGCCGAAGATGCCTTTAAGATCTGTTCAAGAAGAGCTGATACGTTGTTCTTTTCCTGCTCTATCTGATGCATCTTTCCGCTGTTCAATATGGAATTGGTCTTGGCGATCATTACGTTATAAATCGCACATAAGAGCATCAGAAGTATCTGGATCTCGGAAGATACCACAACTTCCTTGTCAATTCCCGAAGCGATCAGATTGATTGCAACCGAACAGATATTTACCAGATTGTAGGTTATCGCGGTCATGATCGAAAAATTCTTATCGGCATATGCGTTAAGCGCTATCATGATCACGAGCGCATAAGTAAATACCAAATTGTTTGTTGCGGTAAAAAGCAGAAATCCCCAGGGAACAAGAAATCCGAACAATATAAAATATCTGGTGTAGTAATTGTCAGACTTGATCTTGTGAACAACAATGGTAAGAATACCCGGAACCCAGAGTAACAAAAATGCTACAATAAAATAAGGGATTGTCCTGCTGTGTTTGATGACTTCGATAAGATATGCAAGTGCGATGATACCGATGGTTATGCTGTAGCAGGTTATTGCCAGTTTATTTCTTCGTGTTAATTCAATCGATCTCTTAATACTATCCTTATCCATATTTTAACCCCTGAAAATACAATTTAGTTTTAAAGAAAACTATAAATTATTATACCACATTTATCGTAATTTGAATACTTTATCATATAATCGTAAAACCATAACATACGGATTGACCGTTGCGAAAAATTACATTACGCAATCATGATCATCCGGGATATTCATATTCAAACGACGCTCTGTCCGTTCTGAACGCAAATACGGTTCTTCCTTTGATCCTGAAACGGTAATATGCCTTGCAGGATGCGCTTTCATGAATGCTTCTGGTCATCTGACCGTTAACCGGAGCATTGAGAGCCTTTCCGGATGATTCTATAAGCCCGGCTTCGAATTCCATATTTCCCTGTCTTATGCGAACTTTCCTGTCTCTAAGTTCCATTATATGAGCACCCAGATAAGTCGCGAATCTGTATTCTCTGCCGTTATAGTATATAACTCCTATGATCCCGGTAAAATCAAAGAGCCCGAAAGGAATGCTCGCCACCGAAAGCATCAGCGATCCGCCGTGAAAAGCCGTCTGAGTCCAGAGATAATCCTTCGGAAAAGAATATCCGCTGTCACCTTCCCAGTATCCTATCGCATTTTCAAACACGTATTCCTTTTTGTTTATCTTTATCTTTCCGTTTACGGAATGTCTCATACTCATCACGGAATGTCTGCATTCCATAAAAGGAATAAGGGCAAAAGGACCCATGATGTCATATTTTATCGGTGTTAACGGTCCGAAATCAATCTTTCCTTTGACACTGACTTCAGGAGAATCCATATTGATCCTGATACCGTTTCTTCCGAATCTGTTTTTCCCGAGAAAAATATTCCTGCAGTCTTTTCTGAAGCATTTTGCACTCAGATTTATATTATATGCATCATCATCAGTAATGATCTGAAGAGAACTCGATTCCCTGCCGCCGTTTTTATGCATTGCGGGAATAAAAGCCACCGTGTCGTTTTTAGACTGACATTTTAGATACCATCCGTAAAAATAATCTTTCATAACTCTCCCTTTTAAAAACACTTACACTGTTTTATTATATCATAAACTTAATAAAAATAGTATATAAATGAATCAGGCGTGTTTGCGGATTTAATTGATAAAATGTTTAAATCATATTAATATGTTGTTGTGTAAAAATTTAAAAAGGAGAATTCCAATGAACAAAAAAAGATTCAGATGTCTTTGCGCGATCCTGGGTATTTCTTTTCTTATCGGATGCAACCCCACGGTAAACATAAGCGACAAAGACCAAAATCCCGGTCTGGCAGTTATAGACAATACCGATACGGATAAGCCCTCGGATCCCGGCTCGGAAACCGATCCCGGTACCGACACACCTTCGGGAAACGACACCGATTCCGATAACGGCAAGGAAAACGATGAAATATCCGTAGTGAACAACGGAAGCAATTTCATTGCGGTAGGCGATACCGTTTATTTCAGAAAAATGACCGAAAACGGACTTGTCGGCTTTTCTTCCGTCGGAAGGATAATGTATCCCGATACGGGTTATGTTTCCAACGAGATTTGCTGCATAAACATTAACGAACCCGACAAGATCGAAACAATATTACCTGAAGACTACGGCGAGGGCGATCTGTATTATTACGACGGGTATATCTATTCTTCCAAAGAGTATTCGGAAAATAATACTTATGTCAGCGAAGTATACAGATTCAGTCTTTCGGACAAAAAGATCGAAACCCTTTGCAACGGTGTGATCAGGGATTGTTCCGAAGACGGCAGATACCTTGTCGCCCTCGACTTCAAGCAGGTCGATGGTGTGTATCGCAGAATATACACGATACTTAAAGAAGGCGAACCGGTCGGAGAATACATTGCAGGAAAAGGCGGTGACATCAGTGAATACATAGCTGTTACCGACGAAAGCCTTTATCTTCTCGAAAAAGAGTATTCCGAAAAAGAATCTTCGATCGTAAGATACGATTTCGAAACCGATAAATACACGGTCATTGCAAAGATACCCTATAAGGAAACTGACGATCCCGATTTTTATATGTATACATACCCTCTTACCAGAGAAGGCGAAATAAAAGACGATGTTTTAACATTTCTTCTTCACTATTGCGAGGATTCCGGCGAATGGGTTGCCGCAACGGACAGAGTCACTCTGAATATAAGTAAAGATTCTCAGGATTCATTAAAAACCGAATTTGTGGATGAAGAAAAATATTATTCCCTGGCTTTTCCGGAAACACCCGAATCATATAAGAAATATACCGAAACGGATGTCAGCGAGCACTGCGGGTTCCTCAAACAGGTTGTTGCAGCCGAAGAAATAAACGGCACCGAATTCATACTTGTAGCCGATTGTCATGAGGTTCCGGTATGGGATATGTATGAAGACGTATCTTACAGGATCTTAAACCTGCACTATCTGATCGTTCCGAAAGGAAGCAGCGAGGCCAAAGAATTTTACTGCAGCGTTCCCAACAACGACAGAGACATGTATGCACGTATCTTCATGATAGGCGAAAAGGGAAGCACGCCCAAAGAATTCCTCTATCAGATGGTAATGATCAACGGTGTCGAAAGTGCTCCCGATTTTGACGAGTATTCCTACGTTGCAGAGATCTCCGACGATTTTATCTACGAACATGTTCCCGAAAACGGAGACATATATGACGATTTCGAAAAGGATGATCTTGCTTACTTTGTAAAGAGTATCAACGAATCGGGAAATATAGATAAGCTGTACTTATCCAAACTTCCCGATGCCACAAGCTGGGGAAAACTGAGTGTACCCAATGACGGCACGCAGAATCCCTGGTCAAATCTGTATGTTCACATCTCTTTTGACGAGAACGGCAAAATATGTTACATGCGTCCGGTAATATTTGACTGATTTAATAATTCAAGGCGTTTTACAAAAAAAGATAAGCTCGTGCTCACATAAAAAACCTCGGTTATCGTTTTGATATCCGAGGTTTTAATATTATCAGTTGTTTTTATTTTCCTCGTATGCTTTTCTTACTGCAATGGCGAGCTGATCGGCACAGGAGGTGTTCTTCATTCCGCAGGTATTGCCTTTTAATTTCTTTTCAATATAATCCACGGTAGCTCCGTCGAGAAGTTTGGAGATTGCTTTAAGATTACCGTTGCATCCTCCCAAAAACTGAATATCAGATACGACGTCATCTTCGATATCAAAACCTATCTGAACGGCGCATACGCCCTGTGTTTTGTAATTATATCTCATTTTTCTGTCTCCTTATATGTCATTAATCACTTAATACTATCTTAACAGATCATCCGGATGGGAAAGTCTCCATTCGATACATCTTTTAAGATAATGTATATACTCGGGACTCTTGCACATTCCTTTGCCTTCGACATCCGAGATCTTTGCAACATCCATGCCGTTGCATGCCGTTGTTTTCATGATGATGTTGAGCGCAGGAACTTTCGTATCGTTGGCGATATATGTTCCGATTCCGAAAGCAACTTTAATACGTCCCCTGAAATATTTGTTGATCGCCGTTGCTCTGTCAAAATCAAGGCTGTCGCTGAAAAGGAGCATCTTGGTCGTCGGGTCGATTCCGAGGTTCTTGTAATGATCGATCATCATATCGCCCCACTCGTAAGGATCGCCGGAATCATGACGGCATCCCGAGAAAAGCGTTGCATAAGTCAGCTGGAAGTCCTTTAAGAAGCACTTGGTCGTAATGGCATCCGTAAGTGCCGTTCCGTTCAATACTCCGTATTCCTTTACCCATGCATCGAGTGCATACCAGTTCGAATAGGAAGGATTGTGTTTGTGATTGCCCTGTCCTACACACATTATCCACTCATGTGCCATGGTTCCGACCGGTGTCAGATTATATTTCTTTGCCAGATAAACATTTGACGTTCCTACAAATACCGAATTTCTAAGTTTTCCGTTTTTAAGTGATCTGATGGCCAGTTCCTGAGCTTCGGCGGATAATCTTCTTCTTGTTCCGAATTCGGAAAATGCACTTATTTCGTATATACCGCTCTCAAGCTTGGATACTTTGTTCGCAAGGCGTTCTCTGAAACTCTTGTACAGTTCTTCATAATCATATGCCATTCTGAAATATACTTCATTTACAATGGCAAGAGTGGGTATCTCATACATGGAAGTATTGAGCCAGGTTCCCTTGGTTTCTATTGAAAGACCGCATTCCGCATTTGTGGTAATTTCAAAATCGTTGTATCTCGGTTTCCAAAGTCTTAAGAAATCAACATATGAACCCTTGATCCATTTGATGTTGTGAAGATATTCCAGTTCATCTTCATGAAATCTCAAATCACAATACAGCTTAATCTGGTTTTTTATTTCTTCTACCATTTCCTCAGTAAAATGCACATCGGTATTTCTGCATTTGAAATTCCAGGTGGTCTTATAATCACTGAACTGATGATAAATTGCCTGACCCATGGAAAACTTGTACGCATCGGTTTCGAGTAAACTTGTAATGATTCTTTCCATAACTACCTCTCTTTTTATGTTTGTCTGTGATGCCACTTATTAAATTACTGCTTTATATTCAACTCTGATCTTCGGAAGGGACTTTAATGTGTAATAGTAATTTATCTGCCAGTCCTCACCGCCGTCAGTTTCATTCTCACCCGTTGAAGGAGGCGCAAAGATCTTCAACGTCATATCGCTTTCGCCCGATATTCTTTTTTCGAAAAATGCAGGCATAAAGTCCACAAATTTGGTACCGGGAGCTTTATAAAACCATCTCCCGTTAAGTTCCATCATAAGATTGGCTTCTTCAAGACCGTCTTCAAAATATGCTTCGCAAAATACCGGATCATCTTCGAAATGAAGATTTATCGCAACTCCGTCAGAGTCTTCGGCACTGCCCCATCTTAATCTTACCGGAAGTTCCACATCTTCTTTATATTCCATCGAAGGCATGAAATATTCATCATTGATTATCTCTTTAAATGTATCAAGAAGCGGAAGTTTAATACCTACATCAGGGTTGTTAGGATCTTCCCACTCAAGTCCGAGCCTTCCTCTGTCCCTGAACTGATAAAATGTGAATGCTTCCAGCCACTCTTCTTTGTCTT
Source organism: Lachnospiraceae bacterium (assembly GCA_024698715.1). Taxonomy (GTDB): domain Bacteria; phylum Bacillota; class Clostridia; order Lachnospirales; family Lachnospiraceae; genus UBA3766. Next base: position 30,452 of record JAILRA010000038.1, read on the forward strand.
CCTTCAAAAGGCGGCAGAACTCTTTCAGCATATCGCACTGTTCGAAAGGACCGGTAACATCTCCGTCGGCATTCATCTCTGAAAGAACCATCGGTCTTTTTTCGCCGGCAACTATCTCAAAACGTTCGGCACATTTTTTGCCGAGATCGTAAATATTCTTTACGGTTTCCCTGTAATAATTCGTTGTTTCCGAATTGGCAATATCATAGGGCCATCCCCAGTGAAGTGCCATGTATCTGTCCATTGAGAAGATGTCGCATGCTTTTATCGCGGGAGCAAATATATCTTCCTTCTCGACCTTCTCATTGTCGGGATCAAGTCCGTTAAGACAAAGGATCAGTTTGACGTTTTTTGCTTCTTTATGAAAAATATCGCAAACATGGGCAAAGAAAAGAGCTATCTCTTCGTATGTCGCTCTCTTTGTAAAAGAAAACCAGTCCCCGCCGGCCTCGTGATTGACACGGAGCATCACTCTTCCGAATGTCGACATATCCTTTGCCATGGCTATGATATGGTCATCCGAAACATTCGGATCCATCGTAACCGTAAGGCATACATCCTGTCCGTGGCGTCTGACGTCCCGCATCCAGTTGAACGGTTCTTTGTCGGTTTCCCCGATCAGACCGCCTTTATACGTTTCATAATCGTCATAGGGATAATCCCATTGAAAACTGATCTCCTTGTCGGAAAAAGCACAATGGGCACGCGTGGGAAAAGTCTCGTCCAGAGGATAATACGAAGTCATAAGCGATATCGCCCTCATGGGACGTTCGAGAACATTCAGGATATAATCCTGGCTGACATATTCCCCTCTTTCACTTCCGTCTCCGAGGTCTATCGCACATTTAGCCTTACCCATATGAAGCATTCTTATTTCAGACATGTAATTCCTCCGTAAATTCTTTAAGCCTGTTTCATTCCAATTGCATGTTACCGTAAAATTATATCAGTCCATCAGAAATCTTACGATCCCGAAAAACTCTCTTACCATATAGTGGATACCTACGGGAAACAGAGTTATCGCAGGTACAGAACTTGCATTTTCAAAACCTGCTTTCTCCGCAATTAGTCCCGCTCTGTATTCGTGAAAACTGTTCGTTATGATTCCGACTTCCGCATCAGGATCCCCGATTATCTCAAGTGAATATTTAAGATTCTCTATGGTACTCGTGGATCTGTCTTCAAGAATGATCCTGTCTTCGGACAATCCTTTTTTGACCAGTTCTCTTTTGATACATTCCGCTTCGCTTATGTCTTCCATGAAACCTTTTCCGCCCGATGCTATAAGTATCGTGTCCGGATTTTTGACCATATAGTCGTACCCTTCGTCGATCCTCTTTACAAGCGGAATGCTCGGCGTCTCACCGTTTACTCCCGCTCCCAGAACTATCACGTACTCCAGATCATCTTTCGGAACGGCATTCATCGAAATGAAAATATTGCATTCGAAAAATATGAATACCGCAAGGCTTAACGAAAAAAGAACATAATATATGATCCTTACCGGTATCGGAATCTTTATTTTCGAAACACCGTCAATATCCCTTTTAAGCATTATGAATCTGACAAGTGCAAATCCGCCTATCAGAAACCATATCCATATCCAGGAAAGAAAGATTCCCGCATAACAGACAAGCGTAACGACATAATAAAGGGACCAGATCACCAGAAGCAGATATAATGCACATATGATCTGCTTAAATCCGATCTTTCCGAAACCGTAATATCTGCTGACGCGTTTTTTGTATTCTTCATATTCCCCGCCGTATTTTTCTTTCAGGAATCTTTCCTCGTCCAGGATCCTGATGTGGAAAAACACAGCCGCAAAAAGCGAAAGAACGATCGTAAAAACATTGCAGTACATAAGCGCAATGCCGATATACAAAAGGTCGAATGCCAGGAAAGACGGATTGCGGCTGAAAGAATAAATGCCGCCCGTTACAAGTTTTCGCTTTTCTTTCCCGGGATTCCATGCCGTTTTCATGTCAGTAAGAGAAAAAAGGAGCAAGATCACTGCCGTGATCCCGAAATACACCCCGATAACTTTTCCCATTATCGGAAGATACGATCTGCCCATGATCAGACTGATCGTTTCGACAAGAGGTACGATGATAATTATAACCTTAAGAATGATCTCGCTGATCAGAGCTTTCCCGTCTTTTTTCCCTATTGTTTTGTCGGTAAGTATGCCTCTTTTTCTCAAAAGAAGCATTTTAGCAATATATGTTATATAAAAAGCCGCCATGCAGACTGTCGCAAGCGATCTGTAAATCATTGCCGACTCCTTATTCTTTGTCAAACAAGCTATTCAAGTTAATCCGCAAACAAATCCACCCGTTTAAATTCCGAAACATTTACGAGGCCCTGCGTGGTCATTTTCAAAACCGGGATTACGGGAAGACTTACGAATGCCATGTTCATAAATGGCTCGATCTCTTCATTCACGCCGAGTTCTTTAGCTTTTTCCCTGAGTGTGCCGTTCGCCTCGGCTATCTTTGCAGCACTTTCGGTGCTCATAAGACCTGCAACGGGAAGACGAACTTCGGAAAGAACCTTTCCGTTCTCAACAACAGCCAGGCCTCCGCCTATTTTCTTTATGTGATTTGCCGCAAATGCCATATCGTCTTCGTTGGTACCGATAACAATAAGATTATGGGAATCGTGCGAAACGCTTCCCGCAAGAGCACCGGATCTTAATCCGATACCTTTAATGTATCCCACACCTTTATGTCCGGTATTCTTGTGTCTTTCGATAACTGCGATCTTCAGAATATCTTTTTCAATGTCAATTCCGTTATTCTTGTCAAGATCGATCTCGCAGATAAGCTCATTGGTCAGTATCTCGCCAGGAATGACTTCGATCACTCTGCATTTTGCAACTGAAGAATCCTTCTTTTCGATCAGAAAATCTTCGCTGCCAAGATCCGGCATATGGAAAGAGTTCATAACGCTTCCGGTAATGATATCCTCGGCCTTCGGCTTTTCAAAATCGCAGACCTTTCCGTTATCAACCACCTTGCGTCCGTTCGAATAAACATCTTTTATCGCTATTTTTTCGATATCGTCAAGAACCAGGATATCTGCTTTGTATCCGCATGCTATCGCACCCATGTTCTTCAGTCCGAAACACAATGCCGGATTGATAGTAGCCATCTTTATTGCATGTATCGCATCCTTGCCGTTTTTGATGGCAAGTCTGATGATATGGTCTATATGCCCTTCCTCTAAGATATCGGCAGGATTTCTGTCATCTGTCGCAAGAACACATCTCTGATAAAAAGGTGCTTCAAAAAGCGGCAGGAGTTTTTCGAGATTCTTTGCAGCCGATCCTTCTCTTATCATGATCCACTGGCCCTTCGAAAGCTTCTCGAGTGCCTCATCCGCATTCGAACATTCGTGATCTGAGTTGATCCCCGCAGAAATATACTTATCAAGATCCTTACCCGAAAGTAAAGGTGCATGTCCGTCAACCGGTTTTCCTTTTTCAAGGCACGCATTTATCTTGTCAATGGTCGGTGCATCGTTATAGATGACTCCCGGATAATTCATCATTTCGGCGAGTCCGAGAACTCTCTTTTCTTTGTAAAGGCATTCAATATCTTCGGCAAATAGTTCTGCTCCCGCTTCGTCAAAACAAGTGGCCGGAACACACGAAGGTATCATCACGTATACATGAAGCGGAATATTTTCGCTCATTTCAAGCATGTATTTGATGCCGTCAATTCCGCATACATTGGCTATCTCATGAGGATCGGTCACAATACCGGTAGTGCCGTGAGCCAGAACGGATTCTGCAAGTGAATGCGGAACCATCATGGTGCTTTCAACATGAATATGTCCGTCTATGAATCCGGGACAGAGATATCTGCCTTCCAGATCCTCTATAACATCGGCGTCTTCGTCCGTATAGTAATCTCCGATACCGATTATTTTTTCACCTTCGATAAGAACATTCTTCTTTTCGATCGTCTCAGTAAAAACATTAACGATCTTTGCATTCTTAAGTAATGTCTTCATGTAACTACCCCCGATCAACCGAAAAACAATTGTTTAAGACTTTTATGCATTTTCAAGAAAACCCTTAAGGTCTTCTATAAGTGAATCCACATCCATATCGTGAACCAAACATGCTTCTTCAAGCGTTTCTCTCTGAGCCGAAGGACATCCGGGACAATGCATTCCCATACTCTGAAGAATTCCGGCTGCTTCGGGAAACTCTCTTAACAATTCACCGATCTGTGTTTCCGAATTAATTCTGAACATCTCTTTCCTCCCGACATTAACTTTGTCTTCGAAAAACTACATTCTGAGCATCAGTTCCTGCTCTATTATCTTTCCGTTTTGAATATATTTACGGGGAACTCTTTTGCTGACCGCACATGTGAGTTCGTACGGTATGGTGCCCGCGATCTCGCAAAGAGTCTCAATCGGATTGTTTTCACCGAACACTTCAATCTCACTTCCGACTTCGACATCAGGCATATCATTTATGTTTATCATACACATATCCATGCAGATTTTGCCGCAGACCCTTGCAGGTCCGTTTGCCGTCATGAGCGAACATTTATTGGAAAGGGCTCTTAAAAAGCCGTCCGCATATCCGTAAGGAAGAACACCAACCCTGGTCGTTTTGTCCGTCACATAAATCCCGCCGTAACTGATATGCGTTCCTTCAGGATATATTTTGATCGTTGAGACCGTGGTCTTTAATGTCATCACGGGTTTAAGACCCATCTTGCGTGCAAATTCCCCATAGCCGTACAGTAAAAGTCCCGGTCTTACCATATCCATATATGTCTCGGGATATTCGGAAACCGCACCCGTATTGGCACAGTGTTTTATCAGGAATTTTCTTCCCGATATCCTCTCGACTTCACTGCAGACATCCTTGAAAAGTTTAAACTGATGATTCGTATATTCCCTGCATTCTTCACCGGGTTCATCCGAAACCGCAAAATGAGTGAATATGCCTTCTGCGAAAAGTCCCCGCATATTCAGTGCTTCACAGATACCTCTCACTCCGGTATCAAAGAAATTGCCCTCGCAAAGATAACCAAGTCTCGACATTCCGGTATCCACTTTAATGTGGATCTTCAGTGTTTTTCCAAGCTTGACCGCTTCTTCCGAATATTCCACGGCCTTAGCCTTACAGGTAACCGCCTGCGTGATATTATATTCGATAAGCCTTGACACCTGTTCTCTGGGAGTATGTCCGAGAATAAGGATAGGCATGGTAATATTGTTGAGCCTTAATTCCATTGCCTCATCTATGCTGCTTACCGCAAGATAATCGGCTCCTATCTCTTCCAGTGTTTTTGAGACATTTATCGACCCGTGGCCGTATGCATCAGCTTTTACCACTCCGAGGAATTTAACATCTTTCCCGATCTTTTCTTTTATGACTTCGTAATTGTATTTAAGAGCATCAAGATTGATTTCAGACCATGTTCTTCTTAATGTTGATTCCATATTCTTTCACGCTCACTTTTTTAGTTGAAAATTTCCAAAGTAATGCTTTCGTTCGATTTGTAAATATCCACCTGGATCGTTTTCTGATCCAAAAATGACAGGAATCCGAATTCTTTTGCATTTCCCGAACCTTCATAATCCATCTCGTAAAGAATATAGCCTCCGGGAGAAAATTCGTAACTTCCCTCAAAGAAATTACCGGGTTCGTCCAAATGATTTACATTGTAAATATAATAGTATTCTTCGTCATCCGAAAGGAAAAATACCCAGCCGTCATCCGACATATATATGCTGCCGTTTCCATCTGAGAAATTGTTGGCCATTGCTTCTTCGTCATGAACGGCTCTTGCAATAGTGGACATATCGAACGGAATAAGAATTGCATTTTCCCATACCGCATCGCTTCCGATACGTGTATCTCCGGCAAGACAGATCATATTGTCATTTTCCATCTTATAGCAGAGATTGAAATAGTTCTCTTCGGGCAAATATCCGAAACATAATATATCCATGTAGATATTGCTTCCGCCGTTGATCTCATCCTTTCCGACAGCGTAAGCACCTCTGTAAAAAGTAACAGGCTCATTGGTCTGTTTAAAATATACCTGAACGAGACCTTCCTCAGTAAAGTCGAAGATAAAAGCCGATTCGTTATCACCGAGAATGATCCTTGATCCGATAACTTCCTCGGGTGTTTCGACGGTTTCTATTCCGAGAGACTTAAGCTTTTGGGGAAGACTTTCTTTCATGTCTCTGTAATTAAAGTTTTTGAGATGGCCCATCTCTCCGTCGATTCTTTCAAATTCGGCATTAACGTCAAAAATAAGATCTCCGGTTCCCGTCTGAAAATCCGAAAACTTAATTCCGTCCTTCGTAAGATTCAAAGTAATGTACGCAGGCATTCCTTTCGAAAAATAATCGCAGGAACTGTCATAATTAAACGATGCGATCTTAACTTCCACGGAAGTTGCATTTTGTGACGCAAAGCCTTCAAAGCTTAATGCAAAAAGTTCCATTGCGGCAAATTCTTTGCCATCGTAAAATCCGTAAAGATTATCTCCTGTCGAATACAGTTCAAGATAAGCCTCTTCCTTGTCGGATACGAGTTTGTATAAACCTTCCGCTCTTGCCGCAAACGATTTGGAATCAAGATCCGAAAATCCGTCAGGACTGTCAGATGCATCCGCTGCTATCTTCACATCGGGTACATTATTGTTTCCGTTGTCCGGTTCATTATTGTTATCCGTGTTGTTATCGGGTTCCACGGAAGTATTATCCGTATTGTTGTCAACTTCAATATCCGTTATATCGGCATGCACATTGCTTACATTGTCTTTATCGGACAGATCTACATTATCGATAGGTAATGTGCAGGCTCCCAGTGCAAGAAAAAGTACCGAGCCGGACATGACCAGCATTCTCGAAATCTTTTTTCCAATCATTCTTAAATCCATTTTTACTCCTTATTTCACATAAAAAATCCCTTAACTTATAAATTATATCATAAGTTAAGGGTAAAAGTGCAGATTTTAATATTTTTTCAGTATCTCAAGGATTCTTTCGTAATTCTCAGCCTTATGGGGAAATGTACAGTCCGAGCATATTTTTATGGTCTTTCCGTCCTTTTCTTTAAATCTCGGATTCCCCGGACAGTTTTCAAGTCTGTACAGCGGGCAGTAACAAAACAGGCAGTTCATTTCTTCTATTCCTTCGTGACAGGGATAGTATTCGCACTCCCCGTTTTTGAAAAATCTGTATGAATTTTCCATTCTTTCTCCTTCTGAATATTGATGTTTATATGATTCGGATCATCTGACGGATCATCATTTATCTTTTGACAGGTTATTGTGATATTTTTTATGCCGAGATCACTGTAATGTTTTTGTGCTTAAATTACTGTAATGTTTTTGTGCTTAGATTACTGTAATGTTTTTGTGCTTGGATTACTGTAATGTTTTTGTGCTTAGATTACTGTAATGTTTTTTACCGGGATCATTGTGATATTTATAAGCTTTGTTTACAATGCTTTTTGCAAAAGATATGTTCGACGGGTAATAAAGATGCGCAAATCCCGCCCAGAGATTATCCTCAACGTGAATACAATCATAAGAAACCGCTGAATTGGGTTTATTGGCTACACAAGACTTACCGTTATCCGTACTTTCGTAATAATGGAATTCGTGCCCTTTTATCGTCTCACCTTCAGGCATGAAATTCGATTCCTTTTCTTTGACCTCAATATATCCGAACCTTTGCGATCTTCCCGTATAGAAACATTTCGCATCGATCATTCCCACGGTTTCGTATTCGTTTTTCTCTTTGTCCTCTATGCTTTTGTGAAGATACATGAATCCGCCGCATTCCGCGACAATCGGCATTCCTTTTGCATATGCTTCTTTTATGGAACACATCATGCTTTTGTTCTCGGAGAGTTCTTTTAAATGTTCTTCCGGATACCCGCCGGGAAGGATGATAGCATCGGCATTTTCGGGAACAGAGCTGTCTTTAAGCGGTGAAAAGAAAACTATATCCGCACCGTTTTCTTTTAACAGATCGATATTTTCTTCGTAAAGAAAACAAAATGCATCATCTCCGGCGATGGCTATTACACAGTTTGCAGGATCATTTACAGATTTTTTCTGATTTATGCCGGAATCCGGAATCCCTTCACCCAATCTTTCCGAATTTATATCCGAACCGTGAATCTGAATACCGGATTCGGTATTATCATTTATAGCCGATGCATGAATCGTGTTTTCAGAACCGTTATCCGAATATATATTTCCTGTATCTTTTTTATTATCAGATTCTGCAAGCTCAAAAATATCGTTCAGGGAAATGTTTTTTTCAAATTCTTCGTAAAGAATATCCTTGATGCTTTCTATGTTCTCAACATCATTCGGCGTTACCAGTCCCAAATGCCTGGAGGAGATATTGATATCTTTTCTTTCGGGAACGGAACCCAGTATCTTAATTCCGGTTTCTTCTTCGATCTTTTCTTTTATCCTGTCAAAAAAAGCTTTGGATACTCTGTTTAAAATAACACCTTTGATCAGTTTGTTTTCATCAAAGCAAAGGAAGCCTTTTATCAGAGCGGCTATGGATATCGCACCCATTCCTTTGGCATCGACAACCAAAATGATCGGTGTATCAGTCACGCTTGCAAGTTTATACGACGAACCTTCAAGAGAGATTCCTCCGACGCCGTCGAAAAGTCCCATAACTCCTTCTATTACTGCAAAATCATATCCGGAAGAGTTTTTTTCAAATAGTTCTTTGGTTGTCCGGTCATCGGTAAAATACGTATCGAGATTATATGAAGGTATTCCCAAAACACTCTTATGAAAAAGAGGATCGATATAATCAGGCCCGCTTTTAAAGCTGACCGTTCTGATACCCTTTTCCTTAAGTGCCTTAAGAAGCGCTATCGTTATTCCTGTTTTTCCGCTGCCGCTTTTGGGTGCGGCTATCATGATCTTCTTCATCATTTTCATGAATCCTTATTCGCAAAAATCGAAAGAACAGATCCACACGGGATTATCCGCTTTCATCAGATTGTAATCACCTGCTTTTTGTGCTTTTGAAACCTGAAGCGTAAGCACCTCAAAATTCCTGATCTTCAGATATTCACCGACTTTCCCAAGTTCAGAAACCGTTTCCAGTGTGACCGCATTGATCACGACTCTCATATTTGGATTGATCTCATAGAGTTTCAAAAGGATTTCTTTCAAACGGCCGCCGCTTCCGCCGATAAAAGCATGAGTCGGCTTTCTTGTATTAACAAAGCCGTCATACATTTTTGCCTTTTCAAAATCATCAGGTGCTTCGCCGTTTATCAAGATAATATTTTCAAGATTGTATTTTTTTATGTTCCTGTCGGAAAGCAGATAAGCATCTTCTTTTTTTTCGAAAGCATATACTTTGACATCATCCGATAAGAGTGCCGCTTCCACGGATATTGTTCCGGTACCGCTTCCGATATCCCAAAGAACACTGTTTTTTCTTAATCCGAGTTTGCAGATGCTGACTTCACGAATTTCTTCTTTTGTCATCGGAACTTTATCTCTTATAAAATCATCATCACTGATCCCGTGCGATACTCTTCTTTCTTTATTCGACCCGTTTTCGATCAATGCGATGATCAGGCCTTCACTGTCAAACTCCATGCATTCTTTCGGGTTTAATCTGACTATCTTTTCATCTTCGTAGGAAAGATTATATCCGACTGTCACCGAAACATTTTCAAGTCCGGCTTCAACGCATTTCTTTCCGATTTCTTTTATATCACCGCATCCCGAAACAAGAAGGAAAAACCTCTTTTTATTTTCAATCTTTCTTGCGATATTGTCTATTTTCTTTCCGTGCATGCTGAAAAGATTGCAATCCGAATAGGGAACACCGATTCTGGATGCAAAGTACGAAACACTGGAGATTCCCGGAATGATATTTACCTTTGCGCAAAACGCCCCCTTATTTATCTCATCCGAAAGAAGCGAATAGACTTTGCCTGCACCGCTGTAAAAAGAAGCATCCCCCGAAAAAAGAATCGCAACATTAACAGTTTCCCTGCATTCCGAATTACAGATATTCTTCAACTCTTCGTAAATGTCTTTGGGATTGTAAATTGCCTTTTTCTGAGCTTTTTCTTTGGATACGGTTTCAATGAGTCTTTTGGCTCCGAAAATATGATCCGCTTTCTTTATCGCTTCACTTGCCGATCTCGTCAGTTCGTTTTCGTTTCCCGTACCGATACCGATAAGGTTTATATTTAATCCTGTATTGAAAGATATATTTATTCCGCATATCTCATTGATCTTTTCTATCGTTTCTTTTAAGCCCGCGCCTTCGCCTTTTTCCATACATCCTATCACAAATAAAGGAATGCCTTTCTTAGTGGCACAGTTGACTTTCTCGATAAATCCGCCGTTGATCCCACTTTGTTTTGAAACCATTACCGATATGTCATACATATCCACTATCGCTTCATTCATCTCAAGAGTAAAAGGTCCCTGCATGGCGATGATGTTTTTCGAAAGTATTTCATTTTCCCTGCAAATCGCGAGACTTTCCTCGTTGGGAATAACTCTTACGAAAAGTCTTTCCCTGAGTTTATCTTCTCTTGCATATACATTTAATTCTTTGCTTCCGGTAGTCAGAAGGATATTGCCGCTTTCGTTTAACAGAGCTTTGGCACACTCTTCGTTTGAATCAAAAAATCTTATCGAATCATTTTCTTCAAATTCACCCATATCACGTTTTAAGCGGATATATGTAATGCCTTTTCCTTCGATCGCATCTTTGATATTTTTGCTGACTTCATAGGCATACGGATGAGTGGCATCGACAATGACCGAATACTTTTCGTTCTCAAAAAGATCCGACATCTCATCTTTGTTCATTCTGTCGCAATATACTTTTGTAAATCCGTCATCATTAAGAAGATCCGATGCATATTTTGTGGCAACGGAAATCCCGTGCGGGATCTTTTCCTTGCTTAAGATCTCGGATAATTCTCTTCCTTCTCTTGTTCCGGCAAATATCAGAATCTTTCCCAATTTATTCTCCATTCGTAATTTAACGTCCTATAATGTATCCCCTGGGGCTTATCATTTTTCCATCCACAAGTTTTGTTGAAGAATTGCCGATGAAAACCGTCGTAAACATATCAACTTCTTCATCCTTTAATTCTCCCAAAGTCATTGTTTTAACATTTAATCCCATGCGTCCGATATTTTGTACATATCCGCACACGGTATCGGGTTTGAGTTCTTCCAAAAGGATCTCGCATGCTTTTTTCAGATAATCCTTTCTTCTGTGACTGGAAGGATTATATAAAACGATGGCAAAATCCCCCATCGCTGCTGCCCTGAGTCTCTTCTCTATTTTTTCAGAAGGAGTAAGCAGGTCACTAAGACTTATAACGCAGAAATCATGATTTATCGGAGCACCCAGAACTGCAGCGCCCGAAGATGCCGCGGTAACACCCGAAAGAATATTTATATTCACCTCGGGATAATCTTTTCCGATCTCAAACATAAGTGAAGCCATTCCGTATATGCCGGCGTCACCGCTTGAGATCAGTGCGACCTTTTTGCCTTTCATCGCTTCTTCAAATGCCATTCTGCATCTGTCTTCTTCTTTTCGCATCGGTGTGGTCAGGAATTCCTTGCTTTTAAGTTCTTCGGGCAAAAGATCCAGATAAACCGTATAGCCCACGATTGTGTCACACTCTTCCAGTGTTTTTCGAACTTCGATCGTCATCTGCTCTTCGGCACCGGGTCCTATACCGCAAACATAAATGTTTTTATCTTTCATTAAAATCCACACTCCAGTTCTTCTTTGAAACCGCCATGGTAATTCCGTTTCCTTTTGTTTTCCCGACAAGCAGAACATCGTTTTCGGATGCTTTGACCGCCGATCTTTCACAGACATTTCCGACTCCGACATTTTCCATTACAAAATCGGATTCTTCGAAATCACCTTCAAGTTCAGATAATTCTTCGGATGTAAAAGTCACAAAAGGGATTTTGTATTTTTCGGAAAACTTTACTATTCCGTCTTCTTCTTTTTTGATATCCACGGAAGCTATCAGACCGATCCTGTTTAGATCCAGTCCTTCCCTTTCGAAAACTTCTCTGACAAAGGCTTCGATCTCATCAAAAGATTTACCTTTTTTACAACCGATCCCAAGTACCAGATTTCTGGGAATAAGCGTTAAGCTTTGTCCAAGATCTTCGTACTCTTCGGTAATCAAAACATCTGCCTTTTGAGATAAATCTGCATTTATATTTTTCCATTCCCGATCCGTGATAACATTTACATATTCAGAAACAACGAATTTTTTTATGTTTTCTTTTTTTATGAAAATATTTATAGTCTGACCGTTAAGGATCTTTGACGAAACCTTTGCTATTCCATCTTTATTGACTATATGCAGATTGTTTTTAACCGCAAAAACATCTACGGAAAATCTTTTATTCACATCTGTCGCCGTTGTGATCACGGCTCTTGCGTTTAATGCCTCGGCGATTTTTCCCGCAATATCGTTTGCTCCGCCCACATGTCCGGATAATACGGGAATTACATATTCCGCTTTCTCATCGATTACTATTACGGGGATATCTTCAAGTTTGCTCTTTATGCTCGGTGCTATGGCTCGGACTGCAATACCCATTGCACCTATAAAGACTACCGGTATTTTTTCTTTAAATCTTTTTTCACTCCACTCGTAAACAGACTCATTTATAAAAATAATATCATCGTCTGCGGTTACTTTTTCAGACGCACAAAAAAGATTGCATTCATAGTTTACCTGAAGCAATTCTTTTATTCTCTTTGAAGTCTCATATCCGTTTTGAGTAAAACTGATTATATCCATTCTCATTGTTTTTTTGCCCGGTATTCCGTTTCAAAATCAGCACTGTAAAGCTTCGATTTTTCATATGCGGAATGTGAAATCGCATCTCCGATAAGTATGATAGCCGTCTTGGTAATATTGTTTTCTTTTGCGGCAGAATCTAGAGTACCTACGGTACAAAGGATAACCTTTTCATCAGGCCATGTTGCCTTATATACGATCGCTGCCGGTGTTTCGGAAACATATCCGCCGCTTATCAGTTTCTCGCTTAATTCTTTCGTCATTGAACTTGATAAGTATATTGCCATTGAAGCATGATGCTTTGCGAAACTCTCAATGCTTTCATTTTCGGGAACTTTGGTTTTGCCTTCCATTCTTGTGATCACCAGACTCTGTGAAATTCCCGGCAGAGTATATTCCAGATCAAGAGAAGATGCGGCGCCGAAGCAGGCACTCACGCCCGGTGTGGACCGGTATTTAATACCTAGCTTGTCGAGCTCATCCATCTGCTCTCTTACTGCTCCGTAAAGGCTTGGTTCACCCGTATGGAGCCTGACTGTTTTCTTTCCTTCCTCCTCTGCTTTTTTTATAACTTCTATGATCTCTTCAAGAGTCATGGTCGCGGAATTATATACTTCACACTCTTCATTTTTGTATTCGAGCAATTCGGGATTAACCAGAGAACCGGCATAGATTATCACATCCGCCTCTTTTATGAGATTCATCCCTCTTACCGTTATCAGATCTTTTGCACCGCAGCCGGCACCTACAAAATTAACCATAAAGTTACCCTAATTTGATCATATTTTTTATCATACTGATTCAACTCTAAATATTTGTTAATTAAATATCTTTAATCGATATTATTTTTCTCATTAATTAGTTTTCTTATAAGTCTTTCGGAATTGTCGCTCTTTGCAAGTTCGCCCAATTCCTTGGAAAACATTATGCAACCGACATCAAGTTTTCCGCCCGAACGACTGATCAGATTCTTTCTGACTTTTTCCGCAGCTTCTTTCATGATGATCTCAAACTTATCGCTTTGCTTAAGGATCTTGCAGGCTTCCTCCATGGTGACGCACTCAAGAACCTGTTTGATCAGTTCGGTCTCAACATCATGTTTTATCGCCAGTGCGGAAGTGATCTCCATTCTGCAATCTGCTTCTTTTGAATGCGTATTCATGATCCCACCGGCAACCTTAATAAGCTTTCCTATATGTCCGACATACAGAACTTCTTTAAAGCCAAGTTCGCACGCCATATCGATCGTACATCCGATAAAATTGGAACATTTGACACTTTTATCAAGGTCATATCCGTATGAGTTTTTCATGAAATCGATGCCGTAATTACCGGGTGAGATTGCCACGTAATCAAAGCCTGTTTCTTTTCTTTGCCTGAGTTCGATCTTTATCGTATCAAGCAGAGCCTGAGTACTCATTGGCTCAACGATACCGCCTGTACCGATTATTGAAATCCCTCCTTCGATACCGAGTTTGGGATTAAAAGTTTTTTGAGCAATTTCTTCTCCGCCCGAAACCGATATTGTTACTTTCACCGAATCGTTCATATCAAAAAGATCGCAGATTTCTCTGACTTCTTTTTCTATCATCAGTCTCGGGACCGAATTGATGGCGTATTCACCCACCTTTTGATCAAGACCGGGTTTTGTAACTTTTCCGACACCCTCTCCGCCTTCGATAATGACTTTTCCTTCGGAGCTTTTATCGATTTTTACACTTGAATAAATAAGCAGACCGGAAGTCACATCCGGATCGTCTCCGCCGTCTTTTTTAACGGCACAGCTTACTTCGTCACAGCTTCTTTTTATATCCAGGATCTCCGCTTCATAAGGTATTCCTTTGGGAGTATCTATCGTTATTCTGTTTTTTTCGCATCCGGAAAGAAGCATGTATATTGCAGCCTTGGATGCAGCTGCGGCACAGCTTCCCGTTGTAAATCCGTATCTCATCATTCTTTATCCAGTTCGTAAAGTATCGCGTTGCATATCGCGGCGGCTATATTGCTTCCGCCTTTTCTGCCTTCGTTAATAATGTACGGGATATCCGTTTCCTCGATCAGAAGCTTCGATGCTTCAACATTAACAAATCCTACAGGCACACCTATAACAAACGCGGGAATGTATTCTTTGTTCTGATACATTTCATAAAGGCAGACCAAAGCAGTGGGTGCGTTTCCGATCGCAAAGATAACCGGCTTCTTTATCCTGCTTGCTTTTTTCATACTGACATACGCACGCGTAACGCCCGCTTCAGCGGCTTCGCTTGCAACATCCTCATCAGCCATAAAGCAGTGAACTTCGCCGCCGTATTTTGCAAGGATCTTTTTGTTTATCCCGCTCATTCCCATATTGGTATCGGTTACGATATCCGCGCCGTTTTTGATCAGATTCTTGATCGTTTTTATTGCATTGTCGGAAAAGACAAGAGTATGGGCATATTCAAAATCGGCACTGGTGTGGATCGCTCTTTTAATTACCCCTTCTTTTTCCTTGTCTAGTTTTATATTCAGTTTTTCAAGTTCTTCACCGATTATTTCAAAACTACGTTTTTCTATTTCTTTCGGAAGAAGTCTCTCTATTTTATCTATTGAATTCATTCTTTTTCAAACCTGCATTAATTTACAATTTCATTGCCTTTAAACTTAATCTTTTTCGATATATTTTGTATATTTTTCTTCTCATTTCACAGCACATTTTCACGAATCTATTAACATTTTATTTTCAATTCCATACATCAAATTTATTTAGTGTGTTAACAAGCATTTCATTCTCTTCGTGTTTTTTAACCGCTATTCTGTAAAATCCTTTACACAGGCCTCTGAAGTTTTCGCAGTTTCTGATCAGAATCTTTTCCAACAAAAGATAATCATATAAAAGTATATCAGTCCTGATCATCAGATAATTGCAGTCTGAGTCATATACTTTTATTCCGAGTTTCTCAAGTTCATTTTTCAGGTACGCTTTTTCTTTATCGATATAAGCAATGCTTTCGGAAATAAAATCTTTGCAGTCAAAGCATTTTTCTCCCACAGCCTGTGCCGGTCCCGATACATTCCATTCGGGAATATGCTTTCTTACATTTTCTATAAATCCGGTATCGGAACAAATCATATAACCGAGTCTTACGGAAGGAATGGCAAATATCTTTGTAAAAGATCTGATTATGCACAAATTCGGATATTCATCAATTCTTGTAACAAAAGATCTTTTTGCATCCGAAAAATCGATAAAACTTTCATCAAGGATAACTCTTATATTTTTCTCTTTGCATTCATCCATAATATCTTCCATGAGTAATCTGTCGATCAGATGACCTGTCGGATTATTCGGATTCGCAAGGATAAGAAAATCATATTCACTGTCAATATGATCCAAAAAGTCTTCATCCAGAGAAAAATCATTTTGCTCTTTCATCGGATAGTAAACCACTTCGTTTGAGGAAGATGAAAAAGCGTGTTCATATCCGTAAAAAGACGGAACGGGTATTAGAACTTTCTTCGGTTTATATGCGTGTGCTATCGCCATGAAAAGTTCTGATGAACCATTTCCGAACAAAACATTTTTCGGATAGATCCGAAATTCTTCCGCGCATTTTTCGCATAATCTTTTCGAATCGATCTCGGGATACCTGCTGCAGTCTTTAACCGATTCAATCAATGCATCTTTAACGGTCGATGGCATTCCCATGGGATTTACACTTACCGAAAAATCCATATTCACTTTATTGTTGTATATGTCACCGCCATGTATCATTCTAAAAATTCCTTTATTTTTGGACCTACATCTCCGTCCCCTAGGTCCACTTTTTTGGACCACCAACTCCGTCCCCTAGGTCCACTTTTTGGACCTACAACTCCGTCCCCTAGGTTCATTTTATGAGCAAATATACTGTCGTCATCAATGCAGTGCAGATGATAGCGCATACATATGCAGTGACGACCATCAGTTTGTTGATCCGCTTTATATCCTCGGTTTCGATCTTTCGTAACTCGTCGCCTATATAGGGCTTCTTTACGATCTTGCCGAAATAGTAAGCGTCTCCCGCAAGCTTAAGTCCGAGCGCGCCGGCGCATGCGGCTTCGGTCTGTGCGGAATTGGGACTCGTGTGATTGAATCTGTCTCTTTTAAATATCTTCATGGCATTTCGTGATGAAAAGTCTTTTCCCGAAATGTTGCATGAAAAGATCAGAAGAAGTGCGCTAATCCTCGAAGGGATAAAATTGACCAAATCATCAGTTTTTGCAGCTGCTCTTCCAAAGAACATATACTTGTCGTTCTTATATCCTATCATCGAATCCATCGTGTTTATTGCTTTATAAAGAAAGCCAAGAACCGGACCGCCGATAAATGTACAAAGCATTGGTGCGATAACTCCGTCGGAAGTGTTTTCGGCTACGGTTTCGACGCAGGCTTTGATCACGCCCTCTGCGCTTAAGTTTTCGGTATCTCTTCCGACTATCATCGATACGGCTTTTCTGCCCTCATCAAGACCTTTTTCCGTCAGAGCTTTGTATACTTTCATACTCTCGACCTTCAGACTTTTCGTCGCCAGGATCTGATAAGTCATTATGGCCTCAACGGCGAGTCCGAGGTAAATATGAATCTTATATGATATGAACGTCAGAAATGTCGTAACAAGCAAAGTCAATATACTGACGATCAAAACGGTAAGCACTCCCTTGAAAAACTTCTTCTTATCCGAATCATTTTCTTTAAGAAAGAGCTTTTCCAGAAAAGATATCAGATAACCGATGATCTGTACGGGGTGAATGAGCCGGTGCGGATCTCCGATCAAAAGATCAAGAAAAAAGCCCGCAACAAATGCAATTATATGAAACAATAAATATGTTCTTATCATGTAGTAATCTTTTTAAAATATTTTGATTATCTTAATCTTTTCAAATCTTTTTGACAATCTCCAGTTTAAACTCGGCATCGATCGTTGCCTCACAGATGAATCCGCCTCCGGTCGGGACCATGCAGTCGTAATAATCCGAATCGGAATACTCGTCCATGATCGCCATGATCGTTCCGCCGTGAACAACAAATACAAAACACGGATTTTCCTTATCGGGATTATCGTCTATAAATCTGTCCGCTTTTTGCAGTGCCTTATCGAAAGCAATGATACTTCTTTTGATAAAATCATCTCTGGACTCTCCGTTCGGGAATGCCATGCATCCGTTACTCTCCATCCATTTGATGTACCTTTCGTCATCTTTTAATTCTTCGTAGCTTTTACCTTCAAAATCACCGAAGTCTATTTCTTCGAGTCCGATGAGGCTTTCGTATTTAACACCCGGATAGATCGTTTCCATACTTTCCCTGCATCGTTTTTTTATGCTCGAAAAATACAGATCACCCGCAGGATACAGATTATCTTCCCTGTTTTTTATAAGGCTTTCCTTTCCTTCCTCGGAAAGAGACTCATCGCTGTTTTTGCCGATGTATCTTTTTTCAAAATTTGACTTCGTAGCACCGTGTCTTATAAACACGAATGTCATTTTATTTTTTGTCCCAGACTGCATACCACTCTCCATACTTCCTCCGATTCTTTTGCCAGATCTATAAGTATCCTTCCGGTTCTTTCCCTGTATACCCTCTCAAAAGGGTCCATCGGGACTATACCGTTTCCAATCTCGTCACAGATGATGATTACATTTGGATACGAATTCACGAAAGATGCTATTTCTTCTTCTGCTCTCTTACCTTCCTTTATACGTTTTCTTATCCATTTATGAAGATTGTGAATGACTATCGTTTTGTTCTCGGAAACCAGTTTTTCTTTCTCTTCTTTTGACGGTAATTCATCCTCAAAAATACATTCGTCCGATAACGCGTATTTCTCCTTCGCAAATGCAAGTTTTCCCTGTGAATAACCTCCGATGATTAGTTTCATTGTTTTTCCTTTCGATTGATCTAAATAAACATTCCCGCTATACCGATCCCGATTAAGATCACTTCTTCGCATATAAGAACAAAAAATCCTGCCGTATCTCCGGTCACACCGCCAAGTTCTTTTTTGGTCTTAAGATAATAATACAAAAAGACCGGGATCGTACATAAAAATGCAACTGCACAGTATACGGGATTTAATATAAACATAACCGCAAAGCAGGCGATAAGTTCGAGACTGCATACGATCCTTACTGCCCAGGCGTTGCTGCTTTTTGAAAACGTATTTAATGTTCCTTCCTTTGCACTTTTAAAAGATACACTGCTTATCGAACTTAAGGTCCTTGAGATCACAAAAGCAAATGCAAAGGCACCGACAGTTTTCAGATCTTTCAGTAATGAAAATGCGCCCGTAAAGATTAAACCGTATACAGCAAACATAATTACCGAAAAAGCACCGAGATGCGGATCCTTTAAAATCCTAAGTTTTTCCTCTTTGCTTTTATAAGAACGAAATGCATCCGATACATCCATAAATCCGTCCGCGTGAATTCCGCCCGTGATGAGCAAAGGTATTGCCGCAGAGATAAGCACCCTGCATATCGCCGGTAGTTCAAAACGAAAACAGACATAATTCCAAAGTACCAGAATTCCTCCGATTAACGCTCCTATGAAAGGAAAGAAACAGAAAACATATTTCATATCCTCTTCCTTCCACTCAAGCTGCGGCATCGGTATTTTCGAATACATTGAAAAAGCTATTATGAAAGATTTAATGATTCTGACAACAATCATATTTTATTTTATCCTTACAGGTATTCCGACAACCGATTCATACACTTCATCCGAAATCTCGGAAAGATGTGCATTTACTTTAGCAAGTGCTTCCAGGTAATTCAACGTATATACATCATAAGCATTTCCGCCTTCAAACACATTGTTGCTCACTATGACGAGATTGTCCGTTTTATCGGACAACTTCCCGATATCGGAGATCACTTTTTTTGTTGTTTCATCTTTGTCTCTCACGGAAACATCAAAAAACATTTCATTGGCTACGAGATTAGAAACACATTCAAGCAAGGCATGTTTTATAGAATCAGCATCCATTTCTTCCAAAGCCTTATTCACATCCACGCATTTTTCTATGGTGACGAAATTCTTATCTTTTCTGGATAAGCGATGTTTTTTTACACGCTCCATGTTTTCTTCGTCATTCCCGACTTTCATCGTCGCTATATAATATTTTTTTTCATCTTCGGCCAGACGTTCAAGCATATCTTCCGCCAGTTCGGATTTTCCACTTGCGTTGCCGCCTATAACAGTAATGATCATATCAGAATCTCTCGTAATCTTTCATTTCAAGTTCATCAAAACGTGCCGAATTTTTATATACGTATAATGCATTATCCAGTAGAGATAAATACATTAATGCACCCGTACCTTCGCCCAAAGCCATATTTGCATCGATTACCGGTTTTAAGCCTAATTCCTTAAGTATCAGTTCACTTGACTTTTCTTTTCCCAAATGTGACGCAAAAAGGTATTCAACTGTTTCGGGAAATATTTTTTTTGCAAGCAGACCTGATGCCTGTGTGATAACTCCATCCAAAACAACAGGTATTTCATAAACCGCTCCGCCGATACACGCACCCATTAAAGCTGCGATATCATATCCGCCTGCAATTCTTAAAACATCAAGCGGATCTTTATCGTACAATCCGTATTTCTTTATCGCTTCGTCTATCAATCCAATCTTTCGGCCAAGCCCCTCGTCATCGAGTCCCGCGCCCCTTCCGGTAACATTTTCGGCACTTTCATGTAAAAGAGAAGCACATATTGCACTGCTCGTTGTGGTATTTCCTATCCCCATCTCACCGAGAGCGATAATATCGTATCCTTTATCCGCCAGTTCACGAACCGTTTCGATGCCGGTATTTATAGCCTTAAACATCTCATCTTCCGTCATTGCGGGCTCAACCCTAAAGTTTCTGGTTCCTTTTCTTATCTTCTTATCAATAAGTCCCGAAGGCTTCTCATCGGAATTGATCCCGACATCGATCACAAAACAGTCGACCTTGTTTTTCTCCGCCATAACGGCAACACCGGATCTTTTGTTTAATATATTTTTTGCAACCTTCATGGTCACTTCGAAAGAAGACTGCGTAACTTTTTCTTCAACTATCCCGTTATCGGAACACATTACGATCAAAGCTTTTTTATCAAGTGAAAAATCACTGTTCTTCTTAATTGCTCCGATCCTTGAGATCACGTTTTCGAAATCACCGAGTCCGTCCAGCGGTTTAGCAATCCTGTCGATTTCCTTTTTCGTTTCTTCAAAGTAAATCTTATCGGGAATATTTATTTTTATGCTTTCAAACCAATCAGGATTCGATTCCGGCTTCTTTGAGCATTCCATAGATTTCCTCCATGTTAAGATGTTCCCTTAAAACATCTGCCATTTTATTATATTCTTTCTCCTTAAATGAAGCATAATCTTCGATATTTCCTTCCTGATAGGAAATTCCTTTTTTGTCGCAAAGAGCCTTTAATACCGCATCAGCGATTCTTTCTTTATCGAAAATACCGTGAACATATGTACCGTATACATCGTTCTTTTCAGCCTTCAATATTACCGAATCGTTTTCAAAGGATTTTTCATCCTTTGTTTCACCCATGTGAATCTCATATCCCTCATATTCAAGGCCGGACAATTCACTGAAAAGTCCTTCCAGATTGTTGATATGGCCGTTCTTTACACATCTTGTTTTTTCTTTCTTTAACACGGTATCCGTATCAAGAAGTCCGAGACCGTCAATCTTTCCGCCTTCTTCAACACCTTCGGGATCCGAAATGGTCCTTCCGAGCATCTGAAATCCACCGCATATGCCGAAAACAGGTGTGTTTTCCGACATTTTTCGAATCATACTTTCGATCCCGTTCTGTCGCATCCATTTAAGATCGCCTATCGTATTTTTGCTTCCGGGCAGAATTATCATATCCGCTCCTTCAAGCTCATAGGCATTCGTCACATATCTTAAAGAAACATTTTCGTTTTGTTCAAACACGTTAAAATCCGTGAAATTGGATATTCTCGGAAATCTTACTATCGCGATATCCATAGCCTTTCTTTCCCTTACATCAAACCTTTCGGAAAGTGAATCTTCATCCTCAAGTTTAATGCTCATGTAAGGCAGGACACCGATTACCTTTACATTTCCTTTTTCTTCGATCATATCGATCCCGGGATTGAGTATTGTTTTGTCACCTCTGAATTTGTTAATGACAAGTCCTTTTACTCTTTGTCTTTCATCGTCTTCAAGAAGCATTAACGTACCGAGAAGCTGAGCAAAAACGCCGCCTCTGTCGATATCCGCAACAAGTAAAACATTCGAATCGACGATCTTTGCCATTCCCATATTTACGATATCATTTTCTTTTAAATTGATCTCCGCGGGACTACCCGCTCCTTCGATCACAATGATATCCGCCTGCTTGGAGAGCTTATCAAATGCCTCTTTTATTACCGGAACGAGATTTTTCTTATATTCAAAATATTCCCTTGCTCTCATGTTTCCGATGACTTCACCGTTTACGATCACCTGGGAACCCGTGGAATCAGTCGGTTTTAATAGAATTGGATTCATGCAGACATCAGGTTTTATACCTGCGGCTTCAGCCTGCATTACCTGTGCCCTGCCCATTTCGAGACCTTCGTCCGTTATATAAGAATTGAGAGCCATATTTTGCGATTTAAAAGGGGCCGCTTTATATCCGTCCTGCTTAAATATCCTGCAAAGACCAGCGACGAGAAAACTCTTTCCCACTCCCGACATGGTCCCCTGCACCATTATGACCTTAGCCATGTAATTCTCCTAAAAAATTTCTATTCCTTTATCCTTTGCGAATTGATTGTTTTTCTCGTCAATTCCGAAAAGTTCGCATATATATTCTCTTTCAAACACTTCTTCGGGAGTACCGAACTTATCCGAATACTCGCCTTTTAAACAGAGAATCTTATCCGAAATATTTTTAGCCAGATCAAGTTCATGAACCGACATGATAATGCTGATGTTTTTCTCCCTCATCTTTTCTATCACCGACAGGAATTCAAGCTTGTATCTTATATCCAGAAATGATGTCGGCTCATCAAGGAGTATTATTTCAGGTTCCTGACAAAGAACTTTCGCAAGCAGTACTCTCTGTTTCTGCCCGTCGCTTATCTTGTCAAAATCCTTATCTTTGTAATCCAGTATCCCAACGGTTTTCATTGTCTCGAAGACCACTTCCTTATCATGCTCCGAAAGAACTCCGAAATGCCCTGTGTACGGGTATCTTCCCGCCGAGACCACTTCTTCAACGCTCATCATATCGCCCTTTATCCCGTCGGTAAAAAGTACGGCCATTTTTTTTGAGAGATCACTTCCCGAATAATCGGATATCTCTTTTTTGTCCAGATAAACGGCACCGCTTATTTTTTCGAGCTGACGCGCAATACTTTTTAAAACGGTGGATTTACCGGCACCGTTCGGACCTATGATCGAAAGTATCTCACCTTTTCCGATCCCTATTTCTATATCTTTTACTATCGGTTTATTATCATATCCGACAGTCAGTTTTTCCGTTTTGAAATAATACCCGGACATAATGTCTCCCAAAATCAGTTGTGTTTCTTTTTATCAAACAAAATATAAATTACTATCGGTGCTCCGAAGATCGCGGTAACGGTACTTATGTTCAGCTCGGACGGCGCAAGTATATTTCTTGCAATCAGATCGCAGACAAGGCAAAACAGACTTCCCCCGAGGAAACTTCCCGGTATCATGATTATCGGTTTATTGGTATTGAAGAGTTTTCTCATAAGATGAGGCGCGGCAATCCCGACAAACGAAATCGGTCCCGCAAATGCCACGATACATGCGGAAAGGATACTTGATAAAAGAACAATCCCGACTCGAAGAGCTCTTATATTCACCCCCATGGAACGGGCATGCGAATCTCCCAAAAGAAACGCATCAAGCGGTTTTGACAATAAGAATGTAAGGATAAATGAGATCAGGACAAATACGAATACTATCCTGACGCCGTTCCAATCGGATCCGGAAAAACTTCCCCGCGACCAGTTGTGAAGATTGACTATATCAGCATCGGAAGCAAATGTTACAACCAATTCCGTGATTGCGGAGCAGATATACCCGATCATTACACCGCATACGACCAGCATGGCCATCGATTTGATTTTTCCGGTCATAAGAAGAACAAGACCCATGGAAATCAACGACCCGACAAAAGCTGCAATCACGAGAGTGAAACTGTTCGTTTTGAATGAGCGGGACATAAGAAAAACCATCACAAGAGCAACACACATTTTCGCTCCCGAAGAAATTCCGAGAACAAAAGGACCCGCAATCGGATTTCTGAAGAAAGTCTGCAAAAGATAACCGGAAAGTGCGAGCGCACCGCCCAGAATGAAAACACAAATACTTCTCGGAAGTCTGATATCCCAAAGTATCGTATCCGTCACCTGATCGTTTCCTTTAAGGAAGATTGACCCGATAATTTCCGATAACGATATTTTTACGGAACCGATTCCGATATTGAGCAAAAAGAATACCAGAATGCCCGTTACAAGCACCGTAAACGCTATTATGCATCTGATAACCTTCTTTTTTCTCATCAACATTTACCGTTATGTCTGTTTAAAATAATCTGTACAAATAGTTAAGATTTTCGTAATCTTCATTTATTATTCTGTTTAGATCCTCAATCATCTTTCCGGTGGATAAAGATTCCTGATACATATCTTTGGAAGTACACCAGACATTGCCTTCTTTAACGGCTTTAAAATCTTTAAAAAGATCACACTTTGCAAAGAGTTCGTCGAGCGATCCCACTCCGCCGTCTATAGAACTGTTATATATCAGGATATCCGCATCTTTGGCATCACTGTAAAACTGTTCGATCTGCATGTTTATCATGAGTTTCGAATCTTCGCTCTCAAGGTCTTCATAGATATATTTTCCGCCTGCAATCTCTATCATTTTCGGAATATGATCCGAAGATTTTCTGACCTGAATGAGGTTATTTGACGTTATATAAAAGTAAGCAACCGTTTTATCGCTTTTTTTCCCGGATTCGACCTCTTTAACGAGATGTTTCTGCTCTTCATATATCTTTTGAGCTTCCTCGTCCTTTCCCAAAAGAGCCCCGAAAAACTTTATCCACTCAACTTTGCCAAGCGGATGATTTTCATAATTGGAATATTCGACCATGACCGGAATTCCGAACTCTTCGAATCGTTCCTTAACTTCCGGAGAATGATAGATCATTGTATTTTCAATTACCAGCGAACAATCTCCCGATACTATCATTTCATAATCGGGCTTGCTGTATTTGCCGGCATAAAGCATCTTTCCTTCACGCATTGCATCCGCGGCTTTATCAATACACCAGTCTTTTTCTTTCTTTCCGGAAAAAGTGATTGCATCCACCCCGTCAAGACCGGCAAACATATCCATAACTGCCGAAGAAACCAGATATATATCCTTTACAGGTCTTCTGATCACATTTATTTCTTCTTTGATATCCTCGGGAACATCTTTTCCTTCCGGGATAATCAAAAATTTGGAATCATCTTCAACAACACTAAGAAGAACATATCCATCAGCATAATAAAATACCTTGAATTCCGATGCATATTCGGTTTCAAGCTGCCTTTCGAAAACAAGATATTTGCTGATATCCGCCTCCGGAATATTTATAAGATCGAATCTGTCAGATTCCTGTATGACATTATCATTAACCGAATAATCATCCTTAGTATCGGATAAAGATTCCGATTCGATCGGCACTCCCGAAAAATCAGAAGAAGGACTGCCGCATCCCGAAAATCCAAGCAGTCCTGTCATAATTAAACATATGCAAATAAACGGAAAAAACTTTTTATGCATATTTACCACCGAAGTTACTATTCAATCTTTTTAATCGTAGCCGTATCAAAGATAAGAGTATATTCGATTTCATGAGGTTTGCTCATGGCTATTGTATCGGCTATAACCTCCAAAGGAGTATCAAGTGTAAGAACGGGGATCTCGAAAACCGAATTACCTTCGGTGTTTACGGGAAGATATTTTTCATCGTGCACAATCATATAATCATAATTGGGGCTGCTCCACTCAATGATGACCTTCATCCCGTTTTCATCGGATATGATTCTGCAAGGCGATGTAATGGTTGCCTTTCCCGTTCCGCCATCCAGTTTAACCTCAATAGTATAATCACCGGTTTCAATCGCTGACACTTCAGCAGTTTCAGAAGTTTCCGAGGATTCATCGGTATTTTCGGATTCACTCTTTAACACGGGATTGGTTACGTAAACCTTATGATCGTACCAGACACCTTTTTTTCCAATCAAAGCAACATCATATTCATCATCAAGATAGGGCACGGGAACATCAAAACCGTTAACTTCTTCCGTAGTTCCGTCATCGTAATCAATCGTATCAGCCGTCGGCTCCAAAAGAACTGCTCCGTCTTTCTTCGCATCTTCGGTCACTCCGAAATAAAGATTGACAATCGACTTTGAAGGAAGAGAAATATGAATGCTCATTTTCCCGTCCTTGACAGTCAGTTCTCCTTTGCCGTCGCACATTTCATTTACATGAAACATTGTGCTGTCAGTGTTAAAATCGGCCAAATATATTCCGTCTTCCAGAGGGCACTCGTTAATTTCCGCCGTTTCCGTGCTTTCTTCAGGTAAAGTTTCTTCATCTGTTTCATCAATCACCGGTTCAGACTGTGTATCTTCGATTATATTTTCCTCTTTAATCGGAACCATCACTTCGTTTGCATTGTTACTGCATCCGATCAGCAAGCCTGAGGCAAGAATGGCTCCCAATAATAAAAACGTCTTTTTTTTCATAAAATTTCTTATCCTTAATAATTTTGCTGTTTGATTTTTTATTCTGTGTTGTTTTCTTCTTTGGAAAAAGACACAGAATCATTATATCATCAAATATATGATTATATTATTATGTTTTATTTATGTTTTTATTTAGATTTTGTTTTTACAAGATGACACCAAGATCTTATACAAACCTTGGTGTCATCATTTTTGTTCGGTGGAGTACTTTTTAAGGGTACATCAGCCCGAAAAATATATTAAATCTTAATTTAGCTTTTATTCAAAATCCCTATTTTACAACAGCTTTTGTGTGTTCGATGTAAAGTTTCTGAACAGCTTCGATTCTTCCGAGTCCTTCAATCTGAGTATCGATCTTTTCGAATTTTCCGGATGCATTAAACATACTGAGCCAAGAATCTTCATCCTCACCGGCCATATCATTGTTCGCATGATCGCCTGCAACAACCATAAGAGGACGAAGGACTACTGTCTTGTATCCCGCTTCGCTTACAGCATTGATAACTTCTTCGCATGCTGTTTCTTCGGGTTCACCTTCTACGGTTCCGATGAATACGTTATCATATCCGAGTGTGTTCATCTGTGTCTGCATCTGACTGTATGTCACCTTCGCATTGTGTGAAGTACCGTGTCCCATGAATACGAAAGCAACTCCCGCTTCTTTTGCAGCTTCAATCGAATCAAATCCGGCAGCTGCAACTGCGGAATCAACTACAGCTTCAGCTACATATTTCTTATCTGCGTTGATCTCGGAAGCGTCTTTACCTACTTCGCCTAAAAGGGGCTCTGCAACCTTAACACTCTCGAATTTGTCTTCATAAGCTGAAAGAACTTCGATTAATTCATCATATTCGGCACCGTGCATAAGGTGTGTGGGCTGAACAACAAGATTCTTAACTCCGTTGTTAACCGCTCTTTCCAAAGCCTGATCCACGTTATCGATATGCTCATCTTCTCTCGACTGAACATGATTAATGATGATCTGAGCAGTAAATGCTCTTCTTACAGACCAGTCGGGGAAAGCTTCTTCGAGTGCATCTTCGATACCTTTGATGTCTTTTGCACGGCTGTCATTAAATGAAGTACCGAAACTTACTACAAGGATTTCGTTTTCACCTATCTCATCCTGATTTCTTGCGTCATCCAGTGATGCATCACCGGTATCTCTTCCGAAATAATCGGGATCCGCGTCTTCACCCTCAACAAGCTCTTTCTGAGCATCGGTAAGAGCATCCCATGCTTCCTTTGCAGCTTTGCACTGAGCATCGGTTTCATCTGTTCTTTCCTGAACATAGATTGCATCGATAAGTGCAGCAACTTCGTCAGCCTTCATCTGATCGATCTCCTCCTGTGAAGGTTCATTTTCTTCAACCACAGTTTCCTCTTCATCAACAACTTCGGGTTCCTCAACGACCTGTATTTCAGGTTCACTGATGGGTTCCAAAGTTACGTTTCCGTTGTCACAGCCTGTCAGGCTTACGGCAGCAAGAGAGCCTGCCATGATAATAGCAAAAATCTTCTTTTTCATATTTTCCTCCTTAACAAAAAGATTTTTAATACCTAACCCGCTAATGCATTATTACTCCATATACGCATGTCTGTTTTCCAAACTGCAAAGTAAAATAAAAAACAGCCTCTACCGTCACGGTAAAAGCCGGGCATACTTATAAAAAGGATCATTGCTAATCCTCTTCATTCGTACAGCCAGTTACTCGTGGCTCGGAAATACTTCCCCGTACAACGAAAGGCAGGTCTCCCGACTCAAATCTCAACATTTTTGCCGCCTTCCCGATTTACCAGTGGCATATGGCAAAAACTCCTTTATCACGGTGACGAGTTCGTACAGGACTTGCACCTGTTTCCCTTTTCACCAAAGCCGACAAAATCCGTCGCTTTGACACCTTACGTTAAATATTTAACTTTATGAATTTTAGCACATTGTAAAAAAATTATCAATGATTACAGTCAGTATTTTTCTTGCCGAAAACTATAAAGAAGTCCGCGTTATCACGGACTTCTTTCTTAATAAATACTATTACATTGATAAAATTACTTGATAACCTTAATCCAGCCTTCGGGAGCTTCGATTTCGCATCTTTGAATGCCTGTAAGAGTATCGTAGATCTTCTTGGTCCAGGGCCCCATCTCTTCCATTCCTGCGGGGAAGCAGATTTCCTTGCCGTGATCGTTGATCTTGCCTACGGGTGAAACAACTGCTGCCGTGCCGCAAAGACCGCATTCAGCGAAATCCTTAACTTCATCAAGGAATACTTCTCTGTGCTCTACCTTCATTCCGAGATACTTCTCTGCAACGTAGCAGATACTTCTTCTGGTGATCGAAGGAAGGATCGAATCCGACTTGGGTGTTACAAGTGTGCCGTCCTTTGTGATGAAGATGAAGTTTGCACCACCTGTCTCTTCAACTTTGGTTCTTGTTTCGGGATCGAGATACATATTCTCTGCGAATCCTTCTCTGTGAGCAGTTTGGATAGCATGAAGACTCATTGCATAGTTAAGACCTGCCTTGATATGGCCTGTTCCGTGAGGTGCTGCTCTGTCAAAATCGGAAACCTTGATGGTGATAGGCTTTGCACCGCCCTTGAAGTAAGGTCCTACGGGTGTAACAAGAATTCTGAATTCATATTCGTCAGCGGGCTTAACACCGATAACTGAATTGCTTCCGAACATAAAAGGTCTTAAGTAAAGGCTTGCTCCTGTTCCGTAAGGGGGAACGAAGTCCTTGTTAGCTGCGATAACCTTCTCGCATGCTTCTACGAATCTGTCCTTGGGGAAAGGAGGCATTTCAAGTCTTACTGCGGAATCATACATTCTTTCGGCATTCATATCCGGTCTGAAACAAACGATATCGCCGTCCTTTGTATAATATGCTTTAAGGCCTTCAAAACATGACTGTGAGTACTGGAATACGCACGCACATTCATTAAGCACTATATTGGAATCTGTGATGAGCGCGCCGTCATCCCACTTTCCGTCTTTAAACTTTGATACATATCGATATGCACACTCGATATAACCAAATCCTAATTCTTCCCATTTGATTGTCTTAGGGTCTACCATTTTTGAAATCTCCTTTCGAATATTGATTTTTCAAATCATTATACTCTGAAATTTTTGGTTGTAAACAATTATTTAAATTTCTTTTTTCCTGCAGATTATACTTTCGTCGATTTTTCAGTCTTTGGCAGGTGTTTATTTTTCATCGGCCTTTGCATCTTTATCTTCTGTCGGTGTTTCTTTTACATCGGCTTTTGCACCTTTATCTTCTGCCGGTGTTTCTTTTGCATCAGCCTTTGCATCTTTTTTCTCTTCAGAAGATGACGCATTTGCTTTATCGGCATTCACTGCCTGCGTGAAATTCGGAGATAGTATTCCGAGCATTCTCTTTATCTCGTCCACGGTTTCCTTGTTTAAATAGCAACCGGAATTGTATTTATTGGAAATATTGATACCTACATCGAACGAATTGACAAATTTTTCAACCGGATGGATAAATGCTCCCCAGTCCTCATCGTACATCGCACGAAGTCTCTTCATATCCGTAAACAGAAATACAAGATTCCTTCTGTTCTTTCCTACCAGGATCGGGAATCTTAATTTCTTAAGTTCGGGCATCTCACCGTTTTCGCCGACTTCTGCATTTGCCTCTTCTTTGCCGTTAAGCATCGGAGCAGCCGCATTCTCGCCTTCTTCGATCTCTTTCATGGGAATAACGAATTTGGCTTTAAGAAGTTCCATTGAGAAAAATCTGTAATAGATCTTCGCAACCATCTTTTCGTCTTCCGTTTTGGGCGATCCGATCTGGGCTCTCAAAAGCATCCATCTTACAAGAGTAGGATTGGTAACGGGAATCTCG
This sequence comes from Lachnospiraceae bacterium, assembly GCA_024698715.1. GTDB lineage: Bacteria > Bacillota > Clostridia > Lachnospirales > Lachnospiraceae > UBA3766. The sequence continues at coordinate 60,990 of JAILRA010000038.1, forward strand.
CTTTCTTTTTTGCCGGAATAGTTGGGCTTGGGAATAAATGTTTCCGCACCGATTGCCACGGCTTCGAAATTGACTCTGACACCCATTGCACCGTTTAAATAAAACGCATCAAACAGGAATTGTCTTATGCCGTTGCCGTTTTCGCCTCTTTCGATCTTTTCGATCTCAAACATATCGGAAGGGAAAACCTTTTCGGCAATCTTCTTGTAAGGCTTTGAGAAAATATGAAATTCGGGAGGAGAACATGTATAATCCTCGCCGACTTTATTTACATGCGTGAACATATGAGGTTCACCGGTAATCTTGCTTTTGACGCTGTAGATCTCATCTGCGGCAAGGATCTTCTTTGCCATATTACGGGCAACGATACCGATCTTTCTTCTGAACTCCTTGATCTCGTCTTCGGTAAATCCGCCTTCTTTTTTCTCGTGGACCTTAACGAATATTCTCCATGCTTCGGAACAGTCGGTAATACTCATTTTGGAGATCTCACTCTCATAAAGTTCGAGATCTCTCTTACCTACATAAGAATCGCCGATCGCACCCACATAAGCCTGATGAATGTCTTCATCTTCCGCATTTTCGCTGTGGAGAACCGAACCGGGTTTGATATTTTCGGCAAGGCCGTCCTTAATTCTGACGGCTACAAAACAGTCCGTTGCACTTTCAGTTTTTTTACGGTCTATTTCCAGGGCCACTATGGAACTTACAACAAGTTCGTCATCATCGTCACCGTAGTTGCTGATGCAGATCTTATCGCCCTTTTTGATGGTACCCTTTACTCTTCCGACTACTGCAATATCGCTTGTCGAAGCGAGTTCAAAAGTGTCCAGTACACCGTATACGAATTTGTTTTCAGTATTGGTATCGCTCATTGTTACCTCTTTTTTTACTTTTTATTTTCTTTGGATCTGCCGCGAAGAATGATGTTGGTGATAATACCAAGGATCAGAGCGCAGGCAACTTCCGTTATGGTTACGGAACCGAAGTTTACCGAAAGTCCGCCGATACCTGCAATAAGGATTACCGATACCGTAAAGAGATTTCTGTTATCCTCGAGATCCGATTTCTGAATCATCTTAAGACCGGAAACAGCTATGAATCCGTAAAGTGCCACACATACACCGCCCATTACGCAGTTGGGGATCGTTGCAAGGAATGTAACGAAAGGAGCGATGAATGATGCAACTATCGCAAATATTGCAGTGGTTAGGATGGTTACGATGGAAGCGTTTCCTGAGATCGCAACACAGCCTACGGACTCACCGTATGTGGTATTGGGACATCCGCCGAAGAATGCTCCGACCATCGATCCGACACCGTCTCCGAGAAGTGTATTGTGAAGTCCGGGATCTTTAAGCAGATCTTTTTCAATGATGGAAGAAAGGTTCTTATGGTCTGCTATATGCTCAGCGAATACAACGAAGGCAACCGGAACATAAGCCATGAAGATCTTAAGAACATATGCTCCCATCGATCCTACATCGCCGTAGAAAAAGTTTCCCGAGTAGAAAGCGTTCATAAAGGTAAAATCAGGATACCACTGCATACGTGAGAATGCCGAAAAATCAATGACTTTAAACGCATCCACATCCTGAGCTATACCTATTATCGTAAAGATAGCCGCGATGCTGTAACCGGAAATGATACCTATGATGAAAGGGATCATCTTCATCATTTTCTTTCCGAAAACCGAGCAGATCATGGTTACGAACAATGTAATGAGTCCGCATGCGAGACATACGTAAACCGAAGCACATTGCTCACCGGCTTCATTAACAACACATCCTTTGGAAAGGTCGCTTACCGCATTGCCTGCAAGCGAAAGACCTATGATCGCAACCGTAGGTCCTATTACTACAGCGGGCATCAGTTTGTTGATCCAGTTGACACCCACGAATTTTACTATAAGTGCGATGATCACATACACAAGTCCTGCAAACGCTGCACCCATGATAAGTCCGAGATATCCGAGTGACATCGATACGCCGCCTGCAAATGCCGCAAACATCGAACCTAAAAATGCGAAAGAAGAACCCAGGAAAACGGGACTCTTAAATCTTGTAAACAAAAGATATACAATGGTTCCTACACCGGCTCCGAAAAGTGCCGCAGACTGTGACATGTTATTGCCGACAATGGCGGGCACGGCGATCGTGGCAGCCAATATAGCCAATAACTGCTGTAAAGCAAATACGGGAACCTGATAAAACTTTGGTTTGTCATTAACCTGATACGTAAGTTTCATTTTTTTACCTCCGCGTTTTTCCTGTTTTATTGCTGCAATTTATAATTAATTAAATTGTTGCCGAAACTGTTTTATGTAACGAGGAATCCCCGAAAAAACATTACGCTCTGCCGCAGCAGTTTTTGTATTTCTTGCCTGAACCGCAGGGACAGGGGGAATTGGGATATATCTTGTCTTCGGCTCTTCTCTTGGGACCTTTGACAACGGTATCATCCTTATTTGTACCCGTTACCTGTGCAACCTGTTCACGCTCGATCTTCTTTTCAACCACAACATGCATCATCATCAATACAGTCTGCTCTTTTATGGCTTCGGTCATTGCATCAAACATATCGAAACCTGTCATTCTGTATTCGACCTTGGGATCCTTTTGTGCATATGCGACCATACCGATACCCTGTTTCAACTGTTCCATGTCATCGATATGATTCATCCATTTCTGGTCGATAGCTTTAAGAAGGATGATACGCTCCGTCTCACGACATGCTTCGGGCTGAGGGAACTGTGCTTCTTTTTCTTCGTAAAGTTTTACAGCCTCTTCCTTTAACATCTGCTTGAGCGCATTTTTCTTCATGCCTGCAACTTTTTCCGGAGTGATCGGTTCAACCGGAATGATCGAACGGATCGCAAGATTGAGTTCCTTAAGATCCCAGTCTTCAGAAGAAGAATCTTCGGCAAGCGTAGAATCAACTATATTTTCAACTACATCGATAACCCATTTGTAAATGGTGTCGCGCATACTCTCGCCGTTCAAAACTCTGTTTCTTTCAGCGTAGATTATCTCTCTCTGATCGTTGTTAACCTGGTCGTATTCAAGCAGGTTCTTTCTGATACCGAAGTTGTTGTTCTCTATTCTCTTCTGAGCGTTCTCAACGGCACGTGAAAGCATCTTGTGCGAAATCTCCTGATCCTCGGGAACACCGAGCGAATTGAAAACGGTCATAAGTCTGTCCGATGCGAAAAGTCTCATCAGATCGTCTTCGAGTGAAATGAAGAACTTGGATGAACCGGGGTCTCCCTGACGTCCGGAACGACCTCTCAACTGGTTGTCGATACGTCTGGATTCATGTCTTTCCGTACCGATTATCCTTAATCCTCCGAGTTCCGGTACGCCTTCACCGAGTTTGATATCGGTACCACGGCCGGCCATGTTGGTTGCGATCGTTACCGCACCCTTCTGACCTGCATCCGCAACTATCTGTGCTTCCATTTCATGGAACTTTGCATTTAAGACTTTATGAGGAATACCTCTTCTTTGAAGTCTTCTTGAAAGTTCTTCCGATGCGTCGATCGTGATCGTACCTACTAGAACGGGCTGTCCTTTCTTATGGCACTCTTCAACTTCATGACAGATGGCATTCAGTTTGCCGTTCTTTGTTTTATAAACCGCATCGTTTTCATCGATTCTGATTACGGGCATATTGGTCGGGATCTCGATAACATCCATTCCGTAGATCTCTCTGAATTCCTTTTCTTCGGTCAGAGCGGTACCGGTCATGCCGGCTTTCTTATTGAACTTGTTGAAAAAGTTCTGGAATGTGATGGTTGCGAGAGTCTTTGTTTCTCTTTTAACCTTTACATGCTCTTTTGCTTCTATTGCCTGATGAAGACCGTCCGAATAACGTCGTCCGGGCATCAAACGTCCGGTAAAACTGTCGACGATGACGATCTGATCGTCTTTAACTACATAGTCCTGATCGCGGAACATGAGGTTGTGGGCACGAAGTGCAAGGATCACGTTGTGCTGGATCTCAATGTTTTCGGGATCTGCGAGGTTTTCTATTTTGAAGAACTGTTCAACTTTGTGAACGCCTTCTGCCGTGAGGTTAACGGCCTTGTCTTTCTCATTTACGATGAAGTCTCCGGTCTCTTCCTGCTCGATACCTAAGATTATATCCATCTTAGACTGTTCTTCGAGATCTTCACCTCTTTTTAACTGTCTTGCAAGATAATCGGCAGCTTCGTACAGTTTGGTTGATTTACCCGACTGACCGGAAATGATGAGCGGTGTTCTTGCTTCATCGATCAATACCGAGTCGGCCTCATCGATGATGGCATAATTAAGTTCTCTCAAAACCAGCTGCTCTTTATATACGACCATGTTGTCACGAAGATAATCGAAACCGATCTCATTGTTCGTAACATATGTAATGTCGCATGCATAGGCATCACGTCTCTCGTCGGTATCCATGCTGTTCAAAACGCATCCGACCTTAAGTCCAAGAAATTCGTGAACCTTTCCCATAAGATCCGCGTCACGCTTTGCAAGATAATCGTTGACGGTGACAACATTTACACCCTTTCCTTCCAGCGCATTCAGATATGAAGGAAGTGTGGCAACAAGCGTTTTACCTTCACCTGTACGCATTTCGGCAACACGGCCCTGATGCAGGATGATACCGCCGATAAGCTGTACTCTGTAAGGTTCAAGTCCGATGGCTCTCCATGCGGCTTCTCTTACAACGGCAAATGCTTCGACCAGAAGGTCATCAAGAGTCTCGCCGGCTTCGAGTCTTTTTTTGAATTCGTCCGTTTTGGCACGAAGTTCGGCATCACTCATTTCTTTCATCTTCGGTCTCAGTTCCTCAATAGCATCAACTTTGGCGTTGAGCCTTTTAATTTCTCTCTGACTGTGAGTACCGAAAACTTTATCTGTAATTCTCATATCTTTCCTCTTTATGCAATATCCTTTATACGGATTTTTTTACAACACAAAAAAACTCCAAAACTACTATATTTTCTCATAAACGGAGTATTCTTTCAAGTATTTTGTATATATAATCAATGAAACGGCACAATTAGGCACTTTTTATGTGACATTATACTTATCGTTAAAACTATCCGCCGTTCTCCTTACCTCTTCTTCAAATTCCCTCGAAGAAATGATACTGCATCCGGCGCCCGTAACTATTATCTGCTCCAGTCCGTCGGACGTGGCAACCGTTATATCGTATTTATTGCTGTTCTGGTGTGCGTATCTTTCGATATACTGGTCGGCCGTCTGAGCTTCCTTTGTATAAACAACGGAAATATTGTCATACGTTTTCTCGCTTGTCCGATGCCCTTCTACCCTGTATGCATCGTAAACCACGATTATCTCATATCCCGACATTTCCCTGTAATTGCTCATGATCTCGTTAAGTCTCAGTGCCGCGGAATCCATGGACACACTCGAAAGGTCCGAAAGTTCCTTCCATGCATGAATAACGTTATATCCGTCAACGAGCAGATATTTTTCCTTTTGCACGGTTCCGACATAGACGGGGGATTCTTTTTCCTTTCTGCCCGGACTGACACGGAAGGCATCCGAAAAGCTTTTGTTCGCATTTTTTGAGGAATTCTCATTCGCATGGGTACTCTGTTTTAAGATACTGTCGACTTCCTCAACGGAAATGAATTCTTCCTTTGTTTCCCTCTCTCTTCTTATGCGGTTGGCCTCTTTGGCTTCGGAATCGGTCTCGTTCGACAGGTTTCCGTATTTTTCCGAGTAAAAGGTATGCTTGTATCTGTCTACATCAAACCATTCGATGAGAGTCCCTGCTCCGTGAGAAACAAATACCGACGATGAAGGATTCTCCGGATCCGCATCGGGATCATAGGCCGTTTTTTCCACAATTTCCTTTTCGTTATGGCAAAAATCATATCCCGCCAGGACAAAATTTAGCACGGCTTTTCCTTTGGTATATGCCGTCAGTTCCTTTGCATAGGCATTCATCGCCGAAGCGGGCGCTTTTCCGGCAACGGTAATGGTTTCGCCGTCATTCTCTGTGATCGACGCCGTTCCGGAAAACATGTTTATATCGGTAACTGCCTTCCCGGCGTAATTCTCCGGTATCTGCAGCGTATAGTCATAATACGGTTCAAGAAGCCTGCATTTATCGGCTGACAATGCCTTCATAAGTCCCTGTCTGACCGCTCTGTAGGTTGCCTGTCTGAAATCTCCGCCTTCGGTATGCTTTACATGTGCCCTTCCGGCAACCAGTGTGAATTTCACATCCGTTAACGGTGCACCGATAAGAACACTCTTATGCTCTTTTTCCCTTAAATGCGTCAAAACAAGCTTCTGCCAGTTGATATCCAGATAATCCTCGCTCAGCTCACTCTCAAATTCCAGTCCGCTTCCTCTTGCAAGCGGTTCGATCTTTATCTGAACTTCTGCATAATGTCTTAAAGGTTCAAAATGACCGACACCGATCACGGTTTCCTCTATGGTTTCCTTGTATCGTATCCTGCCTTCCCTGAATTCAACATCAATGCCGAATTCATCCTTCATCCTTCTTTTGAGAACCTCGGACTGAACATCTCCCATAAGCGAAACCCTTATTTCCTTAAGCTGTTCATCGTATTTCGCATTCAAAGAAGGATCTTCATCCGCAAGTCTCGATACAATATCCCACATTTTCTTAAGATCCGCATCTTTTCCGAAATCGGCGGCATAATTGAAAACAGGTGAAAGAACAGGTTTTTTCTCACCGGGAAGATTCCCGTATACCATCCCTTTCGAAGAATTCAAGATGCCCGTGACCGCACATATTTCTCCCGCGTACACTTCATTTTCTCTTTTGAACTTATCCCCCGAATAAACTCGGATCTCGTTGACCTTTTCGTCGCCAAGATTATCTTTTATCTTTAACGTTCCGGATAGGATCTTCATGAAAGTGTTTCTCTTTCCCGCTTCGTCGTAGGTTATTTTATAAACTTGCGATGAAAACTCCTCTTTTTCTTTTCCGAAAGTATCGGGCGTGAACAGATAATCACCGAGTCCCCTGATGAGCCCGTCGATGCCTTCGCCTTTTAATGCGGACCCGAAAAAAACAGGGAAGATCTTTCGTTCCTTTATCCCCTGTCTTATGAGTTCTTTATCTATATTGGATTTTTCGAGAAAAACATTCAGAAAAGATTCCGAACAGACTGCGATGTTTTCGAAAAAATCAGGATCCGAATCATCCGAAAAATCAACTGAATTTGAGGATAATTCTTTTTTTATGTTTTCGAGGATCCTTTCTTTGTCAAATCCCGGCATATCGATCTTATTGACAAAAAAATACACGGGAATTTCGTAATACTTCAAAAGACTCCAGAGAGTTTTTGTATGTGAATCAACTTTCGATGAAGCGTCAATGACGAGAACGGCAGCATCCAGGACATTCACGGCTCTTTCGGTTTCCGCCGAAAAATCCACATGTCCCGGTGTGTCGACAAGTATTATTTCTTTTTCATTTAACGGTATTCTCGCATTCTTCGAATAAATTGTGATGCCGCGTTCCCTTTCCTGAATGTTTCCGTCAAGAAAAGTATTGCGCGAATCCACTCTGCCGGCTTCCTTTATCACACCCGTTTTGTAAAGGAGATTCTCGGAAAGTGTCGTTTTTCCGGCATCTACATGCGCCAGAATACCCATGACAATCTTTTCTTTCATTTTTATCGTATCGTAAACTTTCTGATCAATGCCGTACCGATCTTATACGGAAGCGGTCTTAACGCCTTATCCGCCTCTTTAAGTTTCTTTCTGATCTCAATATGCTGAGGACAGTGCTTCTCACACGCACCGCATCCGATACACTGCGTGGCAAAACCCGGGATCTCTCTCACGCCGATATTTCTCGCATATTCCATTCTGCCCTCGCTCTTTTTTTCGGAATACATTTTATTGTAGCAGGCAAAAGTTCCGGGAATATCCACGCCGTGAGGACAGGGCATGCAGTAAGCACATCCCGTGCATCCGACTTTTTCTTTTTCGCCTATGATCTTTTTGATCTTTTCGTATACTTCAAAATCCTCTGCCGTGAGTTCTCCGGGCTTTGCATCGCTCGCAATACGTGCGTTTTCTTCGACCATCTCGATCGAATTCATGCCGGAGAGAACACACATTATCTCGCTCTGATTCCAAAGCCATCTCAAGCCCCATTCGGCACTGCTCCAGCCGTGAGGATTGTTCTTTAAAAGCTTCTTTGCATCATCGGGCAGAAGGTTGACCAGTTTTCCGCCGCGAAGTGGCTCCATGATCACCACGGGAATGCCCTTTTCCGCTGCCGCTTCAAGACCTCTTCTTCCCGCCTGGGTATGTTCATCCACGTAGTTATACTGGATCTGGCAGAAATCCCAGTCATACGAATTGAGGATCTTGATGAACATTTCGGTATCACCGTGATACGAGAAACCGATATTCTTTATCGCGCCTTCTTTTTTCTTGTTCGTGATCCAGTCCATTATGCCGAATTTGACCAGTTTTTCCCAGTTCTTGATGTCGGTAAAAAGATGCATCAGATAATAATCTATGTAATCGGTTCGAAGTCTCCTCAATTCCTCATCGAAATACTTGTCGATCTGATTGGGATTGTTAACCAGATACTGAGGAAGTTTGGTCGCGATTTTTACTTTATCCCTAATATTGTTTTTCTCGAGGATCTTTCCGAGGCACTCCTCGCTTCCGGGATAAGTATATGCGGTATCATAATAGTTTATGCCCAGTTCATAACCGCGCATAACCTCTTTTTCAGCCTTTTCAAAATCTATCGAGGAACCTTTTTTCGTAAATCTCATGCAACCGTATCCGATAGCGGATACCTGACTGCCGTTTTTGTCATTTCTGTACTGCATAAATTGCCTCCGTTCGCTATATATAGATTTTCTCATTTTTGAACCGGAATGTCCACAAAAAAACCGCCGCATTTCTGCAGCGGTTCAAAAGTCCTGATCTTCGGATTAAAGTTTGTCTCCAATATACTGTGCGCTTGAGAAAGCAAGTATCGGAAGTGCGATCCAAGGGAAAAATACCGTGAAGATACCGAATCCGATACCTTTTCCGAAAGCCTTAGCCAATCCGATGTACGAAGCGACAGCTGCTACGGGGGAGGTGACTCCGACAAGCATAAGGATAAACCATAAAATGTTGTTGTTGAAAGAAATCTCACATAATACCCAGACATTATAAATGGGAACGATCGAAGCCCAGCCGGGTTTTTGAGCCTTTGTGAAGATCTTCCACATTGCAATTACGAAAATGATACAAAATACAAATGCTATAGCCATCATCAAAAGATAAAGCATGAAAAACGCTCCGCCGAAAATGGCCCCCATTGCATCATATGAACTATTATCCATCTTTATATCCTCCTAAACTTTAAATAATAATTCCAACCTTTAAAGGTTTGCATTGCTATTATATTATTTCATTGATAAAAAAATATCAAGATATTTTTCAGTCAATTAAACATTTTCTTTTACGGTATTCTCAAGAGCCTCATAAAATGCCGGAAATTTCTTTGAAATAGAAATAAAACTGCCCGCCGAATCCAGGAAACAGTGTTCGCTGGCTCCTTTGCATACTATTTTTCCCGATTCATCTTTCATGACATAATTGATTCTGATTTTCACGTTTTTTAACTCTTCGATTGAAGTTTCGACACTTATCGTCTGCGCAAAAGTGGTTCCTGCAACATATTTGCATTCTATGCCCGTTACCGGAGAAATGATTCCGCTTTCTTCAAGTTTCTCGTAACTCCATCCGATCTTTTCCATAAAATCCACCCTGGCCTCTTCCATCCACCTTATATAGTTGGAATGATGAGTCACGCCCATTTTGTCTGTTTCGTAATACTGAATTTTGTGTTTGTAAATTTCCATATCTGACCTCTGTATTTTTTTGATTCCATATAATTCTAACATAAATATGAATATTTTGCCTGTTTTTTTCTCTTAAATATCCTTTTGATTTTATGGAAATCAAATCTGAAATATACTATAATATAAAAATATAAAAAATTATGTAAAGGGGTGAAAAAATGTTCAACGAAAACAAAATCTGGTTTGCCAAATCCGGCGAAGAAAAAATATTTATTTATCCTAAAATGGCCAATCGTCATGGCATGATTGCGGGTGCCACCGGTACCGGCAAAACAGTTACTTTGAAAGTCCTTGCGGAATCCTTCAGTTCGTTCGGCATTCCCGTATTTCTTGCCGACGTTAAAGGTGATCTTGCCGGAATGTGCAATCCCGGACTCGAAACCGAGGACATGAAATCCAGAATCGATAAATTCAATCTTGAACCGGAAGGATTCAAATTCACTTCTTTCCCCACCGTTTTCTGGGATGTTTACGGAGAAAAGGGACTTCCCCTTCGTACAACCGTTAGTGAAATGGGGCCTATTCTTTTATCCAGGATCCTCGGTCTTAATGAAGTTCAAAGCGATATTCTTTCGGTCATCTTTAAGATTGCCGATGACGAAAATTTGCTTTTGATAGATATAAAGGATCTTAAATCCATGCTGACCTATGTCGGTGAGCATTCTTCCGATTTTTCTTTATCCTACGGAAATATATCAAAACAGAGTCTCGGATCGATCATCCGTTCCGTTATAGCGCTTGAAAGCGAAGGCGGAGATCTTTTCTTCGGCGAACCCGCACTTGACATTCGCGACTGGATCACATGCGATTATACAGGAAAAGGAAATATTCAGGTTCTGGATTGTCAGAAGCTCATAAACAATCCCACCATGTATTCAACCTTCCTTCTCTGGATGCTTTCCGAGCTTTACGAAACACTTCCCGAAGCAGGCGATCTGGAAAGACCCAGAATCGTGTTCTTCTTTGATGAAGCACATCTGCTTTTTGATTCAGCTTCCAAAGCACTTCTTGAGAAGATCGAGCAGATTGTAAAACTAATCCGTTCCAAGGGTGTCGGAATTTTCTTTATCACGCAGAATCCGAAAGACATTCCGGACGGCGTATTAAGTCAGCTCGGCACAAAGATCCAGCATGCGTTAAGAGCTTATACACCTTCGGAATTAAAAGCAGCAAAGGCTGCATGCATGTCCTTCAGAGAGAATCCCGAATTCGATACATTTGAAACTCTTACCTCACTCGGAATCGGTGAAGCGATCGTTTCGGTACTCGATGAGCAGGCTGTTCCCACGATCGTCAAAAGATGCAATATCCTTCCTCCGCAGAGTCAGATGGGATGCATCGACGGCAGCGTCAGGGATTCACAGATCAAATCAAGCATGCTTTACGTAAAATACATAGAATCTGTCGACAGAGACTCAGCTTACGAATTCCTTCAGAGAAAAGCTGTTTCCGATGAGGAAGAGAGAGTTCGTCTGGCTGAAGAGGCTGCTGCCGAAAAGTTAAGATTAAAAGAAGAAGCCGCTGCTCAAAAAGCCGCTGAAAAAGTTGCGATAGCTGAACAGAAAGCTTTGGAAAAACAGGCCCTCGCAGAGCAGAAAGCCGCTGAAAAAGCCGCACTCGCCGAACAGAAGGCTGCCGAAAAAGCTGCACTTAACAGGCAAAAAGCCGTTAAGAGTGCAACAAAATCCGTTGCAAGTTCCGTAACAGGCACAGTAGGCCGTGAAGCCGGAAAAGCACTCGGAGGTGCCGTAGGCGGTAAATTCGGCAAGACACTCGGCGGAAACGTAGGTGCTTCCTTAGGACGCGGTATCGTAGGAACACTGTTTAAATTAAAATAATCGGAAAATCATTGACAAAGTTTTCTTTGGCAATTATTATAACTAACGAAATAAAGAATCTTCGGGGTCGGGTGCAATTCCCTACCGGCGGTAAAGTCCGCGAACCGCTTATGCGGCCGATTCGGTGAAATTCCGAAACCGACAGTAAAGTCTGGATGATAGAAGATGCAATTGTTTAGCTTTTGCAGGCTCCGTTTTTTGCGGAGCCTTTTTTATGCACAGAGCCGCGTATTATTTTCCGACCGGCATCAAATGTTGCTCTCGCAGCGAGTAAGGAGGCTTTCGCTGTTCCTGTTCGATTGCAAAAATACATGAAGATTCCTTATTATCGACTAAAATCATTTATACGAAAGCGAGGAATTAGAAATGAAACTCACCGTAAAGAAAATCACCACGCTGGCAATGCTGGCCGCCATTGCGTATATAGTAATGGCTTTCATAAGGATTCCCATCATACCGGCAGCCCCTTATCTTGAATATGATCCGAAGGATATATTTTTCGTAATGGCAGGCTTCCTGATCGGTCCGATAGAGAGTCTGATCGTAATCATACTTGTATGCCTTATCGAAATGGTAACAGTCAGCACATCCGGTCCCATAGGTCTTTTGATGAATGTTATCGCAAGTTTATGTTTTGTATTGCCTGCTGCCGTAATCTACAAGAAGAAAAAAACACTTTCCTTTGCCGTACTCGGTCTTTTGGCAGGCGTTCTTTGTATGACGGCTTCAATGATAGTCTGGAACTGGCTTATCACCCCTCTTTATACCGGTATGCCGCGTGAAGCGATCGTTCCCATGCTTCCTACCGTTTTCCTTCCTTTCAATCTGATCAAGGCGGGAATCAATATGGCCCTTACACTTATCATTTACAAACCGATTTCAACCATACTTCACAAATCGGGAATACTGGAAGAAAACAAAGCCAAATCAGCTGATAACAAAAAAGAGAATTCCTCATCAAAGAAATTCTCTCCTTTTGCCATAATTATCGGTGTGGTAATGCTTGCTGTATGTATAGCCGCGGTAATACTGCTTAAAAAAGCAGTTTAGTATCTTATGTCTGAATAATTAAAGATGTGTTTTGCCAATAGAAATACAAATCCTGATTCATAAAAAAATCGTGCTATCCGTTTCGATAACACGATTTTATTTTTCTATAACTTGCCGCCGCATTCAGGACAGAACATTCCTGAAGCTCTGGCTCCGCAAAGCGGACAAATCTTTGAACCGACTGAACCGGAAGTCTTTTCTTCTTTCAGTTTCTTGTCTTTCGGCCATGTAATTGCATAAGCAATCTTTAATTCGCTCGAGCCTTTCGGATCAAGATTGATATTCCAGGAAACCTCACCGCTTTCTTCGCTTACCTTTCCGGATGAAATCTCACTGATATTTACATCAATAGATTTATCTGTTGAAACGGGAATCTGGTCTTTAATCAGCACCTTAACCGTTTCCGAAGATTTATTGGCTATTTTGATTTCATATTCGCAGTTTTTCTTCTTCTGATTCTTAAGAAATACATCCTGCGTTTTCTTCATGATTTCTTTTCTGATTACATTAATTCTCTCATCCTGTCCCAAAGACAATGTAAATTCTTCGGTGTCCGAATCAGGATCCACGTAAACTTCACCGGCAAACATATCCTTTAAGTAGATGGATGCATTTGCACTCTGAAACGGCCAGTCAGCCGATTTGATTCTTGCAGTCATATATGCTTTTTCCGTGACCATAGGAACGCAGAGAATGCTGTATTCCGCATCCACATCGAAAGACTGAAGATTGGCTATATTACCATCCGTATCGCTCAATATATCCCTTAAATCGGGCAACTCGAATGCGGTCATGGTCTCTTCTTCGCTGACACTTGCCATCGGGGTAGCCATTGCCTGCATCATTCCCATTCCAGCAAATCCCATCATGGCATTCGGTGCCGCTCCTGCAGCAGCAGCCCCCATCATTGCCGAAGCTCCCATCATTGTATCCATTGCCGCTCTTCTTTCAACGAGTTTGGGAGGTTCATAAATTGACAGTTTATATACGGGAACCTGAGGAACATCATGCGATATCGACGGATTTCCTGTATAAAGCGTTACTTTAACCTTTTTCCAGTCTTCTTTCGAATTCTGAGTTATCTTGGCTTTCATGCTGACTTCAAGCGGTTTGTCATCATCCGAATAACGGACTTCATATTTGGGAGACCATCCTCCCGAATTATCCTGATATTGCAGAATAAAATCATATTCACCGGCTTCTTCGCAGATCAGGTCTGCCATAATAATAGGACGCTCTTCTTCTTTTGATACTTTTTCAAGTTCCTTGCCAAGTTTTTCCTTTTCTTCATTCAATTCATTGAATTGTTTGCGAAATTCGGAAATTTTGCCTGGAAGTTCATCCATATACTGTTTCTGAGCTTCTATGGACACATCGCTTCGGGTAGAAAAGTTTCCGTTTGATTTCCAAAGATTCATCATCGATTCGCATGTTTCGATGTTAAAATGCAGCTCCGACAATTTCTTTGCAATAATCTGCGACTGTTTTAAATCATCATCCAAAGCATCTATACCGACTATCTGGATATTGGAAGCCCTGACCTTCCCGGGAAATTTCACAACAAAACTGTCTTTTTGAGACGTCTCGCTCATTCCCGCAATGTAAATAGTGTTCCTTCCTTCAACCAGATTTACTTTTCCGATTCGAATGATTGTGGCACTTCTTCGGTACACCTTGACTTCTTTGGCTTCAGTATTAATTATCATTCCTGTATTTATCCCCCTCTTACAGTTTCTTTATCATGCGCGCTTATTAAATTCATGCACAGCTGACACTTTTATATTTTACTAAAAAAAGAAAAAACACTCAACTTTTCAAAAAATTTATTGACAAAAACAAAGCTTTTCCATATAATAACATTTGCGTCACGAAAATAGAGTCTGCAACGAGGTGTGGCTCAGTTTGGCTAGAGCACCTGGTTTGGGACCAGGGGGTCGCAGGTTCGAATCCTGTCACCTCGATTCAGTGATACAATACATGCAGGTGTGGTTCAATGGTAGAACATCAGCCTTCCAAGCTGAATACGTGGGTTCGATTCCCATCACCTGCTT
>JAILRA010000065.1 GCA_024698715.1 Lachnospiraceae bacterium
CATGTCTGTTATGGAGACATTTTCATCGGGCATTTTATATTGTCCTATGGCGGAGAAGTCCGAACTGAAAATATCTATGCTGTGTGCCTTTGTGACAAACAGATTTCCTTCGTGGTCAAGACATACTTTTCCCACCCAGTCATCGCTGCCGTTCATGGGGATCTCGGATGTTTCTATCAAGTTGCCCTGAGAATCGAATTTTTCGAAATAAAAAGTATTCGAGTCATCTTCATCGGAAGTGACATTGGAAACAAAATAAAGATTTCCTGAATTATCGACGCCCATAAAATCGTCGCTGTAATATTTGTTCTGTACTTCGGATTTAATCGTAATTGTGTTTAAATCAGATGAGCTCGTAAAAGATGTGACATTTATATTTATGATTGTTTTACTTTCGGATTCGTCTTCTTCCGATTCATCGGTATATTCGTATGAATAGGTTGTGGCATAAAATTTGCCGTTTGAATAAATCAGCGAACTGACATTATTCGAATCGGTTAAACTTATTTCATCGATTTCTTTGAATACTGCATCCTTGTTAAGCGTTTCGGATATTTCCAAACCCTCGGATGTTTTATTGTTTTTTCCCGAGAGTACAAAAGAAAAAATATCTTTAGGAGATGAACATCCGAAGAGAGAAAGAGTAAGTAAAACAGATATGGATAATGCGATAATTTTTTTAATTTTCATAGCGTCTGCCTCCTAACCTTTAAGTATAGAATTGTATTGTTAAAAAATTGTTAAAAAATACATGAAAATTATGATAAATTTAATATGCTGAAAGAAGAAATTTCGCGATTGTTTTTTTTTCGTTTCTTTTATGGCGGAGGCTATTTTTTGATGAATCCTTTTTAATTCGTTTTATATGATATAAAAATGCTTTTCGGACACGGGAAAACCGCTTTTATTGCCATGCTTTCCCCCATCCCCGTTATCCTGCTCTTCGGGCTCTTTTTTGCGCCGATTTTAATGGA
The DNA here is from genome assembly GCA_024698715.1 of Lachnospiraceae bacterium. Taxonomy (GTDB): domain Bacteria; phylum Bacillota; class Clostridia; order Lachnospirales; family Lachnospiraceae; genus UBA3766. Next base: position 975 of record JAILRA010000065.1, read on the forward strand.
CAGAGGAGAAACCTTCTATTCGATTGCCACGTTTAACGATGACGATGACAGAATCGGCCAGCTGGTGACGCTTATCTTAAATTACGAGAGCACAACCGGTAACATCACCATTTACCCCGTAAAAGAAAAAGAAACCTGCAGGAAACTGGTGGATGAGGGCAAGGTCGCAATCTTTATCTATGTTCCCCAAATATGCTACACCAAATTTGGTGCATCGTTCAACTCAACTCAACTGACAATAAGTTTACTCCGTCCTGAAAAACTCTTGAAAAACATGCACTCCAAGATATAATATAATTTAAGTAGGTGATGCACAGCCTTTAAATGAGCGATTTACAGGGGCAAGGCGACTTGTCCCTATTATTTTACATTGTGTTATATTTGGTGTTAAAATATTTTTCTTTTTTTATTTTGATTGTGTTATAATGAAATTGAGAAAAACAAGCAGAAAGGAAGTGAGATTTATGAGTATAGCTAAAGCTAACGTATATAATAGATTAAATGCCATCTCGGATGATATACAGGACGAAATAGAGATTTTAGAGGGCATATTTAAACAGATTAAGCTTGAAAAAAGCAGACAATCAATCAAAGAACAGGGAACCATGTCTACAGACGATGTTCGGTTATATTTTGCAAATAAATACAAAAAGGAGACTGCTTCCGTATGAATGTTAAATGGACGGTCGAGGCATTAAATGACTTAGAAGAAATCGAATTATTTATTGCGAAAGACAATATCGATCGAGCATTGTCCTTTGTAAATGAATTAATAGATTTTGGTGACAGCCTTGGGAATTTTGCAAACAAAGGGACGCAAGCAAAATGGACAAATGATACTTCTGTGAAAGAGATGTATTATAAGGATTATACCTTTATTTATGAAATCAATTCAGATTCTGTAATCATACACGAGATTCATAATTTTGCCAAAATGATACGTCATTTTAACAAATAAAAAGGGTAAAGCCCTTTTTTTATTTGCATTCATTATTATATGCGTTACTCTTGATGATGTTGCTCTGCAACTCCTTTCATAATATTTGGTAGTCCCCTTGGTAGTCCCCTGGAGTTATTAATCTCAGAAGTGCCTATTTTAGGGGCTTTCAGATTCTCCAAAAATTTCGATTCCCATCACCTGCTCGCTCTGAAATCCCGTAATAGCAATGCTTTACGGGATTTTTTATTGTCATAAAAGTGGGTTCGAATGGGTTCGAAAGTCATCCGAACACCTTCTCCATATCTTCCGGGGTCAGTTTTATCTCTTTACTTCTCCTGTCATAATGTCTTGTAGTTGTAATATCACTATGCCCAGCCCAGCTTTGGATCACTTTCTCCGAAATACCGGCTTCATACATGGATGTCACTACTCCAAACCTTATTTTATGACTGCTGTAATACGGAATTCCGACAGATTCGCATACTTTTTTAAGATTATCATTGAATCTGTTGGTAAAAATGGGCTTATCGCCATTCTGATTTGATAAAATATACATCTTATCCCCATTTATTTTCTTAAGAGCTTCAAGAGTATTAACGGCGTCTTCGGTCAACGGCAATTCCCTTTTACCTGCAGGGCTCCTACTCTTCATATAATCTTTTTCCATGGCAACACGGTTTCTTTTATCCGTTTTAACATCAACCATCTGCCTGTGAAGATACAATTTCCTGTTATCCCTGTCATAATCTTCCCAATGTATCGCTCTTAATTCCCCAATCCTGCAGCCAAGATTAATACAAAGCCTTATTGCCAAAGTATATACCGTTTGTTCTTCAAGGCCCTCTAAATAATCCTTGATCTTCTTTATCATTTCCCTGGTATACACTTCACGGTCATTATCTTTAGGCTGTTTGCACCTTCTTGCGATCGATGAAAGATTTATGGCTCTTGGATCAATACAGGTTAAATCCTGTGATATTGCATATGAGAAAGCACCAATTAAGGGAGTTTTCAGATTCGTTAACGTCTTTCTGGTTATATTTCCATCCCCTATTAAGTACTTCATATGCCTGATTATTTGACTGGCTTTTACTTCCGTGACCCTCATATCGATGAAATCTGCTCTCACAAACTGCATTTTCCCCTCGGCTTTATCTCTGTCGGATAACTCTTTTCCCTCAAAATACCTCTCCCATTCCTTTCTGTTATGAAGAATTGTCTTTGGATCGGCAAGATGGAAATCTTCTCTCTCTTTAATCCATAAATTGAAAGCCTCAGATACTGTCGGTATTTTAGTATCGTCATTGGGATAATAATGTTTATAAAGCTCCTCGATAAGCTCTTTTTCGGTAAATCTTTTTATTTTTCCGCCTTTTGTCCAATTTGCCCTTGTCTGGTACTTTGTCACCACCTTCCCATGATCTTTATATGTTATCTCGCTGATTTTGTTATGGTGTAATAACAATACTTTTTCTTTTTTTTCAGTATATTTCGCCATATCAATTTCTGCGGCTTTAGCTGATTAAATTATGACATTATCAAATGATACTTACAAGACATCTATCAAGCCATAAAAGAAAAAGGCAATCAAAAGATTACCCTTCCCATGTCCCATAAGTGTTCAGATATCCTTTATTACGAGTAATTACAGGCAAATCATTAAGTTATGTAAACTTCTTGAATGATTTAACCTCGTCAATGTATGCTATAAATATTCCTTTTTCATTTTCTATGGAAATATCTGCTCTTCCATCTTCGGTATCATCCGGCCAAGTCAATAAGATA
>JAILRA010000061.1 GCA_024698715.1 Lachnospiraceae bacterium
TTAATTATTTAATCACTGAATTTTCCCCAGACGGTGATCTGATCTTTGTTTCCGAAACCGTTACAGATCACGATCGAGCTGACATTGTCTGTATTGATAAGAGTGACATGTGACTGAGCTTCATTTGACAGACTTCCGAAGATCGTGGTCCTTACGTTTTTAATGACGAATTTACCGTTTATGATTTCGGAATCGTAGCTCTTGATGGGCTTGTTGCAGTAAAGTTCGATCATTTGGATATCAAAAGGAAGTTTTCCGGTTTCCTGGATATCTTTCATATATTCCATATCTATGGCAATCTTTATATCTTTATATAATTCACTGTCATTATTCTTAAAATCCAGATTCAGATATTGAAAATAGCATTCATCCAGATTTTTGTCTCCTTTGGGGAAAAGAAGCGTTTTTTCGTAAGGCAGCTGGTTATATTTGTATGTGACGTTTGTAGCGGTGTAACCGACTTTCGTAACATCCGCATACAGATCGCTGCTTTTTACCGGAACGACGGGTGCCGTAAAGCCGAATACGATAAAGAACGCAAGTGCCAGAGCAACTATCGTAACGATAACGGACCTGTTCGTTTTTCTTTTGACATCGCGGGATACTCTCTGAAGGAGCATTCTGTCGTATTCGTCGGAAGTTCCGGTATCTTTTTTATAGGCGACTGCGTCGGATGCTTTATCAATAGGAGGTGCCTGTTGGTCGGCAGCGTCCGACACAGCCGGGTTTCCGGAAACGTCAGAAGTCATGGCAGTATATATCCTGCGACAGTTTTCGCAACCATCCAGATGTTCTTTAACGATCGCGTTTGTTTCTTCGGAACACAGTTCATCGATATATGAAGGTAATAAATCTTTTATCAGACAGCATTTTTCGTTATTCATCATTCAACATTCCTTTCAGTTTTTCTTTGCACCTGTAAAATGTAACACGTGCCCAGTTTTCGCTTTTGTGAAGCACCGTACCTATTTCCTTGAAAGAAAGATCGGATTCGATCCTTAAGTTTACCACCTGTCTCTCAAGCGGTGAGAGTGAGGAGATGCAGTCATGCAGCTTTCGCTGTTCATCTCTTTTTATGACTTCGTTTTCCACGTTGGTTGATGAAGCCACTTCCGCAAAATTCTCATCGTCAAGCGAAGAATTCTTATTCTCTTTTTTCTTCAGATGGTTGAAATATATATTCTTTGCTATTGTACAAAGCCAGCCGAAAAGGTTTTCACCGTCGAATCTGTCGATATTTTTTATCGCCCTGTAAAAAGTCTCCGATACTATGTCATCTGCCAGCACACTGTCGTGACAAACGGATATTACGTACTTTTTCAGCGGTATACAATATTTTGAATATATTTCCTCCATTTGTCTTGAGGATTCGTCACTCATAGGTATACCTTACTTTTTAAACTAATTGGAAACGTTAACCGCTTCTATAATATTAACAAATATTCATCGAAAAACGTTACAAAATTTTTTTAATAAAATTCTATATTCATCTTTTTCTTATATAAGAGCATAGGATGATGTATAATAAAATAGGAGAAATGAATTGTGAAAAATACTGAATCGAAAATTTCACAAAAGAAAAACATCATAAAAGCGATAAGGATCATATTCCGGTCATTGGCAGCGCTTTTACTGCTTATGACCCTCTGGTTTTTTGTACCCGTTACCGAAGATTTCGATTTCAGCGAAGGGGATCCAAAGCCCGTTCGATGCGTGCTGATCACGGATCTTCATTCCTGTTTTTACGGGAAAGATCAGAAAAATCTCATCAAGATGGTCGAAAAGCAGGAGCCGGACATCGTTTTCTTCGGCGGCGATATCTTTGATGACAGATTAAGCGATGACAATGCAGTGATCCTGCTTGAAGCACTGAGTAAAGAATACAAATGTTTTTATGTGACCGGAAATCATGAGTACTGGAGCGAAAGATGCGATGAAATGAAAGAGACGGTCAGAAAACTGGGTGTTACGGTACTTGCGGGAGACTGTGAGAGTATAACGGTCAACGGAAGAACGATCGATGTCTGCGGAGTGGACGACCCGACGAGGCTTTACGAGAGGCAGTTTGTTGAACAGCTCGACAACGCATACGCAAAAACCGATGAAGATCACATAAAGATACTCCTTACGCACAGACCGGAAAGAACGGATCTTTACGAAAAATATGATTTTGATTACATTCTCTCGGGACATGCACATGCGGGACAGATAAGGATACCCTTTATAAACAGAGGGATCCTCGCTCCGAATCAGGGATTTTTTCCGAAATACACGGGCGGAGTGTATGAACTTGAAAACGGGAGCGTAATGATACTCAGTCGCGGCCTTGCAAGAGAGAGCACTCCTCTTCCGAGGTTTTTCAATCATCCCGAAATAATTGTTTTTGAAATATAATCTTTTAACGTATTTTTACCGATTACTATTTGTGTAAGTTTGTGAAATTAAGGTTTGGCTTTTATATAAATGGTGGTTCACAGGATAAGATATGATTGATTTTTATTCAATACAGTTATCTTTTTTAATATTCGAGGCCGTTTTTTGTTTTCTTTCGGCGCTGGTTTATTCTTTCAGCAACGATACTTTAAAAAGGCGCAAACACGTAGTTTTGTGGCTTAATATTTCATGCGGTCTGATGCTGGTATGCGAATACGGATTCTATGCCTATTTCGGCAGTATAAATCCCCTCGATGTCATTATCATGTATATAGTAAATGCCGGGGTATACTATCTGATCATCCTGATGCTGCTTTTTTATGCGATGCTGGTAGCCATCAGGCTTTTCGGAAGATTTGATCTGAAAAAGGATATGCCCTGCAGAGTGCGTTTTATCATTGTCTGCGTATTCGTTACAGTGGGACTTTTACTCACTACGATTTCGCAGTTTACGGGGTTACTGTATTATTTTGACGAAAACAACGAATACCACAGAGGTCCGTTCTTCTGGCTTGTTACGGCATTATCCATGCTGGGCGCATTGCTGGTCGTATCGATAATAGTTCAGTACAGGGACAGGATAAGAAGGAGCCAGCAGTTCGTTCTGATATCGTATCTTGTACTTCCGTTGATCGGCGGCGTTATCCAGATGATCTTTTACGGCAACTCGCTTCTTAACATCTGCAGCGGTTTTTCGGTACTTCTTATGTTCTTTGAAAATGTCATTCATAAGGAACAGGAGGTTATCAAAGCCTCAAAAACCGAGATAAGGACCGGTCTTGCGAATGAACACGGGTATATAGAGTGGCTCAATTCCATGAAAAACTCTCCCGACATCAAGAACTATGCGGTGGTATTTTTCGACCTCAGAAAGTTTTCGGAAATAAACCGAAAATACGGAATTGAGAACGGTAACAGAGTCCTTGCCGCTTTCGGAAACATGATGTTGAACAAAATAGAGAAGGATGAGATTCTCGGAAGACAGTTCGGCAATCAGTTCGTTGCGATAGTAAGAAAGGAAAATCTCAACAACCTTCTTGAACTCTTAAAAGAAATGGAAGTACCCTTTAAGGATGTGGTCACCGACAGGGACACCACGGTAAAACTTTCGGCATGTGCCGGTGTTTATATGATCGACAGGACAGATCTTGCGGGCGAGGACATCCTGATATTTGCGGGAATTGCACTCAGTGAAGCAAAATCCAGGGAAAATGATAATGTCGTATGGTTAACCCAGGAACTGATCGATGCGATAACCGAGAGGAAAAAACTTGAGAGTGATATAAGAAACGGACTTAAGAACAATGAGTTCAAACCTTATTATCAGCCCAAGGTAAATATAAAAACAGGTAAAGTCTGCGGTGCCGAAGCTCTTTCGCGCTGGCATCACAGGGGAGAGATAGTATTCCCGGGCAAATATATCCCCAACATGGAATCCAATGACGCGATATGCCTTCTGGATATCTGCATACTTACCGCAGTCTGCAAGGATATTTCGAAGTGGCTTGAGGAAGGCATTGAAGTTCCGCAGATATCCGTCAATTTTTCAAGACGCAATCTGGTAGATCCCGAGCTTCCCAAACACATTGATTCGGTGGTTTCCGAGGCGGGAATTCCCAAGGATCTTATCGAAATAGAAGTTACGGAAAGCAGTGACGAGTTTTCGATCGGAATCTTACGGAATTTCGTTGATTCCCTTCATGAACTCGGATATAAGGTATCGATAGACGATTTCGGAAGTGCAAGTTCATCGCTGACTCTGCTTCGTGAGATCTCTTTTGATACGCTCAAGATAGACAAAGGTTTTGTGGATCATGCCAAGACCAGGGATCTCACGATACTTACGCATATCGTAAGACTTGCCCGTGAGATAAATGTTGACATAGTGGCTGAAGGTGTAGAACAGAAAGGCCAGATCGAGATACTCGACAATCTGGGAGTCGATGTTGTACAGGGCTTTTATTTTGACAAACCTCTTTCGAAAGATAATATGACGGAACGACTCAAAACACCGGAATATTCAATTTAGGTTTGTGGCGTTTAACCGAAATTTCACAGTCTGTAAGGTTGAATTAGTTTATCGTTCAAATTATAATATATTATTGGTATATTTTATTCGAAAGAACGATACGGTACTGCAGGCTTTCGAAAACAGAGGTAAATATGGAAAACAATCAGAATAACGGAAATAAGAACGATAATAATAACAGAAGATCGAGCGGTTTTTTAACTGCCCTTGTTTTCATTTCATTAATAGTTTTACTGATCATCTGGCTGGTCAGATTTTTCAAGAACGATTCCACAACGGAGATAACTTATAATGAATTCCTTCAGATGGTGGATGAACAAAAGATCGAAAAAGTCATCATCAGGGAACAGAACATCGAAATAAAGCCGATAGATACGGAAAAGAGCGTAACGACTCTGCTGTTCGGTTCGACAAAACCCACATACTATACGGGTAAAGTTGAAGAGGACGAAACCCTTACTCAGAGACTTTTGGAAAAGGGGATCATCGTAGAAGGTGAGATCCCCGACAATTCGGCTCAGGTATGGGTATTCATATTCTCATATGTTCTTCCGATAGTCATCTTCGTCGGTCTCGGCTTCCTGCTTTTCAGGAGACTGAGCGGTTCGGACGGTGTCGGCGGAATCATGAATGTCGGAAAATCCAATGCCAAGGTTTACGTGCAGAAGGAAACCGGCAAGACATTCAAGGATGTTGCGGGTGAAGATGAAGCCATCGAATCACTTCAGGAAGTGGTTGATTTCCTTCATAATCCGGACAAATACGTTAAGATCGGTGCCAAGCTTCCCAAAGGTGCACTTCTCGTGGGACCTCCCGGAACCGGTAAGACTCTTCTCGCAAAGGCAGTAGCAGGCGAGGCACATGTACCGTTTTTCTCACTTACGGGTTCGGATTTCGTGGAACTCTATGTAGGTGTCGGTGCATCCAGAGTTAGGGATCTTTTTAAGGAAGCGGAAAAGAACGCTCCCTGTATCATTTTTATAGATGAGATCGATGCGATCGGTCGAAGCCGTGATTCGAAATACGGCGGCGGAAACGAGGAAAGAGAGCAGACATTAAACCAGCTTCTTTCTGAAATGGACGGTTTTGACGGCAAGAAGGGAATCATCATCCTGGCCGCGACCAACAGACCGGAGATCCTTGACAAGGCACTCCTTCGTCCCGGCCGTTTTGACCGAAGGATTATTGTGGAAAAGCCCGATCTTAAGGGCAGGATCGAGATCTTAAAAGTTCATGCCCAGGATGTTAAACTGGATGAATCCGTAGATTTTGAAGAGATCGCGCTTGCAACGAGCGGTGCGGTCGGTTCGGATCTTGCCAATATGATAAACGAAGCAGCTATTTTTGCGGTAAAGAACAAAAGAGAGTATGTATCCCAGAAAGACCTTTTCAATGCGGTTGAAGTAGTTCTTGTGGGTAAGGAAAAGAAAGACAGGATCTTGAGCGAGCAGGAAAGAAAGATCGTTTCATATCACGAGGTCGGACATGCACTTCTTTCCGCACTTCAGAAAAATTCCGAACCCGTTCAGAAGATCACGATCGTTCCGAGAACAATGGGAGCGCTCGGATACGTTATGCAGGTTCCCGAAGAAGAAAAATATCTGAATTCCAAGGAAGAACTGCACGATATGATAGTAGGTCTTCTCGGCGGACGTGCTGCTGAAGAGATCGTATTCAATTCGGTGACAACGGGTGCATCGAATGATATAGAGAAGGCAACAAATATTGCCAGAAGCATGGTAACCCAGTACGGCATGAGCGAGAAATTCGGTCTTGTCGGACTTGAAACGGTTGAAAGCAGATATCTTGACGGAAGGACCGTTATGAACTGCGCGGACAGAACGGCAGCAGAAGTGGACAACGAAGTTATTTCCATACTGTCATCCTGCTATGACGAGGCTAAGAAACTTCTTTCCGAGAACCGTGAGATCATGGATAAGATCGCTGCTCACCTTATCGAAAAGGAAACCATTACCGGCAAGGAATTCATGGAAATCTACTGCGCCGAAAAAGGAATCCCCGTACCCGAACCCAAGAATCCTCTTTCCAAGAAAGGTCTGGATGTTAAAGTAGATGACAACAGCAAGACCAAAGAGGAACTTGCGAACGAATCCGGTGAGGCTTCAAAAGAAGGCAGCAGTTCAGAAATAACCGGATCCGGCAGCTCCGATAAGGAAGATTCAAAAGAAACAGGAGCCGAGATTTCCGGTGAAAGCGAAACGAAGACAGAGGATTCAAACGGTATTTTGTCAGATGAGTCCTTTAAGCTTACGGAAACAAATTCGTTAGCGGAAAATATATCCGACGATCCGAACAAGGAATCTTCGGAAGAGAAGAACGATTCGGTAGAAAAGAATGATTCGGAAGAGAAGAACATTTCGGAAGAAAAGAACGTTTCGGAAGCGGACGTAAAAGACGAAGGTTCGGATTCAAAAGAAGAAGTTAAGGAAGAACCGAAGACTGATCCCAAATCCGATAAAGAGGAAAAACCGGAAAAAGAACTGACCGAAAAAGAAAAAGCCCGTAAAGCCGAAGAAGAACAGATGGAAAAGGCGAGGGAAGAAATAAGCAGGGATATCTTCAATAAGATCCAGAACAGAGCATTCAAATTCGACGAAGACGAAGACAAAAAATAACGGAGCCTGAATGAGCGAAGAACAGATTCGGGAAGAATTGAATAAACTCCCCAAGAGTCCGGGCGTGTATATCATGCAGGACTCCAAGGGGGGAGTTTTATATGTAGGTAAGGCCGTAAACCTGAGAAATCGGGTGCGGTCTTATTTTCGCATTTCCACAAAGAAAACCCTGAAGATCCGGAAGATGGTGAGCAAGATAGACCATTTCGACTATATCCTGACCGACACGGAACTTGAGGCACTTGTTCTTGAAAACAATCTGATAAAGGAATATTCACCCAAATACAATACGCTCCTTAAGGACGACAAAACCTATCCGTACATAAAAGTAACGATGGGAGACATGTATCCGAGGCTGGTCTTCTCGAGAAGCATGAAGAAGGACAGATCCAGATATTTCGGACCTTACGCCAGTGCGGGAAGTGTGAATGACATGATAGAATTCTTAAGCAAGATCTATCATATCAGGACCTGTAACAAAGCATTAAACGGTGAAAAGGCAGTTGAGAGACCGTGCCTTAATTATCACATGAAGCAGTGCGATGCACCCTGCATGGGCGGGATCTCACCGGAAGAATACGGCGAAAACGTAAAGAAAGCACTGGTATTTCTCGGCGGCAATTACGATCCTCTTTTAAAAGAGATCGAATCGAGAATGAACGAACATGCCGAAAGACTCGAATTCGAGGAAGCGGCTAAATACAGGGAACTATTAAGAAGCGCCCAGAACATCGCACAAAAGCAGAAGATCACGGATTTTGACGGTGAGAACAAGGATTACATCGGTATTGCGAGAAACGACAGGGATGTTCTCATCCAGGTATTCTTCGTAAGAGAAGGCAAACTCATCGGACGCGAACATTTTTACATGAAAGGCGCAGTCGAGGAGAGCGATGAAGAAACGATCACTAGTTTCATAAAGCTTTATTACGCGGGCACACCTTTCATTCCCAAAGACATCTTCCTTCCCGTACAGCTCGAAGAAGCCGAACTTCTCGAGAAGTGGCTCAGTGAAAAAAGGGGTGGAAAGGTTTCTTTAAAAGCACCGGTCAAAGGGCAGAAGGAAAAGATGCTCGAGCTTGCTCATCAGAATGCCCTGATGCTCATCAAGAGAGATGAGGAAAAGCACAAAAACGAGGAAGCGAGAACCCGGGGCGCCGTTTCGGAACTGGCGGGACTTCTCAACATTCAGAAAGCGGACAGGATCGAATCCTACGATATTTCCAATACACAGGGCTTTAACAGCGTCGGTTCAATGATCGTTTACGAGGAAGGAAAGCCCAAGAAGAGCGATTACAGGAAATTCAGACTCAAAACAGTTGAAGGTCCCGACGATTACGCTTCGATGTACGAAGTTCTTTACCGAAGATTTTCGCACGGCCTCAGCGAGCGGGCAGAGGAAAAAGAAACGGGCTTTACCGTATTTCCGGATCTGATCCTTATGGACGGCGGACTCGGTCAGGTTCACATAGCGGAAAAGGTTCTTGAAGAACTCGGCGTGGACATTCCCGTATGCGGAATGGTCAAGGATGACAGACACAGAACACGAGGACTGCTCTTTAAGGAAAAAGAGATCCCTATGGATCTTCATTCCGAGTGCTTCAAATTCGTCACCAGAGTTCAGGATGAGGTTCACAGATTCGCGATAGAATATCACAGATCGCTGCGTACCAAGGCACAGGTACATTCGGTACTGGACGATATTCCGGGGATCGGTCCGAAACGAAGAAAAGCACTAATGAAGCATTTCGATTCCATCGAAGCCTTAAAGAACGCCGATGCGGCTCAGATAGCCGAGGTGGAAGACATTCCGAAGAATGTGGCGGACGAGATTTATAAGTTTTTCCACAAAGAGGAATAAAGGGGCGAAAACGGCATTCCTTTTTCAGACGGAAAAAAAGAGATGCGGTAGAGAAAAACACAGTTTTAGTATATAATGTAAAAGTCACACGGCATAAAAGATTCAATAGTAGAAAAGAGGGTTATTATGGCAAGTGTAAGTTTGACAAAAATCATCGAAAAAATGAAACTTGAGGCATTAACACCTGAGATTGACATTACGGGAATTAAGATCAAGCAGCCCGATATCAACAGACCTGCGCTTCAGCTTGCGGGATTCTTTGAGCATTATGAAGCCACAAGACTTCAGATTATCGGCTTCGTGGAATATAAATACATGATGGAACTTTCGGATGAGAGAAAAGAAGAGATCTACAGCAAACTCTTAAGTTTCCCGATCCCCTGTATAGTTTTCTGCCGTGACCTGGTTCCTGATGAACTTTTCATGAAAAAGGCAATAGAAAACAATGTTCCGCTCTTCATGACCAAGAAAACGACATCCGCATTCATGGCGGAACTCATCAGATGGTTAAACGTTAAACTTGCTCCCTGCATTTCCGTTCACGGAGTTCTGGTCGATGTTTACGGCGAAGGCGTATTGATCGTCGGCGAGTCCGGTATCGGTAAATCCGAAGCAGCCCTCGAACTTATCAAGAGAGGACATCGTCTTGTTACCGATGATGTTGTGGAAATAAGAAAAGTCAGCGAAGATACTCTGATCGGAACCGCGCCCGAAACCACAAAGCATTTCATCGAACTTCGCGGTATCGGAATCGTGGATGTTAAGACACTTTTCGGTGTATCGAGCGTAAAAGAGACTCAGACAATAGACCTTGTAATCAAGCTTGCAGAGTGGAACAAGGATACCGAGTACGACAGACTCGGACTTGAGGAAGAATATACGGAATACCTTGGCAACAGAGTTGTCTGCCACAATATTCCCATCCGTCCCGGCCGTAACCTTGCCATCATCTGTGAGACGGCAGCAGTTAACCACCGTCAGAAGAAGATGGGTTACAATGCAGCAGTAGTTCTTTACAACAGAGTGCAGAGCAATCTCGCAAAGAAGCGTGAAGAGGACGACGAGGATAATTTCTAAACGGAAGTAAGCCCCTGACAGGAGATGCATTTGCGGATCCGTAAAAGTTTTGATAAAAATAAAAAAACAAAAATCCGGAAAACGGGTAAAGGATAGGAGAACAGTAATGAAATACATTTTCGGTGTGGATCTCGGCGGGACCACGGTAAAGATGGGATTATTTAACGAAAGCGGCGAAGTGCTTGAAAAATGGGAGATAGTGACCAGAAAAGAAGATAACGGTGCCAATATCCTTCCCGATATCGCGGAAAGCATCAAAGCAAAAGCAGCCGAGAAGAATCTCGCCAAAGAAGATGTCATCGGCGTAGGGATCGGAGTTCCCGGTCCCATTGATTCCGAAGGAAACATTTACGGAGCACCCAATCTCGGATGGGGTACTTTCAATGTCAGCGAAACGCTTTCGGGACTCACCGGATATAAGGTTAAAACAGGTAACGATGCCAATGTTGCCGCACTCGGAGAAATGTGGATGGGTGGCGGAAAAGGTTACAGTTCCATCGTTATGGTCACACTCGGAACAGGAGTCGGCGGCGGAGTTATCGTTGACGGAAAGATCGTTGCCGGAGCAAAAGGTGCCGGCGGAGAGATCGGTCACATCTTCATGGATGAGAACGAGACCGAATGCTGCGGCTGCGGCAAAAAAGGCTGCCTCGAGCAGTACGGTTCGGCTACGGGCGTGGTAAGACTTGCGAACAGAAGACTTGCAAAAGACGACAAGGCAAGTGTTCTTCGCGGAAAAGATATAGACTGTAAAGCTGTCTGGGATGCGGTTAAGGAAGGCGACGAAGTAGCCATAGAGATCGCCGAAGAGTTCGGAAAGATCCTCGGAAGAGGTCTCGGCATCATAGCATGCGTTGTTAATCCCCAGGCATTTGTCATCGGCGGCGGAGTAAGCAAGGCAGGAAGCATCATCCTTGATTACATCATCGGTAATTTCAAAGAAACCACATTTCGCGGATGCAAGGAAACAGATTTCAAACTCGCTACACTTGGTAACGATGCGGGAATCTACGGCGCCGCAAAGCTTGTGATCGACTGATAAAAAATATCCGGATATAAAGAAGAATGAACAAAGAAAAGATTCTGAATGTTTTGGGTGATGAGAAAGTCCGGTTTGACGAACCTTTAAAGAACCATACATCATTCAAGACAGGCGGACCGGCAGATGTGCTCGTAAATGTGGCCAATGTCGATGAACTGATAAAAACAATCGAATATGCCAAAGAAGAAAACCTGAAATTCTTTCTTCTCGGGAACGGAAGCAATGTTCTGGCTTCGGACGACGGGTTCAGAGGGATCGTGATAAAACTCGACGGTGAATTCAATGACGCTTCGGTATCGGGCGATACCGTCAGTGCGGGTGCCGGAATCACATTGTCGAAGCTTGCGGGACTTGCAATGAATTCGTCTTTGTCGGGACTCGAATTTGCTTCGGGTATTCCCGGAACTTTAGGCGGTGCTCTTTTCATGAATGCCGGAGCATACGGCGGAGAGATGAAGCAGGTTGTTACCGAAGTCACCGTATTAAGTCTGGAAGAAACAACGGAATTTAAGATACTTACTCTTTCGAACGAAGAAATGGATTTCGGATACCGCCACAGTATCCTGAAAGAAAAGAATTATATCGCACTTGGTTCCAAACTCAAGCTTCAAAAAGGCGACAAAGAGACGATCGGCGAATATATGCGTGAACTTTCCTTAAAAAGAAAGGAAAAACAGCCGCTTGAGTTTCCTTCGGCGGGTTCGACATTTAAAAGACCGGAAGGTTATTTTGCGGGAAAACTGATCGAGGACTGCGGACTCGGCGGATATACAATCGGCGGTGCGCAGGTTTCCGAAAAGCATAAAGGATTCGTGATAAACAAAGGAAATGCGACGGCTTCGGATGTTAAAGATCTGATAAAACATGTGATCGAAACGGTTCGGAATGAAACAGGGGTCACATTGGAGCCGGAAGTACTTTTTTTAGGTAAATTTGATTAATGAACAGTAAGATCTTTTGATCGGGGAACAGGAATGAGATTCGTTGTTGTAACGGGAATGAGCGGAGCCGGAAAACTTACCGCTCAGAAAATGCTTGAAGACATGGGATATTATTGCGTTGATAATCTTCCCGTGCCGTTAATAGTGAAATTTGCCGAACTTCTTTATGATTCCGAAAGAGATAAGGTTGTTCTGGGAATAGACGTAAGAGCCGATCAGTCTTTTGACGAAGTCATGCAGGCACTGGCTCAGATGAAGGAAAAAGGCTACAATTACGAAATGCTCTTCCTCGATGCGTCGACCAAGACCATCCTTAAGAGATACAAGGAAAGCAGAAGAGCACATCCCCTTGCAATGGGCGGACGTGTTGAAGACGGTATCGAGAGGGAACGCGGGATCCTCGAAGAGACCAAGAAGAATGCGGATTACGTGATCGATACTTCCAGACTTCTCACCAGGGAACTCCGTGAGGAACTGGAAAATATCTTCATAAAGAACGAGAATTACAAATCCCTTATGGTAAATATCTCTTCATTCGGATTCAAGCACGGGATCCTTCAGGACGCCGATCTTGTTTTCGACGTGAGGTTTTTGCCGAATCCCTACTATGTCGATGAACTGAAACACAAAACGGGCAACGACGCGGAAGTTCACGATTTTGTAATGCAGTTCGAAGAGAGTACTTTATTCTTGGAAAAGATCAAAGATCTTCTGGATTTCCTGATCCCCAATTATATAAAGGAAGGGAAAAATCAGCTCGTCATCGGAATAGGATGTACGGGCGGAAAGCACAGATCCGTAACTCTGGCCAATGAGATCTACAAGGCACTGAAGAACGACGATAGAGAGTACGGAGTGACTATTAACCACAGAGACATAGGAAACTGAAATGTCTGAAAATATACTTTCCTTTTCAATGGAAGTAAAGGAAGAGCTGTTAAAAAGCATGCCCTCACAGAGGCACTGCAGGATAACTCAGATAGCGATGATCATCGCGGCGACGGGTGAAATAAAGCCGGATGCGCTGATCATAAAGAGCGATAATGAAAGAATTGCCGAAAAATACTTTACTTTATTGAAGAAAACATTTAATATAAATGCTGACGCCTTTGAAGAAAAAGGCTTTTTTGGAGTGTCTGTTTCCAAAAAAGAGGATGTTCTCGAGATTTTACAGGCTGTAAAAATCCTCGATGCAAAAGGGAATCCCTGTTTTTATAAAGGTATAGTTCCTTCTTTTTTGATAAAAAGCGGATGTTGCAAAAGAGTTTTTTTGAAAAATGCATTTGTTTTCTACGGTACGGTCAATGCTCCCGGAAAAGGGGCGCATCTTGAATTCGTATGTGAAAACGAAGAATGCGCAAAACAGATAGTCAGAGAGCTTTCATATTTTGAAGTCGAGGCAAAGATCGGGATCAGAAAGAACAGATTCCATGTGGTCTACCTTAAAGACGGCGAGAAAATAGCTGATTTTCTAAGAATAGTCGAAGCCAATGTCGCGACCATGAATTACGAAAATTCACTGATCCTGAAAGAAATTGCTAACAATACCAACAGAAAAGTTAACTGCGAAGTGGCCAACAGCGCTAAGCAAATCAATGCTGCGTACAAGCAGATTGAAGACATCAACTATTTAAACGAATGTATTGGACTTTCAAATCTTCCCGATACTTTACGAAGTGTCGCCGAGGCAAGACTTGAAAATCCCGACGTGGGGCTCAAAGAACTTGGGGAGTTAATGAAGCCGCCTCTCGGTAAATCCGGTGTCAATCACAGATTGAGAAAGATAAGCGAGATGGCACAGAAACATCGTGAGAAAGATGCATAGTTTAGGAGGATATTATGGTTGAGAGAGAAATCGAAATCAAATTAGCCGGCGGCCTTGAAGCAAGACCTGTTGCAATGCTTGTTCAGGTAGCAAGTCAGTATGAAAGCAGCGTTTACATCCAGACCAATGAAAATAAGAGAGTTAATGCCAAAAGTATCATGGGAATGATGAGCCTCGGTTTGAATGCAGGCGAAAAAGTTACGGTTGAGGCAGACGGTGCGGATGAAGAAGATGCCATCAATCATATCGAGAAATATTTAAGCGGCGACAACTAAAATACTAATGAAAAAACTTTTATTTTTATACAATGCCCATTCGGGCAGAGAAAAAATAAAAAATAAACTTGTAAGCATTATCGATATTTTTGCCAAAGCCGGTTACGAGATCACGATCCATCCCACACAGGCGAAAGATGACGCGACCAATACCATCATTTCCGACGGTGAGAGATATGACACGATAGTCATATCCGGCGGTGACGGAACACTGGATGAAGCCGTTAAGGGTATGATCACTCTTAAAAAAGACATTCCTTTAGGTTATATTCCCGCGGGAAGCACAAACGACTTTGCCAAAAGTATCGGCATATCTTCAGATATGACCAAAGCTGCGGAAACGGTTATTTACGGTGAGGAATTCCCGTGTGATGTGGGAGTTTTCAACGATTCCTATTTTGTTTATATTGCCGCTTTCGGACTTCTTACCGAAGTATCCTATGAGACAAAGCAGGAATACAAGAACGTTTTCGGGCATATGGCATATGTTCTCGAAGGGATCAAATCCGTCGGAATGGGAAATTTCAAACCGATCGAAATGACGATCACCGTCGGAGACAGGGTCATAAAGGATTCCTTTATATACGGAATGGTCATCAATTCCACATCGGTTGGCGGATTCAAGAGCCCGCTCTTTAAGGATGTTCAGTTGAATGACGGCAAATTCGAGGGTATTTTCGTAAGATATCCCGAGGATCCCACCGATCTGAACGCAGTGCTCGCTTCCGTTATCGCAGGTGAACCGGATGCCGAATACATGTATTATTTCAAGGCAAAAGAATTCAATATCACCAGCGAAGAACCGGTCAGCTGGACCAGAGACGGTGAGAACGGCGGAAGCCATACGGAAGTAAATATCAAAAATCTCAAACAGGCGGTTAAGATATTCAAGCCCGTTAAAAAGAAAAAATAACAGAATGCAGTCCACAAAGGATTGCATTTTTTATTTTCTTTGGGGTATCCTTAATTTCAGAGGGATTTTATTATATGAAAGAACGCACAAAATACATACTCGGAGCATTATCGGCGGTGATCTTTATCGCAATGATGATACTCGGGATAATAAATAAAGAATTTCAGATCGTGTTCGCAAAAGCGGTCCGCATCTGCCTTGAGTGCATCGGGCTGGGATGACATTGCGGGAAAATAAGATTTTGGGCATTTGCAACGGTCAGAAATACAGATTAAGACATTTGGGAAAACAGTGAAAAAACAGACAATTCGATTGATCGTCCAGGCCTTATGGTTCGCACTCACGAACGGTTATGTCAAAGGCTGGATGAGCGGAAAACTCTATAAAGGAAAAATTAAGAATGTATGCGTTCCGGGACTCAACTGCTATTCGTGTCCGGGGGCGTTTGCTTCATGCCCGATAGGTTCGCTTCAGGCGGTTCTCGGAAGCGGGAAGTATAAATTTTCATTGTATGTACTCGGGATGATCGGTCTTTTCGGTACGATCTTCGGAAGGTTCATCTGCGGATGGCTCTGTCCGTTCGGTCTCTTGCAGGACCTTCTTTACAGGATCCCTTTCCCGAAAAAGTTTAAGAATCTTTTCGGTCATAAATTCCTCAAGTACTTCAAATACGTTATCCTGCTTGTATTCGTGATCATCCTTCCGATGACCGCAGTCAATATCGCGGGGATGGGACAGCCCTGGTTTTGCGAATACATCTGTCCTTCCGGAACTTTTTTGGGCGGCATCCCGCTCCTTTTGGCAAACGCGGAGCTTAGAAGCGTGATAGGATGGAGATTCTGGATAAAGATCGCGATCCTTTCGGTATGCGTATTGTCATCGATCGTTGTTTACAGACCGTTCTGCAAATATGTCTGTCCTCTCGGCGCACTTTACGGACTCTTCAACCCGATATCCTTTTACAGACTTAAGATAATCGAGGAAAACTGCATTAAATGCGGAAAATGCCAAAAGGTCTGCGATATGGATATAAAGGTCTGGGAAAAACCCAATTCAACCGAATGCATCCGCTGCCTGAAATGCAAGAGTGAATGCGAGACAGGTGCGATCACATCGACATTTGAAGAATTAAAAAAGGGACTTCCGCAAAGGAAATCCCAAGATACTATTTAAAACATATCTCCAGTATCAGTCTTCCGTCCTCATATTTAGCCGAAAGAGGGCAGTCCATACGTTCCGCAAAGGTCTTGACGATGGAAAGTCCGAGACCGTGAGAACTGTCGTTTCGGGCGGTTTCAACGGTAAAGAACCTGTCAAAGAGTTTTTCGACCGAAACCGTCGACAGGGCGGATGCTTTGTTGGACATCCGAACGCAGCCGTCTTCGGAAAGGGATACTTCAAGGTCCCCGTCACTGTATTTTAAGGCGTTGGAAAGAAGGTTTGCGAAGATCCTCTCAACATACGAAGGGTAGAGTTCTCTTGAGATCTGAGTCTCGCAGATATCGACTTTCGGCGTTATTCCCCGTTTTTCAAAAGCGGGATAATAGTTCATGATACTGTCTTCAAGCAGACGGTTGATGTTCACGGTTTCTTTTTCTTCCGTTATCTCCCCACCCGTTATTACCGAATATTCAAAGAGCTCTTCGGTAAGCTTTTTCATGTGGTTTGCTCGTTCCGAGATTATCTTTAGGTATCTTTCCCTTTCGTTTTCATCCTTGTTTTTTAAAGCCATTTCCGTATAACCGCAGATGGCTGTTAACGGGGTTCTCAGGTCATGTGCGATATTCGTAACGGCAGTTTTAACTTCCGCATCGCCCAGCCTGTACTGATGATAAGATGAACGGAGGCTTATGAGGGTATCGTTAATGGTTGAAACGAGTTTTCTTATATACCGGTCGCGGCTGTCCACTCCTATAAGAGTATTGGTATCCAGACTTATGCGCTCTGCGAAATCCGCCTGCAGGCTGCGGATGGAACTTCGCATCACGACTATTTTAAGTATCAGTAATATATTAACGATAACGCTTAATATGAGCAGATATTTCATGATAACCCCTCGCAGATTCACCACTCCGTCTGCCCGACTGATCAGTAATGTATCGGATCGATGGGAGTGGTTTCATAGTAATAGATCATTGCATCGTAATGATCGACGGCGATCATTTTGGCACGGTAGCTTTTGTATACTTCCCAATCTGTAGTATAACCTTCCCCTGCCATTCCGGTAAAGTTTTGTTTATGGATTATATTATAAACCTTTCCGGCTGCTTTTTTGTCAACGGATGCAAAGTCCAGACAATAAACACCGTCGTCAAAGAACTTTGCCTGATATGCGAGAAGGTCGCCGGAGCAGTAATCATGGTTGGCTCTTTTGTACTCATCGTCATATGTTCCCGCAGTATGAACGTTTACGCAGGTATTGTAAAATTCGGTTCCCACGCAGTAATAGCTTCCTTCGAAAAGTTCATCGATCTTCATACCCATGTTTACGTCGAGTTCGTCGGCAGGATCGTATTTCATGACATGTCCGTTATGTGCAGTGATTATTATTTGGTCGTAACCCCTGCTTTTTTCGATATTGTAAAAAGAAAGAAGGTTTTCCGCCATGCAGGTGTCCCTGTGAACCGAGTAATCGTTGGGTTTATCCTCATATGAAGGAGAATCCAGAAGCTGAACAAGAGAGAGCGATACAACGGATGCATCCCTGAAAAATATGTCATCGGACGCCCCGAGTTTGACCGAGAGATCATAAAAGAAATCTCTTGCACCGGGATAATCCGAATCGGAATTTTCCGCCAGTGTTTTAAGTGTGTTTATTTCTTCTTCGCTGAAAGAAGCGCTGTTTTTGGAACAGAAATCATAAAGATATTCGGCTGCCCTTACACCCGTCTGCATATCCACGCCGTAGATCATCAGAGATTCGCTTTCGTCATGACTCAGATTGTATTCCCTCATGTATTCGAGCAGTTCGACTATCTGCGCTGTATCGTAAAGAGGATAATCCGTACCTGCGATGAGTTCCGTCAGATCGCTTTCGTTTTCGCGGATCGCGTCATTGTATAAAGCTGCTTCCGCGGGTGACATTTCGAATGCGATGGCATGACAGGTCCCGTTGTTTACGAGTTTTTTTAACATATCGAGTTTGGCTTCTTGGAATTCCGCATTTCCGTGAGTTGCTTCGCCAATTCCCACAACCTTTGTGTTTTCGGGGATCTTAAGCTCGTCGAAAGATACGCCGACTTCCTCGATTCCCTTGATATGATAAGGTCTGTTGAAAATTCCCGTTTTAAGAACGATCAGGGATATTATTAAAAGTGCAAATGCACCGAGGATTAAAAATACTTTGGTTTGAAATATTTTCATTTTTTATTTCCTTTTGAAGATTATTTTAGTTCTCTTTTTTTAAGGCCGACCATACCGAGCAGTAATGTCGGAACGATGATACCGAATGACAGGGCGATCTGGACTCCGTAACCCGGATTGGTATAATCGAACGAAAACGGTGTCAGCGAAAACCACTGTCCGAGGGCGTTGATATTGTAGATCACTTTTCCTACGGCAAGGGCTGTTTCATTTTCCATGAAACTTAAGATCGCGTTACCGAACATTACCATATTAAAACATGCATTGAAGATGAGCATTGTAATGATGGTGGATATAATGACCTTTTTTACCCTGAATCCGACGGCGTTGGTCACCGTTACATAGGCGATCAGTGCCAGATAGATTATTCCGATCCTTATGATCCCGTCCGAAGTTAATCTTGCTCCGCCGATCAGTCCGCCGATGATATATACGACAAACATGATTGTGAGCGCACTGTACTGTGTAAGAAGACTTGCAAGATAAACATCGATCTGTGAAAAACCCGAAATTATACGGTTTCTAATGATCCCGTCATGGTATTCGACCGAAACGAAAATGGTTGTAAAGAAGCTGAAGTAAGCTACCATTGCCGCCGACGTAAAGATCATTCTTTCTTCTGCGGTTGCGTTAGAGAGAAACTCAAAGAGTTTTCCGGATGTCAAAAAATATGTGATAACTATCGCGAGAACACATCCGCCGCTGAAGAGAATATTTTTAACCAGTCTTATAAGATTGCCTATAAATATGTTGAACATGATCCACTCCTTATTTGATCTCTTTTCTTTCAAAAATAACCAGTCCTACTGTGATCGACAGCACGGTAAGAACGAAGCTTCCCAAAAGATAACTGTAAATGTCCCAGCGGGGATAGCCTTCGAAATGCATATACGGCATGAAACGGTCGTAAGCTGTATACAGAACGAGTTTCGCGCCCTGAAGAGTGCATTTTCCGTTCATGGGATACAGTTTGGTCGCAACTTCCGAACCGATCAGACTTAAGAAGAATGCGATGATAAATCCTATGAAATAAGAGATCCTGTTTCCGCCGAAGACCATCACGAGCGTTGTTGTGAAGGCGCCTATCGAGGCGGAGGTTATTATGAGCATAAGGAAATTGTTCGAAAGTTCGGGAAGAGTGTAAGTCATGAAACCGTCCGTAAAAACGAGTGCCAGCAGGGTTTCGAACAGTGTTACGATCACGGTCATAAAGGCCGCTGCGAGCATTCCGTTAAAAACGGCCGACAGGAAAATATGTCTTCTCTTTATCCCGTTCACAAGCTTGTTTCTTATGGTCCCGTTTGCAAAATCAGAGCTGAATATCAAAAGAGTGGCAGCAGTGATCGCGAATATCGCAACGTCTCCGTATGCACTCAGAACGTCTTCGCCGTATATAAAATTTCCGCTGTTGAGAAATAATGTTATTATCTTCAGAACGACAACGAACATCAATGTGTATCCCATGACGATCCCGATGCAGATCTTAAGGCTCAGCTGATTAAGCAGGAATCTTAAATCGGAATAAAATACTCTAAGCATTGTTTTCTCCCCCTAATAAAGACAGATAAAAGGCTTCAAGGCTTTCTTCGTGTTCGCCCATCGTGAATATCGTACACTTTTCCTTTGCGAAAGCTTCGGCGATCTCGGAGAAAGTGATCTCGGTAAAGACTTCGGCATTTTGATCGTCGAAGATCTTGTATTCGATACCTTTTTCTTCCATGATCTTGGCGAGGACTTTGGTGTCCGCAACCTTCATTTTTACGGATTTCTGACATTCCGCTTTCAGTTCTTCGGCACTCATCTGACGGACGATATGTCCTTTGTCGATGAAGCCGTAATGAGTTGCGATACGTGAGAGTTCGTCAAGGATATGACTGGAGATAAGGAAGGTGATCCCTTTTTCACGGTTTAATTTTATGATAAGTTCACGGATTTCTATGATACCCTGCGGATCTAGACCGTTTGTGGGTTCGTCGAGGATTATGAAATCGGGATTTCCGCAAAGTGCCATGGCCAGGCCGAGACGCTGCTTCATACCGAGTGAAAAATTACGTGCCTTCTTTTTGCCCGTATTGGAGAGACCTACGAGGTTAAGAAGTTCCTCGATCCCCTTAAAATCGGGAAGCCCGAGCATCAGATACTGCTGAATGAGGTTATCTCTTGCAGTCATGTCCTTATAGATGGCGGGCGATTCGACAACCGCACCGAGACGTCTTCTTTCCTTATATATTTCCTTATCGTCCCATGATTTGCCCATCAGTGAAAAAGAACCGGATGTCGGTCTTTGCAGACCGCAGAGTATACGGATGAGCGTGGTCTTTCCGGCACCGTTTTTTCCGACAAATCCGTAGATCGCGCCTTTCGGTATTTCCATGTTAAGGTCTGATAAAGCCGAAAAACTGCCGTATTTTTTGCATAAATTCTCACTTTTAAATACTGTTTCCATCGATATTTCCTTTCCGGATCAAAAGTTTAGCCGTTTATTTTTTAAACAATTAGGATGATACACCGATACGGTCAAGAAAGCGCACAAAAAAACGTCAAGATATGGTCAAGATTTTGTGAAAGGGGATTTATGAGAATTTGAAACCGATTCCGTATACGGCCTCGATATGGTCGATACCGTCAGCGGACTGAAGTTTCTTTCTGATATTGCTGATATGCTGCTTGAGTGAACGTTCCGTACAGTCGGGAGTGTTTTCGCTGATGCGGTCGAGGATGGTACTTCTTCCGACGGGGCGGTTGGCGTTCTGCATTAAGATATAAAGAATGGCTGCTTCGGTTCTGGTTAAGGAGATCTCGTTTTCGCCTGTTTTTACCGATAAAAGACTCATGTTTAAAGACACTTCTCCGACAGATATCATATCGTCCGATGCTTCTTCCGATACTTTTGACTGAACAGATGACAGTCTTAAAAGTGCCGCAATACGGGCCAAAAGTTCGGAAATCACGAAGGGTTTGGTGATATAGTCGCTGGCTCCGTCATAAAGCAGTCTGACTTTGTGGTTTACGTCAGTTTTGGCACTTACGACGATCACGGGGATGCCTTTTATTCTCGGAAGTACTTCCTCTCCGGAAAGACCTGGAAGCATAAGGTCCAGAAGAATAAGGTCCGGGCGGTTTTTTTCCAATACCATTAAAGCCTCGGTGCCTGAATAAGCACGAAGCACTTCGTATCCTTCGCCGTTGAGAGCTTCGGACAGCATATTGCCTATGTTTACATCGTCATCTATAATGAGAATTGTGCGGTTCATGTCGGAAATCCTGTTTGTGTCATTTTTTCGATTCATTATAGCATAGATGATCGAAATAACAAAATAAGGAACTATTGAAAAATCTAATTCACTTTGAAGGGGAAAATATGTGCATTTAATATATGAAAGAATGTATGTATACAGACAAAGTGCGGGGTTAATATAGTATTGGAATCATAGCGCGATCGGTTCCGTCGATCCTTAATCGGGATCTTAAATCTTTTCCGATGGGGAAAACGAAACAGCGTACAAAAGTGTAAGAGGAGGATTATCAATGGCCAATATTCAGCAGAAATTTATTTCGGAACTATCGGAGGCGTTAAGCTCGGACAGAAAACTTTCATCCTGCGACCGAGAAGTTCAAAATTATGTGGATATTCAAAAGGACCGTCTGAGAAAAAAAGGACTTGTTCTGGATTATGATTTCCCGGGAAGAGGAATTCATCCCGACGGGATCGAGCACGGATGGGAAGCCAGGGATGAACACTATGTTGCCAAGATGTGGGAAAGCACGAATCTTTACAAGCGCGTCCTCATGAAGGGCAATAAGACCATAAATAAAAAGAAGATGAATGCGGCGGTCTGGTCGTGTGTTATCAATTATCTGAACGGTCAGAACATGGAAGATGAGATCTACGTCTGCCCAAACTGCGGTAATCCCGAGAAGATAAAGGCTCTCACTGAAGGATGTCCTTACTGCGGAACTTCTTTTAAGATGGATGAACTCTATCCGAAGGTTACCGCCTATAATATAGTTGAAGATTTCTCCAAAGAAAAAAAGGAGATGATCCGCTTCTACCTCATTACAGCCGTAATTGTTACGGCGATCCTGCTTGTAGGCCTTCCGCTTATCGGAGCAGTCCTCGGCGGCATCGCGGCAGTGATCATGGCCATGGCCAAGATGGATACTGAGGCCATATTGGGTGCTTTAATGGTTCCCGTCGGAATATTCGGTCAGTTTTTATGCACGGCACCGATCATCGGACTTTTGTCTGCATCCGGAATCCTTTTGATAAAGCTTCTTATCGCAGGTGCCAAATCCGCTCCGCTTCTTGCAACTTTTTCAACACATAAAATGTTCGAAGAGGAGCTTAAAAAATACGGACAGGATTATATGCAGCAGTTTTTCATGAGCCAGACCGTAGCCAAACTGAAGTCGGTCATCTACAGCGAAGATCCTACGGAACTGCCCTTTTACGAGGGCGGAGCGCTGCCTGATGAATTTAAAGACATCGTTGACGTTTTCTTCAGAGGCGCGATGGCTTTTAAATCCGTTGAAGTAAAGAACGACGTGGCTTATGTTTCCGCGGATATCTACACCGAAGTCCTCAGCGAAAAGAACGGAAAAGCAAGCGAGAAAGAAAGGATCTTCCGTGTAAATATGAGAAAGAACATCTCAAAGAAGAACGATCTTTCATTCTCTATCTCGAAATTCATGTGCCCGAGTTGCGGAACGAGCTTCAACGCATACAAGCATAAAAGATGCCCCGCATGCGACAATGTATATAAAATGGAAGATGCGGACTGGGTTATCGAATCCGTAAATTAAATTCAGGAAGTTAAAATGAAAAAGATCGGAATTCAAATAAACAAAACAGAGAGGGAATACGATGTATATGCGCTTCTGACATCCTTCTTTCCGGGGACGGAAGTTCTGACGGGTGCGTATGACGAGACGCCCGACGGGGT
>JAILRA010000072.1 GCA_024698715.1 Lachnospiraceae bacterium
GGACAGAACCTTTTGTCACCCGGTGCTACACCTTATGAAAATGCACAGTTCCTTTTATTCCTTTGTGCAGTAATTAAGGCAGTTGATGATTATCAGGATCTTTTAAGACTCGCAGTTGCCACAGCCGGTAACGACCACAGACTCGGCGCTAACGAGGCACCTCCCGCAATCATCTCAATGTTCCTTGGCGACGAACTTAATGCAGTTCTCGATGCCATCGAAAATGACAAGCCTTACACAGATATGATCAAGCAGAAAATGCAGCTCGGTGTAGATATCCTTCCTCCCATCAGCAAGGATACAACGGATAGAAACCGTACTTCACCCTTCGCATTTACAGGTAATAAATTCGAATTCAGAAGCCTTGGTTCTTCCAACAGCATCGCTTGTGCAAACATCATGCTCAACTCAGCAGTTGCAGAATCACTTCAGATATTCGCAGACAAACTTGAAGCTTCATCCGATTTTGAAAATGACCTTCACGCTCTTATCAAAGGAACCATCAAAGAGCATAAGAGAATAATTTTCAACGGTAACGGATATGATGATGCCTGGGTTAAAGAGGCAACAGAAGTCAGAGGATTATCAAACTACAGAACCACACCCGATTGTATGCCTCATCTTCTTGATGAGAAAAACGTATCAATGCTTACAAAGCACGGCGTATTCTCCAAGGCAGAACTTGAATCCAGATGCGAAATCATGCTTGAGAATTACTGCAAGAGCGTAACGATTGAAGCCAATACAATGGTAGCCATGGCTAATACACAGCTTGCTCCCGCTATTGACAAATATGTCGGCGATCTTGCACAGAGAGCTGCTACAAAGAAGAGCATCGATCCTTCTATCGCAAGCTCATATGAAACAACTCTCGTTAAGAAGTTATCTTCTCTTACAGATGCAATCTATACAAAGACAGATGAACTTAAGAGCGAGATTATTGCACTCGGCGAGGCTGACGGAATCATCAAAGAATCCGAAGCTATTCGTGACAAAGTTCTTCCCAAAATGGGCGAGTTAAGAGCACTTTGTGACGAAGCTGAAACTCTTACAGCTAAAGAGTACTGGCCTTTCCCGAACTACGCAGATTTACTTTTCGGAGTATAAACGATTACGAAACACAATTGAACATTTGGGGGTTGCTTCGTAATCACTTAAAAAAAACTAGTTAAAAAAAACTCATAAAAAAGGAGATGATTAACATGGATGAAACATTGGTAACTTTAGTCAAAGAAGCAACCACCACAGAAGTGTTCTCCGTATGGTTCTTAATCGGTGCGGCACTTGTCTTCTGGATGCAGGCAGGCTTTGCAATGGTAGAGGCAGGCTTTACCAGAGCAAAGAATACAGGAAATATCATCATGAAAAACCTGATGGATTTCTGTATCGGTACCGTAGTATTTATATTAATCGGATTTAGTTTATTAATGGGTGAAGACTTATTCGGCTTTATCGGTAAACCCGGTTTTGACCTCTTCACTTCTTACGACAACTTCGATTTCTCATCCTTTGTATTTAACTTAGTATTCTGTGCGACAACAGCTACTATCGTATCAGGTGCAATGGCTGAGAGAACTAAATTCTTATCATATTGTATTTACTCAGCTGTTATTTCAGCATTGATTTACCCGATTGAGGCTCACTGGATTTGGGGCGGCGGCTGGCTTGCAGGCTTAGGCTTCCATGATTTCGCTGGTTCTACCGCAATTCACATGGTTGGTGGTATTTCCGCTTTAGTCGGTGCCAAAATCCTCGGACCCAGAATCGGTAAATTCACTAAAGATGAAAAAGGCAAAATCGTTAAAGTTAATGCATTCCCCGGACATAACATCGCTATCGGTGCTTTGGGTGTATTCATCCTTTGGTTTGGCTGGTATGGTTTCAACGGTGCAGCCGCTACAAGCCTTCCCCAGTTAGGTTCGATTTTCCTTACAACAACCATTGCTCCCGCAGTTGCAACAGTTGTATGTATGATCTTTACATGGATCAGATACAAAAAACCCGATGTATCAATGTGTTTGAACGCATCTCTTGCAGGCCTTGTAGCTATAACAGCTCCCTGTGATGTAACAGATGCAGGCGGTGCCATCGCAATCGGCGCAGTATCCGGTTTACTTGTAGTATTCGGTGTATGGTTCCTTGATTATGTATTAAGAATAGACGATCCCGTCGGTGCTGTAGCAGTTCACTGCATGAACGGTATCTGGGGCACAATCGCTGTCGGTTTATTTGCTACTCCTTCAGCTCCCGGATATTCAATCGCCGATGCAAACGGAAACGTTATGGCAGGTTTGTTCTACGGCGGCGGATTCAAATTACTCGGCATACAGTTGCTCGGCTTCGCAAGCGTTGCAACCTGGACCGTAATTACAATTACTATCGCATTCTATATTATTAAAGCCGTTATCGGTCTTAGAGTATCAAGAGAAGAAGAACTTACAGGTTTGGATTCTACAGAACATGGTCTTCCTTCAGCTTATGCAGGATTCGCAATGCTTCCCGAATATGTTGAAGAAGGTGTCGAAGGCGAAACTGTTGTTACAGGCGATGTTCCTGCTGATAAAGCAGTTGAAGTTACAGGCGTTAAGCCCGTTGCAGTTACAGGTGATGTTCCTGTAGCAGAGGCAGTTGAAGTTAAGAAAATGCCTACTTTCTCAGGCGACGGTCACAAATACACCAAAGTTGAGATCATTTGTAAAGAAGCTAAGTTTGAGTCTTTGAAGACAGCAATGATGAAACTCGGTATTACAGGTATGACGGTATCTCATGTTTTAGGATGTGGCGTACAGAAAGGCAAACCGGAGTACTACAGAGGCGTACAGATCGAAGCGAACCTGTTGCCTAAGATCCAGGTTGATATCGTAGTCAGCGCGGTTCCCGTAAGAGACGTAATCGAAACAGCCAAGAAAGTCCTTTATACCGGACATATCGGCGACGGCAAGATCTTTGTTTACGATGTTGAGAACGTTGTAAAGGTTCGTACCGGTGAAGAAGGTTATGATGCATTACAGGATGTTGAGTAATCGGTTCATTACTTTCTATAAATAATGATGCAGGGCTCGCACAATAAGCAGATTATTGTGCGGGCGTCCTTGCATACATAAGCATTAAAAAAATAAGGGAAAAACTTAAACCCTGAAAAATGTTACGGAGAAAAAAATGAAAAGAATCTATGTTAATGAAGAATGGTGTCTGGGATGTCATCTTTGCGAGTACAACTGTGCATTTGCCAATTCAGGTCTCAAGGATATGGCGAATGCTCTCAAAGGAAAACAGATATATCCGAGAATTCACGTGGAAGGTGACGACAAGATCTCTTACGGTGTTTCCTGCCGCCACTGCGAAGATCCCATGTGTGTCAAGAGCTGTATCGCCGGAGCCATCAGTAAGGAAGACGGTGTTGTAAGGATCGACAGGAGCAAATGTGTCGGCTGTCTTACATGCGTACTCGTATGTCCTTACGGAGCACTTGCACCTTCGGAAGAAGGAACGATGCAGAAGTGCGAACTCTGCCTTAAGAATTCCTGCGGTGAGCCGGCCTGCGTACTAGGATGTCCGAACAAAGCCATTGTATATGAAGAAAGAGATTAACCGGAAATGCCGGAGAAAGGATGTTTCAATCGGTAGAACGACTGAACGAAAACGATTATGAGTAATTATGTAATTGTAGGAAATTCCCACGCGGCAATCGGATGTATCGAAGGAATAAGAAGCGTGGATAAAGAAGGTTCGATAACCGTTATTTCAAAAGAAGATCACAAGGCATATTCAAGGCCTCTTATCTCATATCTTTTGGAAGGCAAAACGGATGTTGAAAGAATGCATTACAGAAGCGAAGATTACTATGAAAAGCAGAATGTTGATCTTTTGCTTGGTACAAGTGCATTAAACATAGATAAGGAAGGCAAAACAGTTACTACGGATAAAGGCGGTAAGATCCCGTACGATTCTCTTTGCGTTGCAACGGGTTCCACACCGTTCGTTCCTCCTTTTGAAGGACTGGATACGGTGGAGAAAAAGTTTTCGTTTATGACTCTTGATGACGCACTGTCTCTGGAAAAGAGTCTTAACAAAGATACGCGAGTGCTCATCGTCGGCGCCGGTCTTATAGGTCTTAAATGTGCGGAAGGCATAAAGGATCTGGTAAAAGACATAACGGTCTGCGATCTGGCCGACAGGATCCTTTCGAGTATTCTTGATTCCGAATGTGCTTCCATAATGCAAAAGCATCTTGAAGAAAACGGGATAAAATTCATGCTTTCCGACAGTGCCGAGAAGTTTGACGTTAATAAAGCTTACATGAAAAGCGGCACAACGGTGGAATTCGATGTTCTCGTTCTTGCAATCGGTGTCAGGGCAAACATATCGCTTGTAAAAGATATCGGCGGTGAAGTAAACAGAGGTATCGTAGTCGATACGAAGATGAAGACTTCAGTTTCAGATATATATGCAGCGGGAGACTGCAGCGAAGGATACGATTCTTCCATAGGTTCGAACAGAGTACTTGCCATTTTACCGAACGCATATATGCAGGGATTTACCGCAGGCGTTAACATGGCAG
Organism: Lachnospiraceae bacterium; assembly: GCA_024698715.1. Taxonomy (GTDB): domain Bacteria; phylum Bacillota; class Clostridia; order Lachnospirales; family Lachnospiraceae; genus UBA3766. The sequence continues at coordinate 4,562 of JAILRA010000072.1, forward strand.
GCGGGGAAAAAGTATTCGATAATGCGATCCCGATGAACTCGATCGGATTTTTCGGACTTCATGTCATGACCGCAGGAAGCTATGACGGTGAATGTTTCGAAGAAAAGAGAGAGGGTGTTCTTAAGAGATTTTTCGTAAAGGACAATGCCCTTATCGGATACATGCTGATAGGAGAAACGGACAGAGCAGGTATATATACATCCATGATAAGAGACAGGGTACCGCTTGACAGCGTGGATTTTGAACTTTTGAAAAAAGTCGCTACGACTTTTGCCTTTTCGGATGAAAATCGTAGAAAAAAATTCGGAGGTGTGGTATAAAGATGATGATTGATGCAAAAGAACTCGGATATAAAGATATAAATGACCGTTTAAGAGACAGTGAAGTTGAATGCGAAGTTAAAAATGTCTGCGGACAACGTTTCATCGCTGCCGGAATGTCGGATAAAAAAATAGAAATAGACGGGATCCCCGGAAATGCTCTCGGAGCATATTTGAACGGGGCATCGATCACCGTTAAAGCCAATGCACAGGATGCAGTCGGTGATACGATGAACGAAGGAAAGATAGTTATAAACGGCAACATCGGAGATGCTGCAGGATACGCGATGCGCGGAGGAAAGATCTTCGTTAAAGGCAATGCGGGCTACAGAGCGGGCATTCATATGAAAGCCTATAAAGAAAAGATCCCCGTAATGGTGATCGGCGGATGTGCCGGAAGTTTTCTCGGAGAATACCAGGCGGGCGGAATGATCGTTGTACTCGGTCTTAACGCAGAGGATAAGAAGATCGTCGGTTTCTTCCCCTGCACAGGAATGCACGGCGGAAAAGTTTATTTGAAATCGGACAGTGAAGGTATCAAATTTCCGGGACAGGTAGTGGTAAGCCATGCCAAAGGATCGGATATTGAAGAACTTGTTCCTGTTTTAAAGGAGTACTGCGAAGAATTCGGACTGGATACCGATGAAATTCTCAACGCAGAGTATACCGTGCTTACTCCCGACAGCAAGAATCCTTACAAGCAGATGTATGTTGCAAATTAAATATATTTTTAAAAGGGAATAAACTAGAAAATACAACACGGGAGGGACGAAATACATGAAATATTCAGTAGAAGAAGTGTTGCAGTTTGTGGCGGAGGAAGATGTAAAATTCATCCGTCTTGCTTTTTGTGATGTTTACGGCAGACAAAAAAACATATCAATAATGCCGGAAGAATTGCCCAGAGCATTCAAATACGGAATTGCCTTTGACGCTTCGGCGGTGGCAGGTTTCGGTGATGAAACTCATTCGGATCTTTTTATTCATCCGGACCCTGAAACACTTGCGTTTCTTCCCTGGAGACCCGAACACGGCAAGGTTGTCAGAATGTTCTCAAGTATCAGTTACCCTGACGGAAGACCTTTTGAATGCGATACCAGAAGCCTTTTGAAAAGAGCTGTCGAAGAAGCATCGAAAGAGGGCTTTTCTTTCTATTTCGGAGCCGAGCAGGAATTCTATCTTTTCAAACTTGACGATGACGGAAAAGTGACCAGAGAACCTTACGATGAAGCGGGTTATATGGATATTGCTCCCGATGAAAGAGGAGAAAATATCAGAAGAGAAGTATGCCTTACACTTGAACAGATGGGTATTCGTCCCGAGAGTTCACATCATGAAGAAGGTCCCGGACAGAACGAGATCGATTTCAGATATTCGGATGCACTTGCTGCAGCTGACAATGCCATGACGTTTCAGACAGTTGTTAAAACCGTGGCGAGCAGAAACGGTATTGCGGCTGATTTCAGTGCCAAGCCTTTAAAGGGCAAACCCGGCAACGGATTCCATATTAATATTTCAGTTAAACCCGATGATGATATTACAAATATGAGATATGTCATGGCCGGAATACTTGATAAGGTCACTGATATAACGGCATTTTTGAATCCCACGGACAATTCGTATGAACGTTTCGGCGAAGACAAGGCACCGGGATACGTATCATGGTCGCACGAAAACAGATCCCAGCTCATAAGAGTTCCCGCAGCAGTGGGAGAATACCGTCGTTTCGAACTTCGTTCTCCCGATCCCACGGCGAACCCTTATCTTGCATTTGCACTCCTTATCTATGCGGGACTTGACGGCATCAGAAACAAAACCGCACTTCCCGAGGAGACAAATTACAATTTATATAAAGCGGACGAAGAAACGCTTGCCAAGTTCAAAAAGCTTCCTTCGGGAATAGAATCAGCCAGAAAGAAAGCAGGAGAAAGCGAATTTGTTAAAAAATACGTTCCTGCCAAGATCCTGAATATCTATCTTAATGATTGAGAGATATTTTGATCTTTATATTTTTCAAAAGGCTTGTCGGATGACTGTTTCCACACCATACGTTAAAAAGCGGTGACAGTTGTTGATATCCGAAATATTCCGGAAAGGAGGAGCGCAGATGGGGCTAGAAAAAAGTGAATACAGCGTACTGATCGTATCCGCCGCTGAAAAATTTAATACCGTTATGTCAGAACTGCTCTCCGAGTCCGGTTATGTGAATGTTAAATTCGAGTCGAGTATAAGTTCGGCACAAAGGGCATACGCCGAAAGACCGTATGATTTTGTCATCATCAATTCGCCTCTTCCCGATGATGTCGGAACAAGATTTGCGATAGATCTCTGCGTATCCGGCAGTAACGTGGCACTTGTAGTAGTTCGAAGCGAGATCTTCGAGGAAGTATTCGAGAAGGTTTCAAAGCACGGTGTTTTTGCAATGCCGAAACCCATGAGCAAACCTTCGGTAGAAATGGCGTTAAGGTGGATGGCATGTTCCCGTGAGCGTTTAAGAAAGAACGAGAAAAAGACTCTCAGCATCGAAGAGAAGATGGAAGAGATACGTACGGTAAACAGGGCGAAATGGCTTCTTATAAGTGAACTGAAAATGGATGAGCCCGGTGCTCACAGATATATAGAAAAGCAGGCCATGGACAGATGCGTTACGCGTCGTCAGGTGGCCGAAGACATTATCAAAACATATTCATAAAAAAAGAGCGTGAAGCTCTTTTTTTGGTATTATAAAAATCGAAAGTATTTTTAAATTCTTTTCATATAACGGAATAATTAAGAACGAAAGTTATTTCTTTATTTTTTTGGATCTTAAAGATCGAAAGCTTTTTTCTTCAATGCCTCGATCTGCTCTTTGTTAAGCACTCTTTTATCCTTTGAAACCAGATCTGTGATAAACGTGATCTTTGCATAATGTTCCATTGATTCAAGTCTGTAAAAAGCTTTGTATGGTTCGCTTGCCCATGTTACGACGCCGTGATTTGCAAGGATCACTCCGTAGTGTGTATTGATATACGGTGCGATGACATTCGGTACTTCTTCGGTGCCGAGTTCCGCATAAGGCAAAACCGGAACATCACCGAGAGTCAGGATCGCCTCAGCCAGGATCGGTTCGCTGAGCGAATTTCCGACAACGGAATAAGCGGTGCAAAATACAGGATGTGCGTGACACACGGATCTTACATCAGGGTTTTCTTTATACACTCTTAAATGCATCTTTAATTCCGAAGAAGGTTTTGAGGTTCCTTCGATTAAGTTACCGTCGAGATCGGTAACGACTAGCATTTCTTCATTCATGAATCCTTTGGAAACTCCGGTCGGTGTCGAGAGTACGGAATTATCGCCGATCCTTATCGAAATATTCCCGTCATTGGCGGCTACGAAATCTCTTTCATACATTCTCCGGCCGATATCCAGTATGGCTTTTTTTGCTTCATCAGGCTGCATATATCCGTTCATTTTTATCTCCGATTTTATAAAGATCAGTTTGTTATTTTGATTTACCGTTAATGAGTATTCTTATTCAGATAACGATTTGTAGTATTATATCATAATCTATTGTATAATTAAATCTGTGCAAAACCGGAGGATGATCATTTCCCCGTTCCGTTTCTTTATTGATCTGTCAGTCGTAGTATTATTCTGAGGGCAATGTTTGGGATGATTGCACGGAAACAATTTTTTATCTGACGATTTATTTTTTTCGGAGATTTAAATGAGCAAAAAAATTCTTGAATACAATACGGTTTCATTAATTGAGGAGGATCTGTCGGTAGAGATAATAGACCAGACATTGCTGCCCGGAACGGTCTCTCTTGTGAGACTTAAAACCGCGCAGGAAATGTGGGATGCGATCTATCTTCTCAAAGTTCGCGGTGCACCTGCGATAGGCGTTTTTGCAGCATATGCGATCTATGTTCTGGCTGTCGATATTTCCAAAAAAACATCGGATGTGGAATCATTTTACAATGAATTTCTGAAAGAAAAAGAATACCTGAATTCATCCCGTCCGACCGCGGTAAATCTTTCCTGGGCTCTTTCGCGTATGGATAATGTCTGTCAGAATTCTCTGATGGAAGCAGTGGGACAGGATAATGAGGTAATGATAGGGCGCGCACTTTCGGCACTCCATGATGAAGCATGTACGATCCAAAAAGAAGATATCGACATGTGCAGAAGGATAGGGGAGAACGGATTGCAGTTCATCAAAGACGGATACGGCATCCTCACTCACTGCAATGCGGGACAGCTTGCCACGAGCAAATACGGTACCGCCACGGCGCCTATGTATCTCGCGCATGAGAGGGGAATGAACATAAAGGTTTATGCCGATGAAACACGTCCGCTTTTACAGGGTGCAAGATTAACGGCATTCGAACTGTCTTCGGCAGGTATTGATGTGACTCTGCTTTGCGACAATATGTCAGGTGCTTTGATGAGAAGCGGCAAGGTGAATGCTGTTTTCGTAGGCTGCGACAGGGTTGCCGCAAACGGTGATGTAGCCAATAAGATAGGAACTTCCGTTGTGGCTGTTCTGGCAAAATATTACGGTATCCCGTTTTATGTCTGCGCACCTTCGTCCACTATAGATATGAATACAAAAACCGGAAAAGATATAAAGATCGAGGAACGTCCTGCCAAAGAAGTGACGGAATTATGGTATAAATCTCGAATGGCACCCGAAGGAATAGGTGTTTTTAATCCGGCATTTGATGTGACGGATCACAGCCTGATAACCGCGATCATCACGGAAAACGGGATCTTCACTCCGGAAATAATCGATTAATTTATACTCGTTCCCAAACAAGTATGCTATAATTCAAAGGATTACGAAAAAAGAAAGCTTTGAGATATGAAGATTACAGACATTTACAAAAACAAAAAAACAGTTCTTTCATTTGAGATATTTCCACCCAAAAAGGATGACGAATTAAACAATATCGACCCAACTCTCGAGATACTCTCGGACCTTCATCCGGATTATATTTCGGTCACATTCGGTGCGGGCGGTCATGCCAACAACAGCAAGACCATAGCACTGGCAAAGAGGATAAAAGAGGTCTATCATACCGAGCCGGTCGTTCATCTTACGGGACTTTGTTACGATAAGGATGAGATAGATTCATTTGCGAAGGAAATACAGAATGCGGGTATCGATAATATTCTTGCATTAAGAGGGGATATCAATCCCAATGTTCCCGCAAAAGAATCGTTCCCTCATGCATCGGATCTGATCGCATATCTTAAGGATAAATATGATTTCTGCATTGCGGGTGCATGTTACCCCGAGATCCATCCCGAATCGGAAAACCGTATCTCCGAGATGAAAAATCTTAAAAAGAAAGTTGATGCGGGTGCTGAGATCCTTTTATCCCAGCTTTTCTTTAACAACGAAACATTCTACGAATTCACCGAGATCTGCCGTATCGCGGGAATGGACGTTCCCATTACACCGGGTATCATGCCGGCACTCAATGCGGCTCAGATAAACAGGATGGTAACCATGTGCGGGGCAACTCTTCCCGACAATTTCAAAAGGATCATCGACCGTTTCGGAGACAACAAAGATGCACTCTTCGATGCCGGTATGTCCTATGCATTAAGCCAGATAATCGATCTGCTCGCACACGACGTGGACGGTATTCATCTTTACACCATGAACAATCCCGTTGTTGCAAAGAAGATCTGCGAAGGTGTCAAGAATATAGTAAACGCATAAAGTGGACCTGGGGGACGGAGTTCCTGGTCCATTTTCACAAACCCCAAAGTGGACCTGGGGGACGGAGTTCCTGGTCCATTTTCACTCTGCTTAGTAAAACATGAACAAAAAAGAAACATACAACAGAATACTTCCTCTGGCCTGCAGATACATGCGTGTGGATCTTTTAAGAGTGGATGAGGAATTCAACAGAAAAGCTTTCGATGTTTTCGGATCCCTTTCGGACAATGTCCGGTTTAAGGGACAGCATGAGATAATAAGCACGGAAACTTTATTCAGTTTGGACAGTGCTCTCACAGAAAGTTCCGAAGATCTTAAGTTCTATCTTGAAGGGTGTAAGGAAGTCGTTATTTTTGCAACCACACTCGGAGTAGATGTCGATGCATATTCAAAGAAGCTACAGTCACGCGATATGGGACTGGCGGTAATATACGATGCGCTTGCATCTTCGTTACTTGAATATATGACCGACAGATACGAAGAGGAACTGGATCTTCCGAAACATACTTTCAGATTTGCTCCGGGATATGGAGATATTCCGATAGGATTAAACTACATAATCATAGACAGTCTTTCAATATCCAAAAAGATAGGTATTTATAAAGCATCAAACAATATGATGCTTCCGCAAAAATCAATGATCACCATGTGCGGACTCGGAAAAGAAAGTGCACCGACCTGCGCTCATTGTATCAGACTTAATTCGTGTGCGCTTCGAAAGGAAAATTTAAGATGCTACAACTCTTAGGCAAAAAGACCCTGTTTTTTGACGGCGGAATGGGAACACAGCTTCAGGCTGCAGGCTTGCCTGTCGGCGCCATTCCCGAGGAACTGAATATAGATGATCCCAAACTTATCGAATCGGTTCATGCAAGATATTTAAATGCAGGTGCCGATTTTATTACGACCAATACATTCGGTGCGAACGCACACAAAATGGCCCGTGCAAAATATTCCAATACGGATATGATAAAGGCTGCGGTTAAGATCGCGGATACAGCACGTAAAAATGCGGGAAGGGAAAAAGATTCATATATCGCTCTTGATATCGGACCCATAGGCGAACTGCTCGCTCCTATCGGAACTCTTTCTTTCGACGATGCATATGAACTTTTCAGGGAACAGATCGTCTGCGTTAAAGATGATATTGATGTTGTTATTTTTGAAACTTTCGGAGATCTTTATGAGCTTAAGGCGGGCGTTCTTGCAGCAAAGGAAAACTGCGACAAACCGGTTTTTGTTTCGATGTCTTTTGACAAGAGCGGACGTACTTTAACGGGTTCCAATCCCATCACTTACATAAATGTAATGGAAGGACTGAAAGTCAATGCGATAGGCGTCAACTGCTCTTTGGGCCCGAAGGAACTTGAACCCGTTATCATGACATTGCTGGAAAATTCTCATGTTCCCGTTTTGATCCAGCCCAATGCCGGACTTCCCACACTTAAAGACGGTAAAACCGTGTTTGAACTTACTCCCGAAGCATTTGTGGATGCTCTTTCAAATGTAAGGGACAAAGGCATTGCGATGATAGGAGGATGCTGCGGAACCACACCTGATTTTATCAGGGCGGTTAAGGACAGTTTTCCTTCCGATGTAAAAGAAAGAAATGTTCCGTACAGAACCGCCGTTTCGAGTTCGACAATGACGGTTTATCTGGATGAGAGCGTAAGGGTCTGCGGTGAGAGACTGAACCCCACCGGCAAGAAAAAACTTCAGGCGGCACTCAGGGAAGAAAAATACGATATGCTCATTTCCGAAGCGATCGCACAGGAAGATGCCGGAGCAAAAGTTCTGGATGTCAATGTGGGTCTTCCCGGAATAGACGAAGCAGCGGTCATGAAAAAGATAATCCCGATGCTTCAGGAAGTAGTATCCATCCCTTTACAGATAGATTCCTCAAGCCCGGCTGCGATCGAGGCAGCATGCCGTGTATACAACGGAAAGCCTCTCATCAATTCCGTTAACGGTAAGGATGCCGTTATGGATGCGGTATTTCCCGTTGCCGTAAAATACGGCGGAGTCGTTATCGGACTGACACTTTCGGAAGAAGTTCCGAAACTCTGCGAAGAAAGAGTGGCAATAGCCAAAAAGATAATTAATAAAGCGGAAAGTTACGGATTAAGCAAAAAAGATCTGGTGATAGACTGTCTGACACTGACCGTTTCGGCCCAGCAGGCAGAGGCTTCGCAGACGCTCGAAGCATTAAGGGAAGTTACTTCAATGGGTCTTTCTTCTACACTCGGCGTATCGAATATTTCATTCGGTCTTCCGAACAGACCTCTTATAAACAGAACCTTCCTGACCCTTGCAATGCAAAGCGGTCTTAAAATGCCGATCATCAATCCGCTCGACCGTTCCCTTATGGATTGCATAGATGCGTTTAATGTTATCTACAATATCGACGAGGGCTGTATCGAATACATTAAAAATCAGGAAAATGCACCTGTGCAGACAACGGTTGTCGTACCCAGTACGGCAAGCACTCCATCTGCCGCTGGTTCTGCACAGACGTCCGGCGCATCTACCAAAAAAGATGTCGGATTCTGCATTGCCAAAGGTCTTAAAGACGAAGTTTCGGACATTACAAATAAGGAACTTGAAAGTACGGACCCCATGGTCCTCATCAATGAAACGATCATTCCCGCGCTCAATAAAGTGGGACGTGATTACGATTCCGGAAAGATATTCCTTCCCCAGCTTATCCAGGCGGCGGAGACAGCAAAGGTTGCGTTCGCCGAAGTTCAGAAACACTTTACGGTAAGCGGCGAGAAGAAAGGTCCCGTGCTCATCTGTACCGTTGAGGGCGATATTCATGACATCGGAAAAAATATTGTCAAAGTTGTCTGTGATAGTTACGGATATGAGATCATAGATCTCGGAAAAGACGTGGCCGTTGACAGCGTTGTAGATGCCTATAAGCAGTATGCACCCAAAGTCATAGGCTTAAGTGCGCTTATGACCACAACCGTTGAAAATATGAAAAGAACGATCGCGGCACTTCGTGCCAATGACTGCAAAGTACCCATCACGGTGGGCGGTGCGGTATTGACGGAAGAGATCGCTAAAGAGATCGATGCGGATTATTATACGGAAGATGCGATGTCCATGGTCAATCTTCTCAAAGAACTGAATGTCTGATCCGTACAGTCGGATAAATTGGGACATCGGTTAATATTGTTTTTGAAAGGAAACTTATAAATGAAAAAATATATCTCGCCGGCTATTCTTTTTGCGGCATTTATTGTATATACGATAACCGTTAAATTCGTAGATGTTGCGGCGGTCGGACCGCTCGGTTCATCCGTCGGTTTTTCGCATATAAATTCATTTGTGGCAGGGATTTTTACTTATAACGATTTCTTTTACAAGTTAACAAAGATAATCGGACTGTTTTCTTTTATGTGCGTCGGAGCATTTGCAATCATCGGTCTGGCGGAACTCATTAAGAAAAAGAGCCTTAAAAAAGTTGATTTTTCCATATATGCAATGGCACTTATCTATATTATCACCGCGGTGCTTTATGTACTTTTCGAGATACTCGTGATCAATTACAGACCGATACTCGAAGACGGCGAACTTGAAGCATCCTACCCTTCATCACATACGATGCTCGCGGTTTCGATCTTCGGAAGTGCCTGTGTTTATTTTGCAAAAAAGATCGAAAATACGGCACTGAAAATGGTTCTTACGTCAATGTGCGTCGTATTTGCGGCATTGATGCCTGTCGGCAGAATGATAAGCGGAGTACACTGGTTCACCGATATCATCGGCGGAGTGCTCCTCGGCTGTGCAATTGTTTCATTTTACATGGCGTTATTTAACGCGATCAATCAGACCGAAAAATAGGAAATTAAAAGAATTTCCAGCGGCTTAAAAAGAACCCGGGAATTACGACGATAATGAAGAATGCCCAGCTTATCAGCGTGAAATATTTGATGAATTTAAATCCGTTTCCGGGATATTCCCTAACATAGATACGGTAGTTGATGACCGACGCGAGTGAACCGATAAGTGAGCAGAGACCTGCAGTATCGGCTCCGTAGATAAGTCCGGAGAAGTTTTCTGTAAACGGGTAGAGCACTATTGATGCCGGAACATTCGATATGAGCTGGCTTAATCCAATTGCCCACCAGTATTCGTTTACTGCGACGGCTTTTTGCAGGACCACCGAAATACCGGGATTTCCCGCAATGGATGACGAGAATATGAAGAAGCAGAGGAACGTGAAGATCAATACGTAATCGACCTGAGTGAACAGTTTGATGTTAACAACGGCAACGGCTATGATAACGATCGCTACTGCAACCGGCCAGAATTTTGTTCTGGATACAATCGTTAAAAGGATCATGACAAAAAGGATCAGATAGGTTATTCGTCTGATTCTTTTTTCTTTTTCCCATTTTCCGGATACTTCCTGTTCGTTGATCACGATCTCTTCTTTTATGTTTTTTCTGTATAAAACAAGCACGAAAATGATAAGCAGAACCGCACTTCCGACACAAAGGGGAGACATGTGCAGCATGAAATTGAACACGCTTGTTCCGGACTGTCCGTAAAGAAAGAGATTCTGAGGACTTCCGAAAGGCATTAAGAGCGAACCTCTGATGGCTGCGATATTTTCCATGGAAATAACGGGAAGTATGTATTTTTCCTTATTACCACCCCTGAACAAAAGGATGGTCAGAGGAACGAAAATGATCAAAGATACATCGTTGGTCACGAACATCGAGGAAAAGAAAACACCGAATATCAAAAACAGCGAAAGCGCGACCATTGTTTTAAACCTTGTCGAAAAACTGATAACGGGTTTGAAGATGTTTTCCTGTTTGAATCCTTCCAGAACGACAAGCATCATAAAGAGAGTTCCGAGAGTATGCCAGTCGATCTCTTTAAAAAGATTTAAAGAAGGAGGTGTAATAAACAAAGAAAAGATGGCAGCGAGAACTGCCACCGTAAGCATTATTTCTTTTTTTAAAAATTCGAGTACTTTTTTCATGTAATAATATTGCCTGAGTTTATATTTTTTTCGGATGATAAAAATCCGCATTATATCTATTTATTTAGTTTATCATTCATCTCGGATGTGGCATGGTAAAGGTCCATCTCGAAATCCTGACGGTTTTTCTGATAGATCGTTTTAAGTATCTGTCCTGCAAAGAACGACTGGATCGCCGCGATCACAGCGAAACCGCACACGATAAGAGTGGGGAATCTCGGTACCAGACCGGTCTGAACGAATTCGATAACGACCGGAGTGATAAAGATCAGTGCAAGCAGTACGAGGATCAGTGAGATGATACCGAAGAACTGCCCCGGTCTGTATGTTCTGAAAAGTCTGAATATCGTTCTTAATACTTTAAAACCGTCCGAATAGGTATTTAATTTCGAACTGCTTCCTTCCGGTCTGTCGCGGTAATCGATCACGACATTTTCAACATACATGTTTTTATCCACCGCATGTATGCTCATTTCGGTTTCTATCTCAAACCCCTTTGAAAGTACGGGGAAAGTTTTTACAAATCTGTAACTGAATGCCCTGTATCCGGTCATGATATCTTTGATATCGCTTTTGAAGAGCATGTTGATGCTGCCTCTTACCAGGGAGTTGCCGAAATTGTGGAAAGGTCTTTTGTTCTCCTGAAAATATGTGGAGGAGAGTCTGTCGCCGACCACCATGTCCGCACGGTCGATAAGAACTTTATCGGCCATTTCCTTTACGTTTGTGGCAGGATATGTATCATCGCCGTCAACCATTATATAGCACTTGGCATCTATTTCGGAAAACATTCTTCTTATGACATTTCCCTTGCCCTGCTGATGTTCGTAACGAACGATAGCACCGGCATTCTTTGCGATCTCGTCGGTTCCGTCGGATGAATTATTGTCGTACACATAAATAACGGCATCGGGAAGTACCGCTTTAAATTCTTTCACAACTTTTTCAATTGTCTTGCTTTCGTTATAGCAGGGAATAAGTACAGCTATTTCATCCATTTCGAATCCTCCGAAAAAACATTATACATTCCTTATTCCGTTGTGTCCAATTTATTTACGGGAACTTTGAGTTTGTTAAGCTTGTTCACGTTGGCGATAACAACGAGAGTCATCGTTTTGTCGAGAGGAAGGTTCGGATCTATGTAAGTATTGATCTTCTTATTCTGTATGATCGCTACCACGTTGATCGAATATTTTGCACGAAGGTTGAGCTCGATAAGGGTTTTGCCTTCCCATTCGGGCTGAACGTCGATCTCCACCATTGATGCATCTTTTGAAAGCTCAATGATGTCGACAAATCCCGAACTCAAAAGGTTCTTCGCAAGTCTTATTCCGGACTCTTTTTCGGGGAAGATCGCTTTGTCCGCGCCGACCTTGGTCAAGATCTTGCAGTTCATCTCGCTCGCACATTTTGCAATGACCATATCAACACCGAGTTCTTTGCAGAGCATGGTGGTCATTACGCTGGCTTCGAGGTTGTTTGCCATTGCGACTATTACTACATCTATATTCTGGATGCCGAGCTGTTTTAACACTTCTATGTCCGTTATATCGGCACATTTGCAGTAAGGAAGATCGGCAATTGCGGCATTTACGATGGATTCGTCCAGATCCACCGCAAGAACTTCAATTCCGTTTTTTACGAGTTCTTTGGCAACTGCTTTTCCGTAACGTCCGAGTCCGAATACCGCATAAGTTTTCTTTTTCTTCTTCATAATAAATCCTTTCGTTATCCGACGCTTATCTGCTCGGTCGGATTCTTGATCGCATTGGGAGCATACTTCTGAGTATTGAGGGCGATAAAGAGTGATATCGGGCCGACTCTTCCCAGATACATTGTTAAAATGACTACTATTTTTCCAAAAAGATTAAGTGTTGACGTAAAGTTTCTCGTAAGACCGACCGTGGCGGTGGCACTTACCGTTTCATACAGAATATCCAGGATATTGGCTTTTGTTGCCGCACATAAAAGGATCGTCGATATCGACATGATCGCAAAAGAAACGGCGAACACGGCTACGGATTTATTTACCGACTGTTTCGGAATGGCTCTGTGCAAAAGACATGTCTGTTCCTTATTTTTGATCGTTGAAATGGCCGAAGCTACGAGTACTGCGGCAGTGACCGTTTTGATACCGCCCGCTGTACCGGTGGGTGAACCGCCGATGAACATTAAGATCAGTGATACGAAGGATGAAGCATTTGTAAGGTTTTCCTGAGGTACGCTTGCAAAGCCCGCGGTTCTTGTCGTTATGGACTGGAATACCGCAACCATTATCTTCTGCGGAACACTGTATTCTTTTATGGTGAGCGGATTGTCGTATTCAAATATGAAGAAGAGCACTCCGCCGCCGATCACCAGTATTGCCGATACAAGGATGGCAAGCTTACTGTGGAATGTAAGATCCTTGAAACATTTGAATTTCTTTTTGGGAAATCCTTTGATCACACTGAGAAAATCCCACCAGACGATGTAACCGATACCGCTCAGGATGATGAGCATAGAAGAGGTGAAATTGATCATCGGATTAATGGTATAATTGCAGAGACTGTTATCTGAAATGATATCGATCCCGGCATTACAGAAAGCGGAAATGGAATTAAAAAGCGCGATCCAGATCCCTTTTGGTCCGTACTCGGGAATGAACACCGTCATGTAAAGAAGCGCGCCGACTCCCTCGACAATGAATGTACCTATTAAAACTTTTTTTGTAAAATCAATTATGCCCGATAAGGTATTGAGATTGAAAGCATCCTGAATGAGCATCCTTCCTTCAAGACCGATCCTTCTATGAAATCCGATCATGATACCGCTCATGACCGTAACGATTCCCAGACCGCCGATTTGGATAAGGAAAAGAATCACGATCTGACCGAACACGCTCCATGTTGAATAGGTGGGAAGTGTAACGAGACCTGTTACGCATACAGCCGTCGTGGCTGTGAACAATGCATCTATATATGAAACGGAAACACCTTTTGCGTGACTTATGGGAAGTACAAGAATAACACTTCCTGCAAGGATGGCAAGCAGAAAGAAAAGCATGATTCTCTGAGTAGTGGATAGATGATGTCGCTTTTTCATTTAGGCATTTTCCTTTTTTGTAAAAACATCGCTTTAATTTTATCATTTATATGGTATGATTGGCAATAATGTGAAAGGTACGTTACGACACTCGCAAAAAAGATCCCGGCTTCTTTTGTTTTAAAAATTTCTTGACACTGCAGGGCTCTTTTCATATAATATTACGTGCGAGTCTTTCCGTTTATGACAAAAAACGCTGAAATATCCTTATACTAAGCGGTTTCGGAAAGAATGAGTCAGAAAAGTTGACCGGCGGCCCGGACATCCGACGGTTTGACGATAAATGTATATACCTTGAAACGATGGATGGAGATCGCTTTAAGGTCGAACCAATGGAGGAAACAAAAATGAAATCTTATATGGCAAGCCCTGCTACCATTGAAAGAAAATGGTATGTAGTAGATGCTGAAGGCCAGACACTCGGCCGTTTGGCAAGCGAGGTTGCTAAGGTATTAAGAGGAAAGAATAAGCCTACCTTTACACCTCACATTGATACAGGTGATTATGTAATCGTAATCAACGCAGAGAAGATTGCAGTTACAGGTAAGAAGATGGAACAGAAGACATACTTCAGCCACTCCGATTATGTTGGCGGTGACAAGCAGGTTGTTCTTAAAGAAAAACTCGCTAAGCATCCCGAAGAAGTAATCGAACATGCAGTAATAGGTATGCTTCCCAAAGGACCTTTAGGAAGAGAAATGTACAAGAAGTTATTCGTGTATGCCGGACCTGATCACAAGCATCAGGCTCAGAAGCCCGAAGTTTTAACATTTTAAACC
>JAILRA010000095.1 GCA_024698715.1 Lachnospiraceae bacterium
GTCAGGCTACGATTTTGCTATTCCTTCTTCTCGCCCACCCCTCACGGTGTGAACCTTGGAAGTCGCTTTGGGGTTCGTCGGCAACTACGCCCCACGTGGACTTTCACCACAGATTGACGGCATGCCCGTCATACCATAAAAGAACCGGACACTGTTCATGTCCGGTTCCAAAATCATATTTTAATTCTTTCCGATTAGCATCCTTTTTCAAGAGCAAGTGTTCTTGTAGTAAGATCACATACTTCTGCAGGTCCGTAGTACTGGATGGCACCGGGGAATGTGAAGCATGTCTCTACTGCCCACTCGTCTCTGTGAGCTTCGAAGTACTTGAAAGGTGCACCGTCAAGTTCTACGAGAGCCTTTCTGATAACAGGCTTGTCTTCACCGTTTCTTCTTTCCATATTCATCATCTTGGTGATGGGCATACCGCCTGCAATCCACTCTTCAGCGGGCTTTGCAATATTGGAAACCTTTGAAAGATATCCTGTGTAGCCGTACTGGATGAGCATGAATGCGTTGTAACCGAGTGAGTAGCAGTAATCCGCATCGAAGTTTGAAGGGAATGCACATCTTCCTTCGTATCCGAAGAAGTGATGCTGCTGACCGAATTTACCCTTGTATGTACCTGCTGCTTTTCTCTTTGCAAGTTCGTTCTTAACCATTTCGGAGAAGAGCTTTTCAGACTCGATGAGTGAAACCTGTACGTTGCCGTGAGGGTCTCTCTCAAGGAAGAGCTGCTGCTGTACGAACTGAGGAAGGATATCAAATACCTTGAAAGCATCTGCGCTTAAGCCGGCTTTGATAAAGTCATACTTTGCATTCCAGTCGGGAAGTGCATTGAATTCTTCTGTCTTGCTGCCTGCAAGAAGTTCATTGATTTCTTTGATAAGTGCGCTGAATTCAGGAACGAACTCTACGATACCTTCGGGAATGATTGCAACACCGAAGTTGTTGCCGTTGTTTCCTCTCTTTTCTACTGCATCAGCGATGTAATTTGTAATCTGTGCAAGAGACATCTTCTTTGCAGCTACTTCTTCACCGATAAGGCAGATGTTGGGCTGTGTTTCAAGAGCACACTCAAGTGCAACATGAGAAGCACTTCTTCCCATAACCTTGATGAAATGCCAGTATTTCTTTGCTGAGTTGGCATCTCTTTCAATATTGCCGATAAGTTCGGAATACGTCTTTGTAGCTGTATCAAAACCGAATGATGCTTCGATATCTTCGTTCTTTAAGTCACCGTCGATTGTCTTGGGACATCCGATAACCTGAACGCCTGTGTTGTTTGCTGCCATGTACTCAGCGAGTGTTGCGGCATTTGTATTGGAATCGTCACCACCGATGATAACGATAGCCGTAAGACCGTTCTTCTTTGCGTTTTCCGCAACGATTGCGAACTGCTCTTTTGTTTCGAGTTTTGTACGGCCTGAACCGATGATATCGAAACCGCCTGTATTTCTGTATGCATCGATAAATGCATCATCAAATGTTACATAGTCATCCTTAAGAAGTCCGTCAGGACCGCCCTTAAATCCGAGAAGTACATTGTCCTTGTTTGTAGCCTTTAATGCATCATAAAGACCGCTGATAACATTATGTCCTCCGGGTGCCTGTCCGCCGGAAAGAATAACACCTACAACCTGCTTCTTTGAAGCTGATGTATTGCTGCCCTTTTCAAATGTAACTTCAGGCTTTCCGTATGTGTTGGGGAAAAGAGCCTTAATCTTGTCCTGATCGGCTACAGAAGCTGTAGCAGCACCTTCCTTAACGCAGATTTCTGCGATACCGTTTCTGAGCATTCCCGGAAGTTTGGGTGAGTACTCATATCTTGCTTTTTGAAGTGGTGAAAGATTCATAATATACTCCTTTTCTATTTTGTAAATTATTATCTATTTTTATCTTCTTCTGAAGAAGAATATGCCGATTAATACACCTGTTACAAGACTTACAATTCCGCCACCGAACATACCAAGGTTGATCAGCGGAGGCTCGCTTTCCATCATAACATAAGGAATTATCATTGCTTCTTTTTGATTCTCGTCAAATCCCAATTCGCCAAGATAACGCTTTAAGAATTCCTTTTCCTGTTTATCCATCTTTCTTAAGTATCCGTCAAAATAAACTGTTCCTCCTTCAGCCCATTCCACGGTTTCCGTTTCGTCTTCCCACCATTTCCATGACGCATCCAAGATTCTGTTATATGTGGAAAAATCATTTGCCGTTACCAGAATTCCCATGAAATGACTTATGCGAACACCGTCATTATCTGCAACCAAATCCGGCATTGCATAAACTGCAGAAACATCTCTGCCTTCTTCGTTTGTGACGATTTTGAATGTGTCAAAAACAAAATCGACATTCGCAACCACTCTCTGCCCGTTTTTAAGTTTCGTCCAATCGCAGTCTTGATAAAGATCTTGGGCAGGCATAAAAAAAGTCAAAATGCCTTTTCCTCCCATAAACACGAGAAGTGCGCCTATCACCAGAAGTGCTGCAGGCAATCTCCATTTCATTTCAACTTTTCCCCTTTTTTATCATTTATAGCGACATTTTTTACTTTATCATAAAACATGTTTTATTACAAATATATTTTTAATTCAAAAAGACCGCCACAGTCAGACGGTCTGATATGAAAAAACGAATGCGGATAACAGGACTTGAACCTGCACGGTCTCCCACCAGAACCTAAATCTGGCGCGTCTGCCAATTCCGCCATATCCGCATACCACATTCTGTACCTCAAAACTTCAGGACTAAGTCCGGAAACCTTTTGGGTACTATTTGAATTTTAGTTAACAGCTTTCTTTTTGTCAATTCAGGATGAAAGCTTAAATGCATTGGTTATTCCCTTTGTATCTTATAATCCTTTATTCATTATTGGGAATATTCAGTATCGTCTTTTTGTATACCTTTGAATAAAAGATTAAGGTCATAACAAGTGAAACCGCCTCTGCAATCGGGAAAGCAAACCATACCATGTTAACATTGCCCGTAAGCGATAAAAGGTACGCTGAGGGAAGAAGCGCAAGCAGCTGTCTCGCTATTGAAACCCACATAGAATACATTCCGTGGTTTAATGCCTGGAATACCGTTCCAAGGATAATACATACTGCAGCGATTGGAAAATGAATACCGATGATCCTGAACGCAATGGCACCGAGCGAAAGCATTTCATCCGAAGGTGCAAATATCATAAGGAGCATTTTAGGTGCAAATTCGAATGCAGCTACACCTAAGAGCATCAGGATTTCAGAATATATAATGCCGAGCTTTACGGCCTTAAGAAGTCTTTTTCTCTTGCCTGCGCCGAAATTGTATCCGACTATGGGCACTATACTTCCGTTAAGTCCGAACACGGGCATAAAGAAGAAACTCTGAATCTTGTAATATGCTCCGAATACGGTATCCGCCGTGTCCGAAAAACCGAGAAGTATATGGTTTAATCCGGCATTCATCACGGAACCTATCGACATCATAATGATTGACGGAAATCCGATGGAATAAATGTTTCCGATTATCTTAATGTCGGGCTTTATGTTCTTTATTCTTAATGTAAGTTCTTTGTTTCTCGTTATGTTTAAAATTATACCCAGAACCGCTGCAAGAAGCTGTCCGAAAACGGTTGCGATGGCTGCTCCCCTTACTCCGAGTTTAGGCATTCCCAAAAGTCCGAATATTAGGATAGGATCGAGAATGATATTGGTGATCGCACCTACGCCCTGCGTGATCATCGAATAGAAAGTCTTGCCTGTTGACTGTAAAAGTCTTTCAAATATGATCTGCAAATAAAGTGCTATAGAAAGCATACAGTTGATCGAAAGATATTGGATGCCGAAATCCTTGATCTGCTGGGTGTCGGTATTCTGAATCGCAAAATAAGGCTTTACGAGGAAAAGACCGAACAGAAGGAAAACTACTGCGCTGCAGACCGAAAGAAATACACCGTTCATCGCAACCTTATTGGCACGCTCGTTATCCTTTTCTCCGAGCGCTCTTGAAACAAGTGCATTCACACCGGTTGCCATACCCATGCCGAAAGACATTACAAGCATCTGAATGGGAAAGCATAGATTAAGTGCCGTAAGAGCATCCTGATGAATACGTGAAACGTAAATTGAATCCACGATATTGTACAGAGCCTGTACGAGCATGGATGCCATCATCGGAAGCGACATATTTATCAAAAGTTTGTTCATGGGCATAACGCCCATTTTGTTTTCTTTTAGATTATCCATCTTTGTAATTCTTAAATCTGACTTCTATAAACCGAACTAAATGAACCTTTATTTAGAAAAAGAAAAATCCGTATCTGCATTCATAGATACGAATTCTTTTTTCAGTGAGCCATCGGGGACTCGAACCCCGGACAACTTGATTAAAAGTCAAGTGCTCTACCACCTGAGCTAATGGCCCATATAAAATTTTGTAAAGCTGGACTAGCTGGATTCGAACCAGCGAATGCAGGAGTCAAAGTCCTGTGCCTTACCGCTTGGCGATAGCCCAGTATAAGGTGGGTAATGGGACTCGAACCCACGGCCTCCAGAGCCACAATCTGGCGCGCTAG
>JAILRA010000002.1 GCA_024698715.1 Lachnospiraceae bacterium
CAGTGTGGAATGTTGAAAATAAAATATGTGGTGCTACAGACAGTCCGTTAACTGAACGAGGGCACCAACAGGCTATTGAAATGGCTTTGAAGATTAAGGAAATGGGAATTAAAGCTGATTTAATTTTATATTCTCCGTTATGCAAGAGTTATTCAGTCATACTTTTATGAAATGACAAACGAAGAATATGCATCTTTTGGCATAAAAAACTGTGAGATACTGGAGTATCAATTATAACAACAGAGGGAATGAAGTGAATACGATATCTTATCTTTGGACGGATGGGAATAATAAAGATTTTCAATCATTTTATCAAAAAACTGAAGAGTATTACAGTAAGATTGTAGGCGGATTAGAGAACAGAAAAGATTTTGTTCCGTATAATATCTCCGATAAAATAGAAGTTGTTTTAATAGCGTTTATAGATAACAAAGCAATTGCATGTGCCGGATTGAAAAGATATTCAGATACGGACGCTGAGATAAAAAGGGTATGGGTAGAACCTGAATATCGTGGAAAACATATTGCTCAATACATGATGAAGCAAATTGAAGATAAGGCTCGTGAAATTGGTTTTAAGCGAGCAATTCTTCAAACAAGAGAAATAATGAAGGATGCAGTAGGTTTATACGAAAAAAATGGCTATAAACAAATAGAAAACTATCCACCATATGATACTTTGCGCGGAGCAATATGTTTGGCAAAAGAATTATGAAAAGAGGATAAGTAAAATGAAGGTTGGAATAATCGGATATGGAAGCATGGGCAAGATGTTACTATGGAAGTTTTCCGAGTCCGGGATGTTTGAACGTGAAGACTTATATGTTGCAAACAGAACTTCGGAAAAACTGGTTGAAACAAAAGATATTGCATGTTCGGTTAGCAATCTTGAGGTGGCCAAGAATGCTGATATAGTATTTGTGTGCGTACGACCTGCGGATATGAAAGAGGTTTTATCCGAAATAGAAACGGTGCTTAATCGTGATACATTACTTGTAACACTGAACGGAAGTATTACTTTCGAGATGATAAAAAGAATTGTTGATCTTAAGACTGCAAAGGTTATTCCGAGTCTGACAGCAGAAATTAATCAGTCTCAAACGATTGTTTGTTACAATGAAAAGGTTACAAATGAAGATAAAGAGAAGCTTGTATCACTTCTTGCTTTATTCGGTGAAGTTATAGAATTACCCGAAAAGGAAGTCGGTATGGGATCGGAACTTGTCAGTTGCATGCCTGGATTTATAGCAGCAATATTCGATGTTATTTGTTCTTCTGCAGAGAAACATACGGATATTCCACATGGTCAGGTTATAAATATGGTTTTAAAGACTATGTGCGCAACCGGAGAATTGATGCTGGCAAGAGACATGTCATTTGATGAAACTGTTGCTAGGGTTGCAACTAAGGGTGGAATTACAGAAGAGGGTACAAAAATTATTTACAAACACTTTCCTGAATGTATGGATGAGTTGTTTTATAAGACATTGGATAAAAGAAAAGTTACGGCTCTAAAAACTGAGGAATCTTTTGAAAAGGAATAATAAGTTAAAGCATAAGATATATTAGAAAATTACAGTCTGAATAATGTATAGGAGAGCGAATAATGGATGAATGTGTTTTTTGTCAGATGGCTACCGGCAAAATACAAGGATTGAGAGTATATGAGAATGATAAAACGCTTGCATTTATGGATATTGCAAAAGATGTAGACGGTCATATCCTAGTTATTCCTAAGAGTCATTGTAAAAACATTCTTGATTGCGATTTGGAAACTTTGTCTGCTGTAATGCAAACGGTTAAAACAGTTTCTAATTACCTGACAGAGCATTGCGGATACGAAGGCGTTAATTTGCTAAATGCCAGTGATGAGAGTGCAGGACAGTCGGTACCTCATTTTCATATTCATATCATACCAAGAAAAAAGGATGACGGAATAGATGCTTGGCCAAGATTTGAAGGGGCAAAGGAAGATATTCAAACAGTGTTTGAGAAAGTAAAGATGTAGAAGAATTACAGTCTGAATAGACAAACAATAGTTGGAGAGGATGAATATGCTTGAAACAGAACGTTTAATTCTGCGCTGCTGGAATGAAATCGACGCCGAAGATTTATACAAATATGCTAGTATTCCTGATGTAGGTCCGATTGCCGGATGGCCTGTTCATACCAGCGTTGAAAATAGTAAAGATATTATTAAAGGCGTGCTTTCGGAACCTGATACTTATGCTGTGGTTTTGAAAGAAACAGGGCATCCAGTAGGTAGTATTGGACTTATGCGTGGTGAAGCCAGTAATATTGGAATATCTGATATGGAAGCTGAAATAGGATACTGGATAGGAGTTCCGTATTGGGGACAAGGTCTCATTCCCGAAGCTGTAAATGAGATAATGAGATATGGTTTTGATGAACTGAAACTTGAAAAAATCTGGTGCGGTTATTTTGATGGAAATGAAAAGTCGAAACGTGTACAAGAGAAATGCGGATTTCATTATAG
>JAILRA010000007.1 GCA_024698715.1 Lachnospiraceae bacterium
TAAGCTCCGATTTAACTCCATTATCAAAGCCATCCTCATATGCATCTCTTTTTATCAACTTTTCCCTGGTTTCAAATCTGCAGTCTATTGTTGTCATCTTCTCCACCTCTTTCCTTCGTTTTAAGAAAAACTCTTTTAGGATGTTTTCTTCGATACATTCATCTATTGCTCTTTTTATGGCTTCTTCAAGTTTTTCTTGCGTTGTCGCATATTCCCTGACTTTCTCAACGAATACCGTATACCCGTACAAAACCCTTGATTTTTCCTTCAATTCCTTATTGTAATCAGGGTTAATATTATACGCCGTACATATTACTTCCAACTCGGGATTTTCCGTTTCGTGACAAAACGATGTCGACAGTTTCATTGTCTCAATTTCAGGTCGTTTCCCGATTCCGTTATAAAATACCACGAAATGCGGTGTCGGAAGTGCAATCTCCTTTGTTCCGTAAAGGTCTTTTTCATTAAAATCAACGTACTTCTCTATATCATTTGCATAATATATAAGACACCTTAATGGCATATTTATACTGTACGTTGACTGATGTTCATAATAGCTTACATTCCCGTCAATCATAAAAGATGCATCATTCCTGATTGACAGGGAAATTCCATGATCCGATTTTATAATAACTATTTCTTCCGGATCGGTATATTCGGATTGGTTCAATACATTAAATACTTCAAGAGCATAACTCTTGTCTTCCATAAGCATAGAAAAGACATCGCTCTTGAATTCTCTGTTACCCCTATTCTTTTTATTTTTTGCCATTAAACCTCCCATCTGCAGGAGATTTGGCATTTCTCCTGCTAATATAATTTCAATTTGTTTAGCAGGAAAATCCGATAAAAACGGGTTATATTATCGGTGTCGGGAACCCGACGATAGAAAATCCTGAATTTGATTGTATCGTAACATCCGAAATAGCTTAATTCAACCCTAAAAGATTAAAAAAACAAAGTTTGTGAAATATCACGAAAAGCAATAAAAAAAGACACCCAAAAAGCCTTGCAAAGCATTGCTATTGCCGGATTTTTTGAGTGTCAAAAGATTTTTCAAGGTGCTGGCCCCTAATCTTTTTTTATTTACTCTTTGAAACCTTGATTCATAGGTAAATAAAACTTTTGACATCCGAAAAAGTCAGTAATTGCAGTAATTACAAGGCATTTTCGGATGTCATTTTTTACAGGTTTTCGGTATTTTTAACAAAAATGAATTTATAGCAAAAAAAATTGCCAAACCCGTTGCCATCACTTTTCTCTTTTGTTATTATTCAAACACAACATACGATGCACTGGGGAATAACCAGACAGTAACGCATGTATCAAGATGCCAGAGAATTGAAGGTAAATACTATCCTATAAATGACGGAGAAGATATAATATTCGCCACCACAGAAATAGATGATGATACAAAACATTCCAGACTGCTTAAATTATTCTTAAATTCGGAAAGCTTTTATGATGAGATGTTTCCGGCATTAAGCGAAGCGATAAAGTTTTATAAGGAAACGAAAAGGGGGCAGGAAACAGTGAGTGAAGTAACAAAAGAATGGTTTAACGAAGGAGTTGCTGCCGAACGTATTAACACAGAAAAAGAAAAGAAACGCGCTGATGAAGCGGAGAAACGCGCGGTTTCTGAAAAGAAGCGGGCTGATGCTCTTGAAAAAGAATTAAATGAATTAAAGAAAAAATTGAGGACAGAAGAGAAAACGAAATATAGATATTACAGACTTAAACCTACCATTAACTAGTTTATTTGTAACAAAATTGAAAAATATAATAAAAAAAGGACTAACGCCGATCAGTCCTTTTTATGATTCGGAAAATTATTGATTTAAAGATCCTTGGTTGCGTTCGCAAGAAGAAGCTTGATTCTGTTCTGCTGGTTGATTTCGCTCGCAGACGCATCGTAGTCGATGGCGATGATGTTGACGCCCGGATTCTGTTCCTTGACGATTTTCATAACGCCCTTTCCGACTATGTGGTTTGGAAGGCATCCGAAAGGCTGCGTACAAATGATATTGTTGGTGCCTTTG
>JAILRA010000008.1 GCA_024698715.1 Lachnospiraceae bacterium
GAGTGTGCAACAATGATCATGAAGCTTATCGAAAAGAATAAGTGATCAATATTCAGAAAATGAAAAGTTTAAAAGGGGCGATCGAACCGGTTTGGTTCGAAAGCTCCTTTTGATTTTGTCTTGATTTTAGTGCTATAATAATAAGTTGTGATAAATTAATTATATCCTTTGATTTTTATCACAAATATTTGAGATTTAAACGGATCAACAGATATGGGTAAAAAGCGTAATACAGGCATAATCATATTAATAGCGGTCCTGCTTCTGACGATAACGATCGCAAATACTCTGATAGTGTTCAGACAGACACATCAGCAGACCACGGAATCGGGTATTTATCAGCTCGAGTCCATAACGGGAAAACTTGAAAGCACCATTTTCGAAGCGGAAAATCTGACAATGGAGATAGCTCTTGAGGCAGAGGAGTTCATTGACGACAGGGAAGGTTTCGAAAAGTTTATATATGCCAAGAAAGCTCAAACGATAGAAGAAAACAACGGTGTATTTAATGTTTACATTGCAGGTACGGGCTGGGATATCATCCCCGATTTTACGCATGCGGACGAGTATGTAGCCAGTGAGAGAGGCTGGTATATCGGAGCCATCAAAAAAGCGGGCAAACCCTATGTCAGCGAGCCGTATGTGGATGCCATGACCGGAGATATCTGTTATACGGTTTCGGTAATGCTAAGCGACAAGGACACTGTTCTTGCGGTTGACTATACCATGGAAAACATTCAGGTACATATTGCCCAGATGTACAGCACCGGTTCCAACAATGCGGTCATCGTTACAAATGAGGGTATTATCGCAGGCTGTGCCGACGAGTCACTTATCGGCAAGAAACTTATAACGGAACTTCCCGATTATGCGGGCATATATTCGCTTGTAAAGAGCAAAAACGGTGTTGCGACGAGCAGGGTAAGATCAGGTCTTTTCTTTTACGAGAATCTTTTTGCCACAAGATCGGGCAACGACTGGTATCTGATAGTAACCGAAAGCGACTGGAATCTTTATAAAAAATCCTACATCCAGCTGATGATCACGACTATTCTTTCGCTTTCTCTTTTTACCGTTACCATGTTTTTGTATTCGCTTGCCGTAAGAAACAGAAAAAAAGCGGAAGAAGCACTTCTTTCAAAGGAAAAATATATTGCCGGAATAACGGGAGATTTCAAGGAACAGGTCAAGAGGATCCTCGACAGTTCCGTAAAGACGCCGAATTCGGATAAAGAAGACGATGAAGAAAAATTCGTAAAAATACATGACGCCGGAGTAAAGCTTTCGGAAATGATAGGGCAGATCATGTCCTATACGAGCCTGGTAAAATCCGAAGAAAAGAAAGACAATGACGAAGGAAAGTTCAGAAAGATCGGACCGAACAAGAGATTCCGTGCTCTCATCCTGGTATTCATGGTCATCTGTATGCTTGTCAGTCTTTATACAAATATCACCGCCACATATCGCTGGGGCAATGTTCTTATCAAAAGCGAAGTAGAGAATTACGAATTTCAGCTTTCCGAATGGATAGATACGCAGAAAAGTATTCTGGATATGTTCTGCAGTACCGTATCCACGAATCCCGAAATGCTCAACGATTACGATTCCATGGTTGCGTGGCTTGACAGGATTACCGTACAGTACCCCGAAATATCGGTTACCTATATGACCAATCCAGAGGCAGAACATCAGGTTATCATGAATAACGGATGGGTTCCCGACGAGGATTATCACGTCGGTGAAAGACAGTGGTATATTGATACAATCGCATCGGAAAAGGGATGGAGTATTTCGGCACCTTACTACGATGCACAGACCGGTGTTTACTGCGTTACGATATCCGAGAGGGTATACGATGCCAAAACCGGCGAGTTCCTCGGCAATTTTGCCATCGATTTTTATATGGATAAGCTTGTTGAAATTCTCGGCGACAGCTATTCCGATTCAGGTTATGCTTTCCTGGTGGATACCGACGGTGACATCATCAATCATCCTTACGGAAGCTATCAGATGACACAGGAAGGCAAAACTAATGTCTCCTCGCTTCCTTACGGCGAAATCAAGGTTGACGGACAGAGCACCAAAGTCATAAAGGACTATGACGGAATGTACAAGATCCTCATAGCAACGAGAAACTCCGATTCATATTTCAGGGTTTACGTGGTATCGGGAATCTGGAGAATATACGGAAAAGTTATCATCTACAGTACGGTCAGTCTTATAGCTTTTCTTTTCTGCATCGTACTTGTATACCGTCTTCTTACGGACCTTATCAAATGGCAGGATGAGACCAACCGGAAGATTCAGGAGGCTGCCGATGCGGCGATCGCTGCCGGAAAGGCCAAGAGTAAATTCCTTGCACAGATGTCCCATGAGATCAGAACCCCGATCAATGCGGTTCTGGGAATGAATGAAATGATACTCAGGGAGTCCGAAGACGAGAATATTCTCGAATATGCCGGAAACATCCAGTCTGCGGGCAAAACCCTTCTTTCGATCATAAACAGCATTCTTGATTTTTCGAGGATCGAAGACGGCAAGATGGAAATAGTTCCTGCAAAATACGATCTTGCGGTACTTGTAAACAATCTGGTCAATTCCATAGACGAGAGGGCAAAAGGAAAGTCCCTCAAATTCGTCACGGATATCGACGAAAACCTGCCCATAACGCTTTTCGGTGATGACGTGAGGATCAGTCAGGTCATCATGAACCTTCTGACCAATGCCGTAAAATATACCGAAAAAGGCAGTATTGTCCTTTCGATAAAAGACGGCGGAAGAGACGGGGATTCGATCATTCTGAAAGTATCGGTCAAAGACACGGGTATAGGTATCAAAGAAGAGGATATGGGAAAACTCTTTGAATCCTTTGAGCGTCTCGATGAAAAACGAAACAGGAACATCGAGGGAACCGGACTCGGAATGTCCATCGTAACCGGACTTTTGAACATGATGGGCAGCAAACTCGACGTAAAGAGCGAATACGGAAAAGGTTCCGAATTTTCTTTCGGTCTCAAACAGCTGATAGTCGATGCCGAACCCGTCGGTGACTACGAAGAGAGGATTGCAAAGAATGCACCGAGAAGATCCGAGGAATATCTTTTCGTCAAGAATACATCGATCCTTGTTGTCGATGACAACGAAATGAACCTTAAGGTTATAAAGAATCTGATGAAGCGAAACGGAATAGTTCCGGATCTTGCTTCGTCGGGAACTGAAGCCATCGAGTGTATCAGGAAGAAGTATTATGATATTGTATTTCTCGATCACATGATGCCCAAAATGGACGGTCTCGAAACACTCGCAAAACTTAAAGAGGAAAGGCTTATCCGTGATAAAATGGTAGTGATCGCACTTACTGCAAATGCCGTTGTCGGTGCGAGAGAAACCTATCTTAAAGCCGGATTTGACGATTACCTGTCAAAGCCCGTCGAAGTGGAACTTCTGGAAGAGAAATTAAGAGAGTATATTCCAGAAGAGAACATCGAATGGCGTTCAAAAGACGGTGCGGGATTTAAGGACAAAAAGAAAACGGAAGGTGAAAGCAATCAGAAATCTTCTTTGAACGAAACCGTTGATACAAAAAATACCGTCAAAGAAACATCTTCTGAAGACGGAGTTTTCGAATTCCTTCCCATGGATGATGACCCGTCCGACGGAGATTCGGAAGATCAAAACACAAAAAAGATCATCGAAAGATTAAGAAAGAGCGGTATTGTCGATGTTGAATCGGGTATCTTCTTCTGCGGCGGAGAGGAAAGCTTTTATGTCAGCATCCTGAATGAATATACAGCCGCCTATGAAGAGAAAAAGGCAGTGCTGGATGAAACATTCAAATCCGGAAACTATAAGGATATGAGGATTACCATCCATGCACTTAAAAGTACTTCAAAGACAATAGGTGCCTCGGAACTCTCACAAAAGGCATATGAGATCGAAAAAGCCTGCGAGAACG
Source organism: Lachnospiraceae bacterium (assembly GCA_024698715.1). GTDB lineage: Bacteria > Bacillota > Clostridia > Lachnospirales > Lachnospiraceae > UBA3766. The sequence goes on from JAILRA010000008.1 coordinate 3,956, forward strand.
AAGACAGCACTTTCATAGAGAATAATTACGAGAGTTTTATGGAAGATTATCGGATTTTCAGAGATGATCTGAATAAAATACTCGGAAACTGAACATGAAGAATATATTCTTCGGAAAAACCGGATGAAAAAACTGCTGAAATATCTAAAACCGTATATAAAAGAGAGTATTCTCGGTCCGCTCTTTAAGCTGACCGAGGCTACTTTTGAATTGTTTGTTCCGCTTGTTATCGCGAGCATAATATCCAACGGAATTGACAGATCGGATACACATTATGTTCTGAAGATGGGCGGGATAATGGTCCTTCTGGCCCTCATCGGATTAACTTGTGCGGTGACGGCTCAGTATTTTGCGGCCAAAGCAGCCATGGGATTCGGAGCGACCGTTCGCGAAGAGATATTCAAAAACATTCAGAAACGGACTTTTTCCGAACTCGAAAAATACGGCACATCCACGCTTATCACGAGGATCACGTCGGATGTCAATCAGCTTCAGACCGGCGTCAATCTTTTCTTAAGACTGTTCCTTCGTTCACCTTTTATAGTATTCGGTGCCGTGATCATGGCATTTGTTGTGGACGTTAAAGGTGCGCTCATTTTTACGGTCTGCGTACCCGTTCTGTTTGTAGTCGTTTTTGCCGTTCTTTTAAAAAGCATTCCCCTTTACAAAAAAGTACAGAGTACACTTGACAATGTCACGGTCAAGACCAGGGAAAATCTGACGGGTGTCAGGGTTATCAGGGCATTTAACTGTGATGACGAGGAAACGGAAGCCTTTGATAAAGAGACTTCGGCATTAAAATTCATTTCCCTTGCTGCGGGAAGGGTGACCGCCTTCATGAATCCCGCGACATTCCTTATCGTAAATGTTGCGACTCTTGCCATTCTTTATTTCGGAGCAAAAGAAGTAAATACTGGCATTATCGAAAGAAGCGCACTGGTCGCACTTCTTAACTACATGGCTCAGATTTTGGTCGAACTTATCAAACTTGCCAACCTTATCATTACGATGACCAAGTCGGTAGCCTGCGCACAGAGAATTTCCGAGATGCTTGATGAAGAAAGCGGATCCGCGGAAAGCGAGAAAAACGCGGACGGCAATTCCGACAAAGCGGTATCCGTTGAGAGCATAGAATTCAAAAAGGTTGATTTTACATATCCCGGTGCCGGCAAGGAATCGTTAAAGGATATCTCATTTAAGGCAAAGAAAGGTGAGATCGTCGGGATCATCGGCGGTACGGGTTCCGGAAAGACAACCCTTGTAAATCTCATCTGCGGATATTACGGATCTACAAAAGGCGATGTGCTCGTAAACGGAAAAGATCTGAAAGAGCTTGCACCCGGTTATAAAGAAGGCGAAAAGGATCCCGAAACAACGGAAACCGGCGAAAACACCGTTTTGGCCATGACGAAGTTCATGAGAGATCATATCGGAGCGGTTCCTCAGACCGCGGTCCTGTTTTCCGGTACCATAGAAGACAATCTTCGCTGGGGAAAGAAGGAAGCAAGCGAAGAAGAAATGGATCTGAGCTTAAAGAGAGCCTGTGCATATGATTTTGTTTACAAAAAAGACGGTGCTCTTAAAGCCGAAGTATCCGAGGGCGGAAAGAATTTCTCGGGCGGTCAGAGACAGAGACTCTGCATTGCGAGAGCTTTCGTAAAAGAACCCGAAGTACTGATCCTGGATGACTCGACTTCGGCGCTCGATTATGTTACGGAGAAAAATGTCAGAGCCGGCATCAGAGAACTTTCGGAGAATGCGATAACATTCATCGTATCGCAAAGAGCCGCAAGCATAATGGACGCGGACCTGATACTGGTATTGGACGACGGCGAAATGGCAGGATGCGGAAAACACGAAGAGCTTCTTAGATCCTGCGAAGTATACAGGGAAATCTATAATTCACAGTTTCCCGAATCAGTTTGAATAAATACGGAGAAATACGGTTGAAAAAGAACGAAACGACATTTTCTTTTTTAATGAAATACGTTTTTAAAAAATGGTATCTTCTGGCTGCCACGATCTTCTGCGCCGTTCTGACGGTTGCGGGTTCTCTTTATATTCCCATTCTTACAGGTCGCGGTATCGATCTGGTTATCGATGCCGGAAATGTCGATTTTGAGGGATTAAAAGGGATCATTTTCCGTGCGCTCATAGTTATCGCGGTAACGATCGCGGCACAGTTCTTCTTAAGTCTTTCCAACAACCGCTTAACGAGCGGAGTTGTGTATGAGATAAGAAAAGACGTGATGGGCAAGATACACAAACTTCCGGTTTCCTACATTGATTATCATCAGAGCGGAGACCTGGTATCGAGAATGATAGCGGATGTGGAGACGCTTTCCGACGGACTTCTGATGGGATTCACCCAGTTTTTCACGGGAGTTCTTACGATTCTCGGAACGCTCGCGTTCATGCTCCTTATGAATTGGAAGATCACGCTCGTGGTCGTTCTCGTCACCCCGCTTTCGTTTTTCGTGGCAGGATTTGTTTCAAAGAAAACCTACAATCTTTTTTCCGTACAGACCAAAGAAAGAAGCACGCAGGTTTCGTTCATCAACGAAATGGTTGCCAATCAGAAGATTGTAAGGGCTTTTGCAAAAGAAGACGATAATCTTGAAAAGTTTAAGGAAATGAACGAAAGGCTGAAAAAAGCTTCCCTTAAAGCAACTTTTTTCTCATCCCTCACCAACCCTTCGACCAGATTCGTGAACTCGCTCGTTTACGCTGCGGTTGCGATTTTCGGTTCGATATCGATCATAGTTACCCATGGTCTTACGGTCGGCGAACTGACGATCTTCTTATCGTATGCGAATCAGTACACCAAACCGTTTAACGAAATATCCGGTGTTCTGACGGAGTTTCAGAATGCGCTTGCCTGTGCCGAAAGGATCAGGAAACTTCTTTGCGAAAACGAGATCACCGAAAAAGAAGACGCAAAGACGGAAAAGAAAAAAGATTTTAACGTAATTGATTTTAAGGACATCGGATTTTCATATGTGCCCGAACAGAAGCTCATAGAAAACTTTTCTCTTAAAGTAAACAAGGGAAAAAGGATCGCGATCGTCGGTCCGACGGGATGCGGAAAGACCACTCTCATCAATCTTCTTATGAGATTTTACGAGGTAAACAGCGGCGATATCCTGATGGATGACGAGAGCATAAAGGATTATACGAGACAGGCATACAGAGAAAACTTCGGCATGGTATTGCAGGAAACCTGGCTAAGAAAAGGCACGATCAAAGACAATGTCACGCTCGGACAGAAATTCAGCGACGAAGAAGTGATCGAAGCGTGCAAAAAATGCCATGCGCACAGCTTTATCATGAGGCTCCCGAAAGGCTACGATACCGAGATATCCGAGGACGGCGGCAATCTTTCAAACGGTCAGAAACAGCTTCTTTGCATTGCAAGGGTCATGCTCATGAACCCGCCGATCCTAATCCTTGATGAAGCGACAAGTTCCATCGATACCAGAACGGAATTAAAGGTTCAGGATGCATTTGCCCGTCTGATGAAGGGAAAGACAAGCTTTATAGTCGCACACCGCCTGTCGACCATTAAGACCGCGGACATCATTCTGGTCATGAAGGACGGCAATATCATTGAACAGGGAAGTCACGACGAACTAATGAACGCCGGCGGTTTCTATAAAGAACTGTATTTGAGTCAGTGGGCCGAAGACGAGAGTCTCTCGGGCTGATTCTCCGAAAATAAGGAAAAATGCCCGCATATTTTTCGAAAAGAACGATATTATCGCGTATTAAATTAAAATATAATTGAAAACAAAGGAACTGACATGGTTATTATCGAAGAAAACATCGAATTTGAAACCGATTTTGACAAACAGAAGATCGCGGAGGAAGTCGTAGATCATATTCTCGACAAAGAAGGATTTCCTTATGAATGTGAAGTGGATATTCTTCTTACGGATTCCGAAGAAGTGAGGGAATACAACAGAGAATACAGAGGTATCGATCAGACGACGGATGTTCTTTCATTCCCGAATCTTGAGTGGGACGAACCCGCTGATTACGAAAACGAGGGACTGGACGAACTTATTGAAATGTCCATGAATCCGGAAACGGAACTTTTCATCCTCGGTGAGATATGTCTTAATAAAGACAGGATCATAAGTCAGGCTTCGGATTTCGGACATTCGGTCAAAAGAGAGTATGCTTTTCTTATAGCACACAGTATGCTCCATCTTCTCGGATACGATCACATGGAAGAAAAAGAAGCAGAAGTGATGGAAGAAAAACAGAGAAGATATCTCGATGAAATCGGAATTTCAAGGTAGTTTAAAGAGCCTGTCGGTATTGACTATAAGGTCAAATATGTTAAAATTTTAGTGATATTAATTGGAGGGAAAAAAGATGCCATTTGGACAATCACGAGGCGGAAGACCGGGAGTAGGACACAGGATCCCCGGAGCCAGAATGCCGAAACCTGCTAAACCCATGTCGGGATTTTCTTCGACACCGTTCAGACCTACCGTTTCGTCATCGCCCATTTCGCCGATCAATATAAACATCAACAACGGACCTAAGATCCACAGATCCAGGGGAGGCGGCGGAGGCGGTTTGCTCGGGTCGCTTGTCGGAAGCGCGGTGAGTGCCGGAGTCGGAGTTGCGAGTGCTGCGATCGTTAACAAGATGCACGAGAACAGCCAGATCAAACTTGCGGAAAAACAGGCCGAACAGCAGGCAGAGATCGCAAGGCAGCAGGCTGAACAACAGGCGGAGCTCGCCAGACAGCAGGCCGAATATCAGGTTGAGATTGAGAGACTCAAAGCCCAGCAGGAAGAGACCAAACGTGACGTCATTCAGGATAAAAGATACTACGCCAACTGCCCTTATTGCATGGGCGTGAATAACGGTGCCAAATTCTGTCAGTACTGCGGAAGTTCCCTCGCATACTATGACGAAGACGAGGATGACGGGCAGAAAGAAGTTAATAACGCTTAATTAGTTACGATTATTTGTAAGGTAACCGATTTTTTCGGTTACCTTATTGCAGTTTTATTCAAGGGGGAAAAACATGCAGTATGTTTTGTACAACGAACTGTCCAACAACGGAAAAGGAAAGGAAACCGTCGAGGAATTAAAGAATAAGATAAGCGGCGAATACGAGGCCGTAAACGTAGTGGGAATTGATACAAAAGAATTTGTTTCCAAGCTCACCGGGGATGATCTTATCATTCTCTGCGGCGGCGACGGTACACTTAACAAATTTGCCAATTTTACGGCTCCTTACGACATTCCCTGCGATATACTGCTTTATCCCGCAGGAAACGGAAACGATTTTTACAGGGACATCAAGGAAAATTATGACGATTCCGAGATGCCTTCCATCAAGAAGTTTTTAAAGGATATTCCCACCGTCAGCATCGACGGAAAAGAATACAAGTTCTTAAACGGTATCGGATTCGGTGTGGACGGTGTATGCTGCGAAATGGCCGACGATATGAAAGCGGCAGGAAAGAAGGATATAAACTATACATCGCTTTCCATCAAAATAGTACTTTTCAAATTCAAATGTCCTCATGCATGGATCACCGTGGACGGAGAGACGGTCGAATACAAAAAAGCATGGATCGCCTCTGCAATGAACGGACGTTATTACGGTGGAGGAATGAAAGCCGCACCCGAACAGGACAGACTTTCCGACAGCCTAACTTGCATGGTATTCAAGGATAAAGGCAGGATCGGAACCCTTATGGGATTTCCCGCTATATTTAAGGGCGAGCATGTGAACAACAAGAAACTCGTTGCGGTTAAGGCCGGAAAGAAGATAACGGTCAAATTCGACCATCCCACGGCACTTCAGATCGACGGTGAGACGGTAAGGAACGTAACGGAATATACCGCCTGGAAGTAATAAAAGATCCCCGAAGATCACAGTGGAATTTCGGCAATATGATTCTCAAGGAGAGAGAAAGACAGAATGAAGATAATCATAGTGGGCTGCGGCAAGATCGGTTTATCCATTATCAAGCAGCTTGTTATCGAAAAACACGATATAACGGTAATAGACAAAAATCAGGATGTGATAACGGACATAACCAACAATTATGACGTTATGGGCATTATCGGAAACGGTGCAAGTTATTCCGTTCAGAAAGATGCCGATGTCGAAAAGACGGATCTTCTGATAGCGGTCACAGGGTCGGATGAGATCAATCTGCTCTGCTGTCTTTTCGCAAAGAAAGCAGGTAACTGCAATACGATAGCCAGAGTAAGGGACCCGCTCTACAGCAAAGAGATACAGTATATCAAAGACGAACTCGGACTTTCGATGATCATCAATCCCGAGTATGCGGCTGCGGTGGAAATCTCCAGACTGTTAAGATTCCCTTCGGCGGACAAGATCGATACATTTGCCAAAGGCAGGGTTGAACTTTTAAATCTTGTTATCAACGAAGATTCACCTTTTGTTGATAAGACTCTTATCGAGGTTTCAAAAAGGGTGCTTTCCGATATCCTTATCTGCACGGTTGAACGTGGCGACGATATTTTCATCCCGAACGGTGCTTTTATCCTTCGTGCGGGAGACAAGATCACCATTGTTGCATCGGCAGTCAACTCCCGTGAATTCTTTACCAAAGTAGGATATGATACCCATCAGGTGAAAGATACCATGATCATCGGCGGCGGAAGGATGACTTATTATCTGGCGGAGATCCTTCTTAAGATGGGCATAAGGGTAAAGATCGTCGAACAGGACAGAGACAAATGCGAGACCCTGAGCGAAACCCTTCCGAAGGCGACCATCATAAACGGAGATGCCACCAATCAGGAAATACTTATCGAAGAGGGAATTAACGGATGCGATTCGTTCGTTTCCCTTACCGGCATAGACGAGACGAATATCTTCCTCTCGCTCTTTGCAAGGACCAAAACAGAAGGAAAAGTCGTTACCAAGATCGACAGGATATCTTTTGACGACATTATCAATACATTCAGCCTCGGAAGCCTTATCTATCCCGAGAAGATCGCAGCCGATTACATAGTTTCGTATGTAAGAGCCATGCAGAATTCCATCGGAAGCAATGTTGAGACACTCATCAAATTGAACGGCGGAAGAGTCGAGGCACTGGAATTTAAGATCTTAAGGGGAGCTCCGGTCATCGGCATTCCTCTTATGGAGTTAAGTTTAAAGCGTGACATTCTGATTGGATGTATCAACCGAAGAGGCACGATCATCATCCCAAAAGGTCAGAGCGTCATTCAGGAAGGCGATACCGTTATTGTCGTAACGACAAAGAGCGGCCTAAGCGACATAAAAGACATTATTGCGAACTGATCTGATCGGTCGTTACAGAGGAAGATATGAATATAGCGATCATAATATATACTCTCGGCAGAGTTATAGCCATCGAATCGGCATTTATGGCTTTACCGGGTGCTGTTGCGTTGTTTTATCGTGAAAAAACATGGTGGGTATATTTTCTTGTATCATTTCTGGGGATACTCGGCGGCATGCTGGCTTCCTTCAAAAAGCCCAAGAATACCCAGTTTTTTGCAAAAGAAGGTTTTGCGAGCGTGGGACTTGCGTGGTTTCTGATGAGTCTTACGGGAGCTCTCCCTCTCTTTATTTCAAGGGAAATACCCAATTATATTGATGCGGTATTCGAGATGGCATCGGGATTTACCACCACGGGAGCCACCATTCTTACCGATGTGGAAGCCATGAGCCATTCCGCACTTTTCTGGAGAAGCTTTTCTCACTGGATCGGCGGTATGGGTATTTTTGTATTCCTTCTCGCGGTAATGCCCATGGTCGGCGGAGTAAACATGCATCTTCTTCGTGCGGAAAGCCCCGGACCGGTAGTCGGAAAACTCGTTCCGAAGATGAAGGATTCATCCCAGATCCTTTATGTTATTTATATTTTTTTGACTCTGGTTCAGATCATTTCACTCTGGGCTATGGGAATGAGACCTTTCGAAGCGGTATGTACCTCGTTTGCGACCGCGGGTACCGGCGGTTTCGGTATTTACAATTCAAGTATTGCGGATTTCAGCACGCTCATCAAATGGAATGTTACTGTATTCATGATACTTTACGGTATCAACTTTAACGTATACTTCCTTATCATTGCGCGTAAATTCAAGAGCATATTAAGGATTGAAGAAGTAAGAACGTATATTATAGTCATTTTTCTTTCCGTTACCGTCATTACTTTAAATATTTTCAGAATGTATGACAATTTCGGACATGCGCTCACGGATGCGGCATTTCAGGTTGCATCGATCATTACGACGACCGGATTCGCCACCTGTGATTTTAACACCTGGCCTTCACTTTCAAAGACTATCTTGATCTTACTGATGTTAACGGGTGCTTGCGCGGGCAGTACCGGCGGCGGACTTAAGTTTTCGAGGGTACTTATCGTATTCAAGGCGATCCGTCAGGAGATCAACTCTTTTATCCATCCGAGAAGCGTCAAAGCCGTGGGACTGGATGACAGGACCGTGGATAAAGCTGTCGTAAAGAGCGTCTGCGTTTATTTTATCCTTTTTGCGTTCATCTATTTCGGTTCGGTATTTATCGTATCCATTGACAAATACGACATGGTTACGAATTTTACGGCCGTTCTCGCTACGATGAACAATATCGGACCCGGTCTTGAGGTTGTCGGACCGACCGGTAATTTTGCGGGATTCAATTACATTTCCAAAATAGTATTCATATTTGATATGTTGGCGGGAAGACTGGAACTTTATCCGATCTTGCTTCTTTTCATACCTACCATGTGGAAAAAGCATTAATTCGGGGTTATTGCGGGGTTGGCAAATGAAAAAATCTCAAGGGGAAGATCATCCCAAATTCAGAAAAAACAACGGAATATTCAGATCGTTTCGCGCGATATTATGTCTTTTTCTGGCGGTTTCCCTGATCGCGGGCTGTCAGAACGGGGCAGGTCAGAAAGGCGAACCGAGCATTCTTTTAGGGTTTTCCCAGATAGGAAGCGAGAGCGCGTGGAGACTCGGTAACACCCGTGACATTGAGGAACAGGCCGAAAACTACGGTGTTTCCCTGATGTTTGAAAACGCCAATCAGAAGCAGGAAAACCAGATCGCTGCCATCAGACGTTTTATAGCATATCAGGTGGATGTTATCGCATTTTCGCCCATCGTGGAAGACGGCTGGGACAATGTTCTTTTGGAAGCAAAAGAGGCCGGAATTCCTGTAATTCTCGTGGACAGAGACATAAGCACCGAACAGGAAGGTCTTACCACCTGCCTTATCGGAGCGGATTTTTATAAAGAAGGACTGATGGCCGGAGAGTATCTTATAAGGAAGGCGGACAGCCTCGGTCTGGATCATTTGAACATCGTTGAGATCACGGGTACCGACAATTCGACTCCGATGCGTCAGCGTCAGGCCGGTTTTGCGGATGCCATTGCAAATGACGAGAGAATGGTGATCCTCGAGAGCATTGACGGTGATTTCATTAAGAGCCGAGGCGAAGAATGCATGCGTTCCCTTCTTGAAAAATACGGCGACGAGATCGATGTGGTCTACAGCCACAACGATGAGATGACCCTTGGTGCCCTGCCCGAGATAGAAAAGAAGGGACTTATCCCAGGGAAGGATATTATCATCATATCCATCGACGGAGGTCAGGATGCGATCGATGTCTTAAAAGAAGGCAAGATAAACTGCGTTGTTGAATGTACGCCCAAACTCGGCAAAGAGGTTATGGAGACGGCGATAAAACTCAAAGCCGGAGAAAAAGTCGAAGGGATAATCCATCCCGAAGAGCAGGTTTTTTCGGATGAAATGAATTTATCGGAGATCGGACCGAGAGGTTATTAAGGATTAGGATGGAGAAGATCAAAAAAGAAAAAAGTATTCTCGGACGAATAAACGATCTAAGTCACAGACTGGTATTAATGTTGGTTTTTCCCATTATTATCAGTCTCGTTTTGATGTTGCTTTATGCATGGAAATACCACAGCGCCATCGAGCGTATGGAAACGATCGCAAGCCTTAAGACCGTTGTTGTGGACGATATAACCGGAAAGGCATGGAACATTGTTTCCGGCAGCGAGACTTTTAAAGACAGCGATATTTACAACAGGATACATGAAGTGGAAGACACCATTGATGCGGTAGCGAAACGTACCGCCGAGGAAAATCAGCTTTCCCTTATAGTGGCTTCCAGAACAATGGATACTCTCGAAAACTATGTTAATAAGATAAGAAAAAACATCAACGATCAGGTTCCCGTTGTGGAAAACGAAGATGTTTTAAGGGAGCTAAGAAGTGTGGCGGATCTTGTCGACAGTATGCTAAACGACTACATCGCACAGGAGATCCAGTCGACCGCAAAGATGTCCGTGAGCCTTATGATCATCATTATCGCGACGGCCGCGGTGGAAGTTCTGATAGTTGTGATCGCTCTGCTCGAAAGAAACAGATCCATGAAAAGGACTGCGGATTTCGTAAGACACCCCATCGAACGACTCGAGGAAGTTACCGCCAAACTTGCGGAAGGAACACTTGATGCCAGACTTACAGAGACGGAAGTTACCGAACTGCGAAACCTGACGAAGCAGGTTAACACCATGGCGGACAGACTTGAGACCATGGTTAAAAAGAGTGAGCGTGATGCAAGGAATCTTAGAAAAGCGGAACTCAGAACCCTTCAGGCACAGATAAATCCCCATTTCTTATATAATACGCTCGATGCCATCGTATGGAAGGCGGAGGCAGGCGAAAAGGATGAAGTTATTTTCCTGACCAGCGCTCTGAGCGATTTTTTCAGGATCTCGCTCTCTTCCGGTGCGGACTGGATCCCGATCAGTCAGGAAAAGAAACATATTGAAGGATATCTTAAGATCCAGCAGACCAGATACCGCGACATCATGAATTACGAGATCGATATTCCCGATGAGATCGGAGATTATTATGTATTGAAGCTCCTTTTACAGCCCCTGGTTGAGAATGCTCTTTATCACGGAATCAAGATCAAAAGAGGCGGCGGAAAGATATTCGTGAGTGTTAAGGAGGATGACGGTTTTCTTCTTTTCAGCGTAAAAGACACCGGATCCGGAATGACCAACGAACAGCTCGAAGATCTGAACGAGCGAATGAAGAAAGGACAGCCGACGGTTTCCGAAGGCGGAGGCGGCGGATTCGGTCTGGTCAATGTAAATATGCGTATCCGTCTTTATTACAACCTTCCTGACGGATTAAAGATAGAAAGCAACTCCGGTGGAACAGAAGTAAGTTTCAGGGTTCCGCGAAGAACAAAAGAGGAGATATTCGAGAATGAAAGTATTTCTGGTTGATGATGAAATTGTTATACGAGAGGGAATAAGAGAATCCTTTCCGTGGGATGATACCCCCTATACTTTAGTCGGAGAAGCACCCGACGGAGAGATGGCTCTTCCTATTATAAGAGACACCAACCCCGATATAGTCATAACCGATATAAAGATGCCGTTTATGGACGGTCTGGAACTTTGCAGGATACTGCGTTCGCAGATGCCGTGGATCGGGATAATCGTTTTAAGCGGATATGACGAATTCGAATATGCGAGACAGTGCATCAAACTCGGTGTCAGGGAATATCTTTTAAAACCGATCAATTCCGGAGAACTCAGGGAAGCTCTCGATAAGGTCAGCGCGCAGTTAAAAGAAGAAAGAAATACGCTTGAGCATGCGGCAAGTCTTCGTGCGAGAATGGAGACGGGCGGCAGATTCTTAAAAGAAAAACTCGTGGGATCCCTTTTCTCGGACGAAGCTTCCGAAAAAGACGCACATGATGTTTTAAAGCAGCTCGCTTCCATGGGATGTCCTTTCCCGGCACCTTTTTATGCGGTGACCGATGCAGCGTTCTCACCGGTTGAAAGCGGTCAGGAAGCAGCGGCGATACTGGCGGAGAGCAGCGGCGGGATAGCTTTGTCATCTGCGAGCCGGACGGGAACGCGTCTTCTGGTGATCGGTGATACGGCGGACGATGCGGAAGAGAGGGCTTATGCTTTTGCCGCGTCTCTGGCAAGAGAACTCGAAAGAGCGGGTTGTGAAAAGATCCACATAGGTATAGGTGAAATTGTGGATAACCCGGAGAAAATACTGAACAGCTTCAAGAGTGCAAGACACATAAGACATCTTCTTGCCGACAGGACCGAAGAGCAGACCATCATTCTCGGTGTAAGGGAAATGGGAGAGGTGGCTGACGAAACGAAAGTGCCTTCCATTATCAATGAAGCAAAACTTTATATGTCGAAAAATTATTCCAATCCGAACCTCATGCTTCAGGATGTGGCAAAAGAAGTCAATATGAGCAAGAGCCGTTTTTCGACCGTTTTTTCTCAGCATGCCGGACAGACTTTTACGGAATACCTGATATACCTTCGGATCAACAAGGCCAAAGAACTCCTTCGTACAACACAGCTTAGAAGTTCCCAGATAGCTGAAGAAACGGGATATAACGATTCGCATTATTTCAGTTATATATTTAAGAAAAATACCGGTCTTACTCCTTCGGAATACCGATTGCAGTATCAAAATCAACCGGAATAGAATAATTTTTAACTTTTTTGAAATACAGGTAAAAAATTCAATATTATTTTCAACCAAGACAATATTATCGTTGATTTACCTCCCGGGGTCCTTGCGATATCATACATTCAAACAGTCGCAAATGACTATAATTTAAAGGAGGAAAAACAAAGATGATGAAAAAAAAGTTTGGATCATTGGTTTTGGTTGGATCAGTCATGATGAGTTTGTTGTTCAGTGCCTGCACATCAGGCGGCGGAACAACTAATGCGGGAAGTACATCCGGCGGATCGGATAATTCGGGAAGCACAGCTACAGTAGCTGAAGCTCCTTCAAGCGGAACCATCAAAGTAGGTGTGGTAAACAACCCCCCTTCAGAATCAGGTTATCGTGAAGCAAACGTAAAAGACATGGAATCCGTTTTCAGCGCAGCTAACGGTTACGAACTCAAAACAGCTTACAGCTTAAAGAACGACGAACAGCTTCAGGCAGCTCAGGGATTCATCACAGAAGGTGTTGACTATCTTCTTATCTCCGCTGCAGAGACAACAGGCTGGGACGAAGTTTTGAAGAAAGCTCAGGAAGCAGGAATTAAAGTTTATCTCTTCGACCGTATGATCGATGTTGATGAAAGTCTTTACGAAGCAGCAGTTGTTTCTGACATGAGTGCAGAAGGCGACACAGCAGTTCAGTGGTTACTCGATCAGGATCTTCCCGAATACAACGTAATCCATATCCAGGGTGCTATGGGTTCCGATGCTCAGATCGGCCGTACAGGTGCTCTTGATGCTCAGTTCGCATCAGGCAAGATGAACAAAGTTGTTCAGCAGACAGCTACATGGGATGAAGCAGAAGCTAAGAAGATCGTTGAATCCGTTATCAACAGCGGTGACAGCTTCAACGTAATCTACGCAGAGAACGACGGTATGGCTAAAGGTGCTGTAGCAGCGCTTGACGAAGCAGGTATTACACACGGTGTAGACGGCGACGTTATCGTAATGGGCTTTGACTGCAACAAGTGGGCTTTAAGAGAACTCCTTGCAGGCAAGTGGAACTACGACGGACAGTGTTCACCTTTCCAGGCTCAGATCATCAGCGATATCATCCAGGGAAAGAGAACAGTTACTGAGAAGAAGATCATCAATGAAGAAAAAGGATTTGATGCTAAGAGTCTTACCCAGAGTGATATTGATACATACGGTTTAGGTGAATAATAGATCAACCGATAAAACAACGCAGCTGGGCCAACGCCCGGCTGCGTTTTAACATGAGTACTTGGCGAGGTTTTTCACGAGCCTAGTTGGAATGTGTTACATTAGCACTTAACGAGGTTTTTCACGAGCCTAGTTGGAATGTGCTACATTAGCAATTAGTGAGGTAAAAAACATATGCAGGAAAATTGCTTGCTGAAAATGCGTCATATAAATAAGCTTTTTCCGGGGGTTAAGGCATTAAGCGATGTGGATTTCACTTTAAGAAAAGGTGAGATACATGCGCTTATGGGCGAAAACGGTGCGGGAAAATCCACTCTTATAAAGATCCTTACCGGTGTTTATCAGAGCGACGGCGGTGAGATAACCGTGGAAGGCGAGAAGGTAAATATCCATTCGCCGCAGGATGCACAGAATAACGGTATCAGTACGGTTTACCAGGAAATAACCCTCTGCCCGAACCTTACCGTTGCCGAGAATATGTTCATCGGCAGAGAAGAAGGCATACTTGTCCGCCATAAATATTTTGAAAAAAGAGCGGATAAGATCCTCGGAGAGCTTGGAATACCGGCCAGAAGCACACAGCAGCTCGGAAGCTGTTCTCTGGCGGTTCAGCAGATGGTTGCCATCGCACGTGCGGTGGATATGAAGTGTAAGGTTCTTATTCTTGACGAGCCTACATCTTCGCTTGATGACAAAGAAGTTAATATGCTCTTTGACCTTATGAGAGATCTTAAGAGTCAGGGCGTCGGAATCATATTTGTTACCCATTTCCTTGAACAGGTTTATGAGGTATGTGACCGTATAACGGTTTTAAGAAACGGAGAACTTGTGGGAGAATATCTGATCGAAGATCTTCCGCAGGTAGAGCTTGTTGCCAAGATGATCGGAAAGGATCTCGATGAACTGAGTTCCTTCGGAGAAGTCGAGGAAAAACATTTTGACGAAAAAGATATATTTTATGAAGCCAAATCTCTTTCGAGCAGCGATGCACTGCCTTTTGATTTTACCATTCATAAAGGTGAGGTTAACGGATTTACCGGTCTGCTCGGCTCGGGACGAAGCGAAAGTGTCAGGGCTATATTCGGTGCCGATAAGGTTAACGGCGGCAACGTAACTATAAAGGGCGAAAACGTTAAGATCACAAAACCGATCTATGCCATGAAGCACGGGATCGGATATCTGGCTGAAGACAGAAAAAGAGACGGTATCATTGCCGAGCTCAGCGTAAGGGAGAATATCATCCTTGCACTTCAGGTCATGAAAGGATTTTTCAAACCCATCAGCCGAAGCGAAGCGGAAGCTTTTGCGGATGAATACATTAAGGTTCTGAACATTAAGACAGCAAGCCGCGAGACACCCATCGGTTCTCTGAGCGGCGGTAATCAGCAGAAGGTTATCCTTGCCAGATGGCTGCTCACTCATCCGGATTATCTTATCCTCGATGAGCCGACCAGAGGTATCGATGTCGGAACCAAACTTGAGATTCAGAAACTGGTGCTTAAACTTGCGGAAGACGGAGTGAGCGTAACGTTCATTTCATCGGAAGTTGAAGAGATGCTCCGTACATGTTCCCGTCTCATCGTCATGAGAGACAGACATATCGTCGGTGAACTTACGGGCTCGGATCTTAATCAGGCACAGGTTATGAAGACTATAGCGGGAGGAGAAGCCGGAAATGAAGAGTAAATTTAAAAAAATCTTTAAAGGCGGGCTTGGACAGCTTACCATTCCGATCATCGCCATCTGCCTTCTGGTAATTTTCAATTTGATAAGAGACCCGTCATTTTTCAGCATTGCAATCCAGCATAACAATGACGGTAATATAGTACTTGCGGGAAACCTTATAAGTATCATAAACGGAGCGAGTGAACTTGCAGTCCTCGCAATGGGTATGACTCTTGTAACGGCGGCCTGCGGCGGACAGGATATTTCGGTCGGTGCCATGGCAGCCATTGCGGGAAGTGCTTTCGTCAAAGTATTAAAATCCGCAAGCGTTATCAATGCACCGATAGTTATCCTCGGATTTCTGATGGCTTGTCTGGTAGCGATGATATTTGCATCATTTAACGGAACACTTGTTGCGGTATTCAAGATCCAGCCGATGATCGCGACGCTGATCCTTTATACCTGCGGTCGTTCCATAGCATACTGGATCAACGGCGGTGCAACTCCTACAGTCAGTTCACCGATAATAACAGGTATCGGAAGTTTTATCCCGGGTATCCCCGTTCCCACACCGGTTCTCATAGTTATAGCCGTAGCGATCATCTTTAAACTTGTTTTCCATTTTACGTCCCTCGAACTTTTCACACAGTCCGTCGGAATCAACGGAAGCGCGGCAAGACTTAACGGTATCAATTCTACATTTATAAAGCTTTTGTCATTCATAATCCTCGGGCTTTGCGTGGCGGTTGCCGGAACGATCGGAGTAAGCCGTCTCGGACTTATCAACCACGAAACGCTTCTTCTGGATGTTGAAATGGATACGATCCTTGCCGTTGCGATCGGCGGAAACAGCCTGGGCGGCGGAAAATTCAAGATAAGCGGCAGTATCATTGGTGCATATGTAATTCAGATGCTTACGATAACACTTTATGCCATGAAGGTTTCATCAACCGACGTTAAGGCATACAAAGCTGTCGTTATCATTCTTTTGGTAGTTATCGGTTCTCCCGTGATCAAAGCGAAATTCCAGAAGCTTATGACGAATCTCAAAAACCGAAAACCCAAAGTATCTGTGAAAGGAGCGGATTGATATGAACAAAGAAAAAAGATTTCGCAGGGAACCGCTGACAGATACTCAACTTCTTATGACCATTACAATATGTATTTTCGTTGTAATGTATCTGCTGGCAATAGTTTTTCTTAAAGGCGGATTCCTTCATGCACAGCAGGTATTTGACATGTTAAACGACAATGCCAGCCTTATCATCGTATCCTGCGGACTTACGATAGTAATGATAGCGGGCGGCATCGATATCAGCGTCGGCGCGGTAACTTCCCTCGTTGTAATGAGCTGTGTACTGTATCTTAACAAAGGCGGAAACATTTTTGTTTCTATACTTCTGGCACTTGGAATAGGACTGGCTTTCGGTCTGGTACACGGATTCCTGATAAGTTACCTTGAAATACAGCCTTTCATAGTAACGCTGGCCGGCATGTTCTTTGCGAGAGGCATGACTACGATCCTTTCGGTTAATCCTCAGAAAGTTGAACATGAAGCTTTTGCGAGACTTCGCGATGTAAAGATAGTTATTCCCTGGCTCGGATATACGGCAAAGAACGGCAATGTCGTACCGGCCCGTGTGGAACTCGGAGTTGTTGTGGCACTTGTCTGCCTTATCGTTATCTTCCTTCTTCTTAAGTTCCATCGTCTCGGAAGAGGATTCTACGCGATAGGAGGTAATCAGACCAGTGCTCTGATGCTCGGTATCAATGTTAAAAGAACCAGATTTATGACCTATGTTTTGAGCGGTATCTTAAGCGGTATCTCGGGATATGTATTCATGATGCATACCGGAGCCGGAAATGCCACGAATGCAGCCGGAATGGAAATGAACGCGATCGCTTCATCCATTATAGGCGGAACTCTTCTTACAGGCGGTGTAGGTAATGTATTCGGTACATTCTTCGGAACAATGACACTTACCACCATCAAAAAGATAGTAGTTTCCAGCGGACTTAACGATCCCTGGTGGCAGAGCATCACGACCGGCGGAATGTTATGTTTCTTCATTCTTCTTCAGAGCGTTGTCTTGAGCAGACGTTCAAAGAAGAAAAAATC
>JAILRA010000026.1 GCA_024698715.1 Lachnospiraceae bacterium
CACGTCATCAAATTAAGGGACGGAATGGTTCGTCACAACGATATGAATGAAAACAAGATTTCCGCAATGGAACTTGACTGGTAAATGACACCTCATCCTCTTATAACTAAAAAAGAAAGAGAAAATGATATGAAAGAAAAAAAGAAAAGAATCATAAATCCTCTTATAAAAAGAGTTCCGAAAGAACTTCTCGGGGAGTGGAGAAAATACCTGGTAATCTTCCTTCTCCTCTCGATGACTATCGGATTCGTATCGGGAATGTATGTGGCCAACCACAGCATGTTAATCTCGATAGACCGCTTAAACAAGGAGAACAAACTCGAGGACGGACATTTCGAACTCGAAGACAAAGCGGATGATGAATTAATAAAAGCCATCGAATCAGGCGAAAAGGTGGATTTACGTGCATACTTCATTGATGAAGCACACAAAGAAATTGATGAAAAAATCGAGGAAGAAGCCCCTAAGACTTTAAAAGAAGAAGTTGAGAAAGAAGTCAGAAAAACCGTAAAAGAAGAAATCACCAAAAATGTCACGGATGCAGTAAAAAAAGCCCTGGCGCCTTACGCTGATTTTATTAGCGAAGAAGAAAAACAGGCAAAAATCGATGAAGCCGTGGAAAAAGCACTTGATGAAAACTACGAAAAGACCGTGGAAGAAGTACTACCCGACGCAATCGATGAAGCATTAAAATCCAAAGAATATCTGGATGAAAAGGAAAAAGCAAGAAAAGAAGCTTACGAGGAAGCAGAAGATGAAATAAATGAAGAATTCGACAAACAGGATGCAAAAAAATCCAAAGCCACACTCGAGGCTGAGAAGAATTTTAAGGCAGCACCCGTTGTTTTATATGAGAACTTTTACAAAGATGTAACCGAAGACAACAATCTCGACGGCAATTCGGACGGCAAAGTCAGAATTTACCCCTACGAAGATTACATCAATATGGCGAGTTTCAATGAAGGCAGAAAGCCCGAAAACGAAAATGAAATCGCGATTGACAGAATGCACGCGGACAACAGCGGACTTAAAGTCGGCGACAAAATAAGAGTCGGCGGCAAAGAGTTTACGATTACAGGTCTTCTGGCATATGTCAACTATGCCACTCTTCATGAGAAGAACACGGATTTTATGTTTGATGCGATAAGTTTTGACGTTGCCATGCTTACAAAAGAAGGCTGGGACAGCGTAAACGGAAGAATTCATTACAACTACGCATTCAAATATGTTGATTCGTTCTCAAATGAGTCCGAGCAGAAAAAGCTCTCGGATGATTTTATGAGTGCACTCATTACCCAGACCGTAAAAGAAGAAAACGACCTTCAGGATTACGTTCCCGAATACCTTAACCAGGCAGTACATTTTGCCCCCGATGATATGGGTTCGGATAAGGAAATGGGCGGAGTTCTTCTTTATATACTTGTAATCGTTCTGGGATTTGTGTTTGCACTGACCATAATGTCGACGATTACCAAAGAATCAACCACTATCGGAACGCTTCGTGCATCGGGCTATACAAAGGGCGAACTGATAAGACATTATATGGCGACACCCGTTCTGGTAACTCTTTTTGCAGCAATAGTCGGAAATATTCTGGGATATACGCTCTTTAAAAACACGGTTGTAAACATGTATTTCAACAGTTACAGCCTTCCCAAATACGAGACAGTCTGGTATTACGAGGCGTTTGTGAAGACAACCATCGTTCCCGTCATACTGATGATACTTATCAATTTCGTAACCGTTGCGTACATGCTTCGTCTCTCTCCCCTTAAGTTCATAAGAAGAGAGCTTAAAACTAGCAAGCGCAAAAAGGCAATGAGACTTCCAAGATTTAAATTCCTCGCAAGATTCAGATTAAGAGTTCTTTTACAGAATATTCCCAACTACATCGTTCTTTTCGTCGGTATTTATTTTGTGGTATTCCTTATGTCTTTTGCCTTCGGACTTCCCACAACGCTTGATAACTATCAGGCTCACGCGACCGATGACATGTTTGCAAAATATCAGTATGTGCTTAAGTCCACGGAAGATGATGACGGAAACGAGATAACGACAAAAGCAGAAAGTGCCGAGAAATTCAGCATGGAAACTCTCTACACCATAGACGGCAAGAGGGTAAACGAACCTATTAGCATCTACGGTCTTGACAAAGACAGTAAGCTTATCCCGTTAAACGGCAAAGTGTCCGAAAACGAAGTGCTGATTTCAAGCTCTTATGCCGGCAAATTCGATTTGAAAGCAGGCGATATCGTAACTCTTAAAGCAAGATATACAGATGACGAGTACACTTTTAAGATAGTCGGAACATATGATTATATAAGCGGTCTCGGTCTCTTCATGTCGCTCGACGGATTTAACGAGACGTTTGGAAATCCCGAAGGTTCGTTTAACGGATTCCTTTCGAATGAAGAGATAAAAGATATAGATGCCAAGTATATTGCAATGACGATAACCGAAGATGATATTTTAAAGGTTTCCAAGCAACTCGATCATTCGATGGGCAATTACATGAGTTACTTCAAAGTTATCTGCCTCGCATTTGCCGGAATACTTATTTATCTTTTAACCAAGGTAATAATTGAAAAGAATGAAAATTCAATTTCGATGGTAAAAATCCTCGGCTACTATAACGGCGAAATAGCTTCGCTCTACATTCTGACAACAACAGCCGTTGTAATCATTTCTTCGATAATATCCGCAGTACTGGCAACGAAGTCTCTCGTACTTGTCTGGAACATAATCCTTTACAGGATGGACGGCTGGCTGCCCGCATATGTTCCGTTTTCGACATACGTATACATGGTGCTTATGGTCATTGCCGCATATCTTATCGTAATGGTAATTGACTACCTCAGAATCAAAAAAGTGCCCATGGATCAGGCACTTAAAAATGTAGAGTAAACTGAATAATGAGCTTTAAAAAACCGTATCCTGCCCGGATACGGTTTTTTCTGTTTACGCAGTCTCGATACTGTCAGCTTTCTTAAGATTGTATTTCTCGACTGCTGCCTCTCTCATCTTGTATTTAAGGATCTTTCCAGCGGCATTCATCGGGAAGCCGTCCACGATATCGACATACTTGGGAACTTTGTGTTTTGCCATGTGGTCGTATACGTATTTCTTGATCTCTTCCTCTGTAATGGTCTCGCCTTCCTTGGGAACAACTGCGGCAAGGATCTCTTCGCCGAGTGCTTCGTCGGGAACACCGATCACCTGAACGTCCTTAACCTTATCGTATGTATAAATAAATTCCTCGATCTCCTTGGGATAAATGTTCTCACCGCCACGGATGATCATGTCTTTGAGACGACCTGTGATCTT
This sequence comes from Lachnospiraceae bacterium, assembly GCA_024698715.1. Classification (GTDB taxonomy): domain Bacteria; phylum Bacillota; class Clostridia; order Lachnospirales; family Lachnospiraceae; genus UBA3766. The sequence goes on from JAILRA010000026.1 coordinate 3,325, forward strand.
GAAGTTTCCTTCGGGTGTTCTGCAGGCAAGGTCACCGGTATGAAGCCATCCGTCCTCATCGATCGCCTGTGCGGTAGCAAGAGGCATCTTGTAGTAACCTTTCATGATGTTGTAACCTCTGGCTACGAATTCGCCGTTAACGCCGTCGGGACATTCTTCACCTGTCTCGGGATCGATGATCTTACATTCAACGCCGGGCAAAGGTCCGCCGACCGTGGTAACTCTGACTTCCAGAGGATCGTCGGTAGTGGACATCGTACATCCGGGTGATGCTTCGGTCTGACCGTAAACGATCGTGATCTCGGTCATATGCATCTTTTCAACAACGTCTCTCATTACTGCGATGGGGCAGGGGCTTCCGGCCATGATACCGGTTCTCATGTGTGAGAAATCGGTCTTCGGGAAATCCTCATGCTCGAGCATAGCTATGAACATTGTAGGTACGCCGTGGAAACATGTGATCTTTTCCTGGTTGATACATGCAAGTGCGGGCTTTGTCGAGAAATAAGGAATGGGTGATAAGGTAACACCGTGTGTCATAGATGCGGTCATAGCAAGTACCATACCGAAGCAGTGGAACATGGGTACCTGGATCATCATTCTGTCGGCTGTGGATAAGTCCATTCTGTCGCCGATACATTTTCCGTTATTAACTACATTGTAGTGTGTAAGCATAACACCCTTCGGGAATCCAGTGGTACCCGATGTATACTGCATGTTGCAGACATCATGCTTATCTACCAAAGATGAACGACGGTAAACTTCCTCGATGGGAACGTTCTTTCCGAGTTCAAGTGCTTCTTCCCATGTAAGGCAGCCGGGCTGTCTGCTCGTTACGTTGATTACGTGACGAAGGAAAGGAAGACGCTTGCAGTGAAGTGCTTTTCCGGGTGTGTTGTCCTTTAATTCGGGACAGAGTTCCTGGATGATCTCAGCGTAGTTTGAATCCCTGAAACCGTCTATCATAACAAGAGTATGGGTATCGGAGTTTCTTAAAAGATACTCTGCCTCATGGATCTTGTAAGCTGTGTTCATTGTGACCAAAACCGCACCGATACGGCAGCATGCCCAGAATGAAAGATACCACTGGGGAATATTGGTAGCCCAGATTGCCACATGAGATCCCTGCTTTACGCCGAGCGCGATAAGTGTCTTTGCGAACTGATCGACATCATCCCTGAATTCGGAATATGTTCTCGTGTAATCAAGAGTAGTGTATCTGAATGCGTACTGATCGGGGAATTCTTCAACCATGCGATCGAGTACCTGGGGGAATGTCTTGTCGATGATCTCTTCTTTTTTCCAGATGAACTTGCCTGTGCCGGCCTTGTTTGAATAAAGTGTCTTTCCGACAACCTTGGCTTCCTGCTCATACTGAGACATAAAGTTGATAAAATGAGGGAATACGATTCCGGGGTCTGATAATTCTTCAAGCCAGGCGGGAATCCACTCAAATGAGATGTAATGATCATAATTGATGGAACGAAGTGCGCCCATCAGATCATCGATGGGAAGTGTGCCTTCGCCCATAAGTCTGTATTCAATCTTTCCGTCAACAACTTCGGAATCCTTGATGTGTACGTGAAGTACATATGCTCCGAGGTTCTGAATTGACTGCTCTGCAGTTTCGTTTCCGTATCTTACGGTATGATGGATATCCCAGGCTGCTGCGACATTGTCTCTTGCGAATACATTAAGTACGTTACGAAGTCTTTCGGTATTTGCATAAGGTCCGACTGTTTCGATAAGCAGTGAAACCCCATTATTGTCGGCTTCTCTGTAAGTAGCCTTGATACATTCGATTACGGGTTCGTCGGATGTATTTACATCATCATTGCTCTTTCCTGCACGGAGTCTGATAGCGGGACATTTTAAAATCTTTGCGATTCTTATATATTCCCTGATATCTTCGATGTTTTTCTGAATCTTATCGGGATCTGCCACATTGCATACAGCGTCGATTACGGGAATCTCAAGACCCATCTGAGCTATTTTTCTGGCTGTTTCGATAATGTTTTCATTGTTAAAAGGTCTGTTTTTTCCTGAAAAAACTTCTCTTTTGATGTCATGAATTTCGATACCCGAAAACTGAAGATCTTTTGCTGTTACATAAAAATCCGACCAGTCAAAATCATCCCATCCGTTAGTAGAAAACGCTAATCTCATTTGTATAATCCTCTCTTAATCAATCCACCATTCCGGTGTCAATTCGCCTAATTTCATCACTCGATCGTTTTTATAATCGATCATAATATCAATATCCTTGTATTTGCCGGGCATAAGCTGAACCATCAGTTCCCTGCATGCCCCACAGGGTGCTCCCTTTCCTTCCATCGGAGGGATGCAAAGTACCCTGTCAATCTCGTAATCACCGTTTGTGATCATGTTGAATATCGCATTTCTTTCAGCACATATTCCGAGGGTAGATGCTGTATCTATGCATACACCTGTGTATATCTTACCGGACTTTGATAATACTGCTGCCGATACTCCTCCTGCAGTAACAAACTCCGAAATAACTTTTTCATTAAGTACGGCCTTTGCGGCATCGTACATATCCTGCCATATTTTATCCATTATTTCCTCTTTTCTTGTTTATGCTGTTTTCGAAAAGCAGGAATCATCATTCTTTTAGTCTGGTTTTCTCTCCTGCTTTTCTTCATATACAATCTTGTTAATTGCATTTAAATAAGCTCTGATACTTGCTCCGATAATATCTGTAGAAATACCGTTACCGGAGTAAAGCTTTCCGTTTGAACGAAGTTTTACAAGTGCGGTTCCAACTGCTTCGCTGCCTTCGGTTACCGACTGGATCTGGAAATCATCGAGTTCGTAGTGATGTCCGACAATCATTTCAACTGCAAGGAATGCTGCAGCGATGGGACCGTCTCCCGAACTTAAGCCCTTAAGCGAATTGCCTTCTTTTTCAAGAGTAACATGTGCTGTAGGGGTAATGATGTTTCCTGAATTTATTACAAAATCAACCAGCTGGTATGTGGCGGGAACCTGAAGAGCTGCGGTAGCAATGATTGCTTCCATTTCCTTGGTTCCGATTTTCTTTTTCTCGGAAACTCTCTTGAATTCCTTGTATACCTTTGCGTTATCATCATCGGACAAATCATATCCGAGTTTCTTAACCGCCTTTATAACCTTTGAAATATCTGCCGTTTCATCGAGGTTGAGTTCTTCGTTCTTTTCTTTTTCCTCTTCCTCAAAAGTAATCTTGATTCCCTGATTCTCGCCTTCAATCCAAGTCATCTGGCGAAGGGTTTTGTTGAACTCTGCTCTGGGAATATCGATGTTTACGCCGATTGCCTCGCCTTTTTCGGAAATAAGATTTACAAAATGTCCGATCTTGGGAGCAGATTTTCCGACGAGTGTCGTCTTAACCTGTGAAGCGCCGGCTTTGATGGCTGCCACGGAGTTTGCATTTCCAAGTCTTATTTCATCCGAGCAGGTTACCGAAATCGTAACGTTTTCGATGCCTTCAACGTTTTCTTTAATATATTTAATGAAGTCTGCCGTTTCTTCGGGAAGCCAGGTTCCCGCCGTATCGCAGTAGTCCATTACCGTTGCACCTGAAGCAACCGCCTTCTTTGAAAGCTCTGCGATGAATTCCTTCTCGCTTCTCGACGTGTCAACGCAAGATACTTCGATATCGTCGCAAAGCGTTTTCGCATATGCAACCATTTCGGGAACCTTCTCCAAAACTACCTTGGGTTTTGCTTTGAGAATGTATTCCATCTGAACGGGAGAAGTCGGAACCATGATGCGGATTCTGGGATTTTTTGCGCCTTTTACCGCATTTGCTGCAGCCTCAATCTCTTCTTTTACGGGATTGCATGCAACCGAAATGATGCTTTCCTTAATCATTGCCGTAAGGGATTTCGTTAGTAGTGCGTCCGTTTTCTCGCATGCTCCGGGCATTTCGATAACATTCACTTTGATTTTTTCAAGTCGTTTTGCCACTTCCATCTTTTCCTTGAAACTCATGGAAAAAGAATTGTTGGTGCAGCTTTGTGCAATAGTTGAGTCGGCAATGAAAATCTTCTTCATTTTAATTTTCCTTTCTAACAATAATAAAGTCCCAGAGATTAAACCTAATCTCTGGGACGAAATTTCTTCCGCGGTACCACCCATATTACTTAAATAAGTCACTCAGTAAGATACTATCATATCTTTAGCCTTGATAACGGAGCTTGCCGGAATCCTTTATTTTCACCCAATCGGAGACTTTCGAGGACTCTGCTCGGGAGTGAGACTGCAATTCGTTCTTTCGTACCGGTTCTCAGCAACCACCGGCTCTCTGAAACTTCCAAACGACGCATAATTCCTTCAACGCATTTTTTCGTATGTGAAAACATAATAATTTTTTTTTATTTGGTTGTCAATAATTATTTTTATTTTTTTCATCAACTTCTTCAACTTCTTCAACTATTTTAAAGCTTCCGCCGTGATCGTTAAAGTAATCTTCGATATGTGCGAGGGCTTCGTTAACATCAGAATACTGCGTCAAATCAACATGATTTATGATGAAGGCATCCCCGCCCATTTCATGAATATTAAAGTTTTGATCGTACAGCATCGAATAGCCGTATGTTTCGCCGTTAAGCTCACATTCAATTGTTACTGCCGAATATTCATACTGCGATTTCTTATAAGACCTAAAAAGAATCAGTGCCGAAAATAATAAAACTACCATTAAAACAAAGGCTGCAATCACAAGTCCTATTATTAAAATTATTGTTTTTGCGGTCTTTCTTCTTCTTACAGCCTGATTCGCCAGCTGTTCATTTAATATGGCCAGCTGCTTGGCAACTTCATCGATTTTGACTGAACTTTCTTCCTTCGTTCCACCTTCGCTTTCTTCAATGGTGGATCCAAGCAACCTACTCACCGGGACCTCGAAAAGATCGGAAAGAGTATTGAGCATTTCCGCATCGGGAACCGAAATTCCTTTTTCCCATTTTGAAACGGTCTGTCTTACCACGTTGATCTGCTGTGCAAGCGTTTCCTGAGTATAACCTTTTTGTTTTCTTAATAGTTTGATATTTTCACTGAGCATGTTTTTTCCTCCTGCCTGTTTGATGGCTTCATCTTAGGTCCAAATGGACCGTTGCCTCAAGCAACGCAGATTAACATAGTGTAATTTCGCATATATTTAACATGATTCGGGAAATGTTAACGTCCCGCACCTGCTTTATTATAATATAAATTCTTTCTCATATACATACCGGAAAATATTCCGCATATTAAAAAAATTGTCTTTTTTCTACAAAAATTTTTTATGGTATAATGATACTTACATTTTTAAAAAAGCCTCATCGATAAAAATCGATTCAGTTTTGCAAATAAATATGGAAAAGTTTCATTTGCTTATTCCATTCAGTTTTGAAAAAAAGAATAGTTTTATTTGCAGGAATCCATGCAGTTTTGCAAATATACAAGTTTAGAAAGAAAAGAGAAAAAGTATGATACAGGATATTTTCCCGAGCAGATTAAAAAACGAATATGTTAATTGTGAAATAAAAGATAACGACAACATTCTGATTTTTGACAAAGAAGGAAGGTTATCGGTCAGCGGAAAAGACGGTGTTATGAGATTTCCCGTTTGGGTTGATGTAAAAGATTTACTAAAGAATTCATCCGATGAAGAGATCGGAAACGAAAAACCGGTTTATCTTTTCAGCATTGATGATCAGAAATTTTTCCTTTCGCTTTCACTTTCGGATTACCGAAAAGACGGTTTTGTTTTCCACACAATAAGAGAAGTCAGGGATCTGTTTTCCGGAAGCGAAGTATATGCAGCATTTACTGCCTACCATCTTTGGAAATGGTATTCGGACAATAAATTCTGCGGAAAATGCGCTTCAAAACTTGTAATCAGTGAAAAAGAAAGAGCCCTCGTCTGTCCCGATTGCGGCAATACGATTTATCCCCGCATCAATCCCGCCGTCATCGTCGGTGTTATAAAAGGCGATTCGATCCTTATTACCAAATACAACCGCGGTTATGCACACTCTGCTTTGGTTGCGGGCTTTACCGAAATCGGCGAAACCCTTGAAGAAACCGTTGCCAGAGAAGTTATGGAAGAAACCGGCGTAAAGGTAAAAAACATAAGATACTATAAATCACAGCCCTGGGGCATGGCACAGGATCTGCTGACAGGTTTCTACTGTGACGCGGACGGAGACTGCGAAATTCATATGGATAAAAACGAACTTAAATATGCCGAGTGGGTAAAACGCGAGGACATCGAGCTTCAGCCCAACAACTTAAGTCTCACGAATGAAATGATGAGAATGTTCAAAGAATCCCGAATATAAAAGGATTACTTTATATTGCTTACAATTCCGACAGACACATATTTATCCAATATCGCCCTGAAATCGGAATTCTCATCAGCTTCTTCATTATAGATCCCGTTTACCATGTAAATATCCGTACCGTCTTCTTTCGTTTCGATAAGTCTGTAACCGTCATGGAAAAACGAACCTTTTGAAGTCTTTCTTCCGCGAAGGATCCCTTTGCATTCGCTCAGTTTGCAGCCCGGAAAATTTATATTGACTATATTGTAAATTCCCGGTCTGACATCAATGTATTCCTCAAGAAGTTCTCTCAGATAATGATCCGTAACTTCCGTACAATCGCCTGCATTTTCGGATAATGCTATGGCGCCGAAGCCCTGAAAAGCCGCTTCGAATGCAGCGCCTGCAGTTGCGGAATACTGAATATCGGTAGCCGCATTGTACCCGTAATTGATTCCAGAAAGAACAACATCGGGTTTGTATGGCATCACGCCAAGACTTCCCACTCTGACACAGTCTGCGGGAGTTCCGCCGCACGCATATGCTTTTACGCCTTCAACGGGGAAATCAAATTTCTTTATTTCGATCTGCTGACGAAGTGTGATACTGTGAGATGCCGCACTTTTCTGGTGTCTCGGAGCTATTACCCAGACTTCACCGAATTCCTTTGCGGCCTCTGCCAGCCTTATTATTCCATTTGCTTCTATTCCGTCATCATTTGTTATCAGTATTTTTCTCATATTTTTCTGCTTAATCTGCAATTTCAAATCGGACCCTTGCAGTAATTAAGATTTTCCTTTATTTTTTCTTTTCCTTTTTTATCTTTACAAAATCCTGCAGTATCTAAACCGGTTGCTTTTTAGCTGCGCTTTTATACATCGGAATTACCGCAATCACCGTTACAAACACACCGATCAGACAGACTGCGCTTCCCACTGCAAGCATCGGTTTTACTCCGAAGGTATCGAGCAGTTTTCCGCTCGCAAGATTACTGAATACTCCACCCAGAGTAATGGCGCAGTTGATGTATGCCTGGCCTTTTACTTTGTCTTTTTCTTTCATTACGTTATCCGCAAAATATGCAGCCGTCGGAATGAATACAGCATACGCAAACATCTGAAACGACTGACTCACGTACATTCCGAGCATGGCAGTCGCAAAAATAAGAATTGCTGTTTTTACAAAGAAAGAAACTGCCGAAAAGATAAGCATGTATCTCTCGCTGATCTTCTTTAAAACGAAACCGATAAGTGCCATTACCGGAAGTTCCAGGATTGCCTGAAGGAATGTGGCATATCCGAGCTGTGCTTCGTCCCCGCCGAGGCTATTAATGATCTGGATCATGAAATCGTTGATCATGTTGTGTGCAAAGAAACAGCATGCCGAACCGAGTAAGAATACCACGAAGAACGGATATCTTTTAACAAATGCAAAAAAGTTGTTGGCTGCATCATCGCCTGCTTTGGAAGAAGCGGTGCTGCTTTTTAAATCTGCTTCGCGATCCTTTTCGGATATATCTTTTTGTATTATTTCCGACTCTTTGGAATTGCCGGTTTCTTTAGCGGAAATTTCACTTAAATCATCTTTTGACGGGATGTCTGACTTTAAAATTCTTTCTTCTTTCCCGGAACCCGAGGGCTTTTTGAAGAGGAAAACGACAAGTACCATGACTGCCATAGCGATTATCGTAACATAGAGAATAACGCCTGTTCCGTAATCGGCAACCGCTTTTCCGAGGAAGAAACTTGTTACCGCAAATCCTGCCGAACCCATACCTCTTGCAAGACCGAAGTTAATTTTGCAGCCCGCCTTGGCATATTCGAAATTCATTGCTATCATTATCGGCTGATACACGAACTGAACGGTATACATCAGCACGAAGACTATGAAAATCGGCACCTGAGCGCTCTTTACGAAAATCAGCATGACCGATCCGAGCAAAAGAAAAAGGGACGAAAACATAACCACCAATCTGTTGGTAAGCACACCTCCTTTGTCGATAATCCCCGCGGTTAAAGGCTGCCCGAAAACCGAAAGGATATTGGCTATCGCAAGTGCAAGACCGACCTGAGTGTTCGTAAATCCTTTATCAAGTAAGAAAACGCCGGCATATGCATGGATCGTGCAGAATGCAACAAAATAAAGAATATTTATAAGTGTATATCTGAATGTCCAGAAACCTTTTGTTTTTTTCATACATGCCTTTCGTTAAATGCAGATATTGATATGTGATGCAGTGGCTTTCTACTTTAATACGTAATCCCGAAACCTGCAAAAGAAATACGTTTACTTGCATCAGTTATCAACAATCGTTTCGCTACTCTGCTTTTTTATCAATAACACCGGCAATTTTGTCGGTGATTTCACCTATGAAGGGGATCAGAGGTTTTTCTTTTTCCTCGATGGCATCAACAACAGCTTTTCCGGTAAATGCGGCCATCGGAAGTCCGCCGGGGTACTTAAGCCAGTGACTTGCGAGAAGGATGTTATCCACACCTTTTACTTCCGGCGCAATGGTTGCCTGTCTGCTGATCGCTGTCGTAATGAATCTCATGAAAGCTCCGTTTGTATCGTTGTTTCTTCTTGCATACGAGTACGGAGTCCATGTATCGAGTACCTCAATTTTTCCCTCGTACTGAGGGTATTTGTTCAGTATCTCTCCAAGTACGGCATCCGCAATGTTTTTCTTCATCTGCCTGTAGCGGCCGTTGTTTGCCTTGTAGAGTTTTTTCCAGAATCTGAAATCCTTTTCGTACTGAAGGAACATGCACTGAATGACCGTCTTTCCTTCAGGCGCTATGTAATCACCGTACATTCTGTAATTCTTGACGATAATCCTGTCGTAAACCTGCATTCCGACTTCTATCGGTTTGCAGTCGAAACCGAGCGAATCATCAATTTCCTCAAACAGTCCGTCCACAGAATATGCAACATGAAAAGCACTGTACATCGGAAATTCTTTTTCGTGGTCGAAAATGTATCTGATTATTTTTGATTTGTGTTTCTTTCTTTTTATAAGTTTGGAGAAAACATACTTGATGTCGCAGGCACAGACAATGTAATCCGCCTCGACTTCCTCTCCGTTTTCGAAAATAATCGTTTCGGCGTATTTTGTTTTGATCTTTGCCTTTCGCTCTATCCTGGGAATTCTCCTTTTTCTGATGCAAATCTGCTTAGCCGCCATGTTTGTTTTTATCTGGCCGCCCGCTTCAAGATAGGTTTTCACAAGGCTGTCGGCAATTTTTATCGAACCGCCTTCAAGCAGATCCGCATTTCCGCCCGCAAAGAAACTGTATACGACTATAAGCCAGTAAGATTCATATTCCTTTGCCGTAAAATCCAGAAGCAGATTTCGAATGGCTTCACTTTTGAATCTTGCGGCCCACTGCTCTATGTTAAGTCCCATATAAAGAACCGCACGTCTTGCGAATTCGAAATGCGAAAGCACGGTTTCGGATTCGGACACGGTCTTTGCGATTTTCGGAATGCTTGAAAGGTTGGCAACGATCCCCGTCGCAACTTTTACACAGTCGATAAAAAGGTTTATTTCCGTTGCGTCTTCCGGAGAAATTGCGAGCATTTCTTCTCTGGTTTTCTCGGGATCTCTCCAGAGAGTTACCCTGACGCCGTCAGTTTCGGAAGATAAAAGATAAGGTCTTTGAACTATCCTGCTTTCCTCCGTTAATACACCGAGTTCCTTCCAGAGAATGTTGGTGGCTGTTCCGTCACTCGTACCGGTCAGCCAGTGAACACAGTTATCTATCGCATAACCGTTTCTGTACCAGCCGCTCAGACTACCGCCGAGAACCGTATTTTTCTCATATATAATTGTCTCATATCCTGCGCGCTGAGCGTATATTCCGGTACTCAGTCCGGCAACGCCGCCGCCGATTATTGCTATTGTCTTTTTCATGTTTTAATTATGCTTTTTATAAATATCAGTTTTTCGTTTTCCGAAAACTGATTTCGTTTTTCTGTTTTTCCCTGAAAATTTATCAGCTGTTTCTGTTTTTTCCTGAAAACTTATCTGTTGTTCCTGCTTTCAATTCCCGGGCATTTATTTATTTATTAATTCTTATCCGGAAAAGTTTACCGTCATTTCCGAGACTACCCTCTCAGATATTCCTTCGGTTCGTTTTCATGTGCACCGTACTGCTTCATGCTGTCAAACAGCAAATCGATGAGACTTTTATAATATCCGATAAAACTTCCTTCTTCAATCATCTTTTTTATTTCATCTCTTGAAGCCCATTTAACAGCCTGAACTTCTTCTTCCTGAAGAGTAAGGGATGCCGGATCCAGATCCTCTCTGATCAGAAAATAATCATCGAAACCGTGAACGAAATTAATGGTCATATGAGGTCTGATGTTCGTAAAGTCTTTTTTGATGCCGAGTTCTTCGAAAAGTTCCCTCTCTGCGCTCATCTGCGGTGTCTCGCCCGCTTCATCGTGACCTCCGACCGAAACGTCCCAGAGATTCGGCCATGTTTTCTTTGTGGACTGTCTCTGCTGTATGAGCATCTCCCCTTTGGAATTAAAAATACATATATGCATTACACATGTGTACGCGTCCTCTGCAAATTCAGCTCCGCGTTCCATTTGGCCGGTCTTGTTTCTGTTTATGTCATATACATCCCAGATCTCTGTTTTTTTCATCGATTTTGTCCTTTCGCAAACTGCCTTTCGCAAAATTCAGTAAAAACAATATCATTATACGACAACCGGTCAGAGTTCCTCAAGGATGAAGATATAACAAAATTCTTTTATTAGATTATGTTTTCAATTATAATTATATAGGTTATTTTACGAAGACAGGGGTTTGACAAATGAAGAGTACGAGTCTGGTTTTTACCGGTGATATCGGTTTTGACAAATACATGAATAAAAGATGGGAAGATGAAAACCTTCTCTCTGATGAAGTGCGTGCATTTTTATCTTCGTGCGACCATTTGATCGTTAACGTCGAAGGCCCTCTTTACGAAAGAAAAGAAGCGGAAGCAACTTCCGGTGTTTTATCGCTCGTTCACAGCATGGATCCGAAGGTCGGAGGTTTTCTTGAAAGTATCGGTGCGGACATCTGGAATATCTGCAATAACCATATCATGGATGCAGGACCCGATGGGATTTATGCGACTTTGGAAAATGCCGCAGCTCATAATGCCGTTACTCTCGGCGCCGGCAAAAATGAGGCCGATGCCAGGAAACCGGTTATTTTAAATGAAGCCGGCGGGATCGGAATGATCGGTGTCGGTTATCAGAGAGCCTGCAGAAAGGCCGGAGAAGATACTCCCGGATGTTACTCATGGAGTGATATCGACGCGATCAGAGAAAGCATAAAAGAAATTAAGGAAAAATGCAGATGGTGCATTATTGTTGCACATGCCGGTGAAGAATTTACTGCTTTGCCCACACCTTATACGAGACAAAGATATCTTGATTACCTCGAAATGGGTGCCGACATTATCGTCGCTCATCATCCTCATGTTCCGATGAATTATGAAACATTCCCGGGAAAAGCAATATTTTATTCGCTTGGAAATTTTATTTTTGATACCGATTATCAGCGCTCGCAGTTTAATACCGAAACCGGACTTTTTGTAAGACTCGATCTGAACGAGGATTCTTTTTCATTCGAATCTTTCGGAATTAAAATAGACAGAGAAAACGAACGGATCATCAAAGGCGAAATACCTTCCATATTTACCGATGTTCCGGAAAATGAGTATGAAAAACTTGCTCCTCTTGCAGCGAAAATGTTTATCGAAAATACCAAACGTCAGCTTCGCTTTTTAAAACCGGAGCAGTTTAATAACGCCACCGACGAAGACTGGTACAATAATTTCTATGAACCTCTTCGAAGCGGCCGTGTACCCGGCGAAACCCTCGATTTTAAAATCATTTACCCCCTTTCGCTAAAAGCAGAGGAAGGAGCATGGAAAGAAAGTTCCCTTGAAGGCGTAAAAGATTTCATGCTGCGCCAGCTTTGATTTCATAATTTGTTTTCAGAATATCTGAATTATCTCTGCATGTATTTTTGAAATCAGCCTGCAAAGATTCTATGTATGGAAAGAGCCTGTTTTTTAGGATAGCATTAAAGAATCCATTTCATCACAAAACTGTCTGATATCCATTTCATGAAAAGGTGAGTACATGGAAATAATATTTGATACAGTCACCTTGGAAATAATCGCCTTAAAAGATTGTGCCGAATACCATTCATAATAAGCCAGCGCCCAGCCTGCCCAGTATTCAGGAGTTTTGTTGGGAGCATAAGCCGCATCTGTTCCGTGAAAATCACCTGTTATTTCATATATCGTCTCCAATGCCAGTTCAGCACCCGACATTCCTGCTACGTATTTCGGTTCTCCCAATCCAAAACAATATGCAATTCCGGACCTGATAAACATATCAAAAAACTCATCGGAATCATATTTCAAATCATGTACTGCATAATGAAGCATATATCCGAGATTTTTTTGAGCGTTATTCAAATACATTTCATCGTAAGCGCGCATCGTTTCTTTTTATCTCCTCGTCAATGATTCTGATTATGTACAAATCACCCTTTATATTTTTTGTATTCATCGTCTCTTGCAGTATGGGTTCTTGTCTCGTTTTTAGTAAGCTATATTCCTTTTTCGACATTTTACAAAATGAATTAACCTAAAGTATATAAGAAATTGCATTTTGTGTTGCTTCGATAATATATTTGAATTTTAAAACAAAAAAATATCTTGTCTTTTGACATCCCAAAAAGCTTTAATTGCAGTATTTGCAGGGCTTTTCGGATGTCTTTTTTGACTCTTTTTCGTGATATTTCACAAAATTTCCCATTTGCCGAAAAAGTCCCGAAAATGCGTTGCGTCAATTGTTTTTCAATGTTATGATTCAAGCACAAATTTTAGCGAATATTTGCCGATTAACGACGGAGAGGATATAATATTTGCGAATACTGAAATCGATGACGAGACCAAACATTCGAGACTGTTAAAACTATTTTTGAAGTCGGAAAGTTTTTATGATGAAATGTTTCCGGCGTTAAGCGAAGCGATAAAGTTTTATAAGAACACGGAAAGGGGGCAGGAATCAGTGAGTGAAGTAACAAAGGAATGGTTTAATGAAGGCTATGAAAGAGGAGTAGCTTCACAACGCGCCCTCACCGATAAAGAAAAAGCCCGCGCTGATGAAGCTGAAGTACGTGCCAATGAAGCTGAAGTACGTGCCAATGAAGCAAAAGCTCGCATTGAAGAGGCTAATGCTCTTATTGAGCAGGAAAAGGCTCGCGCCGATGCCATGAAAGAGGAAATAAGAAAACTTCGTGAGGAAATCGAAGCTCTGCAAAATAAAGAAAAATAACAGGTACATTATGTGCCTTGATGGAGAAAAAAATGTTTCTTGAGGTAACACTGCAACTTTTGGACGGATTCAAACTGACCGTCCTCATATTTCTGGTAACCCTGCTGGGGGCACTCCCGCTGGGGTTACTGATTACTTTCGGCAGCATGTCGAAAATCAAACCGATAAAAGCAATAACGAAGGGTTTTGTCTGGGTAATAAGAGGTACGCCTCTGATGCTTCAGATAATTCTCGTTTTTTACGGTCCCGGACTTATTTTCCATACAACGGGTATCGGCAGACTTCCGGCAGTTTTGGTTGCATTTATTATTAACTATGCCTGCTATTTTTCGGAGATTTACCGTGGCGGTATAGAAAGCATTTCCAAAGGGCAGTATGAAGCAGGAGAAGTACTCGGCATGACCAAGGCACAGATTTTCTTCAGAGTAATCCTTGCTCAGGTTATCAAGCGAATCATCCCCCCTATGGGAAACGAGATCATAACGCTTGTCAAAGATACATCGCTCGCCAGAGTTGTTTCCTGCGTTGAACTTCTTAAGGCAGCCCAGGATATTGTTGGTCTGAAAGCCATTATCTGGCCCATCTTTTACATTGGCGCATTTTACTTACTCTTCACGGGTGTGCTTACCATTGTATTTGGCAGAATAGAAAAGAAACTTGATTATTACAAAGGTTAATTGATATGGATAATGAAAAACAGGTAATCTTAAAAGTTGAAGATCTCTGCAAGAGTTTTGATAAAGAGCAGGTTTTAAAGCATGTTTCTTTTGAACTGGAAAAAGGCGAAGTGCTTGCCATTATCGGTTCGTCCGGCGGCGGAAAAACCACGCTTCTTCGCTGCCTCAATCAGCTGATCATTCCCGATGAAGGAAAGATAACCGTTAATGATGACGTGATTTACGATTCTGCCATCGGAAAACAGAATGAGAAAAATCTTCGAACCAAAAGGCTTCATTTCGGTCTGGTGTTTCAACAGTTCAATCTTTTCCCTCAGTACAATGTTTTCAATAATCTGACATTGGCTGCAAGACTTCTTGCCAAGGAAAACAATAAGAAAAACGGCGGAAGCAGCGAGGATTTAAAGAAAGAATATGAACGTATAGACAAAGAAGCGGAAGCAATTCTCGAAAGAGTAGGGCTTAAGGAAAAGATGAAGGCTTATCCCTGCGAACTTTCAGGCGGACAGCAACAGCGAGTTGCCATTGCAAGAGCACTGATTTTACATCCCAATATCCTCTGCTTCGATGAACCCACATCAGCACTCGATCCGGAACTTACGGGCGAGGTTCTAAGAGTTATCGAAGGTCTTAAATCTCAGGATAACACGATGATAATAGTAACGCACGAGATGGAATTTGCCAGAAGAGTGGCAAGCAAAATAATATTTATTGCCGATGGCATTATCGAAGAAATCGGAACTCCCGAAGAAGTATTCGGAAATCCCAAGAGCGAGAAATTAAAGAGTTTCTTCAACAAGTCGGTTGAGGTAATAAGCTGAAAAGAATGAGCTTCCGGGATTTAGGAATTGAAAAGAAAAATCCGAACGAACAAAATTCTAACCGTTTCTGCAACAAAAAAATAATTGACAAATCAATTTGCTTAGGTATACTAAAACAAAAGAACAAGAAAAACAAAGGAAAGGAGGACGTAAAAATGAAGTACTTAATTCATATTGTCACAACAGATTTATACACATCAGTTAAGAATAGATTTATGCTTATTCGCTGTGCTCAATCTATGCGTTCTCCTGAAAAATATATTTAGGATTTACGGACAGATCGTATTAGAGTCACCGCGAAAACGGTGACTATTTTTTTTTGATAAAGGTTCGAGAATCGAACAAAATCAGGATGCTGGCATTCGGGATTTTGTGAAGATTTGAGAACCTAACAATAACGAGCAAG
>JAILRA010000050.1 GCA_024698715.1 Lachnospiraceae bacterium
TATGGAACCCGAGAGGATCGTTTACGTCAGTTGCGATTCCGCAACACTGGCTCGCGACTTAAAGATTTTATGCGAAGAAAAATATGAACTAAAAGCATGGCAGTGTTACGACCAGTTCTCGCGCACGGTTCATGTGGAGACGGTAGCCCTTTTGTCCAAACTCTCTGAGGCGAAACACCATATCAATGTTAAATTGGATATGGATGAGCTGGATGTTACAACTGCTGAGACAAAAACAACATACAATGAAATACGTGACTGGGTTAAGGATAAGTACGGTTTTAATGTAACGAATCTCAATATTGCCCAGGTTAAAAGAAAGTACGGAATTACAGAACAGGAAAATCACCGAAAATCGAAGTATCAGGATAAGAAACAGCAGGGAACTCCGGATGAGAAGATAAAGGCTATAGAAGATGCTATGAGGCATTTGCAGATGATTTAAATAAAGGCATGATAGAAAAGAATCACAATTATGGAAATTGGGGGAATTTCTCTTTGTGATTTTTTTTATTTCAAAATATTCAAGCATTTAGGTATGAGAAAAGAAACAAAATAATAAATTTGACAGATTGTTTTTTAACATTGATCTTGCTAAGATAAACTAATTAGCCTATGATATACAAGATGCTGTAGTTCGAGATGAAGACTCGAACAATTTTTATAATTTTCGATTGACAAAATGATAAAATAGTGTTAATTTTCTTATCAAGAGGAACATATATAAGGAGGGCAATTGAATGGCAACATTGGGAGAAAGATTAAAAGAAGTAATTGATAAGAAGGGTATTAGTCAAAAAGAACTTGCTGAGAAAGTTGGTTGTACAGATGCTGCGATATCACATTATATTAAAGGTGATAGAGTGCCAAGAGCAAGTGTGCTAACAAAAATTGCGATTGCGTTGGATACAACTTCTGATTACTTAATGGAAGGTGTTCCGACAGATGTAACTGATGAATTGGGATTTGCTAAGAAGCTTATTGCAAGAAATGTATCTCAGATGACTAAAGCAGAGAAGAGAGAGATTATCGATATCTTGATGGGAGACGATGATGAGTGAGCGTTATTGGAAATTAACGGATGAAGAATATGAATTTATTAAAGGTGAAGTAATTTATATTTTTGAAAAATATAATATTAAGTGCATACCGGTTTCTGGATTTGAAATTGCTTCAAAAATGAAAATTATATTGGTTGCATATTCAAGTTTGTCAAAAAAGAAATTACGGAAAGCAAAAGAAGTAAGCGAAGATGGTTTCTTCATTGAAAAAAATGGGAGAGAGTACATTTGTTACAATGATATTAATAGATGCTACCAAAGACAGAATTGGACAATTCTGCATGAAATCGGACATATAGTTCTTGATCATACAGGACATAGTGAACATGAAGAGGATGAAGCAAATTTTTTTGCAAAATATGCAATTGCACCGCCAGTTCTGGTTCATAAAATAGGGGCAAAAAGTCCTCAAGACATATATGAAGTATTTGATATTAGTTTTGAGGCAGCGAGATATGCTTATGACTATTATTGCTCGTGGAGATTTCGATTTGAGAGAGTCAAAACATTAACTTCTTATGAAAAAAGACTGTTAGCACTATATAAGAAATGTGCATAATTATAGATAACTTGAAAGGCGGTGATTACTATGAATGTATGAATTCGGGTAAAAGAAAAAGCACCATAAGTAGTTAGAACTACTATACGGTGCTGCTCGAGTACTTAGGCTCGAACCTGAACACTTTTACCTTAGCATAGTATTATTAAAATATCAAGAAAAAATGTAACTTGCATGTATTTATATGGATAATAAATCATGCGTAATTACTTCTTGGGTACTTAGGTTTGAACCTGAACAATTCATAGCAAGTACCTAAGTGGCTACCTTAGGGATAGTCTGCTCCTATCCAGATTGTACACTCAAAGGAGGTGTTTGTTATGAGTAGAATTAATTCGAATCGAAAAAACTGTATTGATGTATTTAATGCATTTTTAGTTGCATTAGCTACGTATGCTGGAATGTTTGAATTTCCATGTATTAAAGCAACATATGATATTCCTAATAAATTGATATCGTTTTCAAAGTGTATTTCCAGTAAAGATTATAATCAGTGGGTTCATTTTTATGAAGATGATTACTTATTTGAGCGTATTTGGAGAAATCCGCAGAATTACTTGGATATACTAAAACGCTTTAATGGTGTTATTCTGCCAGACTTTAGTCTTTATAGAGACATGCCGTTGGTAATGCAGTTATGGAATATTTATCGCAGTAGAGCGATTGGCTTTTGGCTTCAGGTTAATGGTGTCAAAGTAATACCGAATCTAAGATTTGGAGATAGACGTACATATAGAATTTGTTGTGATGGGATTGAGAAAAAATGTGTAATTGCAATAGGTTCTCATGGCAATCTTAAACATGTTCAGGATAGAGAAATTTTTCTTAAGGGATTGGATGTGGTTGTTGACAGACTTAAGCCGATGGCAATTGTTGTTTATGGTGCTACTCCAGAGAAGTATTTTAATAAGTATGTAGATGCGGGTATTCGGATAATTCAATTCGATAGTGATTTTTCCACTTCTCATAAGGAGGTGGTGTAATGGGAGCAGGTTACCATGGAGGTTTTGGAAAAACTTATGGAGGAATTCGATTCTCTGTGGGAGATATAGAATACCCATCTGAACCGAAATTGTTTTTCAAGTTTGCGGCGAAAAGAAAACTCGTTGATCCGGATGGCGTGTTAGATATTGTGGCACATGGTGGTGTGAATACAATAAAGATGATTATTAACGGCCAAGAGAAGAGTGTTAATGCCAGATTTTTGGCAAGAATATTAAAACACTCAAAGAAATATGGCAAGAAACAAACGATTCGTCTACTTTCATGTGATACAGGGAAAGATGCCTATGGCTTTGCACAACAATTGGCAAATAAGTTAAATGCTAATGTAATAGCCCCAACTAGAAAATATATAGCACTAGAAAATGGAGACTATATAGTAGCTGGAACTAAAAAAATTGGTAATATAACTTTTATAGATGAAAAAGATACGGGATTTATGGAAGTATTTAAACCAGGAGGTGCATATAGAAAATGAAATGTTTAAGATGTGGATTTGAAGTATTAACTGAATCTGGAAATTCGGAGATTATAGTGAAATGTCCAAAATGTGGATGGACTGCAGTTACAACATATATGTCGGAAATAGAAGACGATTTAACCAAGTATAGTATTTTTATTGAACAAGGAAATTCAACTGACAGAGAATTGATAAAATTAGTATCTGAATTATCTGGTATGAATTTTCTTGAAGCAAGAAACATATTGTTAAAAGGTGGAAGAATGGTAGTAGAATATGCTGTAGCAATTAAAGAAATTACAACAAAGTTGGATATGGTAGGAATAGAATATCATATTGATCCGATATTTCCATATTAGAAAAAGGCAAATTGTGTGAAGTTGTGGCATTTAACCTCAACTTCATACAAGTAACCAAAAATGATATTAACAAATAGGTATGGAGGGATTTAAACTGAAAGAAAAAATAAAGGAAATTTATAACGCCGAAAAATTGTCAGTAAACGATTCTTTAATCGAGTGGCATAATAATGTAATTGAAAAAACGCAAGCAGAACTAACCATTTCGGATGTTGCAAGATGCATTCGTCAAAACATTTTTGTTGAGACCGCTTATGAGATGCTATTAGTATACCTGACGCAAGACCCATTAGCGGGAGATATGTATCTGGGAGAATTAATGGAAAAAGCAAGAGAGGTTGATAAACAATTGATTTTGAAACATTCCAAAAGTTTGCAGGACATAATTATAATTGCGGAAGCGTTTATTCAAGATAATGAGTGGGAACTTGAGGATGAAAAAGAAGAGTTTTCAAAAAGTGTCGATAATCTTAAGAAAATAATAGGAGAATAATTCTTTACTTGAATAAACAAAAGTACTTGACAAAACCAAACATTTGTTCCATATTATTGACAGGAAATTTATACTCAAAAATAGAAAATCGAGTCAAATCATTAGGCCTAAACCATTGCGGTTTGGGCTTTTTCTATTTTGGGGATTTTGTGAAAACAAAAATAGTGGTACTCAAAAGGTACTCAAATATACCGAAAAAAGCGTTGAATTTTACACAAAATTGTTTGTGAACATTTAACAAATTTATATTAAACGACAATAAAGGAGGAGATGAATATGTAGGTAATGGAATTCAATAAGGTTTATGTGGTACGAGACATCCGAAAGGGTGTCTTTTTTAATGCAAAAATGGAGGAAAAAGAAATGGAATATCGAAACAAGCAATTAAATTTTCGCGTAACTGAGAGCGAATACGAGGTCATTAAGAAGAGAATGAAGATGGTTGGGATCAGACATCCGAGCGCGTATCTACGAAAGATGGCGATGAACGGATATGTAATCAATTTGGATTTATCGGATCTAAAAGAGATTTTGAGACTGGTAAATATTGATTCTAAAAATCTTAATCAAATTGCGATGAGAGCGAATGAAACCGGTGCTATATGTTATCGGGACATAAAGGAATTGCAGAAAACTCATGAAGCGACAATCGAATTGCTCAGAGATTTATATGAAAAGTTAGCATCTATTAAATAGAGAAAAGGAGGAAACGAATGGCTGCTACCAGATTAATACCAATGCATATACAAAAAGGTAAAACAATGAAAGCTTGTCTAAAAGACAGAACAGATTATGCCAAGAACAAAGACAAAACAGGTGAGGGTGAATTTGTATCTTCTTATGAGTGTTCACCGCAAACGGTAGACTTGGATTTTGAAGTAACCAAGAACAGATATGAGATGAATACCGGAAGAAAGAGTCAAATAAAAGATGTTATAGCATATCAGATTCGACAATCGTTTAAACCGGGAGAAGTTACACCGGAGGAAGCAAATCAAATTGGATATGAAACGGCGATGCGTTGGACTAAAGGCAAGCATGCTTTCATAGTTGCTACACATATTGATAAAGCTCATGTTCATAATCATATTATTTACAATTCCACAACGCTTGATTGCGAGCATAAGTTTAAAAACTTTTTTTATTCGTCAATAGCGATGAGAAGACTTAGCGACATTATTTGTTTAGAGCACGGACTATCGGTTATTGAAGCCAAGAAACCGAGTGAATGGCAAAAGAGAACTGAATACCCGAAAAGAGAAAGCCAGCGGGATAAAATCCGTGATGCTATAAATGCCTGCATGAAAAAGAAACCGCAAAACATGGATGAGTTTTTGTCGTTTCTGATGGAAATGGAGTACGAAATTAAGCGTGGTAAGAACATTTCTGTAAAAGGAAAAGTACAGCAAAAATTCATCAGGTTGAACTCTCTTGGAACGGGATACAGAGAAGAAGATTTGTCAAAAATATTCGATGGGGAAGCTGTGTTTAGACCGAGAGAATCTGAGGTCACGAATAAAAAAGTTGAAGGCATTACGAATGAATCACCCGATAAGAAAGTGGATATGCTACTCGATATCCAGGAAATAATTGCTAAAGGCAAAGGACCGGGATATGAACGATGGGCGAGGATTCATAATGTCAAACAGATGGCACAAACTTTACTTTTCCTTGAACAACATGATGTTCGGTATTATGAAAAACTTTCTGAGAAAGCTGAAAATGCATCGAAACGATTTGCAGATTTATCGACGAGACAAAAAGAAATCTCCGGACGAATGAAAGAGATTTCCGAACTGAGAGAGCATATCATTAACTATTCCAAAACGAAAAAAGTCTATGTGGAATACAGAGAGCATGGATACAGCAGAAAATTTTTTGAAGAACATCGTGCTGATATTGCACTACATAAAGCGGCGAAGGAATACTTTTCGAAAATGGGAAAACCAATTCCGAAACTTAAAGAGTTAAATGAAGAATATAACCAACTCTTAAAAGAAAAGAAGAGTGTTTATTCAGAATATTGTGAGACGAGAGAAGATATGAAGGCATATCAAAACGCAAAATATAATGTTGATTATTTCTTGGAAAAGACAAATAGACCAAGCATGGAAAGGGGAAGAATACATGAGGATAGAAGTTTATAAAGTGCGTCGAAAAGACGCGCGTAGCTCTGAGACGAAGTCGAAGTATGTGGGGTTTGGGGGCGCACGACGTCCGGTGGACGTCGGCTTTGCGCGGACCGAAGCGGAGCGGAGACGAGCCACCAACAAGCAAAATCGACATTCGCTAGCGAATGTCATTGCTTGCCATAACAAAATGTTAGTTACGAAAGGAGGCGGAATTTATGGGGAAAGGTAATATCGGTAAAACAATTATTCAAAAAGATGAGTGGGGCCCACTTGCAGATTTGCTCGCCAATCTGATTGCCAAGTATGCAGAGGAAATCGACTTCGATCAGTTACCTGATCCGGATTATTATCTGAAAATACGGACAATAAAATTGCAGTATGCTCTGTATATAAAATACAGAAAAAACAAACCGGGAAATTACAATTCTGTTGAAGTTCAGGGTGAAGCATGTTAGAATAACCGTATAGACGAAATATTATAATCCGCATATACGAAAGGATGAAATTTATATGATTATCAGCGAAAGAATATTTAAATTATTAGAAGAAAAAAATATCACACAGAAGGAATTCGGTAAAAGAACCGGGATATCCAACAGTACCATCAGTGATTGGAAAAGAAAGAAAACAAATCCTTCCGCTGATAAAATCATGGACATCTGTTATGCACTTGATATAACACCAGAACAATTACTGACAGGAAAAGGTATAGATGACATGGATAATGTAGAAGTTTCTGTAGACAGATTTCATATTGATAAATCCGACAAGAAATTATTGGAGGATTATCATGGAATGCAGGAAGGTCAGAAGAAAAGATTGCGTGCATATATGGATACACTTATTAAATTGGAAAAGCTTGAAGAATTATAAAAGGAAAGCGTGAAGAAATATGAGAGATGAAACAGAAAAAAATCAGATTATTCTATCATTATCTTCAGAAGATATAAGAAAATGCGTTTTTATTTTACAGGGTAAACCTGTAATGCTTGATTGTGATTTGGCAGTTTTTTACGGATACGAGGTCAAAGCATTAAATCAGCAAGTTAAACGAAATATAGAAAGGTTTCCTGAAGATTTCAGATTTAAAACCACAAAAGAAGATATCCGAATGATTCGGGAGCAGATTTCATATCAAGAAAAACAAGGCATAACTGCAAGGTCACAATTTGTGACTTTGTATGAGGAAAATATTAAAGGTAAAAATATAAAATATAATCCGTATGCTTTTTCCGAACAGGGTATCTATATGCTCGCGTCGGTATTAAAAGGTGATTTGGCTGTTCAACAAAGCATTTATATTATGCGTGCATTTAAAGAAATGCGTCATTACATCAGGAGGAACCAACAGTTTATCTCCAATGCGGACTTAAATCTTTTGGATGTTAGAATAACCGAACTTTCGATTCAAGTTGCCGGCCTTGATGATCATAAAACAAAAACAGAAGTGGCTTTAGATAAAATACAAAAACAAATTGATTCAATAAATGAGAATTTTGTTTTAAAGGATGATTATAAGAATTTTGTTATTTATAAAGGTCAGAAATTTGAAGCAGATGCAGCATATATAGATATTTATCAAAAAGCAAAGAAGAGTATTTATGTTGTTGATGATTATGTAAATTCGAAAACTTTACAATTGCTTTCACAAAAGAAAAAGGGAGTAAATGTAATACTATTTACAGAAAACGGATTTGGAAACCAAGGCTTTTTGACAAAAGCGGTAGTAGATGATTTTCAAAATCAGTATCCGTCAATAATACTTAAACATAATACAGATTGTCATGACAGATTAATAGTTTTGGATTATGGGTGCAAATCAGAAAAGGTATTCCATTGCGGAGCATCCAGTAAGGATGCAGGGAAAAAACTGTGTGCTATTAATGCTATCTTGGACACAAATTTGATCCATCCGGTAATAGATAAAATGATAAAAGGAAACGATTACAATTTATAAGATTTCAAGGTAACAAATTGTGACTTTGAAAGATGAGGGAAAATATGAATAAAGAGAAAACCAAAGTATATTTATACACTCGAGTGTTAACTGTCATGCAAATTGACGGTTACTCGCTTGAGGCTCAAAAGACAAAAATGAAATCCTTTTGTGACTATAATGATTATGAGATTGTCGGTGAATATGAAGATGCAGGCTAGTCAGGCAAATCTACAGAAGGAAGAGTTTCGTTTAATCAGATGATAGAAGATATCAAATCCGGAAAGGATGGGATATCTTTTGTTTTAGTATTTAAGTTGTCGAGATTCGGACGAAATGCGGCGGATGTTCTTTCATGTCTTCAGGTTATGCAGGATTACGGAGTTAATCTGATATGCGTTGAAGATGGCATTGATTCTTCCAAGGATGCAGGCAAACTTATGATATCCGTGCTTTCTGCAGTTGCCGAAATTGAAAGAGAAAACATACGGGTTCAAACTATGGAAGGTCGTATGCAGAAGGCAAGAGAAGGAAAGTGAAACGGTGGATTTGCACCGTATGGTTATGAATTGAAAGAAGGCAAACTCTATATAAATGAAGAGGAAGCAATAGCGATTCGAACAATATTTGATAAATATGTAAACACAGATATGGGTGCAAATGCTATAGCAAAATACCTTGAAAATCACGGTATAAGTAAAATCCCGAGACAGAACGGGAAGAATCCGTTATTCGATGCATCACTTATAAGAAAGATAATTCATAATCCCGTTTATTGCGGAAAATAGCATTCGGAAGGCGAAGAACCGAGAAAGTTCAGGGAACCAGAAACGATTATCATTTGGTAAAGAAAGATGATTACATTCTTGTCGAGGGTTTGCATGAAGCAATTGTTACGGAAGAAGTATGGGAAATGGCTCAGATCAAGGCAGATTCACAGTCAAATAAGTATAAAAGGATTAATTGGGGAAAGAATGAAAAAATACATCTTTTGTCGGGAATTGTTAAATGCCCTGTCTGCGGTGTCGGAATGTACGGAAATAAAACCATTAAGCGACGCAAGGACAGTTCAAAGATAAATGAATACAATTTTTACGGGTGCAAACACAGAAACATGGCACGCGGACATAAGTGTGATTTCAGTAAACAGATAAACGAGGAAATTCTGAATGAAGCTGTTGCTGAAGTAATAAAGAAACTTGTCAGCAATAAGAAATTTGCAGATTTGATGAAGCAAAAGATTAATACGGAAATTGATACTTCAGAAATAGATAAGGAAATTTCGTCTTTGGAAAAACAAATTCGTCAATTATATGCTAAAAAGGAATCCGTATTAAAAGATCTTGATTCGTTGGATTATGAGGATGCCCATTATCAGCGTATAAAAACGGATTATGAAAACATTCTTTATAAAACTTATGATAAAATAGATGAAAAGGAAGAACTTCTTATAGAGGCACGCGCAAAGAAAAGAGCAATTCTTGCAGATAAAATATCTGCTGAGAATATATACAAAGCAATTTTATTCTTTGACAAACTTTATGAAAAGATGAGTGATGAAGAGAAGCGCGAGTTCTACGAAAAGCTAATCTATGCTGTTCATGTATATGAAGAGCGTCAACACAGCGGACAGTGGCTAAAATCAATAGAATTCAGACTTCCGATAATTGATCATGACATGAAAATCGGTTTGAACAATGGAGAAAGTTTTGAGACTGTGGTAAGAATACAACGCAGAGATACCTGACAAGTCCTGCAGGAAAAGGGGAATCTGTATCTGTATGAGAAAATGGGTTATCATCAAACCGGCAAAGTGGAGCATATCAACGACCAAATGGATATTGTATTTTATGAAAAGGACTGAAAAGTGATGGATTTGATGGATTATCAGGCTGTTCAAAAGATTGCAAAGGACACGATCAATAATATAAAAGCAGAAATAAGATCCGGGATGTCTTTAATAGAAGTACGAAGTCTATGTGAAAATAAGATGCGTGAACTGGGAGCAGATTCGTTTTGGTACTATGATATCGGGGCATTTGTTTTCTCAGGAGATGAAACTACCATATCGGTATCGGGACGGGAGTATTCCACATCAGATCGGATGATTGCTTTGGATGATATTATTACGATAGACCTCAGCCCGCAGGTTGGGAATACTTGGGGAGATTACGCAAGAACGGTCATCATTCAAAATGGGGAAGCAGTTCAATCAGATGAAGAAGTACTAAATGCAGAGTGGCGTGCGGGACTTGAAGCGGAGAAGAAGTTGCATAAGAGAATGACAGAAATCGTGAGCCCCGAGATGACGTTTGAAGAACTGTATTATCAGATGAATGAGTATATTTGCGAAGAGGGATATATCAACCTCGATTTCATGGGCAATCTCGGTCATTCCATTGTCCGCAAGAAAGAAGATCGGATTTATATTGAAAAAGGGAATAGTGCGAAACTGGGGGATGTTCACTTTTTTACATTTGAACCCCACATTAGTGTCAGCGGATCAAAGTATGGATATAAAAGGGAAAACATCTATTATTTCGACAAAGACGGTATAAAAGAGTTGTAAAAAGCATTTTTGGTTAATTAACGAAAACAACGTCGAAACTGTGGCTTTGATATCACAAAGACTTTCGAGATAATCTGACTTTAGAATACCCCAAAACTGAACTTTGGAATATCCTGTATATTGAGTTTGGAATATCCTAAACCATAATGGAGATCGATTATGAAAATTGAAATGGATAATGATTTTAGAGGAAATGCTTATATCATCCAGAAGGATGAAGTCTTGCTGAATTACAGCGGTGGATATGCAGATATGGCGAATGAGATACCGAATACGATTGAAACCAGATTCGCATCTGCATCCATGGGGAAGACGTTTGTCGCTGTGGGAATCCTACAGCTGATAGAAGCGCGGAAACTGAAATTTGAGGACACCCTCGGAAGCTTGCTTGATATTGATCTCAAAAGCATTGACCCGGATGTGACGGTTAAGCAGCTTTTGAATCATACATCCGGAGTTCCGGATTATTTTGATGAATCGGTTATGGATGATTATGAAGCCCTGTGGACGGATTTCCCAAATTACAGGATACGGCATAACGAGGATATGCTTCCGTTGTTTATAGATAAACCCATGATGTATCCGAAAGGTGTTAAATTTCAGTACAACAATACCGGATACATATTGCTCGCGATGATTATAGAAAAGATCGCAGGGATGGATTTTGATGTATACCTTAAGCAAAATGTTTTTGATAAATGCGGTATGCATGATACCGGATATTTTGCTTTTGACAGACTGCCGTCGAGGTGCGCCAACAGTTATATATACTGTCCTGAGACAGAAGACTTTCGTACAAATATTTATTCCGTCGGTGCAAAGGGGACCGGTGACGGAGGAGCGTTTGTAACCGTAGGCGATATCGTGAAGTTCTGGAATGGTTTGATTGGATATAAGCTACTTTCCGGGAAAATGGTAAAAGAGATGTTTTCAAAGCAAAGTGGTGACGGTAAGGATCCTGAAGAAGGATACTATGGCTACGGAGTCTGGCTCATCGACAATCCCGAAGGCCGGGATTATGTGTATATGCAGGGATGTGATGATGGCGTAAGCGCAATTTCCGAATACAATCCCGATAATGGGATGATCACTGTTATGCTCAGTAATTACGGGGATAATGTTTGGTCGAGAATGCGGAAGATCCGCGAGGAAGAGTATGCCTGATCCCGGGAAGAAATATATTATAATTGGTTAATCAAAGAAACTACTGTCGAATCAGTAGTACTTTTGAACAACAAATTTGCTAAGGCAAAGGATTTTGTTCAGATAGGTATAGATGCTGAGGATTACTACAGGATAAAGGATTCAGAGAAGAAAACGGGAGAAGGGGATAATTGTTTTATGTATGAAAAGACTTTGCAAGAGATACTGGAATTGAATTACGGAATAGAATCCTCTTCTTTGGAATTCTTAAGAGAGGGCGGCACCCATACATATATCGTGAACGGTAAGAATAAATATCTGCTAAAGGTTATAGGCTCCGCTTTTTCAGATACGGCAAGACAATCTGTGTCTATAATGAGATATCTGGAAGGAAACGGATTCCCGGTACCTGAAACGATGCTTACAAAGAGTGGGGAAGCTTATTTTGAAACGGAAGCTGAAGGGGAGAAGAGTCTGATCGTTCTCATGGAATTCGTCGATGGTGATGAACCGGAACTTGAAAAATGTGCATCCGAAGTCGGAGGGCTTGTCGGCAGATTTCATCGATTGATGGAGAAGTATCCTGAAAGAGTTATACCAAAGGGCAAAGAGTTCTTCATCGGACGATACCTCGAGTTTCTTCGTAAGAAGAATTACCCGCGCATTGCTGAGTATGAAGAATTGGGAGAGCGCCTTTGGGATAAGGTTAAGAATTTTTCTCAGGGCAATTGTCACGGAGACCTTCACAGAGGAAACCTGTTACAAAATGCTGATGGGAATATTTTTCTTGTGGACTTTGACACCGTTTGCCGCGTGCCACTCATGTTTGATGTCATGGTCATGTGCGACATGACGGATTATTTTAATCTGAAATCGGAAGATATTGAACTGACTAAGGAAGTATATCAGAAGTTTCTTTCGGGATATTCTAAGTATCATGCGCTCAGTCGTGAAGAGATTCTTTCTTTTCCGTACTGGGTTGCGATCAGACATTTTCAGCTTCAGGCCACGATACTTGAGATATATGGGATCGATTGCATAGATGAAGGTTTTATTGACGGACAACTCTATTGGCTTAATAAGTGGCAGGAAGCAATGGCAGATTTTGCGGAAACTTTTGAACGACCCTCCCAAAATGGCGCATCGTTCAACAATAGAATTTGAACCTAAAAGGTGTAATCACAGAGGGGTTTGCCCGGGCACTTGCTAAAACGCTTATTAGAGCTAATCAAGGGCATTCAATCCCTGTAGATGTTGAACTTGAGAAAATGGAGCCTCCGAAATATCTTTATCATGGAACCGGCGAAAAATACCGAGAATCAATAGATAAAGAGGGACTAATTCCTAAGAGCAGATTGTATGTGCATTTGTCTTCGGATATAGAAACGGCAATTATAGTCGGAAGCAGACATGGAAAGCCCGTTGTGTATCGAGTCTGGACAGAGAAGATGAAGAATGAAGGATTCGATTTTTATAAAGTGGTATAAGGAACATAACCGGAGTATATATGTATTTCGGATGGTTTCAAGAGATGCGATAAGGCGGTATTATTTTGCAAAAATCAAAATATTACCGCCTTAACGTTGAAATAACGAAATAAAAGTGCTATTATTTTTGCACGGAGGGTAAAGATATGAGATTGTATCATAGGGAAATATATCTGAAAAAAATCCGTGGGTTTTATCACGAAACTGATCTGATAAAGGTTATTACCGGAATCAGACGTTGCGGAAAATCGTGTCTGATGCAAACGATAGCTGAAGAAATAAAAGCATCAGGCGTGAAGGATGA
>JAILRA010000053.1 GCA_024698715.1 Lachnospiraceae bacterium
CCGTTCCATGCGGAAAGCATAAATACTTCCCGATTGAAATTCAGTTTAAAAGTGTATTCGGATATTTCGTCCTTTGTATTGTTTGATAAGTAAATATCGTATGTATATGCCTGATAATTATGATCTTCAAGTCCCTCGTTGTTGAAGTCAAACACTTTGGTCCATGTACTGCTTCGGGGCTCTATTCTTACTGAAAAATTCTCTGTTTCGTCATCCTCTATTCTGAAAAGATTGGTTCCCGAATAATGTCTGACATGTCTGGTGTTGTTATAAATATTTGTTAAGATCACACTGGCCAGGAAAACGCCTGCCGATAAAAAAAACGTAACGGCAAAAATGACGATTGCAATTCCTTTTTTGTTTTTGGTATTCATTAACGGATACTCCTTCAAGATATGCTTATGAAATACAAATCGGCATTTTTTTATTAAAACATTATCTTAAAAGATCAATCCGTTGATTTATATGTAAATAAATGCTCAATATATTTCGGTGTCGGATACAGATTTTTGTATACGCTGAGTTCCATCGGTGTCATTCTGGCTATGAAATCCCTGAAAAGCGTGAAATACGGAGTCAGATAAACATTGTTTGCCGGATAATGCGGATATACGATCCAGGGCGGCAGAACCTGTCTTAAGTCCATCAGCTCGTAATTGATGACAATTGCTTTCCTGTCGGCAGCCTCAACCTGCTTAATGTATTTTTCAAGAGTCTTTTCGTCTTTATGGAAATCTTTTCTGAATTTGTTGTCCATGGAATAATTCCTGATATCCAGAGGATCTCCGCTTTCATCTATAAGAGGAAGATGATGATAGATCGTTCCGTCAGGCAATTCTTCGTCATTACATCTTTCAAGCCATAACTTTCCGATTTTGATGATTTCCTCATAATCCTTAAAAGTAATGTATCTTTTCATACAAAATCCTCCCTTTACAAACAGTGTTTCCCACTGCATGTATGAAATTATTGTACACTAACACATCGATTTTTATCAAGAAACTTGGCCTTATTCTTTTCGCAGGCCCAAATGCAGACGCTTATCGTCACCGGATTTATAATATTTTTTGGCCTCTTTACCGGATCAATAATTCATCAGGTTGGTATTTTTCGCTTAAAGTGTTAGAATAATAAACGTTTATTTTACTTGTCGGAGGCTTAAAAATGATCGTTATCTGGTATGTTGCCCTTTGTGTCCTTTTATTTTTCGGTGTTAAAATGTGCAGGCGCAAAACCTGGAATGAAGAAAACATGTCTTTTTATCATACCAAATGTTTTCTTGGTTTTTGTGCCGTTATCATAGTTTTCCATCATATTTCGCAGGCAACATGTGCTCCGTGGCTCAATCCACGTTATATCAGACACGGCCTTGATATTTTCGTAACAGCCGGATATCCGATGGTTGCGATGTTTTTCCTATGTTCGGGATACGGTCTCTATAAAAGCGCCAAATCAAAACCCGATTTCTTCAAACGGTTCATACCCGCAAGATTCATTCCCATCCTGATTCCAACCGCAATCACTTTCCTTGTGTATGTCCTTTTCATGTATTGGAAAAAGATACGTTTTTATTTTGATTCACCGATTGCGGTAAATGCACATAACACATGGCATCCTTACATCTGGTATGTTCCATGTATATTACTTATGTATTTACTGTTTTATATCGGCTTCGGATTGTTTAAGAAGGATTGGATCGGGATTGCTGTTGTTTCCCTCGGAATAATCGGATATATAATCTTTTGCATCAGATTCCGATACGGAACATGGTGGTTTAATACCCCTCATATGTTTTTAATCGGTATTCTCGTTGCTAAATATGAAAAAAGACTTTTCGAAATCTGCCGAAAACTCTATGTTTTGTTTTTGATCGTAACAATAATTCTTTGCCCCGTTCTTTGGTTTCTGGGAAACAATGCGGGCGGAATATACCTTTCGATGACGCATCATCCTTACAACTACACATACAGCTACATAAGCGATCTCGTTTCCTGTATTTTCCAGGTTTTGTATACCTTTGCCTTTTTTGCACTCTTCTATCTTTTAAGCATGAAGATAAAGATCGGCAACCCCGTGCTTGCGTTTTTGGGTAAATTCACGCTTGAACTCTACCTTGTTCACGGCATCTTCATCCACATGTTCGGCTATTGCATGATAAATGACGGTGTTAAGCCGATCTTCTACATAAAGAATGTTACCATGTTTACGCTTGTGGTTTTGGCTCTTTCCATACCGGTTTCGTACGGAATAAGCCTGATTGATAAAAAGGTCGGAAAATTACTGAAGCCAAAGAAATCCTAAATAAATTCATATATTTATTTTATATGTTTGTCATTGTTGCCTCATCAGACATTCCGGTAAATGTATTTCCCTGTTTACCTGTATTTTCTTTCGGGATGTTCTTCATAATATTTATCCTTATCCCGATACATAGCTTCATCGGCTTTTCTCATCACGTCACGAATATCTTCGTTTGAATCATTGAATATACTTCCTACGGAAAAGCATACATTTTCAGGATCACCGGCTTTTTCTCTGAGTTCATCGATCTTCCTGTTAAATTCTTCCTCGCTGCCTCCGATGGCGATAACCATGAATTCATCTCCGCCGGCACGATAAACTTCTCCATCAACGAAAACTTCCTGAAGGGCGAGGCCGGCTTTTTTGAGCATAAGGTCACCTGCAGCATGCCCAATCTCATCATTTACCCTTTTTAATCCGTTAAGATCGGCAAAAACGATTCCGTAAGGTTCCGTAATCTTTTTTTTGCCCGTCACTATTTCCGTAACCCTATTGTTCATCGCATTACGGTTATTTATACCCGTAAGCAAATCGGCATAGCTTATCTGCTCAAGACGCTTAAGCATCTTATAACCGGCAATCTCGGAAGAGATAAAGAATGTGGTCAATTCCAGCGTTTCTTTAATCCTCTGGGTATTTTCGGTATTAAAATTGGTTGCCCATATAAATCCGAGAAGTTCCTTATTGTGTCTTAACGGAAAAATCACAATGCTTTTGACTTCCGACTCGACAAGTGTCTGATACCAGGGAAAATTAACTTCTTTGGCATATTCCAGGTCTTTTTTGTTACGTATGATGATGCTGTCTCTTTCGCCGATTGTATCAATCCATGACATTACAATGTCATACATATTGACATTTTGAGACAAAGTTTTGATCGTACTGTTTTCGGCTTTGCTTGAAGCCAGAATTTTAGATGTCCCGTTTTCTTCGTCAACAATCAGAAGCGTACATACTTCCGCCCCGCAAAGCACACGAACATCTCCGATGACTTCATTTGCGGTCTTTATAAAATCATCGGTACCACGCAGTTTTATACAGGTTTTAAGGACATCATTTGCAGTATTTGATGCACCGGATGATGTATCTATATCGTTTACTTCGGTCGGTTCAGTAGAATATACGCAGTAACATTTGTTTTCTTCCTCATAATCTATCGGAAGGAAAAACATATTAAACCAAAGATTGCAAACATTTAAATGAATATAAGTGTGAATGGGCTTTTTTAAAACGGCCGAATTGTAACATTTATCTTCGAAATCGGGAGTTCTGGGGAGATATTTATCGTACA
>JAILRA010000070.1 GCA_024698715.1 Lachnospiraceae bacterium
ATACCTCTTTCCTTTTCCTGCTCCATCCAGTCCATTGTAGACTCACCATCATGAGTCTCACCAATCTTATGGTTGATACCTGTATAGTAAAGGATACGCTCGGTAGTTGTTGTCTTTCCGGCATCGATGTGAGCCATGATACCGATATTTCTTGTCCTCTCAAGAGGATATTCTCTTCCGGCCATTTTCTTCCTCCTATACTATTAGAAGCGATAATGTGCGAAAGCCTTGTTGGACTCAGCCATCTTATGCACATCTTCTTTCTTCTTTACAGCTGCTCCGGTATTATTAGCAGCATCTAAAATTTCGTTAGCAAGTCTGTCTTCCATTGTCTTCTCACCGCGCTTTCTAGCGTATGTGGTAAGCCAACGTAATCCAAGAGCCTGACGTCTGTCAGGACGAACTTCGATAGGTACCTGATATGTGGCACCACCGATACGACGAGCCTTAACTTCCAACATGGGCATGATGTTGTTCATAGCCTCCTGGAACACCTCAAGGGCGGGCTTGCCGGCTTTTTCTTCTACCTGAGCAAATGCACCGTATACAATCTTCTGTGCTACACCCTTCTTACCGTCTAACATGATGTTGTTGATAAGCTTTGTAACAACCTTGTCATTGTATAAGGGATCTGCCAATACATCTCTTTTCTGAATATGTCCTTTACGTGGCACGATTCTTCCCTCCTTAATTATTCATAGAATCAAGAGCTTTATGCTCTTCCTTCTCCGCTCATCCGAACCGCCCGTTTTATTAACGGTGCACATTTCTGCCATGGATCCGGCTAATTTGCGGAAATTAAATCTTCGGTACTCACATGTGTCCTCTAATGTGTACGTGCTGATTTTCATCTATAGCACTAAAGCCTAAATCTGAATCCCAACACTTAAAATTAGTTCTGTTTGTGGTACAAACCTAAAAATTACTTACCTGCTTTAGGTCTCTTAGCGCCGTATTTTGAACGAGCCTGCTTGCGGTTAGCAACACCTGCGGTATCAAGTGTACCACGGATAATGTGATATCTTGTACCGGGAAGGTCCTTTACTCTACCGCCACGGATCAATACTACGCTATGTTCCTGAAGGTTGTGTCCTTCACCGGGAATGTAGCTGGTAACTTCAATACCGTTAGAAAGACGAACTCTGGCAATTTTACGAAGAGCTGAGTTAGGCTTCTTGGGTGTTGCAGTCTTAACAGCTGTACAAACGCCTCTCTTCTGAGGAGAAGGTGCTTCGACAGCCTTTTTGTGTAAAGAGTTAAAGCTTGACTGCAAAGCAGGTGCTTTAGACTTCTTTTCGGATGTCTTTCTTCCCTTACGTACTAACTGATTAATTGTCGGCATTAGATTTTCCTCCTTATCTTATTTTTGCGATTATTCGCACATTACAAAAGACGCACAAAAAATGCGCGCCTTATTATTATACTAATGAATATTGTCAAAGTCAAATAAATTTACGAAAATAGGCTATTTTTATTAAAATCCTATTCTATCCGATTAAATATTCCTTATATTAATCAGTATTATCCATGTTTTCCAATGCACGATAATCAACCTTGCCTGCTGCCGTTAAAGGCAATTCGCTTCGAAATTCATAAAACGTCGGTCGCGAGTATTTTAACCACGGCTTGTCAACGGACGGAAAGCCTTTCTATCTGTAAGCATTGTTTTTATATCTCCACTTTTTCAATATTTACATCAGAATTCCTTAGCCCATACTTCCAGTGTTTTATAATCTATTTTGCCAATCGGAGTTAACGGAAGTTTTTCTACAACTTTAATTAGCTCAGGCTGTGCATATTCGGGTAATTCCTCTTTACATATTTTATGCAATTCATTTATTGCTTTGTCCAAGTCAGCCATTCCTTTTTCCGAGAATACTGCAAATACAACAGGCAGCATTCCCTGAGCGTGTTTCTTATCAGGGAATCCGACTGCGCAGCACTCTTTTATCTTGTCTTCTTTCATTACAACATTTTCAATAAAACTGGGAAAGACTTTAAACCCGTCGTGTCTGACAATTATCCGTTTAATTCTGTCTTCTATGAAAAGGAATCCATCTTCATCAATATGCCCGGTGTCGCCTGAATGCACCCATATTCTTCCATCTTTATGCTTTCTTAAAATACTATTTGTTTCCTTTTCATTTTTATAGTATCCAATCATGGTATTCGGACCGGTCATACATACTTCGCCTTTTTGTCCGTAACCCATTTCCTCGCCTGTTTCAGGATTAAATACAGAAATAATCGTATGCGCAAAAGGGATGCCAACGCTGCCGAGTTTATTGATTTTATCCGACATACATGCGCTTACGGCTGCAGAAACTTCTGTCATTCCGTAGCCCTTCATGACATTATTCTGACCCTTATGTTCTTTAATAAAAGAATCAACTTTCTTTTCCAGTTCTGTTTTCATTGTGTCTCCGCCGACAACAGGAGATACCAGGTATGAAATGTCCCTGTGTTTCATTTTTCTGCTGGTAATAATATTCTCATAATGAGACGGAACACCGACTATATGTGTAGGATGATACTTAATCATTAATTCATCGTATTTTTTGGGATTAAAAGCAGGAACCAAAACAACTTCCATTCCTTTTATCAAAGGCATATGCAATCCGTTGCCTATTCCGTATGCAATAAACGGAGGCATAATATCCGCCCAGACATCACCTCTGCTTATTTGAAATGCACTGTTTATCAGCTGAAATGCCGACTGGTTCAAATTCTCATTTGATAACATTACACCTTTAGGCATTCCCGTTGTTCCTCCGGTATGAACAATTACGCAGCATTCATTTTCATGGTATTCCGATTCAATCAGTTTCTGATCTTTTCCGTTTTCTATAAATGATTTCCACACATAATGCGAGGTACTCACTTTGGGTATTCTTTTTGTCATCTTGTATAAAATTTTGCTCATCTTCGGAAGCGAATCAGAGGGTGATACCACTAAAATATTCTTAACTTTCGTTCCTTCAATTGCTTTTAATATTTTATTATACGCAATATCAATTACAACAATTGTTTCTATATCTGCTTCAATAATATATTCTCTTATACCTTCAGCGCTTGTTCTC
>JAILRA010000090.1 GCA_024698715.1 Lachnospiraceae bacterium
GATCTACGTAGTCAGCCATGGGGGAAGAAGGTGTGATGGGGTAAATACCTGCAACTTCAGTAAACGCATAAGCTACATGAGCGGCAGCTGTATTACCATCCATGGACATTTTTGTTCTAGCCATTATATTGCCTCCTTAAAATTTATCTTTGTAGGAAATCGAGCTTAAAAGGACTTGATTTTTGACGTCACAAAATCAAGCAACCTTTCAAAGCCACACAGTTAAAATTATAGAATAAAATCCCCTTTTTGTAAACAAATTATTCTTTCCAAAATGCCCAATACTATACATCCGTTAATATAAATAATTATTGATAATATTATGTATTTCTTCTAATATTGTTATTAGTAAAGGCGAGTACCGCAATATAAGCTTTCGCCTTTTAGTTATGTAAACTGTTTGTCGTCTGTTTTTCCATTTAATAAAGGAGGTTTTATTATGCGACGCTTCATATTCCCCCTGATATTAGTCATTTCGGGAATACTTGTTTTTTCAGGATGCACCGGTGATACCACTGAAGTAACAACATCACCCGAAGCAGTCGAAAACACGGTAAGCACTCCCGAAAAAGAAACTCCCGAACCCGATACGGAAGCCGTTAATGAGGAAAAAGAACCAATAGTAATTGTGCCGGACAATTCATATATATACGAAGGTCTTTGCAAGGTTAACGCAGAATACGATGAAACCGCAGGCGGTGCACCTGTTGAGACAATCGTAAAAGAATTAAGAAAAGAATCATATGAAGGAATGGCTCTTTTATCACATGAGGTAAAAGATAATACCGATACCGTCAAATACAAAGTCATCCCTCAGAATATTTCAGGCAAGGGACCGCAGTATATCGTATGTTATGCGGAATTTGCCAAAGAAGGAGACGAATGGAGTCTTGCTTCCAAATCCTGGTCTGAATGGGTCGTAAAACATAACGAATTTAACGGAAGCAACTGGGCAGCCGACAGCGAAAACGTAAAAGAACTTTCAAAGCTTTTTGAAGACAATCTTTCATTTGAAGAAGGCTCAAAGGTTTATGTTCATTTTATGAAAAACCTAAACATAATAAGCGTTCTTTCTAATGAAGATGCTTCAGTATTCGAAACCAGAATAGGAACCAACTTCGGCGGAACCGTATTTTACATAAACGGTGACGAAAAAAAAAGCGTTGATTTTACCTGCATGGAAGGAACTGTCAACGATGACGGAATTCTTTCCTTCAAACTGATATCCGATAATGGTGAAGGATTCTTTACGCCCGGCGTGGGAAGTTCATTTATATCCAAACCACTTTATAATCTTATTATGTCGGATGAAAATACAGATATTGAAAATGCCGCGGTACTCGATAACCTCGATACATTTGAAGTTACAAGCGAGAGCATCTTTTACGGTGAATGGATAAAAGAAACCGGTGGCGTTAACGGCAATGTAAGTCCCGAACTTTCCTGGGAAAAAGTCGACGGTGCAACATCTTACGCGATAATTATGATTGACGTTGACCAAGGCGATTATCTTCTGCACGCTTACAGCATAAGCGAAACAAATCATCTTGATCTCGGTGCGCTTGGTAAAGATGAATTCTACGGTCCTCAACCTCGAGAACCCCACAATTACAGGGTATATGTATTCGCACTTAAAAATGCGACTGACCCGGGACTCAGTATCCTCAAACAGCTCATCGATGCCGAAACATTCTTAGAACTTTTAAATAAAGACAATCCTGACAATGTAATCTCCTACGGTCAGGTTACGGCATCATACGAATATCTTGATAAAGTCTGGTAATTAAAAAACATCCGAAGGGAATATTCCTTTCGGATGTTTTTTCAATTGTTCAGTACCGCATTTCTGACAAATCATATTATCCTCTTCTCCGTAAAATAAATACAGACGGTATTAAGCAAACTGAGTTTGAGATATCAACAGAATAATAAAGGGGGTTATTCGGCTGATAAATGAACTGCCTTATCAACTCTGTTAAGTGCAAGTACAAATAAAGGTCCGACCACATAGCAGGAAATCACTTCACCGATAAATACCGAGAGTGAAAGGAGCAAAAGTACGGGCAGCATACTCTCTGCCGATGCAAAGCTTGTAACCTGGTATCCGAAGTAAAGAACGAAAGGAATAACAATTGCATTGCATATTATTGTCGGAATCGGAATTAAAAGCGCATGTCTCATTTTTAAAACCGGGCCTTGCTTTTTTCTTATCGCTCTTGCAATCGGATAAGTCAAAAGCGCAGCAACAAGCGTTGTTAAAGAACCGAAAATAATATCAAGCATCGATCCGCCGAAAATATTGGTGATTAAACATCCAATGAATACTCCGAAGATACCTGCGGGAGTGTAGAAAATGGTCATACAGAGAGCTTCCGCTACCCTGCACTGAATCTCAAGATACGAGAATGTGTATGTGAGTAATGAGAGCACCACATACAGTGCAGCCACGATTGCGGCAGTGGTAATAAACTTTGTTGTTTTTTTCATTGTAATCTCCTAGTTTTGTTTTAAGTGAGGATGGGTTTCGAACTCACTGTTAGCTTAACGCATCGTGCAGGACGACAAGGCAAATAATACTATTTTTTGAGGCATAAGTCAAATAATATTTAATATCCGAATCGAGTAGGGGAGATTGTCTCTCCCCTCTCACACCACCGTACATGCCGTTCGGCATACGGCGGTTCAACATAACTTCAAAGCATGACGCTCATTGTAGTAATCAAGACAGCTTATGAGTCCTGCTTTTGCTAGAACATC
>JAILRA010000036.1 GCA_024698715.1 Lachnospiraceae bacterium
GGTAGTATAGGCACCAATCCTGTCATCATCAGAAAACTACTGACACAGCTGAAGAACGCAGGACTGATCACAGTAGCCAGGGGAACCGGCGGTATAGAACTGACAAAAGAATTATCAGAGATATCCTTCTATGATGTATATCAGGCAATCGAGCCTTTAGAGGGCGATGATCTGTTCCGATTCCATGACGCACCGAACCCTCAGTGTCCGGTCGGCAGAAATATCCATGCTTTGCTGGATGACAAGCTGCAGAAAATCCAGGAAGCGATGGAAAGCGAGATGAAAAAGTACACGCTTCTTGACCTGCGGACAGGGATGCAGGAACTTCTTGCTGAAGAAGTGTAGAGAGCACGGCTCCATGGCTAAAGCCTTGGAGCCGTTTTCAAAAAGGAGATTTTTAAGTGGATATATGTTAGCTGTCGAATATTTAAAATATATCGTTAATGAGATTCATACGACCATTGTGGCTACGGTGGATGATGATGGACTGCCTGTTACAGCGGCAATCGACATGATGGATGCGGATGAAAGCGGTCTATATTTCCTTACGGCAAAAGGAAAGGGCTTTTATGACAGGCTGAAGAAGAGAGAATACCTGGCACTGACGGCAATGAAGGGTGAGGATACCATGTCAAGCGTTGCTGTATCCATTAGGGGCAAAGTGCGTGAGCTTGGCTATGATAAGATCCCTGAGCTCTTTGAAAAGAATCTGTACATGCATAAGATTTATCCCACTGAAGAATCCATGAAAGCCTTGACGGTATTTCAGATATACGAGGGAACCGGGGAATGGTTTGATCTGTCAAAGAAGCCTATAGAAAGAGACTCTTTTACATTTGGCGGAGTGAAGAAAAAAGAAGAAGGATACTTTATATCGGATGCTTGTATAGGCTGCGGAAGCTGTGTGTCAGTCTGTCCGCAAAGTAGCATCATCACAGAAGGTATTCCTTATGCGATAGAGCAGGAACACTGTCTGCACTGCGGGAATTGCATGACGGCTTGTCCGATCGGTGCAGTGGTAAGGAGATATCAATATGGCAAAGACAACAACGCAGGAAGAACGTCTTGACTATCTGGTAGCGGAATTTAAGGCGGATTCTAATGAATATAAAGATTTACAAACACCAGCCGATACCGAAGGGAAGAGACGGGTGCTCAGGTCGCTTATGAATATCCGTATGCCTCGCAGCATGTCGGAGGATGTGCTTAAGGTGCAGGATGACTATCTTAAGGAACGTATCAGCGAAAACGGGATCGTGACGATTGCGGATATTCCGGTCACAAAAGATAATCTGTCAATCTGGCAGGGAGATATCACAAGACTTGCCGTGGATGCTATTGTTAATGCGGCTAATTCTCAAATGCTTGGATGTTTTGTTCCGATGCATACATGCATAGATAACTGTATACACACTTATGCAGGGATTCAGCTTCGATGTGAGTGTAATCGCAGAATGAATCAGCTTCGTGAAAAGTATGGCATTAATTATGAACAGCCAACAGCGATTCCTATGCTGACAGATGCTTATAATCTGCCTGCGAAGAAAGTTGTTCATGTCGTTGGTCCCATTGTTCAATCAGGATTGACTCCCGAACTTGAAAAAGACCTTTCAGACTGCTATCAAAACACGCTGGATTTGTGTGCTGAAAACGGATTAAAAAGTGTGGCTTTTTGTTGTATATCCACAGGTGTTTTTCGTTTTCCGAATAAAAGAGCCGCAGAAATTGCAGTAAGGACTGTTTCGGAATGGATGGAAAAACATCCGGGGATAGTAGATAGAGTTATTTTCAATGTTTTTAAAGATGAGGACAGAGAATACTATGATACCTGCATTAAATGTTGAACTGAAGAAAAGAATCGATTCTGCAAATGTGATTTTAATCGGCGCAGGAGCGGGATTGTCGACTTCTGCCGGTTTTACATACAGTGGAGAAAGATTTCAAAAGTATTTTTTTGATTTTGCAAGGGAGTATGGAATTCAGGATATTTATTCCGGAGGATTTTATCCTTTCCCGGATAATGAGACAAGATGGGCATGGTGGGCAAGACATATCTATTATAATCGCTATATAGATGCTCCCAAACCTGTTTATGAGACATTGCTTAAACTCATAAAAGATAAAGACTACTTCGTTTTAACGACGAATGTTGATCATATGTTTCAAAAAACAGGATTTGATAAGAACAGATTGTTTTATACTCAGGGAGACTATGGACTATTTCAAAGCGTAAATCCTTCCATTCGAATAACTTTTGATAACAAAGAGTGGGTTATGAAGGCTATGGAAGCACAAGGCTTCATAAGAGATGAAAAAGATGTATTTCAGGTACCGATGGATTCCAAACTCAAAATGAGAATACCATCCGAATTGATTCCCCAATGCCCCATTGATGGAAGTTATGTGACAATGAATCTTCGCTCTGATGATACATTCGTCGAAGATGATGGCTGGAATAAGGCATCTGTGGCATATACGGAATTTTTGAAAAAATATGAAAATGACAACATCCTGCTTCTTGAACTTGGAGTCGGAGCAAACACCCCAGTTATCATAAAATACCCTTTTTGGCGTTTGACAATGCAAAATAAGAATGCTTTTTATGTTTGTATTAATTACGGTGAAGCCATTTGCCCTGATGCGATATCTCAAAGAAGTTTGTGCATTAACGGAGATATAGGTGAAATATTAAATGATGTTATGGGACTATAAGGAGGTTCTATGGGAAAAATAAAAATCGCGTTTTTTGATGCAAAAGAATATGACAAACAATCATTCATTAATTCTAATGAGAATAATGAATTTGAAATATTATATTTTGAAACAAGATTGTCAGAGGATACATGCAAACTGGCTGAAGGATGCGACGTTGTGTGCGTATTTGTAAATGATGATGTTAATCGGGCAGTAATCGACAATTTGAAGCAAATGGGAGTGAAACTGATAGCTCTCCGTTGCGCAGGATACAATAA
Organism: Lachnospiraceae bacterium; assembly: GCA_024698715.1. GTDB lineage: Bacteria > Bacillota > Clostridia > Lachnospirales > Lachnospiraceae > UBA3766. Next base: position 2,973 of record JAILRA010000036.1, read on the forward strand.
TGTTGATATTGAATATGCATATGGAAAAATTCATGTTGTTCGTGTTCCCGCATATTCGCCATATGCTGTGGCTGAGCATGCTATGGCGCTACTGCTTACATCGATTAGAAGAATTCATAAAGCATACATCCGCACAAAGGATTTTAATTTCAGTTTAAATGGATTAACTGGATTTGATCTTCACGGCAAGACGGTTGGTGTTATAGGTACCGGAAAAATCGGAAGGATTTTCATTGACATTTGTAAGGGATTTGGCATGAATGTAATAGCCTATGATAAGTTCCCGGCAAAAGATTTAGAAATAGAATATGAATCGTTAGATGAAGTTTGGAAAAGAAGTGATATTATATCCCTTCATTGCCCTCTTACTGATGAAAACCGTCATATGATAAATTCCGAAACTATTTCTAAAATGAAAAAGGGGGTAGTAATCATAAATACATCCAGAGGCGCGCTGATTGATTCTGATGCATTAGTTGAAGGAATTAAAGCCCGTCATGTTGGAGCGGCATGCCTGGATGTATATGAAGAGGAATCGAATGTATTTTTTCATGATTATTCCAACCATATAGTTAACGATGATACTTTGGCACGATTGATTTCGATGCCCAATGTTATTGTAACCTCACATCAGGCTTTTTTAACCAATGAGGCTTTAACTAATATTGCAGATACGACCCTTGATAATGTAAGGGAGTTTTTTGAAAAAGATACATGTACTAATGAGGTATGCTATAAGTGTCCTAATCTAAACAATTGTAAGCAGACGCATGAGAAAAAATGCTTTTGATGAGCATAGCCGATTGAATTGAAAGTGAATTGTTTGAAATTACAGGTTTTTTAAATAACTATGAGAATAATTGACCTCAAATTGCTCTGACAAAATATTTCGAATTCTACATTTTTTGATAATTAATTCACACGAAAACACCAGGTTAACTAAAAAAATATGCATTTTTGTCAAAAAAGTTTCGTTATCCGGCTAATTATGTTAAAATATCTTTGGTGATCAATATGGATAAATTATATTTTAGAGAAAAGTACATAAAAAAACTTCGAGGATTCTACGATGATGTTGATATGATCAAGGTTATCACAGGTGTAAGACGATGCGGTAAATCATCTCTGATGGAGATGGTTTGCGATGAGATTATAAAAAATGGAGTTGATTCAAAGAATATTATTTATATCCATTTGGATAAAAGACCGTACAAGTCCATCAAGACAACTGAAAAACTTGAGGAAATTATTGATAGCAAGGCAGAAGGCATTGATGGTATTAAATACTTATTCATTGATGAGGTTCAGAATGTTAAGGATTTTGAGGAGACTGTAAATGCATATCGAGAGGAAGGGGATTATTCTATTTTCCTTACCGGTAGTAATTCCTATCTTCTTTCGGGCGAACTCTCAACAAAACTTACGGGAAGATATATTGAATTTGAAATGAAAACACTTACATTTGATGAGTATATCGGAATTAAGAAGTTTTTTGACAAACCGATTAATGTCGATTTAGAAAGAGAATTCATTCAATATATCATTGAAGGTGGCTTCCCTTTGGCTGTGAAATATGATGATTATGAAGATAAGATGGCGTATGTCGACAGCGTTATTGATGAGATATACAAAAAGGATATAAAAAAGAACAATAAAATTAGAAAGAAAGGATTATTCCAGAAAATACAAACATATATTATCAATAATTTTGGCTCTACAACTTCGGTCAATTCAATACGTGATTATCTTCTAAGTACCGGTGAAAGTGTATCGACAATAACGATTTATAACTATCTGAAAATTCTCGAGAATGCGAAAATCATTTCCAAATGTGAGCGGTTTGATATGAAGAGTAAAAAATCTCTTAACGGCGAGGAAAAATACTATCTATCGGATTTGAGTTTTTACTTTTCTCAAAATACCGATGGCAGAATAAATTATGGACCGGTGTTGGAAAATATCGTATACAACTATGCTTGCTCCAAAGGTTATAAAGTGAGCATCGGTAAAATCGGAAAACTTGAGGTTGATTTTATACTTAGAAAACGTTCAGATGAGTATTCTTATGTACAGGT
>JAILRA010000047.1 GCA_024698715.1 Lachnospiraceae bacterium
GTCTCCACATGAACCGTGCGCGAGAACTGGTCGTAACACTGCCATGCTTTTAGTTCATATTTTTCTTCGCATAAAATCTTTAAGTCGCGAGCCAGTGTTGCGGAATCGCAACTGACGTAAACGATCCTCTCGGGTTCCATATTAAGCATGGTTTCGAGACATTTTTCATCACATCCTTTTCTGGGTGGATCGACTACGATCACATCGGGATGAAGCATGTCTTTTTCTTTTACATCATCAAAGTTTATTTTATTACTCTGTTTTTCATAAAACTCCGGCAGAACTTCCTCGGCTTTTCCGACGAAAAACTCTGCGTTTGTTATTCCGTTTATCTTTGCATTTTCTTTTGCATCCTCGATTGCCTCGGGAATTATCTCAACGCCATAAACCTTACCTGCTTTTCTTGCAAGGAACAATGAAATCGTTCCGATGCCGCAGTACAGGTCCCAGACGGATTCCTTTCCTGTCAGACCTGCAAAATCAAGTGCCTTCTTGTATAGCCTTTCGGTCTGAACCGGATTGATCTGGTAAAAAGAACGGGCGGAAATTTTAAACTTCACACCGTCAAGTTCGTCTTCAATGGTTTCTTTGCCCCACAATACACGTGTTTCGTCGCCCATGATCACATTGGTATCTTTTATGTTCACATTAAGACAAATACTTTTTATCGCAGGAACTTCTTTTACAAGCGTTTCGCAAAGCAGGTCTTCTTTCGAAAGGGATTCGGAATTGGCCACGATGCAGACCATAACCTCACCTGTCTTAAATCCTTCACGGATAAGTATGTGGCGGATCAACCCCTTTCCTGTCTTTTCATCGTATGCGCTTATCTTCTCCTTTTTCATAAAAGACAAGAGGCATTCGAGTATCGTTTTGTTGATATCCCTTCCTAAAAGGCAATCGGTATTGGGAATGATATCATGGGTCCTTCCGGCATAAAAACCTGCCACAAGATTACCCGATCTGTCATAACCTACCGGATACTGCGCCTTGTTTCTGTATCTGTACGGACAGTACTCCGATTCATCCGGTCCCTGCTTTTCGCTTTCAGCATTATCACTCTGAGGTTTTATCATTCCCACTATGGGTTCTTTGATACTCTCAATAAAGTCTTCCGAAAAACCGCCGATCCTGATGAGATTGTTTTTGACTTTATTTTCCTTAAACTTTAGTTCCGCCTCGTAACTCATTGCCTGAAGCTGACAGCCTCCGCACGCTTTCGCCTTTGAACATAAAGGGTTTATACGAAAAGAGGAGGGATCAACAACCTCCTCAAGATGTGCAAAAGCGTAGTTTTTCTTGGCCTTCATTATTTTGACTCTGCATCTGTCACCGACTACAGCGTCCTTGACAAACAACGCATATCCGTCAGCCTTGCCGATTCCGAGACCGTCATCGCTCATATCTTCTATTGTAACTTCAAGGATATCATCCTTTTTATATACTTTCTCCATATCCGTTTATCCAATGATTTCTTTTCGCACGGATTATTTTAAGACACTTCTGAACCAGTCTTTTAATACTCCGTAATTCTTCGGGAAATTCTGGGATCCGTCGGCAAATATCTTCCATCCGTCATTCACCATTGCATTAAACGAGAACATAGTTCCGTCCTTTACATGTTTCGGATGTTTTCCGTGAAAACCGTCCCACTTCGGTATTTTGCATTCGTTAAGGATCCTTATTACTTCTTCATTCGCACATTCTGCGCTTTTTTCCGGTTGTTTCTTTTCTTTATCCTCGGAATAATTTAAAAGATAAAAAGAGACAACAGCCTTATCGCCTTCATTGACTATCTCATACTCCGATCTTCCGCGCATCGTACTCTCGGATAATGTGATCTTTTCGTATTGAATTATTTCAACTGTCTTTCCGATCCCCAGCATTTTATGGCCTCCGGTAAACAATGCAGAATACTTACCTGCATCAGTCTTCCAGTCCGTTATTTAATATTTCGTTGTAAAACGCATTTGCTTCCAGACTTGCTTTCCTGTCTTTCCATGCATTGATATCCGAGCAGATGGCCAGCATTTCATCCACGATCAGTTCGGCGGTATTGGGCTTCACATAGGAAAGATATGAGATCATTCTTTCCATTGCCTGAGGACTTCCGAGATTTTTGGCGACCATCTCCCCGAGTTCTTTGGGAAATCCCAGAGCATGTACCTCATCAACCAGTCTGTTTTTGGTTTTGATCCATTCTTCCGAATTATTCATAATCACAAAACACCCCCCTGCCGGTTTCGCAGGCTTTCTCATTTAAAATGAGTGAAATATTTATTTCTCACTTTTGGTCATACGTATGCTTCCGTCAAATGCTCTCGAAAAATTCCAGTCGTATGTATCGGCATCCTCAATATACTGTATAAATGACTGCATCTTGGCATCGGTATCATCCGCATAGCTTAATGCCACGGCCTCTATGATACTGGGTTTTTTGGGTGAACCGAATTCAAGCTTTCCGTGATGGGACGCTATGCAGTGCTTTAATTCATTTTCGATATCCTTCGGGAAATTCGGGATATTGCGGATCTTCTCGGTTATCATTTCGATACCCATCACTATATGACCGAGAAGATTTCCCTCATCTGTATAGTCATTTTCAGGGAAAGCCGAATATTCACGTATCTTTCCTATATCGTGACAAAGTGCCGCCGTTAACAGCAGATCTTTGTTTAATGCCGGATACTGTTTGGTGTAAAACGAACAAAGTCTTGCAACACCCAGCGTATGCTCCACGAGCCCTCCCGCAAAATTATGGTGAATGCTTTTGGCTGCACTCGAAAGTTTAAAAGCCGCAATGAACTCTTTATCGTTTACAAAGAATTCTTCAAGCAGGGCATGCAGATAATTGTTCTCAACCGTGGAAATGCATTTCAGGATCGCATCATACATTTCATCGATATTCTTCTTGCTTGTGGGGATAAAATCCTCCACATTGTATTCAGATGAATCCGCTTTTCTGATCTGTCTGATGTCAATCTGAAGATTACCGTTGAATGTTTTGGCTTCACCGTTGACATATACATAATCCATAGGCTCGAAATCGCTGATCCCGGCACTGTCGGCATTCCAGATCTTACAATCCACATTACCGGTCTTATCCGCAAGGATCACATTCAGATAATCTTTTCCGTTCTTTGTGGTAGCTGAATTTTTGGTCTTGCAAAGATAAACATCCTGCACTGTATATCCGTCTTTTATATCTTTTACGTATCTCATTTTCATCCTCAATTCTAAACTGTGGTAAATTTATATCCGACGCCCCAGACGGTCTCGATCTTCCACTTTTCGTGGTCGCTGATCTTTTCTCTTATCCTCTTGATATGAACATCAACCGTACGGGTATCACCGGGATAATCGTAACCCCAGATCCTGTCGAGAAGCTGCTCCCTCGTGAATACCTGATTGGGTGAATTCGCAAGGAAAAACAGAAGTTCAAGTTCTTTGGGCGGCATGTTGACATTCTCGCCTTTATAGATTACCGAATAATCGGTAAGCGAAACCCTGAGTTCCGGATATTCCACGGTCTGAGCATTTTTGACATTTTCCTGAGGTTTAACTTCCTTCTCTTTGCAGCGTCTCAAAACCGCTTTTACCCTGGCAACGAGTTCTTTGGAATCAAAAGGCTTTTCCATATAGTCGTCCGCGCCAAGTTCGAGTCCGAGAACCTTGTCAAAAATCTCTCCTTTTGCCGAAAGCATTATTATCGGGATCCTGCTCTCTGCCCTTACTTCACGGCATACCTGATATCCGTCCATTCCCGGAAGCATCAGATCCAGTAAGATCAGATTGGGAGCAAATGTTTCAAGTGCACCCTTTACGGACTCCCCGTCATTAACGATCATTGTCTCGAAACATTCCTTTGTCAGATACAGAGAAATCAGCTCCGCAATATTGTTATCATCATCAACGATCAGAATTCTTTGCTTGGAAATCATTTTTCAATATCCTTTCTTTTCCCCTTAAATCATTTACACATCATTCATAAAAGAACTTTGAAATCTTCGGATGCTTATCGACATAACCTTTCAAAAACCTGTTGAACAGTTTCGTGGACACGATAAATCTTCTGAAATGCTTCGAAGCTCCCGCAAGAAACATAAAGCTCAACACAAAAAACGGAACCTGCGGGATCACCGGGAAGATCAGTCCGATCACCCCAAGTCTGAAAAACACCCAAAACAGATACAAATAAATCAATTTTTTACATATATCGTATACTGCTAAAAAAAATTTTTCGATTATCATGTTATATCACTTAAACTTTACCACCGTTACTCCGGCATCGCCCTCGCCCTGCTCTGCAAGCGCAAACTCACTTACAAAATCTATGCCGCGAAGGAACTTATGAACTGCTGCCCTCAGTGCTCCGGTACCCTTGCCGTGAACTATCCTCACACTGTGCAGATGGGACAGATAAGCATCATCAAGATACTTGTCGAGTCTGGCAACCGCCTCATCTGAATTTAATCCCAAAAGATTGATCTCCGGGGACATCGTTGCGGATTTTGAAAATCCCGAAGCATAGGATGTCGGCCTTGTAACCTGCTTTATTTCCTCTTCTTTGGCATATATAAGATCATCCGCACTTACCTTGAATTCCATGATTCCGGAAGCAATAGTCACTTTTCCTTTGGAATCCGCAAGCTTTTTAACTTCTCCCGTCATTCCCATCGAAACGGATTTTACTCTGTCGCCGACTTTAAGTTTTTCCTTATCTACTTTTTTACCTGTCTTATCAGCTTTGATCTCTTCGTTTCTGAGTTTTGAGGAGTTGTCCTCTATTTTCTTTCGAAGCGTGGTACGTTTCTTTTCCATTTCCTGAATGGACATGCCGGAATTATACATTTTGATGGCTTCATCGGCCTCTTCTTTAGCATCCTCGAGTATATTTCTGGCTTCTTCCCTTGCTTCTCTTAATATCTTTTCTTTTGCTTCACGGACATTCCGATTGTTCTTTGCAAGTTCCTCACGAAGGTTCTCAACTTCCTTCTTTAAGCGCTCTTCCTCTTCACGGTCCGCTTCGAGTTTCTTTCTCGTCTCTTCCAGATCCTTCAAAAGATCCTCAAAATCACCCGTTGTATCGTCCATCTCCTGTTTCGCTCTCTCTATTATCCTCGTATCGAGACCGAGTTTTTCGGAAATGGCAAAAGCATTACTTTTTCCGGCAATACCTATAAACAGCTTGTATGTCGGCGAAAGAGTCTCTATATCGAACTCACAGCATGCGTTCTCCACGCCTTCGGTATTAAACGCGAATACTTTAAGCTCCGAATAGTGAGTCGTGAGCATTATGGTCGCCCTTTTATCCATTAGCCTTGAGATAATGGCTATGGCAAGAGCAGCTCCTTCTGTAGGATCGGTTCCAGAACAGAGTTCGTCGAAAAGACAGAGGCTGTTGTGATTCGCTTCTTTCAGTATATTTACTATCCCTTTCATATGTCCCGAAAAGGTAGAAAGGTTCTGCTCGATACTCTGCTCATCTCCGATTTCGGCAAAGATATCCCTGTAAATCCTGAACATGCTGCCCGGTGCCGCAGGAACAAAAAGTCCCGACTGACCCATGGCACAGAGAAGTCCCGTTGTTTTAAGCGATACCGTTTTACCTCCGGTATTCGGTCCGGTCACTATCAGACATGTATATTTTTCTCCGAGGAGAATATCTATCGGAACCACTTTGTCTTTGTCAATGAAAGGATGTCTGGCTCTTTTGATATCCAGGTATTCTCCCGATTCATAATCCGGCATCACTGCTTCCTGCTCTATGGCAAGAGCGCCTTTTGCAAATATAAAATCAAGGTCCGTCAGTATTTCCTGATTAACCTTTAATTCTTCCGAATGTGCCGCGGCCTCTTTGGAAAGATTATGAAGGATCCTGTTTATCTCTTCACGCTCTTCAACCTCAAGTTCGTGGATCCTGTTGTTTAATTCCACGATTCCTGCAGGCTCAATAAAAAATGTCATTCCGCCCTTGGACTGATCGTGGACGATACCCTTGACCGAAGCTTTGTACTCGGCTTTGACGGGTATGCAGTATCTGTCGTTTCGCATCGTTATCACAGCATCCTGAAGATAGGATCTGTAAGTCGAATTGACCATCTTGTTGAGGTCCGAACGGATCTTTAATGTAGTATTGACCTTTTCTCTTCTGATACTCTTTAATGTCGAAGATGCGTCATCCGCGATCTCTTCTTCCGAAACGATTATTCTTCTGATCTCTTTTGCGAGCTCGTTTAAAGGAAAAAGCTCTTCAAATCTCTCTTTTAAGGAATCTTCCCTTTCGTTTGAAAGACCATACGCCTTGACGCTCTGTGTACATTCCGAAACAGATGCGACCATCAGAAGCATCGGTATATCAAGCGAAGCTTCCACATCCATGGCTTTAAAGCATTCCGTAAGGTCTCTGTTTCCCCCAAAAGATACTTTTCTGTCCGCAAGGATCCTGGCAACCGCATCGGATGTATTGGTCAAATTGTTTAAAATCGCCTCTCTATTCCGTAAAGGATGCAGAGAGGCGCATTTATTCTTCGCTAATTTACTGTCGGCAAATTCGGCGAGCAACTTTATTAATTTGTCGTACTCTAAAATTTCTAAAGTCTTTTTGTTCATTTATTTTGTAAAAAATCTGTAACTGAATTCGGGGTTGTTCTTTCCTCTGTAAGCACCCTTTACGATAAGCGCATATTTATCCCCGTAGAAAATAATGTTCATAACATCACTCTCGGGAGTTTTTCTTATCTCAACGGTTACTTCCTCTTCCCAAAGTTCTGCAGGAAGCTTCTTTAAAAGAACACCTCTTACATATCCGTCCACCTTGTTTTCCATGAAGCACTGTGTATCCTGCTTCTGCTCCTTGAAATGAACGATAAGCTTCTGCTCCTGTATAGTGGACTGGCATGTTGCTTTCTTAAAATAACTGCTGACTATTTCATAAATCGCATACTCAAATGCCGTCTGGTTAGAAGTGAATGTCATCTTTTGCATTTTAGTATTTCCCCCTTTATCTGAGTCGTTTTGTAATCTCTTCGCATTTATTGTAAATTTCGTCAACTTCTATTGTATCATTAAACTGACCATTTTTGTACAAAACTTTTCCGTCTATCATCGTCATTTTGATATTTGTCTTAGATCCGCTGTAAACAATGTTCTTCGAAATGTTTAAGATCGGTCTCATATTGGGCTGATAAAGGTCGATCATTATTATATCCGCAAGTTTTCCGACCGCAAGTGCATCGTTATCGAAAAGTTCCATTGCATGGGCTCCGTTGACACATGCCATCTTTAAAACTTCCATTGCATCCACTGCCTTCGGATCGTTTTCCTTAATCTTGGCAAGTGCCGTAACAAGGAACATTTCCCTGAAGAAATCAAGGCAGTTGTTTGAAGAAGGTCCGTCGGTACCGATAGCAACTTCGATGCCTTTTTCAAGATATGCTTCAATGGGAGCGATACCGCTTGCAAGCTTTGCGTTCGAAGCGGGATTGGTAACAACCCTGAGGCCTCTCTTTTTCATGATATCCATGTCCGATTCTTCGCACCATACACCATGGTAGATTCCGCCGCCGAAATCCCAGAGTCCCAGACTGTCAAACAATGCCATCGGTGTCATACCGTATCTTTTGATGCATTCTTCGTGCTCCGTCTTTGTTTCCGACATATGTGTGTAAAGCGGTGCTTTATATTTGTGAATAAGTTCGGATACGCTTTCAAGGAGTTCTTTTTCGCAGGTGTACTCTGCATGAACGCCCATCAAAAATCCAACGAGGCCGTTTTTGTTGTTAAGCTCGTTGTATCTTCTCTCAAGAACTTCAAGCGTGGGTCCGAATTTGTTTAATCCCGATACCATCTGGCATCTCATGCCGAATTCCACGGATGCGTCATAAATGCTTTCGGGTGTAAGATACATATCTCCGCAGGCCGTGATCCCCGATGTAAGATATTCAAGATATGCAAGTTTGCTAAGCCAGTAAACATCCTCGGGTGTCATTTTGGCTTCTCTCGGAAAGATCTCGTTATTAAGCCAGTCCTGAAGATTAAGATCGTCAGCCAGCGAACGGAAAGCCGTCATTCCCGAATGAGTGTGTGCATTTTTGAATCCCGGAAGAAGCACGTTTCCCTCACAATCGATCTCTTCATCAAATTTTGTACCTGCATTTTCTGCGGGGCTCTTTCCGACATATGTGATCCTGTTTCCGTCAATCTGAATCTCACCGTCGAAAATATCCTCACCCGGAACCATTGTTAAAATCTTGGCATTATATAATCTCTTTGTCATTTTTACCTCAACAATCTTTTTCTTTTATTTTCTGTTTGCAATCTATCTTAAATCTTTCCATTCGGGCTCTTCGCCGTTAAATACCTTTTCTGTGAGTCCGAGCTGTTTGTAATAATCCTTGAAGATCTCTTTCATTTCATCGCTTGAGTAATATTTTATGTCATTGTCATCAAGATATTTCTTTACAGCTCCCGAAGGCAGAATGTTCGGGGTTTCATACTCATCTTCGAAGGTTATAAGTTCCGTATCAAGCCATTCCTGATATTCTTCGTTGTACTTGTCTATAAGCTCCTGATTTGCGTTCCCGTCGGAGTCATATGCTTCTTCCGGGAATCTCGGGCTTTTATCAAAGAAATATATAACCGCCGTATACCCGTTGTCCTTAAAGGATTCCGAGTAAATACCGTCTTTCTTCTTTGCATCGGGAATATAGCTTAACGGTACCATGGGTTCGGAAAATCCCATGATATGTGATTCACTGCTGATGAAATAACAAACTCCGTCACCGTCAACAAACTGGTTTTCCTGATAATACACATTTGCTCCGCCGCTTCCTCCGTATGTAAATACTCCGTACTCATTTAAGGAAGCAAAAGATCTGTAATACCCTTCTTTTGCGCCGCAGCACTTAAGTCCGTCTTTCACATTTTTGAAAACATAATATTTATCAAATACCTGAGATCCCAAAAGGATATACTGCGCATGGATCGCCAGTTCCCGGATCCCGTCGTCACCGCAGTCTATATAAGCGTACTGCGCACTTGCGGAAAACTCGGGCTCCTCATCCGTTTCATAACCCACAAATTCGCCCAGTAATCTTTCTTTTTCAGCATCAAAAAGTCCGCTTAATGTATAAGAGGTATTTTCATTTTCCACGATATGATCGAAAGAAGCACTGACTTTGTCGTTGAGAAAATCCTGATAAACCTTCTCATCATCCGCTTCATTATCCGTGTTGTCCGTGCCGGCGATGTCCGTATCTCCGCCGTTATCGGTATTATCGTCCGTACCCGCGGTATCTGTATCCGTCTCGCTGCCGTTATCGGTATTATCCTTAATGGGGTCCGCAACCTGAGTATAATCCGGAAATACGTCATCGTTCGTGTTAACGGATACTCCCGTACATCCCGTAAGCGAAACACCCAGTGCCATTGCCGCCAGTAAAGACGTCAGATTTTTTCTTTTCATATTTTTCACTCCGTTTTTGAATTCTTCTGCGGATAGATCCGCTTTTTCCCTTTTTCACCTTTTAATTGTTTTCTTTTGCGGATAACCCCGCTCTGTATCCCGATGCAAACGCCCAGTGAAGATTGTATCCTCCGCAGTCAGCATCCACATCCAGCACCTCACCTGCAAAGAAAAGGCCCCTGCATACTGCCGATTCAAGATCATCCTTTACTTCGCCGATATCAACACCGCCTTTTGTCACCTGAGCCGCACTGAATGAATCATGTCCCGTTATATTGACGTTAAAATGCTTGATCATCCGTGCCGTAGAATCCGAGAGCACCTTTATATCGGATATCTCATCGGTATTGATCGTCCGATATATCCTGTCTGTCAGGCACTTTGATATTTTCACTCCAAACGCGGAATCAAGGACCTTCGAAATGCAGCCGGCAATATCTTTTCCCGTAACATTGTCGGAGCATCCCGTTTGACTCAAATGCTTTTCCGTCATGGTCTTCAGATATCCGGAAAGAGTTTCCTCATCCGTCTCGGGCAGAAGATCGATCTCAACAAGACATTTCCTTTGTTCCTCGACCGGCCTGGAAAGGTATCGGCTTATGTTAAAAATACATATTCCCGAAAGACCTTTGTCCGTGAACTGTAGTTCTCCTTCCTGCGACGTCAGTTTTTCATCGTCCGCAAATGCCGAAACTTTGCATTTGTATCTTACTCCGGACATTTCCTTTACACCTTCGTCATCGGTAAACAACCTTGTCAAAACCGGATATGTAAAAGATACTTTATGTCCGAGCGCTCTCGCCAGTCTGTAACCTCCGCCGTCCGATCCGGTGGATGGATATGCTTTTCCTCCGGCAGCCAGTATCAGTTTGTCGCCTTCGATCGAAGAACCGTCTTCCAGCGTGATCCTGAACAGGCACGTGTCTTCCTTATTATATACCTTTAATACGTCTGAAACATCATTATTTTTTGGAAATTTCCCGTGATCATCCGATATTTTTTCAACCGAAACTGCCTTTTTTCCGCATATAGTTTCGATCTTTTTTTCTTCGAGCATTCGCGTCAGCACATCCCTGACGGTTTCCGCTTTTTCGCTCCTCGGATATTTGAGACCGTCTTTATTGTATGTCAGCATTCCGTGTGCCTTAAAAAACTCTTCCAGCCATACGGAATCATACTCCTTAAGTATCTGCGAAAACGGATGCCCGGGACCGAAATTGTAGTAACTGCTTTTCAGATCCTCATTGGAATAATTGCATTTCCCGTTTCCGGTCAGAAGCAGTTTTTTCAGTATTTTTTCATTTCTTTCTATCAGTGTGACGCTATTTTCTTCGGAGGAGGCCGCATATGCCGCCATAATTCCCGCAGGTCCGCCACCCAAAACTATGATTTTTGCCATTTTTCAGCCTTTGTATTCTTACGATTTTATCTTTCCGCTCATATAAAATGACCTTTTTACGGGTTAAACTTTCCTAACTATTAAGTATATTTTTTTGTGATTTTTTTGTCAATAAAACCTGCCCGTATGAAGAGCATCCCCGTCTGTTTATTTACAAGGAAAAAGGGGCTGTATACGCCCCTTCCTCCTTCGATTATTTCCCGATTCAATCCATTTTACACATGACCAAAAGATAAGAATTCCCCAATTCGTCAATCGCCGCAAAAATCAACGTTTTGTTTCGTTCTTTAAAAAAGCTTTTTGCACGATCTGTGCCTGATCGGTCATATGAGAGGTGAACCGAGTTAATATTACTATATAATTTTACAAAAATCAACAACTTTTTGTATATTTTTAACAAAAAGAGTGTGATTTTGACGAAATCGGTTGTTGAATATGCACAAGTATTGTGTAAATCTGAACGTTTCGAACTGAAGATCCTTCTTTTTCAGGCCGTATCAATTATTTTTTTATTCTTTACTCTTCTTTATCCTTGGTCGCATTTGCAAGGAGCAGTTTGATCCTGTTCTGCTGATTGATCTCACTGGCGCTTGCATCATAATCAATCGCAATGATATTAACTCCGGGATTTCTTTCTTTTATGATTTTCATTACACCCTTGCCGACTATATGGTTCGGAAGGCATCCGAAAGGCTGCGTACAGATGATGTTGTTGGTACCGCTGTCGATGTGTTCTATCATTTCGGCTACCAAAAGCCATCCTTCACCCATCTTTACTCCGAGACTGACGTACGGCTTTGCGAGTTCAACCGTATGCTCGAACGGTGTGGGTGCGACAAAATCGCTTTCTTCTTTTATAACATCGATGATATCCTTCTGCTTTTTCAAAAAGATCTTATATGCGATCTTCAACGGTATGATACCTTTTTTATGCGCTCTGTACATATCGTATTCAACAATACGTCCGTAAACATAGAAAAGCAGGAAGTCCAGAAGACCGGCCATAACGGGTGCAGCGCCTTCGGATATCAGATAGTTTTCCAGATTCCTGTTGGCAAGGGGAGAAAACTTAACATATATTTCTCCGACTATTCCGACTTTAATACGGTTTTCTTCCGCTCTGGAGATCGAATTGAAATCTTTGGCTATCTCACGATATGTATTTTTGATCTTGGCGTAGGAAATATGTCCGGGTTTCTCTAGCTGTTCGACAAGTTTTACGGTCCAGTAGTCTGCCTTTTCTTCGGCATCCCCTTTATGGATCTCCGTGGCTTTCGCCTGGTTTGTGAGCGTCATCAGAATGTCGCCGTACAAAACCGCATACAAAAGTCTTCTTGCCATCGGAACGGTGACTTTAAATCCTGAATTCTTTTCAATGCCCGCAAAATTCAATGAAATAACCGGCATAAATCCGTAACCCGCTTTTTTCAGTGCTTTTCTAATAAGAGAAATATAATTGGATGCACGGCATCCTCCGCCGGTCTGGGTAAAGAAAAGTGCCGTTTTGTGAACATCATATTTTCCGCTTTGAAGAGCATGAATGAACTGCCCTATAACTATTGTTGCAGGGTAGCATGCATCATTGTGTACATATTTGAGTCCGATATCGATAACTTCTCTTCCCGTATACTCGAGAAGTTCGGCATCATATCCGTAATGCCTTAAAAGTGACGCCATCATTTTTAAATGTCTCGGAAGCATGGTCGGGATCAGAAGTTTGTAATCCCTCATCTCCGGGGTAAATTCCACTCTTTCGGAATCGTTCATTTATTCTTTCTCCTGTATATCAGTTCTTTTCTCTCATTTCCAGTGCACCTATCAGAGATCTGAGTCTTATATTGACCGCCGACAGATTGTTGATCTCATCGATCTTTATCTGGGTGTATATTCTTCCTTCTTTTTCCACGATGGATCTGACCTCGTCGGTAGTGATCGCATCGATACCGCATCCGAAGGAAACAAGCTGGACGAGTTCCATATCCTTTTGAGTCACCACGTAATGTGCCGCTCTGTAAAGCCTTTGATGGAAGGTCCACTGGTTCAGTACGTTCGTGGCAACCTTGCCGACTTTCGGTGCTATGGATTCTTCGGTGATAACGGCAAATCCCAGACTGCAGGCAAGAAGATCGATTCCATGGCTTATTTCGGGATCTATATGATACGGTCTTCCGGCAAATACCATGATTCGCTTTCCGCTCTTGCGGGCTTCTTCGATTATTCTTTCCGTTTCGTTATAGAGATCTTCTTTATATTTGTAATACTTCTCAAACCCTGCCCGGATAGCCTTAAGCAGTCTCTTTTTATCGGCATTTATCAGGTCTTTGGGAAGTGTATTGTCAAGTTCCCTTGCAAGTTCTTTTTCCTCACAGATATTCAGGTACGGAGATAAAAATCTCACTTTCTTCAGAACATCCATATTGTCCTTTAACAGTTCGGGATAATAAGCGACTACCGGACAATTGTAATGATTGTCTCCCATTTTTTCGTCTATATTGTATGTCAGGCAGGGTGCAAATATCGCATCCACACCGTCCTTTACCAGCATTTCGATATGGCCGTGCATAACTTTTGCGGGATAGCAGACCGTATCCGACGGGATGCTGTCCTGACCGAGAAGATATGTGTTTCTGGACGATAGTCCGGAAAGTTTCACGTTAAAGCCGAGATCTTCAAATATGCCCACCCAGAGAGGCGCCAGATCGTACATTCCGAGCTGAAGCGGCATTCCGATCACCTTCTGACCTTCCTTGTGCGGTGCACAGAGATTCATGAAATACTGTCTCTTGAATTCGAAAAGGTTGAGTTTTTCGTCTATCTTGCCCTTTGATGTCATCTTTTCGCATCTGTTTCCCGAAACAAATCTTCCGCCGTCGGAAAAGATATTTATCGTGAGGGCACAGTGATTTGTGCAGCCCTGACATACGGCTGCTTTTGATGTATGCGTAAATACATTAAGTTCCTCAAGGGACAGAAGCGAGGATTCCTCAAGTCCGAGTCCCATGGAATAGATCGCCGCGCCATACGCTCCCATTATTCCGGCTATTGCTGGCCTTACGACATTTTTGCCTATTTCTTTTTCAAAAGCACGCAGAACCGCATCATTTAGGAACGTTCCGCCCTGAACGACCACATGTTCGCCGAGTTCCGTCGGTGAATTGGCTCTGATGACCTTGTAGATCGCATTTTTGATGACCGAAACCGAAATACCGGCTGAAATGTTTTCTACGGAAACACCGTCTTTCTGTGCCTGTTTGATTGATGAATTCATGAATACGGTACATCTCGAACCCAGATCCACGGGTGCATTTCCCATAAGTCCCAGTTTGGAAAATTCCTTTGTATCGTATCCCATTGACTTTGCAAAGGTTTCTATAAAAGAACCGCAGCCCGAAGAGCAGGCTTCGTTAAGCATAATGCTGTCAACGGCTTCATTTTTTATCTTGATACATTTGATATCCTGTCCGCCTATGTCGAGGATAAAATCAACATCGGGCTGAAACTGCTTTGAAGCCATGAAATGAGCCATGGTCTCAACCAGTCCCCTGTCAACGTGAAAAGCATTTAGGATAAGCTGCTCGCCGTATCCCGTTACCGCTGAAGCACGGATCTTTACCCTGTCGCCGCAAAGCGTACGGATTTCCGTAAGTTTTTTCTTTACGACATCTACGGGATTTCCCTTGTTGGAATTGTAGTACTGCCAGAGAATTTCTTTTTTGTCATCGATGAGAACCAGTTTTGTGGTCGTCGAACCGCAGTCTATTCCGAGATATGCATCTCCCGAATAGGTTGAGATATCTTTGAATTCCACGGTTTCTTTTCCGTGTCTTTCCCTGAAGTCGTTAAGTTCTTTCTCATTTTCGAAAAGCGGAGGCATGCAGGCCACTTCTCTTTTGGCCGAGACCGCTTCTTCAAGCATTTGTACCAGTTTGTCAAATTCATATGTTTTTTCGGATTTAGATGCAAAGATCGATGCTCCGAGTGCTACCGCATAAAGAGAATAATCGGGGAACAGTGCATTTCCTTCTTCAAGTTTCAGCGTTTCCTGAAATGCCTTTCTCAGCCCCTGATTATAATAAAGCGGTCCTCCGAGAAACATGACTTTGCCTTTGATCTTGCGACCCTGTGCAAGACCTGCAATGGTCTGATTCACCACTGCCATATATATGCTGGCTGCTATATCGTTTTTGGAAACACCCTGATTAATAAGCGGCTGAATATCGGTTTTGGCGAAAACACCGCATCTTGACGCAATGGGATAAACCTTCTCGCACTTAAGGCTCATTTCGTCAAGCTGATCGGGTGTAATGTTTAACAACGATGCCATCTGATCGATGAACGCTCCCGTACCGCCGGCACATGTTCCGTTCATCCTCTCGTCGACACCGCCTTTCAGGAAGATTATCTTGGCATCTTCCCCGCCGAGCTCTATAACAACTTCCGTATCAGGTTCTTTGCTGTCAACCAGGGCAAACGTCGCATAAACCTCCTGTACAAAAGGAAGTCTGGCAACTTCTGCAACACCCATTCCGGCAGAACCCGAGATTGCTATTCTGATCTTTTTATCCTGTAAATATTCCTGTGCTTCTTTGATCAGGGCAAGTGTTTTCTGTCTGACCTGAGAATAATGTCTTTCGTATTTTTTATAGATTACTTCGTCACCGTCACAAATAACTATCTTGGCCGTTGTGGAACCTATGTCCACTCCGACGCTGAGTTCCTTACCTGCAGTCTGCATTTTAACTCTCTTTCTCTTAACTTAATTTCAAAAAATCCCTGGTTTCCCCGATCCGCTCATTGGCTTCTCTGATCCCTTCTTCATAAAGAGCGCGGATTTTATCGACATCCTTGTCCATATGGCTCACATCCCAGTGTCCGCGGGGATGGTATACCATGGTTATCCCTTCCTCTGCCATTTTGTCTACCAGCTCGTACTGACTCAGAAGATTGGGAACCCTTACCTGAATGGAATCAATAAAACCTCCAAATCCCGGATACATGAGTTTCATCAGAAATGTATATTTTTTCAGATCGGCAGGTTCCATTCCGTCCGCCTTGGTCGAAAGAACGATAACTCTCTCGCAGCCTTTCTCCAAAGCTCTTTTGACGGGGATCGGATCCGATACCGAACCGTCCATATAAAATTTGTTTCCGATCCTGTACGGTCCGCATATAAGCGGGAGCGAACTGGTCGCGCGACCGATGTCAAAAAAGCTTTCTTCCGTTCCGTTATGGGTTAGATAATCCGCTTTCCCGGTTACACAGTCGGTTGCCACAACCTCGACCTCGGTTTTAGAAGCAAAGAAAGTTTCAAAATCAAAATCGGCTTTCTCATAAGCCATTTTCCCATATACTTTTTTGACATTCATAAACTTGCCGCTTCTTAGAAATTCACGGAAGCCGTAATATGAATCTTCTTGAGGACATAAAAACACATTTTTCAGGCCGCCTTCCTGCTTCGAAATAAAGTTGAAAAGCGCTCCTGCACCCGCGGAAACACCGCAGGCATAATCAAATTCGATCCCTTCTTTTATAAATACATCCAGAATGCCGGCAATGTAAGCTCCTCTTACTCCGCCGCCTTCAAGTATCAGACCTGTTTTCATTTCCCCTCATCCGTTTTTATGCCATTTGTTTCATTGACAATAAAACACCATTTAATAATTTAACATTAAATTGTTAATATGTCATTAACTTTATATGATTTTGCCGTAATCTTACCTATTATGTTATAATACACAGAGAATAACGCAAAAAGGAATCATTCATGAAACTTAGTATTATCGTTCCGGTCTACAACATGGCTTCAGACGGAAAATTGTCTTTCTGTCTGGATTCTCTGTTAAACCAGACCATTAAAGACGAATATGAGATAATTGCCGTCGATGATGCATCAACGGACGATTCTCCGGATGTTCTGCGCAGATATGAAGCCGAAAATCCCGGAAAGATTCGCGTTATTTTCAGTCCCGAAAATCATCATCAGGGCGGAGCCAGAAATCTGGGTATCGCCGCTTCGACGGGCAAATGGATCGGTTTTGTGGATTCCGATGACTGGATCTCACCCGAATATTACGAAAAAATGATCCGCCGCGGCGAAGAAACCGGTGCGGATGTGGTCGGATGCAATTATTCCATTGTAAATACCCACACTTTTGAGGTAGGAAAAGAGGTCCACAGCCATACCGTTTCGGATACCGGATCGATGACGGTCGAAAAGCGGAAAAACTATCTGAAGAACATATCGAGTTCCGTTACAAAGATCTATCTTGCTTCCCTTATAAAAGACAACGGGCTTACTTTTCCCGAAGATATTTTTTATGAAGATAATGCGGCATGTCCGGTCTGGGCGATGTATTTTAAACATTTCGAATATCTGGACGAGCCTTTGTATTATTATTACCAGCACGACTCTTCCACGGTCCATACCGTAACCGGTTCACGATGCGAAGACCGTCTAAAAGCCGGTGAGATACTGCTTTCTGAAATGAAGAGCCGCGGTTTTTTCAATGAATATCACGAAGAAATCGAGAACATATTTACCACCGTATATTACACTAATACCGTTTTTTCCTATATGAGGATGCCGAAAGGCAAAAAGTATTCTTTCATAAAAAAGATCCGTAAGAGAATGCTTGAAGAATTTCCCGATTTTCAGAAAAACCCGAATTACGGGCGTTTTATGGATGAAGAGCAGAAAAAATACACCGGACTTTTTATGAAAGCTCCATTTGTTTTTTACGTAAAATACAGCCTTTTATGGAAATACCGCGATATGAGATCTTCCAAAAAAGATCATACCTGAAGTAAATCCGCGCTTCCGTTTTTTGTCCTGTTTTTTTACTTGTTTCAATACTTCAAATCAAGTATAATTTAGTTTGATATCGATAAAATTTACATATTTCCCGAAAGGAAACAGAAATGAAAAACAAAAAATATCCTTTATATGATACACTCGAAGACATTACCGATTTAAAGGACCTCGTACTCACAAAAGCAGCTGACAGCCCCGAAAAAATAGCATTTGTTTATCCCTGCGAAACCGGTGAAATGAGAAAAACATTTTCCGACCTCAAAGAAGACATCAATGCTTTCGGAACATGGATGTATAAAAACAATATAAAGGACCAGCATGTGGCGATCATAGGAAAGAATTCCTACGAATGGATTGTTGCTTTCCTTGCATGTGTCAACGGCGGAAATGTTGCCGTAGCCATCGACAAGAGTCTTCCCGACAAGGAAATTGACGCACTCATCGAACTCGGTGAATGCAAATATGCATTCGTAACCGACCAGTATGTTGAGAAAATAGATACTTCCAGGATCAATAAAGTCATCGATCTCGGTATTTTCGATACCATTCTTTACGAAGGAAGAAAATACCTTCGCGATAAAAGCAACGATTTCCTTACATATAAAGTCGAACCCGAAAAAACCGCAGCGATCCTGTTTACTTCGGGTACATCCGGAAAGAGTAAAGGCGTTGAGCTGACCAACCGCAATATCGCATTCGAGATAAACCGCACCTGCCAGCTTTACAAGCCTGACGGAAACGTACTCGCCGTACTTCCTTTCCATCATGCATTCGGACTTATCGTCGGTATATTTATGGCAATGAATTATACCGAATCGATCTATATCAACAAGAGTCCCAAATATGTCAAAAAGAATTTGGTGGATTTCAAACCCCAGACAATCTTCCTGGTTCCCATGTTTGTTGAATTTTTCCACAAACAGATATGGGCAGAGATCGATAAAAAAGGCAAGACCGCTCAGATCAAAGGTCTTATGAAATCAACGGATCTCCTTTTAAAGACAGGCGTTGATGTCAGAAGAAAAACCTATGCGGCCATCCATAAAGTATTCGGAGGAAATCTGGAATACATCATTTGCGGAGGCGCTGCACTCGATCCCATGTACGTTAAGGAATTCCGTACCTGGGGTATCGAGATCCTTAACGGATACGGAACCACGGAATGTTCACCCTGTACGGCGGTAAACAGACCTTTCCATCATAAAGACGGCAGTGTCGGACAGCTTATCCCCGGTGCGGAAGTAAGAGTTTCCGAAGAGGGTGAGATCCTTTTTAAGGGCGACCATGTCATGAAGGGCTATTATAAGGATGAGGAAGCTACCAAAGCAGCGATCACGGACGGATGGTATCATACCGGCGATCTCGGTTATGTGGATGACGAAGGATTCATCTTCCTTACGGGTCGTAAAAAGAACCTCATAATCCTTTCAAACGGCGAGAACCTTTCTCCCGAAGAACTCGAAGAGAACATCTCAAGAGATCCTCATGTAAGAGAAGTTATCGTATATGATGAGGACAGTAAGATCGTGGCCGAGATCTATCCCGAAGAGGATTATTTCGACAATTACGAATATTTCAATGCACTCAAAGAGAGCATCAACAATAAACGTCCCATGTACAAACGTATCGCTGTCGTAAAGCTTCGTAAAGAGGAATTCATTAAGAATGCCAGCATGAAGATCGTAAGGTATCTTAATATACCTTCCAAGCAGAATCCCGATGTGTCGTCAGGACAGAAATAATGAATTAAAAGTCGTGTTTTTCGCCGGAGGTAAAATGTTTACTGTTTTGATTGTTGAAGACAATAAGAATACCGCAAGACTTATGGAAGTCGTTCTTACCCAGAACGGTTATACGACTCTGCTTGCGGAAAACGGTGAAGAGGCGCTGAAAGTACTCGATGAAAAACATGTGGATCTGATTCTTGTAGATATCATGATGCCGGTAATGGACGGCCTGACTTTCACAAGAGTACTGAGAAATTCGGGTTCGCAGATTCCCATCATAATGGTCACCGCCAAAGACCGTCAGGACGATATCCGGAAAGGTTTCCTGACCGGAACCGACGATTATATGGTAAAACCCATCGATGAATACGAGCTCCTGCTCCGTATACAGGCACTTTTAAGGCGTGCTCACATTTCAGCCGAACATGAACTGGTGATCGGTAACACAACTCTTATGTATGATTCGTTTCTGGTCCGTGAGAATGGGACGGAATACGAGCTTCCCAGAAAAGAATTTCAGCTTCTTTTCAAACTTCTTTCATATCCCAACAAGACCTTTACGAGAAAACAGCTCATGGAAGAATTCTGGGATTCCGAAACACAGTCCGAAGAGCGTACCGTTGATGTTCATATCAACAGACTCAGGGACCGTTTTAAATCCAATGAAGATTTTGAGATCGTTACGGTCAGAGGTCTCGGTTACAAAGCCGTTAAAAAGGATTAAACTATGCGTAAGCTCGTAAGAAAAACGTTTCAGGCCATTAAAAATCTTGTCAAAAAGCTGATAGAAAGTATGCTCTTTCGAATCAGCTTTTTTATGGTTTTTGCGCTTACCGTATCGAATGTCCTTGCGGGCGGTATCATGATGATCCTTTATCTTACTCCTCTTAAAGACAGGCTCGGGATAACTCCCCTTAAACTTACTATCATCGTTCTGGTTTTCAGTTATCTTTCATCCGCCACGCTCTCGATCATCATAAACAGGAACGTTTTTAAGCCCTTAAGAAAGCTTACCTCTCTGACAAAACAGGTTACCGAAGGAAACTACGACGTAAATGTTGAAGGTATCACCAATATCTTCACCGAAAAATCCGATCTGGGTACTCTGGTAAATGCTTTTGAAGATATGACGCATGAACTCTCTTCGACCGAAATATTCAGAAATGATTTTATTCATAATTTTTCCCATGAATTTAAAACTCCGATCATTTCCATAAGCGGCTTTGCAAGACAGCTCTACAAGGGAAACCTTACGCCGGAACAGCAGAGCGAATTTGCGAAGATCATAATGGATGAAAGCGAGCATCTGGCCAACATGTCATCCAACGTACTGCTTTTGTCCAAACTTGAATCACAGGAAATCGTATCCGACAAGGAAACTTTCAGTCTTGATGAGCAGCTTCGAACCTGTATGCTCATTATGGAGGAACAATGGAGTGAAAAGAATATTACGATAGATATGGATCTGGATGAAATAGATTATTATCAGAATAAAGATCTTTTATATCATGTATGGATCAATCTTTTCGGAAATGCCGTAAAATTCACCAAAGAAAACGGCACCGTTTCAGTCAAATGCCATAAGGCAAACGATGCCGTTTATGTAGCTGTTTCCGACAACGGAACGGGGATGGATGAAGATACAAAAAAACATATATTTGAAAAGTTTTATCAGGGGGATTCTTCCCATGCCACTGCCGGTAACGGTTTGGGGCTTTCTTTGGTTAAACGGATAGTGGATATGATGGACGGTCGCATTTCGGTGGAGAGTACTTACGGAAAAGGAAGTACTTTTATTGTGTCCCTGCCCATGCATTCCGAGTAATTGTCTTATTCATTTTGGTTGTTTCTGTCCACAACCGCTTTCCCGTACCACTTCTTTTTATACCAGTAATACATTACTATGAGGCCTCTTACACACTCATCGGTTGCCGTGCCCATGTATATTCCGGCAATTCCTATGCCCAGTGCCACGCCAAAGGTATATCCTAATGTCAGTCCGAGTCCCCACATGGTAAACAGTCCGACTATGAGCGGGAAAAGATAAGCGCCTGCTGCCTTTAAAGAGCATATAAAAGTCATATTCAGGCATCTTCCTATCTCAACAAAAATATCCACAAGCATGATCATGCATCCAAGTCTTATGATATTTTCGTTATCGGTAAAGATTCTCAGTGTATACGGGCATATGATCCTGTTAAGCGAAGCCAGGGCAATGGTTATCGGCATGGAGATCAGAAGCGTTTTAAACACACGCCTGTATGCCATCTCTTCTTTCCCCGCTCCTACAAGATGACCTGTTATGATCTGCGTGGCCATCGCAGACGAGTTTGAAAAGACTATGGCAAAAGATATGAGCGAATTGCAGTACACTCTCGCATTTACCGAATCGTTTCCCATTGCGTTCACAAATGATAAAAGACACATCTGATACATCGTATATGAAAGGTTCTCACCCGCTGAAGGAAGACCTATCTTTATCATTTTCATGAGCTGGTCAAACGGGAAAGGACGAATGTATCTGATCGCTATCTTTCCTATCTTTGCCGAATAGAAGAATATGAATGCCGCCGCTACCGCCATGACTCTGGCGGTTACCGTAGAGATCGCCACACCGCCGACACCCATGTTCAGATGTTTTAACGGTCCGTACAGGAACATATAATTTCCGCCGATATTGATAACATTGATGGCAATTGAGATATACATTCCGATCTTGGGATACCCGTTGCACCTTAAGATCTGAATAAGTACATTGTATACGGCAAGAAGAAAACTTCCGCCTCCGACAATGTAGATATATGTCATCGCATAAGATCTCATTTCATCGGAAATACGCAAAAATACCATGAATGCAGGATTCGCCACAACTATCAGCACGCTTAGGAGAACACCGAAAACGGCATTGAAGATAACCGCAAGCGAATATATCATATTCATTTTTTCATATTGTTTCGCACCCAGAAACTGAGCAACAACCACGCTTGTAGCGGTAGCGATAATGTTAAAGAGAATATTTATCATAAACATTATCTGATTGGCATTTCCTACCGCACCGACCGCATACTCATCGTAATGGCTTAACATCAGCGTATCGACATTGTTGAGCATGATCCCGAGAAGCATCTCGAAAAACATGGGGCCTGCTATCACAAGAAGCGGTGTATTCTCATTTATCTGTGTATTATTCCTTTTTGCCATTTTACTTCCATCTGTCAGATTGCTTTTTTGGCTTCTTCCAGTGCGTCTATAAGTCTGTCGCACCACGCATCAAATTCAGGATCCTCAGTCTGACATTCCGGATGGGAAAGTACATACTCAAGAGATCTTCTTACTCCCTCATTAAATCTGATATTTGTTTTCATTTCGGGAACTATCCTTTTAAGCTTACTGTTGTCAAACACTACGGAAACAGCCTTGTCTCCGATCAGACTTCCCTCAAAATCAAATCCGTATCTGTCTCCCACCGCACTTAAATATTCGGATGAAACATAATATGCATTCAGTTTCACATTAAGTGCATCAGCGATTGTCTCATAAATCTGGTTCCATGTCAATGTTTCGTCACTTGTTATCTGGAATGCCTCGCCTATGGCGTGACGGTTTCCCATAAGTCCCGTGAAACCGATTGCAAAATCCGAATTATGCGTTACGGTCCAAAGTGAGGTTCCGTCACCCTGAATGATGACTTTCTTTCCTTCGATCATTCTCTTTATAACCTGGTAAAATCCTTTTTTGCCGTGAACTCCGAGAGGAACGTTTCTTTCATCATATGTATGGCTCGGTCTGACAATGGTGACCGGAAAGCCTTCGGTACGGTATTTTTTCATGAGAAATTCTTCGCATGCTATCTTGTTTCTTGAGTATTCCCAGTGAGGATTGGAAAGAGTCGTACCTTCGGTGATAACGAAACTGGCAGCCGGCTTGTTGTAAGCGGAAGCCGAACTGATATAAATATACTGAGCGGTCTTATCCTTAAACAGTCTGTGATCACGCTCAACCTGATCCTTTGTAAATCCGATGAACTCGCATACGGCATCAAAATGCATATCCTTTATCTGCGCGGATACCGATTCTTCATCATTGATATCCGCCTTGATAAGATGTACGTTTTCCGGTATGACATCACTGCGGTTTCCGCGGTTTATCAGCCATACTTCCCAGTTTGAGTCTTCGGATAATCTTTTGACTATTGCCGTACTTATTGTTCCCGTTCCGCCTATAAATAATGCTTTCATAACCTCTCCAATCCTGCTTTTTACTAAATCAGCCTTTTGCTTTCCTAGACTCCCTGTCTTAAATCATAAATGCTGCAGACAAAAAGTCAAATTTTCCCGTTTCTTAATGAACGGTTTATACCATCATTTTGTAAATTTTCGTACAGTCATCCTCGTTAAGAGTCACAAATCCGGAAATGCTTCCGTTTCTGCCTTCGCTTCTGCAGAGAACTTCCACAAGTTTCGGGATGTCTTCTTCCTTTGCACCGAGTTCTTCGAAATTCTTCGGCATTCCTATTGAGATAAGGTAATTTCTGAGTGCCTCGATACCTTCAAGAGCAGTAACTTCGGGATGATCGAAATCCATCTGACAACCCCATACTCTTACCGCAACCTTAGCAAAACGGTTAACATCATGATCCATGACATATTTAAATACCGCGGGCATCGTAACCGCAAGTCCGGCACCGTGAGCACAGTCATATAAAGCCGAAAGCTCATGTTCTATGGTATGACTGTTCCAGTCCTGTGATCTTCCGACACCGCATGAATTATTGTGCGCCATCATCCCGGCCCACATAATATTTGCCCTTGCTTCATAATTGTGAGGATCCGCAATGACTCTGGGACCTTCATGTTTCATTGTGAGCAGTAAAGCTTCAATAAGTCTGTCCGTAACTTCAACTTCTTTTGAGTTGGTAAGATATCTTTCGTAAAGATGAGCGATTATGTCAGTGATACCTGCCGCAGACTGAAATGCCGGAAGCGTCTCCGTAAGTGCGGGGTTAAGAATACTGAATTTGGGTCTTAATGCATCTGAACCCGTTCCTCTCTTTAACATTCCTTCCTCTTTGGTAATAACGGAATCGGGGCTGCCTTCACTTCCTGCCGCCGCTATCGTAAGGATCGTACCTACGGGAAGTGCTTTTTCCACATGCTTTCCGTTGTAAAAATCCCAGAAATCGCCGTCATATAAAACTCCTGCAGCGATGGCTTTAGCGGAATCTATGGTGCTTCCGCCTCCGACTGCGAGGATAAAATCTATATTCTCATTTCTGCATAATTCTATTCCTTCATATACGAGTCCGCTTCTGGGATTCGGCTTTACACCGCCGAGTTCGACAAACAGAACACCTTCTTTTTCAAGTGATGCCTTTACTCTGTCAAGAAGACCCGATCTCTTTGCACTGTTTCCGCCGTAATGGATCATTACCCTGCTTCCGCCGTGACGCTTTACAAGTTTTCCTGCCTGATTTTCCGTGTCTTTACCGAATACGAATTCCGTCGGTGAATAGAATGTAAAATTTTCCATATGATTAACCTCCCTGAAATGCATCTTCTATCATGACCGCCCGACGATCATTTACCATTCTTTGATTATAATAATACATCACAAATCCTTAGAAAAGCATTTTATTATTGAGTTTTGCCCATTTTTTGCTATCATTATCTTGTAGGAAAAATTCAGAAAGGGCTTCCATGGAAAAAGAGATAATCAAATTTCAAAATATACAGGGCATTACTTTTATTGACAGCGCACCGGGTTATTTTCCCCCGCACTGGCACAACGAAGCCGAGTTTTATCTCATAAAAAAAGACTGTAGCGAATTCAGGATACGGGATGAACTCTACACACTTTATGAGGGTGACATCCTTCTTATCTGGCCCAGAGAACTTCACGAAATAGTTTCCCATCCCGAGAACGGTTCATTGTTCGTTCAGTTTTCGTCAAACATGATAGAAAACCATTTTGACATCCTTTCATCCTACAGATTTATCAGCACATGCCACATGATCAGGGCAAAAGACAATCCCGATCTCGCTGAAAACATAAAAAATATCCTACTTGAAACCAAAGAGATCTATGACAAAAATCCGTACTTTTGTGAGACCAGATGCAGGATCTGTATATACAGGATACTTCTTCTTATCGGAGAATTCGTTCTTGAGGAAAAAAGAGAACAGTTCGGGCGTTCCAATTATTCAGCCACTTCGCTTGAATACATAAGAAATGCCTGCGGATACATTGCCGAGCACTCGACCGAAGATATCTCCCAGTCTGAAGTTGCAGCGAAAACCGGTCTGAGTCCTTTTTATTTTTCCAAACTCTTTAAGGAATATACGGGAACTTCTTTTCCCGCATACCTTTCCAGGATCCGTGTAAGCAATGCAATTTCGCTTTTGTCTGACGAAAGCCTTTCGATTACCGAATGTGCTTTTTCTTCGGGTTTTCAGTCCACAACTGCTTTCAACAAGGTTTTCAGGGAAATTACGGGGTGTTCTCCCAGAGAATACAGAAAACTTCATCACAGATACGAAAACAGCCTCCTGTCATAAAGACAGGAGGCCTTATTTTTCTCATTATTAATTTGCCAATCATCACTTTTAAGGTTGATTTGGTGTTTTCGTATATAATATATTAATTTCCGAAAATATGTGCCATGAACATATCATCGGCTTCTTTTTCTTTATCATTCAGGATAAGTGCAAGATATACTCCCTCACCGCTTAAACTCTGAACTCCGATCTTCTCGCAAACCTCATCAGGAATTCTGATGGCGGATATTTCTCTCGGACCGATATTCTCCGCTTCCTCTGAATCCGAAATTCCGTCTTCCTTTGAATCTTTTGACGAATCATCGGCATCCCCATCCGTTAATTCTTCTTCGGAAATATAAACGTATCTGTCTTCTTCGGGAATTCCGTACATCCCGGCATATTCACTCAGATCTTTGTAACAGTCAAGGTCGATATAATGATCGATGAATTTAGCATCTATAAAGAAATAATCATAATACCCTGCCATTATCATGGGGAACAGAAGCTGATCCTGGGAAGGATCCGTGATGAGTTCCTGTCCTTCAACCAGAGTCATTGTCAGATCTTCGGAAAGATTAACCTGCTGTTTACGTTTTTTTGTGGCCATCTTATCCAGGAGATCGTCTGTAAGATGTTCTCTTCCTTCATCGGTAACCGCGCAGTAAAGAAGGCCGCCGGAATAAAGCATTTCCTTTTTGTCCAGAAACGCATCATAGATAAACCATAATGCGAAAATTCCGACAAAAACTCCGAGAATTATCTTAAGCAGATAATAGTCTTTTATAAAAATCATCTTTTCCTTGAAAGTAAGACTCTTAAATGTCTGTTTTTCAGCCTCGAATTTGCCCTTGATCGTATGCTCATCCGGTCTTAAAACAATGCTTTCACCGAGTTGGCTTTCAGAATCATCTTCAGCAGCTTTCTCTTCCTCCGCTGCTTTAACTTCCTCTTCTTTTTCAAGTTTGTCTTCAAGTTTTTTGAAGCCCTTGATCATGGTAAGATTCATAAAATAGAATGCCGTGGTTGTTCCGAATAAAAGAATGGCGGGAAGCCACTGCGCATACCAGATGCACGCAATTATCGTAATGATTTCCAAAGCCACGATAGGAAGCAGTTTAAAGAAATAAAGGAAAGAGAAAATACCGGCGCCCTTAAATGCTTCTTTGACCGTCATTTCAAATCTGGCGATAAACGGGAATATACTCATCGTTATCATTATCGCTACGCATGTAACAAAACCGAGAGCAACAAGATATATGTCATTTACGTTATTAAAACCTTTGGTATAGATCCAAAGCCAGTCCGCTCCGATCAGGATTAAAATAACAAGCTGAATGATCCAAATGAGAGTAGCCTGTTTGAAATTATTCTTAAAAGCCTTAAAATACGGCTTAAAAACCGTTCCCTCTTCACCCCTTATTATTTTCATCGAAACATAATACTTCGCGGTATATGCCGCTCCGAATGTAATTATCGGAATACTTAAAATAAGTGTGAGAAGATTAAGGATAATCATATCCGCAACCTTCCCCACAAATTGCATCACCGGACTGTCAAATTTAAAAATGTTCATAAATTACCTTTCGAGTGTTTACTTCCTTGGGCATTATAACATATTTTGCTTGTTAAGTGCTAATGTTAGTGCTAATGTTACACATTCCAACTAAGCTCGTGAAAAACCTCGCTAAGTTTTCATGTGTTACACGCACTAATTTCGAGAAATACCTCAATAAGTGCTAATATAAAAACCGCTCCGGAATAAGCAGTTCCGGAGCGGTTAAATATATAAAGAAATTTGGTTAACCTTTTACGCCACCGATTGTAAGACCGGTTACAAAATATCTCTGTAAGAAAGGGTAGACACAGATGATAGGTACCATAGTAACAACCGTAGCTGCGGATCTTACGCTGACGGGAGTAACCTGTTTGGAAGAGGTATCTCCCTGGTTAGCGTTACCACTCTGCTGCATAACCGAATTGAGCAGTTTCATCAATTCGTACTGTAATGTGGTGTATTCTGATTTCATACGGTTATAGAGCATTGCATCGAACCATGAGTTCCACTGCCAAACCGCTACGAACAATGCAATAGTTGCATAAACGGGTTTACAAAGCGGGGATATGATCTTTATGAAGATCGTAATATATCCCGCACCGTCCAGCTGTGCGGATTCTTCCAATTCATCAGGAAGATCTTCCATGTATGTTCTGAGTACCATTACGTTGAAAGCACTTATCATACCTGGAACAATGTATACCCAGAATGTACCTGTAAGGTGTAAGTACTTGAAGAGCAACATAACGGGAATCATACCACCGTTAACGTACATTGTAATAACCCAGAAAAGTGAAAGAGAAGATCTGAAAAGAAATCTCTTACGGCTTATTACGAATGCAAGCAAAGCGTTGGCAATAAGCGATGTAAATGTTCCGAGAAGTGTTCTCAAAACAGTAATCTTCGCACCGACAACGAATCCCTGAATATTCAATACTTTTGAATAACTTTCCAGAGAGAATTTACGGGGCCAGAGATAAATACCGCCTCTTACCGCATCAAGACCGTCGTTAAATGAATAAGCAACAGTGTTGATAACGGGATAAAGTGTAATAATCGTAAATATTAAAAGGAAAATAGTATTACATATTACAAATGCCCATCCCCAAGCATCCATTCTTCTTGTGTGCTTGTGAGCAAGTCTTTTTAATGTTCTTTTTTCTTCCGCGCTCAGTTCCTGTTCTGCACCATGAGAACCATAGTTGAGAGCGAATTCGTCTTTTTTAGTTTTCATCGTATTCTCTCCCTTCTAGAACAAGCTTTCCTGGCCCATCTTCTTGGCCACATTATTCGATATGACTATCAGCAGGATCGCGACGACACTCTTAAATATACCCGCGGCGGTACCGAGTGAATAGTCGTTTTGTCCTACACCCCATTTAAGAACGTAGATATCGATAGTCTGTGAAACGTCCTGTACAAGACCGTTACCGAGTAAGTACTGAACTTCGAAACCTGCATTGATGATGTTACCGATATTCATAACAAGAAGGATCATGATAGTGGGAGTGATACCGGGTAAAGTGATGTATCTGATCTTACCCCATCTGCCCGCACCGTCGATTTCAGCTGCTTCATAAAGACTGGGATCGATAGCCGTGATAGCTGCCAGGTAAATGATCGCGTTCCAACCTGTCTCTTTCCAGACATTGGAGAAAGCAACTATCGGCCAGAACCACAGCGGGTGGGCGAAGAAGTTATAGCTGTCATCTACAATGTGGAACCATCTTAAAAGGTCGTTAACGATACCGGTACTGGAAAGTGAATCGTGAACAATACCACAAACGATGATCCATGAAAGGAAGTGAGGTAAGTAGGATATTGTCTGAACGAGTTTCTTTCCTAATTTATTCTTAACTTCGTTAAGTAAAATGGCAAATACGATTGCCATAACAAATGTCGTAACTAAGTTTAAAATACCCATACCCAAGGTATTTCTGATCGTTCTAACAAATACTACATTGTTAACCCAGGTCTTAAATGCTGTAAATATGGAACCTGATGTCTCCAATGCGTGTGAAAACATATCAAATTCAAACATGAATTTGAATTTGTCAAAACCAACGAACTTCGAATGAAGTAAGCCTGTTTTGAGTTTAAAGTTCTGGAATGCCATTATCCATCCTGCAAGAGGAAGGTAATAGAAAAGTACTCCGTATGCTACAAATATTGCTGAAATAATAAGCAATACCGACTGTCTTTTTAATTCGCCTTTAGAAATTTTCTTTTTCGATAAATCCTTAATCTGCTGATCGGTCAGTGAAAATTTATGTTCATATGCTTCTCTGGCATAATTCTCCACCTGCGGTTCAATGTACTCGGCAGAATCCGAGTATGCGTTTCGTTTTTCCGCTATGCCCTGTCCATAATTTCCTGCGGTATTTCCATATACTTCGGCTTCGGCATTTATTCCGGTATCAACCGCTGCTTCTTCGGTATTGAAATTCTGATCCGCTTCGTTTGCCATTTTATAAGCCTCCCTTTCTTTTAAAATGGCAACCACAGCTACAAACAACCGTGGTTGCCATTTCTTGATTATTTAATACTTTTTAAAAGATGCAATTACTTGGTTGCTTCATATGCTGCCATACGATCATCAAGAACGCCCTGTGCTTCGTTAAGGAAGTCTTCAGGCTTACATGCACTGTATGCATCCATGTAGCTAGCCCATTCTTTCTCGAAGTCAGAAGCCATAACTACCTTAGGAAGCCATTTGTGCTTTGTCTCGCCCATCTTACCCCAAGCAACACCACCGGGTGTGTCGTTGTTAAGTTCGTTGGACCATGACCACATCGGGAACCAAGGATGTGTTGCGTTAACATCTTCTTCAACAGAACCGATCATGTCGGGATAACCGCCGGCATTGTATGCCTTGAAGCAGTTTGCAAGAGGCTCTGAAAGTCCTGCATAGAACTCTGATGCCTGCTCTGCGGGCTGCATTGCGTTCTTGCCGTCACGGCTTGTTCCAAGCCACTGAGGCATGTAAGAATAGTTACATACATGAGATGCCTTGTAAGATGTATCATTAAGTTTGTCTCTCATTTCCTGAGTTCTGTAGTACAAACCGTCTTCATCTACTAAGTAGTCAACACCTTCAACACCCCAGTAACGAAGATCATGAATATCCTGGTTAAGAATATCATTTAAGAACTGGAATGCTCTGTCAGGATCTTCACAGCTTGTTGTAACTGCGCAACCTGAAGACTGGTTAACTGTATCACCGTATGTATGCCATCTCTGTTCTGTAACACCGTCAACAACAAGTCCTAAAGGAACGTATTCACATCCGAGATCTGCTAAACCTGATGTAGCGAAGATAGGAGTAACTGTGTAGTTGAAGTCCCAGTTCTGATCTACCATACCAAGTACAGCACCTGTAGAAAGCTTAGCAATGTACTCATCGTATGTCTGTGTAGCAAACTCTTTGTCAACGATACCCTTGTTGTACTCTTCGTTAAGTTTTGCGAAGTATTTCTTTGAAGTAGGAGTTGTGTTGTAGTCAACGATCTTCATTGTCTTAGGATCAACGATTACAGAACCATCGTTAGGATAACCATCGAGGAACTGACCTGCGTTCTCAAGACAGAAGTATCTCCAGTCATCACAAAGGATTGTGTAAGGGATGATGTTGATTGTGTTGCCTTCTGCATCTGTGAAAGATTTGTTCTCTGCGTAGTATTTCTCAAGAAGATCGAAATACTCATCCATGGTCTTAACTTCAGGATATCCTGCCCACTCAAGTACTCTAACCTGAATCCAGAATGCTTCGTCGTTATGACCTGTAGCCTTTGACTCGCCGTATGTGTTGTTGAATACGTTAGCCCAGTAAATCTTTCCATCTTCCTGACGGAACATATCCCACTCATAATCTGTGTATAACTCTTTGAGGTTAGGATACTTCTCAATGTAAGGATCCCATGCTACAAGAGCATCAGCTTCGTAAAGTTCCTTCATTCCATCACCACCATCGATGAATGTAGGAAGATCGCCTGAAGCAAGGATTGAACCAACAGCTTCTGCTGCTGTCTGGCCTGTAAGCCATGTTTCCTTAACTCTTACACCGGTCTTCTTAGCGATGATTTCCTGAATGTCGTTTCCGTCATTGATTTCAGATCCGGGCATTGCTGAGAACATTGTCCAGTTGATGATCTCGTCTTCAGAATACTCTTTTTCAGTTGTTGCAGATGTTGAGCCTTCGTCTCCACCATCATCAACTACTGTTGTACCTGTGTCGCCGCCGTCATCAATAACAGTCGTTGTTCCGCCTTTGTCACAGCCAACCAACGTTGCTGCACTAAGCATACCAACCATGCCGAGTGCAATGAATTTCTTCATTTTCATTTTTTTACCTCCTATAAAACTATACCGTCACTACGGTTAATTGTACTTCAAATTATACTTTTGATATTTCTATTTTATAACCCTATAAAATGCAACAAAAAACCCTATAAAATATAGGTTATGTTTTGACCTGTAATTTATAGGGTTTTTAATGTTTTTTTGATACTTTTGTTTTGTGTTTTCGCCTTTTCGCTTATTTGGCGCGCCATTCTCTGTCTGTTTGCCGGTATCCTTTTATTCTACAATATTCGCATGGACCGATTTGTCCTCGTATTTATCCATGAATTTTACTCCGAGATATACTTTTTCGTCGGCGAATTTTATGCTGCCCAGCTGGGTAAATACACTGACCACCTTGTCAAAGTGCAGATTCGGGAAAAAATTCAGTATTTCCATCGGAACTTTTTTGTCAAATTTCGGCACGTCGGCAAAAAGCCTGTCATAATCCAGTTCATCTCTCGGATGGATCTTGAAGAATACCCTTCCTTCAGGCGAATATTCGTTATATAAATCTCTGAATATCCTTTCCCTGACATCGAATGTGCAAAGCGGTTCGGTCAGTATCAGAATATTTTTGCCTTCCGTCTTCGTATTCTCTATGCTCTTTAAGAGTTCGTCCATATTTTTGACAAAAACCCTGACCAGCGCATTTTTTTGTTCTTCGGTCAGTGAAGCCGTAAGTTTTTCTCTGGGTACTTCCTTGTATTTGTAATAGTCGTCTCTTACCACCGAAAGATCGTTTACTTCCATATCAAGACAGTATTTGCTGTATCCGTCCTGCATGAAAATGAGGTTCAGTTTCGTACTCATGAATTTTTTGATCCCGAAATGCCCTTTATTGTCCGCAAGAGCGTTTACGAAACTCCCGAGGTAATTAAGACCGTCTTCCACCGCATGGTAATGGATCCTGTGTTTGTTAAGATAGATCCCGATCGGATCGTTATCGCAGAAAACATATATGTCTTTATAACGCTTGAAATCCACGGGAACGTATTTTTCCTGAAGTTTGGCGAATCTGGACGTATATATTATTCTCGGGATCATATTTAAGACTATATTTCCGCGGTTTTCCCTGTATTTGGCAAGCTCCGGAAATTCGGTATCCCTCTTTTCATCAAACTCAAATACCTCTTCAAAATACCCGGACGCGGGAATCCTGTCTTTTATATCCCCGAAATCATTCGACATCCTGCTCAATACAACATCCGCATTTCCCCATTCGGACGAAGGAAGAGCGAATTCTTTCAGAAAAGATATATATAAATGATAAAATGTATGACAAACATAAATTCTGTCTTTACTCATCCACAGTCTCCGATAAAAATTTCATTGTCTTTCATAAATTACACATAAGCGGGACAATCGTCGTTCGCCCTGTCTTCAAATCCCTCTATGTATTTCCAGTCAAGCGGTGTTCCCGCTTCCAGATCGGCAAGTGCTTTCCTTCCGAGGATTTCCTCATAATATCTGGTATGAAGTCCGTATCCCGGGCGAATAGATCTTATGTTGTTTTCGCTGAAGATTTCCCCTGCTTTAATGTCACTGCTCACGAAAAGGCTTCTGGTATGCTCTCTTTCCCTTATCTGCTTTTCGGAAAGTTCGAATCCGACTTTGCCCAAAGCCTTCTCAACCTGACGGATTCCGGTACACATTTCTTTAAACTCTTCCGGTTCCATTGAAAATGCACTGTCCGCGCCGCCGTCCGAACGTTTGAGAGTCATATGCTTCTCTATCATCTTTGCACCCTTGGCAACGGAAGCTGTTGCTACCGAATACCCCATGGTATGGTCCGACAATCCGCTTACGCAGTCGAATCTGTCCGCAAGGAAGGGAATCATTTCAAGATTTACCGCTTCAAAGGGTGCGGGATATGCCGATGTGCATTTTAAAAGAATGATATTTTCGTTTCCTTCCTCTTTGCAGGTATCAAGTGCAAGCTTAATGTCCTTCTCGTACGCGATCCCGGTTGCAAAAATTATTGGCTTGCCCAGTTTTGCAATCTTTCTTATCATCGGGATGTCCGTGATCTCAAACGAAGCAATCTTGTAACAGGGTACGTTCAGATCCTCGAGATAATCAACCGCGGTAAGATCGAAGGGGGAAGAAAAGAGCGTGATCCCAATCTTCTTTGCTTCTTCCAATAAAGGTGCATGCCACTCCCAGGGCGTGTAAGCTTCCTTGTAAAGATCATAAAGCGTCCTTCCGTCCCAGAGTGTTCCCTGCGTGATCTGAAAATACGGCTTGTCGCTGTTTAAAGTGATCGTATCCGCCGTGTAAGTCTGGATCTTTACTGCATCTGCTCCTGCTTCTTTTGCCGCATGAAGGATCTCGACCGCACGATCGTAATCCCCGTTATGGTTCGCGGACATTTCGGCAACAATATATACGGGATTGTTCTCTCCTATTTTTCTGCCGTCGATTTCAATAACTTTTTTCATAATTATCTCTCTTTAAAAATATCTCTTAAATCCTTAACGGATTCGTCAGCCTCGAATTCTTTGGAAGGAGCTTCCTTCCTCATGAACAGTCCTTCTTCTCTTATGATCAGGATCGTTTTCATTCCGATCTTCTTCGCACCCCAAAAATCCTTTGCCGGATTGTCGCCTATATATACCGCTTCTTCCGGCTTTACTCCGAGCTTTTCAATGCACGCCTCGTAAACAACGGGATTCGGCTTGGTAAAATGAGTTTCTCCGTTTATCACCAGAGAATCCGGTAAAACCAGCGCATCGATAAAATCAAAAAGTCCGAGAAGTCTGACCTTCGCTTCCTGAACGGCAGCGTTTCCGTCGGTTATCACACCGATGAGCTTCCCTTCATTTTTAAGACGTTTTAAAACTTCGGCCGCTTCATCATATAAATGAAGTTTCGGTCTCGCAGCCCTGTAAACTTCTACAAGGGTCATCGGATCAGCATCAAAATGATACTCTTCGCAAAGATGATCGTATGTTTTGCCGCGTCCTTCTTTTTTTACGGACTCAATGCAGAATTCATACACTTCCTTTGCCGGGATATGATATTTTTCGCTGACATATTCGCTTACGGCCTTCATTCCCGCATTGAAAAACTGCATCTCATCATAAAGAGTATAATCCAGGTCGAAAACGAAAGCCTTTATATCTTTGCAATCCAAATCTTTTTCCTCAACTTCTTCGGCAGGATCCCGAGTATATTTTCAACTGTTTGTATTTCCGTTAATTTTCAAATTGCCGAGTGTGACCGGCATCAGGTAAAACAGGATTAAATGATACCTTATAAGTACCAGCGGCGCAAACAGCATTACCGCAAAATAAAAGAGATTCGCCCAGAGCAGAGCAGTAAACCTGCCTCTTTTTTTACTTAATCCGAATCCCAGAATAAAAAGCAGTATCAGATACTGATATCCTATGGTTGAAATCTGTCCGATAAAAGGGATCCTGTGGACATACGCCTCGGTCGAAAACCAATGGACGATCTCAAATGCTTTCGGGAACAGGTTTGCAAATTCCGCCGGTGCTTCCAGATTATCCTTAAAAAAATCGCTCCTGTATTCGGATTCTACATAATTTCGTCTCGTATATCCGTCAGGTTCACAGAGCGGATACCATGCCTGATAGGTCAGATAATTCCATGCCTCCAGATAATCTCCCGGATACTTTACGCCGTATTTGATCCAGAGTTTCCAGAAAGGAAGCACATTACTATCAAATTCCGCCTCGTTGAGTCCGAGTTTAATCGGATCTGCACACCAGTAGCAGAAATACTGAAAATGATCGGCGGAATAATAATTCAGAAGAATATCTTCATCTTCTTTCGAAAAGGCTTCGTCCCCTCTTTTAACATATACATTTGCGAGCTGTTGCAACGGGACGCTCAAAAGCTCCGAATCGGGAGGCGTTTCCGCATCGAAAACAAGTATTATTCCCCTGTTAAACAAAAATGCTCCCGCAAGAAGAACTGCAAGGCATACGGTATTCACGATGATTCTTTTTAATGCAGCACGTCTGATCAGAGAAAAAATAAGTTGTATCACTGTCAGTGCACAGAAAAGCGATGTGAACGAACTTCTTGAATGGCAGGTCAGAATCGAAATCATTACAAACGCAATGATTTCGAAAATCCTGAATCCTTTACTCTTTTTTGCAAACGATCCATCAAAAAATATCTCATAAAACTTTAAGATCATCAAGACCGCGAGAGCACTTCCGAAGATCGTGGAATTCGAGCATCCCGAAAATAAAACGATGACCGGCGAAAACATAAAATACAATACGGACGCGATATATATCCATATTTTTTTCGTATATCCGTACAAAAATACGGATTCATACGAAAAGGCGATCGCTCCGATGATCATATGTATCCACGAGAACATTGCTATTCCGGCATTAAAATTCCCGGAAAGTTTCAGTCCTGCCTGACAGAGAAGTTTCAGTATGCAGGAATGGATTATGGGGATTCTGCCCCAAACGGGTATGTCTTCGTACCAGATCTGGACAAATTCTTTTCCCGAATCATACACGAAAAATCCCGGATATGAAACAAGCCAGCAGGGAATCCATGCCAGGATGATCGCAGCAAATCCCGCAAAAAACAGTACAGTCAGTTTTTTTACAGGTATCGGTTCTTCTTTTTCCCCCGTATCTTCTCTCTTTTTCTCCGTCCTCGAAAACAGAAGGTCAAGAAGATACCAGCCCGAATTTATCAGTACGAAAAAGCCGATCCACAAAAGAACAAAAACGAAAGGTTGATACGGTTTAAAGGAATACCGGTCACTGTGGCATAAAAAACCAAAGAAAAACGAATATGAAAAAAGAAAAGAGACGATGCCTCCGACAATCATTGCCTTCTTATTAAAGAACAATTCTTTTATCTTTTTCATATTTGATCTTCGCTTATTCAGTAATAAAAATTTATATAAAAACCGATTCGTCGAATCTTAACATGGATTTCTCAACGATTTCGTTAATCCTGATTTTTTTGTTTTCCTTCATATCCGAAAAAGCACGTGCATAATCCGCGCCTGCGGCAAACGAAAGAGGAACTCCGCCGCCGAATCTCGGATTGATCTCAAGCATTTTTAAAGCGCCTTCTTTTGTCTTAAAACACTGCAAAGTCAGAGGACCCCTTACGCCCCCTTCGTTTTTCATGGATTCAACCACTTTTTTGCTTAAAGCGATAATGCCTTCGTCTAAAACAACACGGCTCTTGTTCACTTCACCGTCTCTTACTTCAAGTCTTTCTCTTGGAACGACATAGATTATGTTTCCTTCCATATCGCAGAGAACATCCATGGTGAATTCACTTCCTTCCATCTTTTCTTGAATGATCGGATCGGACGTTTTCTTCAAAGCATATGCCAGATCATCAGGATCTTTTGCTACGAATACGCCCATGCTTCCCATTCCGTCGGATGGTTTGACTATCACCGGGAATCCGATATCGTCAGTTTCTCCCCTTGGATATGTATAAGGGCAGGGAATCTTGTATTTTTCAAAGAATTCGGCTGTTTTGAATTTATCTTTGCAGATATCGATTATCGGCTCGTCCGATAAAACGAGCGTTGTTCCGATTTCCCCGAAAAGTTTTCGATTAACTGATAATGTTTCAAACTCCGCCTCATGCAGAGGGATTAAAAAATCAACATTTTCCTTTTTGCAGATTTCTGTCAGTGCATCGGTATATTCGGGCTCGCATGCTTTGGGAATAAGATAAAAAGCATCCGTAAAATACCTCGCCGCATTTTGTTCGGAGGCATCCGCACCGATGACTCTGGCACCGGTTTTCAAATGTTTAACCAACTCTACTCTTTTTCCGATAGCAGTAAGTAAAATGACCACTTTTTCTTTCCTCACTGGATTATGTTTATCCGTTATAATCCAATTCTTATTGGATATAATTCTCCGTTTTAATCCAATCCTTATTGGATATAATTTTCTGCTTTAATCCTATCCTCATTGGATATAATTATCCGCTCTGATTCAATCTTTCGACATCCGATCAATTATAACATATGCCTGTATTTGATTTCGGCTATCTTCCAGTCCGATTCATTGTCGATGTCCTGTACTTCCATCTCGTCTACCACATAGGGGATGATATTCCCGAGCATAAGCTTTTTATTCTTCTTAAATGCATTGATATTAAAGCAATAGAACTGACCGACATCGTGATATTCGCTTTCGAGATCCTGAGAGCGTGAATCCATGAATTCGGGATATTCAAAGACCAGTTTTTCGTCTCTTATAACAAGCGCTCTTTTGGGCGGATACGAAAACGATACTACGGGAATCAAAGAATCACCGTTCTTTTCGATAAGTTTTTCCGTTGCATCCTTAATTTTCTCAGGGGTTACAAAAGGTGCCGTCGGATAAATGCAGACTCCGTAATCGAAAAATTCGCCTCTTTTTTCATATTCATCGATTACTTCAAGCAGTACATCATTCGTTGTGGCAAAATCGCCGGATGCGGCTTCGCTTCTGAAGAACGGGACCTTTGCGCCGTATTTTTTTGCAATCTCCGCTATTTCCTCATCGTCCGTGGAAACCATAACCTCGTCAAAAATACCCGAACTTATCGCCGCTTCTATCGAATATGCCATTATCGGCTTTCCGAGAAAATCCTTGATATTCTTTCTCGGTATTCTCTTGCTCCCGCCTCTTGCGGTTATTATGGCTATATTTCTCATTTTTCCTCCGCTTTATTTATTTTGAATACATAATCGTTTTATGATCTTGATATTCGTTTTATAATCTTGATATCAAATATTTATCGACGCAACGGATTGCTTCCCGGTTTCCAAATTCCGGTGCCGATCATCTGATTATACCGTAAATCGTTTCGTTGGAAAGGAAAACCCATACTGCGGCCGAAAACGCGCATATAAGATTTCCAAGCCACCCGGAAACAAATTCGTTCCTGCTTTTCTTTAACAGACCTAAACCCCTCGCTCCCAAAAGACCGAGCAGTAATGTTGCGGGACCGATAAAGAACTCAGGGCTTCCGAAATGAAGGATCACTTTTCTGACTAACCCCGAGATAAGGCAAAATACGTCCCACGGGAAACAAACCAGTGCCATTGCCGTAAATACTGCTGCCGTGATAAACAATACCGTCTTTGGGGAATCCTTCCTGTCATATCCCAGTGCGAAACATGCCGCTTCGCACCCAAGTGCCAGAACGATCGGAACTCCTGTTCCGGGTTTTAACTCCCTAAAGGAGAATGTCGAAAACAGCTGACCGAAAGCATATGCATTCTCCGAGAAAAACTGCGAAGTGTAAACATATTTGACCGCAAATACGGGCAGGCATAAGATAACGATCAGGACAGAAGTGCAAATAAACAATGCGGATCTGTCTTTGATCCCTTTTATGAGCAGCCCGATGAAAAGCGGCATCAGTATCCGAAGGATGATCTCACTC
The DNA here is from genome assembly GCA_024698715.1 of Lachnospiraceae bacterium. Taxonomy (GTDB): domain Bacteria; phylum Bacillota; class Clostridia; order Lachnospirales; family Lachnospiraceae; genus UBA3766. The sequence continues at coordinate 39,237 of JAILRA010000047.1, forward strand.
GCATCATATTTCACAAATGACATATAAAATCCCGACGGTGCACTCATGATAAGCAGAGTCGCGATCAATGCTTTTCTTTTGCAATCCTCTTCTTTATCGAAAAAAATGCTGCTCATAAAATATACCGATAAAAGAGTGAGAATCTGAGCCGTTAAAAGACAGAGGATCCATATCGTAACGCCCGGAGTCTTTCCGATTACGGAAGATACCTTTTCATTCCAGTATCCTATCAGTCCCGCGCCCTGATCAAATCCTCCGAATACGGGGATGCAGGATAAAATAAGAATACCTGCCAGTCCCGCCGGTATTAACAGTTTTTCTTTGTCGTTTTTCTTAAGTAAAATATTTATTATACCCGAGAAAGCAAGAACCGTAAGGCAGAGAATCAGTATTTTCGAATCCTCTTTCATATAATCTCCCGCCAAAAAAGGAGTAACGAATATGAGGAATGCCTCAATTACAAAAACAATGATTCTTGAAATAATTAACGCTTTCCTGTTTCCTTCATAAAGCGGAACCCTTACATAGAGAGATTCCTTTTCGGTTCTGATACCCGGTTGTTTTTTCTTTTTGAAATACTCAAGGTAAACGATCACGCCCAAACATAAAATGCTTATCAGTTCCGCCGCACGCCAGTAAACAGGACTCACAAATCCGACTTTTACAATCCCGCTATAACCTGCATCCACGATCACTCTCAGGGTATTGTTCCGCCCTATGGTCACCGGAAATCTCCGGCCGTTTTCGCCTTTTGCCTTATATCCCTTGTAGGCGATAAGCGGAAGATCGACATAGCTTTCGGAATCGCTTTCGTTGTTTACGTTAAATGAGATCTTTAAATTGTTTTTTTCATAACTGTCATAATGAACACCGGGACCGGCAACGGCTTCCTTGTAATTAAGATCCGCTTCGTCGGTTCCCTGAAGAATATACTCTCCGCCGGAAATATATCCGTTTCCCATACCCTCCGAATTGGCGATATAGTACTGCTGAACATCCTTCAAATATCCGTCATTAAGATACACAAAGGAAAATACGGTCAAAAAGAGCGATAAAGCGAGAAGCAGATAATGATCTTTTTTAAAACTCTTCTTTTCGAGATAAACACAGGTATACAAAAATACCGTTATCGCCGACAAAACTCCCCATCCGAGGAATCTGTTCGGAAACTGTATGCTGCTTATTATGCTTCCGAGGAAGCCGCCATATGACTGGATCCTGTCCCAAGGGAAAGCTTTCAGGCTGAATATCATCATTACCGCCGCCATCAGCCAGAAATGAAGAGCGAATCTCATCGAAGCATACTCTTCTTTCCTTTTGGACGAAAACAAAGTTACGACAAAAATGATCATAAAGATCAGAAGTCCGACAAAAAGCACGGGACCGATACCCATTATATATTTTCTTCCGTCGGCAATGAAAAGATACATTTCCGGGAATGCATATCCGAATTCCTGTATCGTACGCGCGAACACATGCTTAACATGGATATCCTGCGTCAGATAATAATCCAGAAACGGAACAATGAACCACGCACACATAAGGAACGCGGAAAGTGCCGCCTTTATCATCTCACGCCATACCTTAAGACTTTTGAATCTCGGTATATTGAGGATGCACATAAAAAGAACGAATAATGCCGTTATCTCGCTTGATAATACATGGCACGAAATGATCCCCGCAAATCCGAACGCCATGGGAAGATATGCCTTTTTGTATTCATCGCTTTTTGTATCGGTATAAAAGATCCTGTAAAGCCCGAGAAGAACAAGCGGAAGGAAACACATTGCGGTACCTTCTCCGATCGCACCGGTCTGAATCAGTTTAAAGAAATGCATCGACGAAAAGGTATATAACAGTACTCCCGTAAGGGCGATCGGCTGTTTTCGGAAAATCTCTTTAAACACTCTGTATGAGATTATAACCGTTACGAAATTCACAAGCAGTACATATGCATTGTATGCCGTGGTAACACTGAATCCGATGATCCTTAAAAAAGCGGGGAAAACAAGAAACAGATCGCAGTAAAAGATCGCATCCGCATACCCGTGCCCCTGTATCCAGTGGGGTTCGATCCTAACGGGAATCTGTCCGGATAAAAGTGCCGACGCCACGCCTTCGATCCTCTGCATGTGATATCCGTTATCCGCAGTGGACAAAGTTTTGTTGCAAAGAGCGGGAACAGCCGAAATGAGTCCTATGAGTGACAGACACACAATGGCTGTTTTGTTTTCCTTGGAGATCTTTCCTTCGAGATCTTTACGAAAATATGCGATCGCAAGTAAAGAAGCGCAATAGATAAAAGAAATATACGTAAAGATTACAAGCCACTGCTTCCCCGTATTTTTTATGACAAGATCCGTCACCGTGATATCGGTGTCAAATGAAACAAGCTTGAAATACAGCGAATCCGAAGGTTCCAAAAGATAGAATTCGAACCGATTGGAACTAAGTCCGTCATATACGGGCGAACCCGAACATCTCAGCGCGTTTTCGCTTAATTCATCGTCAAAAACATACACAAATCCGCCGTATAAGGAATTCGTGTTCTGACTGTAATCAAAACCGACCTCATAAATTCCGGGCAGGAGTTTTACCGAATCCGCTATCCTTTCCTCCTGACCGGTCGCGACATCGACTATGGAAGAATGGTCGGCAAAAACGATTTTGTTTCTTGAGATTAAAAACAAAAAAAGACAAACAAGAACCGAGATCACATATACAATTGTGGTTATTTTTCTTATCTTCTTATATTTTTCCATTGCCCGTTTTAAGAGAATGCAGTCAGCATGTCCTATTTAAGATTATTGTTTTTTCTGTATTTTGAAGGTGTACAGCCCTTTATCTCGATGAATTTCCGGATGAAGTAATCACAGTCCAGATAACCTACTTCTTCCGCTATCTGATTGATCTTTTTGTCGGACATTATCAGCTGCTTCGCTGCTTCGTTGATCCTGATGTTTGTAAGATAATCCTTAAACGAAACATTGTATTTTTTGCGGAATACCTGTCCGAGATAGGAACTGTTCATGTAATATTTTTCACCGAGATTTCTTAAGCTGATATTGTCGGCATAGTGTTCCGCAATATCTTTTTCAATGCTCGAGAGAATACCTCTGGAAACATTCTTTCTTAAGCTCATGAGATAGTCCGCATACTGAAGAGCGAAGTTTTTAAGGTGCTGCGAGCTTCCTCTCGACAAAGATTCTTCGAAGGAATTCTCGGAAATATACTGAATGACTTCTTCCTGATTGACATTGTCGTCCTGTTCGGTCGCAAGGTGAATGAGCTGAAAAAGAAGGTAGTTGATGTTCAGATTGACGAGATTGTAGTTTTCACCCAGATTATGCATCTCCTCGTAGAGTTTTTCCACGCTTATCTCAATCTGTTCCTTCTCGTTTTTCTCTATGGCCGCGATACATTCATCCAGACTCTTTTTGCAAAGATATGCCGTCTTCTGCTCGACCTGAACTTCCTCTTCATAGATATAAACACGCTTTTCACTGTGAAATCCCTTGATGCTGTTAAGCATTCTGCAGGAACTGTATGACTTGGCTATCTGAGAAATATCATTGACTCTTTTTCCGCAGATCATTCTGACAGGCTTAAGGATTATGCCTTCGATCTTCTTGATCATGCCTTCCAGATAATCGATCTCGGTCATATCCACTCTGGTGGCCATATTGTCGCAATAAATGAATCCGATGTCATAGCTTGTCTCATCATATGAAACATCGAAGATAAAATGATTGTCGTTTTCCTTCTGGATCTCGCGGCAGATGGTAAAAAGCTGATGCTGCAGAACTCTCATGTCGTAATCGTCTTCATCACTTTCCCTGAGTTCTCCCGCAATTTCAATATCCACGTATCTGATCTTGCCGGAGAGCTGCATGTGATTGTTGACGTATTCCAGGTTGTTGTCATCAAATTTGCCCTTAATAAGTGCAATTACGTTACGTGCCAGATACGCATCTTCCATCTTGTGACGGTCGTCTTCTTTTTCCCTGTTTTCCCTTTCAAGATTGGATACATTTCTTAAAAGAGCCAGAATATCCTTTTTCTGTACGGGTTTGAGAATATAATCCATACTGTTGTTCTTTATGGCTCTCTGTGCATAGGAAAAATCATCATAACCGGTCAGAATGGCAAATCTCGCCTTGGAAATTCCGGTTTTCTGGATATTTTCAAGAAGTTCCAGTCCGTTCATGACCGGCATCTGAATATCCGAGATTATAAGATCGACCTCATTGTCCTTCAGATAATCAACGGCTTCTTTTCCGTTGGAAACAGCGGCCACTATTTCGTAGCCTTCTTTGTTCCAGTCTACAAGAATTTTCAATCCCTGCAATATGAACGGTTCATCGTCTACAAGCATAACTCTGAGCATCTATTCGTAACCCTCCGTTTTTTTGAGTTTGTCGAACGGTATTCTGATTATAACACTTAAACCAACACCGGTCTCGCTTTCAATATCGAATTTGACTGTATGATCGGTCACCATTTTAAGTCTCAGGCAGGCATTCAGGATTCCGACATGTTTTTTGCTCTTAATGGTCTCAATCGAAGCATTTTCGATGTCATCCAGAAGAGCTTTCACCTTTTCTTCGGTCATTCCTTCGCCGGTATCTTCCACTTCTATAAAAAGCTCTTTATCCCCTTTGTAGACGCGAACGAAAATCCATCCCTGGGACGCCTTTGATTCTATTCCGTGAACACAGGCATTTTCCACAAAGGTTACTACCGTAAGTTTGGGAACCATATATTTTTCACAGTCTTTTTCGACATCAATGTCAAAAGAAAGCCGGTCTCCGAATCTGTAACTCTGAAGGGCAAGATATGCTTCTATCGATTCTATTTCCTTCTTTATGGTTACGAAGTCCTTACCCCAGTCAACATTCTGCCTTTCCATTACGGCCAGCTTATCCACCATGGAAGCGGTTTCGGTTTCACCCTTTAAAAGGCTGTGCATTCTGATACTTTCGAGTGCATTGAACATGAAATGCGGATTTATCTGGCTCTGAAGTGCAAGGAGTTCGGCCTTTTGTCTTGCAATATCGCTTTCCTGTTCCTTAATCTTGTCTTTATAAACCGTGGTAACTAGTTCATTGGTAATATCAACCATCTTGTTGTATTTGTTCATCAAAGAAGCGATTTCGTCATTTCCTTCAACATTCTGTATCGAATTGAACGTGTTTGTTTTCTCGCTTCCGAATGCATTTTCAAGGATTGATATCCTTTTGATAACCGTATTCTCTATCATTCCGAGCATGAACAAAGGAATGATGATTGTAAATATAAGAAGCAGCAAAAGAATCTGCCAGTTATCTCTTATCGCCGACGAAATAACCTTTTCTTCATTGACGATTACTATATCAACTCTGGTACCCGCTATGGTAACGGGTCTGACTACATTGTTTTTGTTATTAAGATCCACCTGCGATCTGCGTATGATCGAATCGCCCAAAGTGGAAAAAACACAATAATCATCAACGAACACATATGCCGGATATTTGGAGCCGTAGGACTTAAGTACACTTTGAAGCGTACTTGAGTCGTGTCCGATAACTACGATCTTCGCCACATCGCTCTTATAATAGTCCAGTCTTTTTATGTAATAAAACTTACGTTTGCTCCTGAACTCATTGGTCTCTTCTTCATCGTAATATGCGCTGATAAGATCTTTTCTTCCGCTTTTGATGAAATCCTGATACCATTTCTGCATATATACTCCGGAGAGTTTTTTTACGAACTTTGCATCAAGGATATCATTATTGTCGGCATAAAGAACCACGCTGTTTCTGTTAAGTCCCGATGTGGTCTCCAGGAAAGAGTCATTTATTATTTCGTAATAATCGTCATAAAAACTGTATGCATCTTCATACTCCTTCTCGACCATTTCGTTTATTTTATTGTTCATGTTAAGGCTGTTGGCGAGCGTAACGTCACTGCTCAGCATATTTTCGAAATAGTTCTGGTATACACCGGCAATATAGTCCATATCATATTTGATTGAATTCATTTCCTGAACATATACTGCTTTAAGAATGATCGAGTCCGTGACCAGAAGCGGGATTAAAACGCACGAAAGATACAACACAATAAATTTGTGCCGGAATTTGAGATTGTTGAAAAGCTTTTCTATCGATTTTGCCAAAAGTCGTGCGAATTTTTTCATACAGAGTCATTTTATCATAAATACGTCGGTGTATAAAGTAAAATGGGTTCAAAAAAAGGTGTCCGCCACCTTGCGGCAGACGGACACCTTATCATTTCCTGTTTCGGATGCTTCACCCAAATTCAGATCATTCCGTATTTTACTTGAAAGGATTCTCTGTAGGATAAGGAAGTGAAGCGGGCTGGTTGTAGTTGATATCCTCGATGGGAACTCCGATGTATTTGAATACTTCGTAGAGAGCCTTGCCATGATGACCGAATGTAACGGCACCGTGGTGAGGATAATTCTTCTCGATGAGTACGTGACGATAGAAACGACCCATTTCCTTGATAGCGAATACGCCGATACCACCGAATGATCTGGTAGCAACGGGAAGTACTTCACCTTCTGCAAGATATGCTCTGATCTTAGCATCAGCTGTTGACTGAAGTCTGAAGAATGTGATATCTCCGGGCATGATGTCGCCTTCAAGAGTTCCGTTTGTAACTTCGATAGGAAGTGCTCTTGCCATGATCATCTGGTACTTCATCTCATGGAATGCAAGCTTCTTGGAGCATGTGTTACCGCAATGGAATCCCATGAATGTATCTGTATGCTTGTAATCGAATTTGCCTTCGATAGACTCTTTGTACATATCCTTGGGAACGGAGTTGTTGATATCAAGGAGAGTAACGATATCGTCAGATACGCATGTACCGATGAACTCGGAAAGACATCCGTAGATATCTACTTCACATGATACGGGGATACCCATACCTGTTAAACGGGAGTTAACATAGCAGGGAACGAATCCGAACTGTGTCTGGAAAGCGGGCCAGCACTTACCTGCGATGGCAACATACTCTCTGTATCCCTTGTGAGCCTCAACCCAGTCAAGAAGTGTTAATTCGTACTGAGCAAGTTTAGCAAGTACTTCGGGCTTCTTGTTGCCTGCGCCGAGTTCTTCTTCCATCTCTTTAACCTTAGCGGGAATTCTTTCATCTCCTGCATGCTTGTTGAATGATTCGAAAAGGTCAAGTTCTGAGTTCTCTTCGATTTCAACACCGAGGTTGTAAAGCTGCTTAATAGGAGCGTTACAAGCAAGGAAGTTAAGAGGTCTGGGACCGAATGATATAATTTTAAGCTTTGAAAGACCAACGAGTGCTCTTGCTACGGGGATGAAATCGTTCATCATCTTAGCGCAATCCTCAGCATCACCTACGGGATACTCGGGAATATAAGCACCTACGTTACGAAGCTTTAAGTTGTAGCTTGCGTTAAGCATACCGCAGTATGCATCACCTCTGCCGCCGCAAAGGTCATTCTGTGTTTCTTCTGCTGCAGCAATGAACATCTTGGGACCTTCAAAGTGCTTTGCAAGAAGTGTTTCGGAAATTTCGGGACCGAAGTTTCCAAGGTATACGCAAAGTGCGTTACAGCCAGCTTTCTTGATATCTTCAAGAGCCTGAACCATATGGATTTCGCTCTCTACGATACAGATAGGGCATTCATAGATATCTGCTGCATCATATTTAGCCTTGTAAGCATCAACGAGTGCTTTTCTTCTGTTAACCGAAAGTGAT
>JAILRA010000054.1 GCA_024698715.1 Lachnospiraceae bacterium
GGAAATATATCTGAAAAAAATCCGTGGGTTTTATCACGAAACTGATCTGATAAAGGTTATTACCGGAATCAGACGTTGCGGAAAATCGTGTCTGATGCAAACGATAGCTGAAGAAATAAAAGCATCAGGCGTGAAGGATGAGAATATTATATACATAAATCTGGATAAAAGAGGATATAAATCAGTAAAAACTCCGGACATGTTGGAAAAAATAATCGATGACTTGTCAGGTGCAAAAGGTGTGAAATATCTCTTTATAGATGAGATTCAAAATGTAGGAGATTTTGAAGAGGTAATAAATGCTTATCGAGAAGAGGAGGAGTTCTCAATATTTATTACCGGATCAAATTCATATCTGTTGAGTGGAGAACTGATCACGAAGCTTACCGGAAGATATCTTGAATTTGAAATATATCCGCTGACATTTGATGAATACCTTGGGATGAAAAGATTTCTAAAGCAGAATGTTAGCGAAAATGTAACTGAAGAATTTGAGAATTATATAACAGAGGGAGGATTCCCCAGATCGTTAAGTTTTCAAGATCCTGAGGATAAACGCAATTATGTACGTGGGATAATATCGGAAATTTTCGAGAAGGATATCCGTAAACGTGTCAAGATCCGAAATGTTTCGGCGTTTAATTTGATCCAAACGTATATAATCAATAATTTCGGAGCCACGACCAGCCTGACAAATATCCTGGATGATCTTCATAAATCCGGAAGTGATATCAGGAGAGAAACATTAAGCAAGTACATACAGATTCTGATAGACGCAAAGATCATACACAGATGTGAGAGATTTGATCTAAAGTCCAGAAAATCAATCGGAGGAGAACAAAAGTATTATCTGACGGATCTTGGATTTTATTTCGCAACAAATACCGATAACAGGATAAATTACGGCCCTGTTCTTGAAAATATAGTGTATATTTATGCGAAATCAAGAGGGTATTCTGTCAGTGTCGGGCGAATTGGAAAACTGGAATGTGACTTTATTGTCCGCAAAGAGGCGATGCAGTATTCATATATTCAGGTAGCAATGACTATATTAAGCAGCCGGGAAACGGAGGACAGAGAATACAGACCCCTGGAATCCATAAAGGATAATTATCCCAAATATGTTGTTACCAGAAATGATCTTATACAGAAGAGAAATGGGATCATTCACGTAAATATCGGCCCATTCATGGAGAAGGGAATTTTGTTCTGATTTGTTAAAAATGTTACCGGGAAGAATGGTTCGGGCAGGCAATGAAACGCTGGGGTTCAACATTATTTGTGCATCGAAAGGGATCCCCGGATGTGTGATGAAAGAAAAAAGGCGAAGGACATCTTGTAAAGCACGATTTAGTTTGATTTAAATCCGACATTAAATTAAACTTGAAATCAGAGGTCATCCCGGATAAAACCGCTTTAGGAGAAACCCGATGGAAATCATAGATTATTTTACAAGTGAAAATAAGGAACAAATAGGGTGTTTATGTATTCGGGACGGATAAGCCGTTAAAAACATTTACAGGAAAGGTTATTGTGGTATTTCATCGCCTGAATGATATTGAAGATAAGTGGATTGTGAGTCTGAACGGGGAATCGATCAGTCAGGATGATATTCCGGATGCTATCAGCTTTCAGAAACAGTTTTTTATTGGAGAACTTTATACACTATAGAGGATGTTCCAAAAGACTGGCAGACCGGTTCAATTATGAAGAGGCAGTATGGTGATAAGTTTATCTAAGGAAAGTATGCTGGATGCATTTCTTAAATACCTGGAAGAGATATTTGAGCATCCGGAGATTTACAACGCAAGAGTAAGAGATATCGTTATCACGCGGGAAACGATAAATGATGCCGGAAAAGAAGCATTTGAAGCCGGTTTTCATGACATTTACAGTGACATCGATCTCTCGTTGAAAGCCCGTCTTCCAAAGAACGGTTCTTTGACGGCGGAAGATTACATGAAAAGGGTCGACCGATTCGGGGTGACTAAAGATACGGCTCTTGGGTGGATGTTTGTTCCGATTCATCGTGTTTACAGGATTATTTTCAAAACGGGGATGCGTTATGATCTGGGCTTTGATTTCGTATATGAAGGAGAGGATCCCCCTGTTTTAGATACATACAAAAGCGAGACTGAAAATGCAAACTGGCCAACGGATAATATCAGGAGATTCTGGTTCATTCAGATTCAGGCGCTTGGAAAGCTCTATCGCAAAGATTATCTTATCAGCAGTCATCTCGCAAACATGGATAGTAATGATACCCTGACCATGCAGATGGTTATGAGAGATCTGGAATACGGAACCAGCCATCACAGATACGGGTATTCCGAGGAAACGGAGTATACGAAGGATTTTGAGAAGAATCCGTATAAAACCGGAGACCCGACTTTTGACAGGATCGCCGGACAGTTGTATTCAAATGCGTTGGCATATGACAGATTGATCAAGAACTTTTATCCCGGCATCGAAGACGGGAGCGATACTTTTTTTGCAATATGGGACTGTTATGAAACATTTCGTAATGAGAGCTGATTAAAAGGAGGGCAGATATGAATAAGGAATGGTCCGAATTAAACAAAACAATGCAGAACCGGATAAAGAAGAAGGATACTTATGAAGCCGGCATCGATACTCTGGTTGATCTGCGCAATAACCTGTGGGATACGATCGAATCATTTAAAGAAGAATTAAGCAGGGAAGATTTTAACGCGATCCCGTTTATCGGTGCCGATGGCTATCACAGTAAGACCATAGCATATTCTTTGTGGCATATTTTCCGAATTGAAGATATCGTGGCCCATACTTTGATAAAAGAAGATGAACAGGTTTTCTTCAAAGGAGATTATCAGAAACGGATCGGTTCACCGATCATAACAACAGGCAATGAACTTGTCGGATCGGAGATCGCGGAGTTTTCGAAAGGGCTGGATCTGGATGAACTTTACAATTACATTTCCGATGTTAAGCAGAGTACGGAATCTTTGTTAAAAGATATTCCATACGACGATCTGAAGAAAAAGATAACTGAGGAAAGAAAAGAAATACTTAAATCCCTGCATGTGGTAAGCGAGGATGAGAGCGCGATCTGGCTTATAGATTACTGGTGCAACAAAGATGTGCGCGGACTTATACAGATGCCGTTTTCGAGGCATTGGATCATGCATATTGAGGCATGCCTGAGAATAAAAAACAAGATTCGATAATACTGTTATAAAACATCATTAAAAACTTTCAGGCGGGAAATAATGAAAGACAATCGGTGAAAAAATGGATTTTGAGACTCTGGAAAAGAAAATAGAGGAACTGAACAAGATCAATACGAAAGCAACTCCATATCCCCCGAAAAAGTATTATATTCTGTACAATTCCATTTATGAGAGTCTGCTTGAAATGGAAAAAGACGGAAGCATTATTATCGATCCGGATGAAAAAAATCTGAGTTATCTCAGAGAACTTCTTGAAAATGACGGACCTGAGTTTTGCTACAGATTTGTTTTCAGGGGAAAAAACAGCGCAAAAAAATACGTGATCGGTGTATGTATCAGAGGGTTACCGATGTGCAAACCGGTTGATCAGTGAATGTAACAGGGAGAAGAAATGGGACACAGTACTGAGAATGTTGAGTTGACGGTCTTGTGCCTTATACAGGACAAAAACAGAATATTATTGCAAAACAGGGTTAAGGAAGACTGGAAAGGATATACTTTTCCCGGCGGACATGTTGAACCCGGCGAATCTTTCGTGGATGCCGTAAAAAGGGAAATGAAGGAGGAAACAGGACTTGATATCATCAGGCCGCAGCTTGTCGGAGTCAAGCAGTTTCCCATAGAAAACGGAAGGTACATCGTTCTTCTTTTTAAAACTGCCGAGTTTAGCGGTGATGTGGTTTCTTCCGATGAAGGCGAAATGGAATGGGTTGATATCGAAAAACTTTCCGAAGTCAATGTGGTTGAAGATTTCCATGACCTTATGAAAGTTCTAAACAATCCCGAAATAAATGAGTTTCAATATACCGTTGAGGGAGATGAGTGGATCGTCCACTTAAAATAAACATGAGTAAAAACCATACGATTTAAGGTGAATATATTTCGGCGGACGAATATACTGAGCTACTGGCTGTATATTACCGACCTTGGTGTTGACAGGAGATTATTATGGATTTACATGATTTTGAAGATGTATGCGAAAACTATGATCTTTATCTTGATGCAATGTATAAGAATGAAGACATTCATTCCGGTTTTCAGGAGTTCTACCTGGATTTTGCAAAAGAATACGGTGAGCAGGGAGTAATCGATATCGCATGCGGAACCGGAGCGGTTTTGATATATCTTGCCGAGCATGGGATCATTGCGGACGGGACGGATATATCGGAAGCCATGTGTCGTGTTGCGGGAGAAAAAGCCAAAGAGAAGGGATTTGATCTAAACATTTTCCCTGCCAATATGACTGAGTTCAAAAGTGACAGGAAGTATTCATGTGCGATCATAGCAAGAAGCGGATTTATGCATTTACTGACATCCGAACTTCAGCGGGACGCACTTCTTAACATCCGTGAGAATCTGGTTGACGGAGGTATGCTTACATTTAATACATTTGATCCGCATCCGATCTTTCAGGCAGAACAGATGAAAACCAAAGATACGGATTATTCTTTACGACTGGAGTATACAAATAAACAGGGTATGCGCGAAAAGATTTACAATGCGATCTCCTATGATCCGTATACACAGATCATGAGCGGAAACTGGAAATTTGAAACCCTGGATGAAAGCGGGGCCATTATCGGAGAACGTGTTCGTCCTCTTAAAATGAGACAGACCTATCGTCAGGAAATGAAGTATCTCCTGGAACTTACCGGATACGAGATCGTCAATGTATACGGAGGATATCATAAAGAAAGCGGAGAAGGTTCTGCTAAAAACGTGATCTGGTGTGTCAGAAAAAAATGAACCGGGGGGACGGAGTTCCCGGTCCAAAAACAGAGGATTTCGAACATGATAACGAAAAACAGGCAGTCGGACAGTACCATAAATGAAATGATAAAGAAGGCATTTCCCGAAAAAACGGCAGCATGCATTAAGGAACTGACAGAGGGAATGTGTAATGTTACGTACAATATCACATTCAGTGACGGTGATGAGTGTATTTTAAAGATTGCCGCAAAAGATACGACTGGCAATACATCAAATGAGATATGTTTAATGGCTGCGGAAGTTAATGCAATGCAGCTGGTGCGGGAGAAATGTTCCTTTAAAGTTGCAGATGTATTTGCCTATGATTGCAGTAAAACCATATGTGACGGAGACTACTTCTTTATGGAGAAGCTTCCGGGAGTCAATTACAGTTTCATCAAAGAGCAGTTGCCGGATGAAGCAAATCAAAAGATCACACATGAGATCGGTGAGATATCAAGACAGCTTTGCACAATAACAAATCCTCGGTTCGGATTCCTGGGAGACACAAAAAGGTTTGACTGTTTATCGGATTTTGTGCAGACAATGCTTCAGAATCTGATAAATGACGCTCAAAAGAAAAATGTGGATCTCGGCTGTGACATAAATAAACTGACAGAAGAATTTGAAAAAGAAAAATACATTTTTGACGAAGTTCCTTTCGCCACTCTGGTCCATTGGGACATGTGGGAAGGCAACGTGTTTGTTGAAGGGGACCATGTTTCAGGCATTATCGACTGGGAAAGAGCAATGTGGGGCGAGGCTTTTATGGATGACAGATTCCGTAAGCACAACCGAAACACGACTTTCCTGGAAGGCTTCGGGAAACAGGATTTTACAGATACCGAATTAAAGAGACTTCGCTGGTATGACATCATCCTTTATCTGACGATGATGACAGAAGTCTTTTACAGAGGGTTTGAAGACAAGGGACAGTATTACTGGTCGAAAGAACAATTCCTCAGTGTGCTGGAAGAAAGTAAAAAAATAAGGGAGAAGAGTGGAGCGTCCACTTAAATATACATGGGTTTGCAATTAACAAAAGCAGGAACTTCGGATGCTTTGACATTAAACGGAATATCGAAAAGGGCTTTTGACAGTGATCTTGAAGTGGGTGCGCCTTCTGCGGGAGGACCTCCGGGGTATATGTCGGTTCCTTTTCATAACAAAATGGCAAGAGCAAATTGTCTTTATAAACTGACCGATGACGGATGGGTTGTCGGCGGTGCTATCCTGTTCTTAAAAGATGATGTTCTGAATATAGGCAGGATATTTGTCGCTCCCGAGCATTTCCGTAAGGGCTACGGGCTTTTTATGATGCAGGAGATTGAAGCAATGTTTCCGAATGTGAAGGAAATCACTCTGGATACGCCGATCTGGAATGTTCGTACGAATGCCTTTTATACAAAACTCGGATACAAAGAAGTAAAGAGGGATAAGGAATTTATCTTTTATTCCAAAAAGAAGGAAAAGTAAAAATGACAATATATTACGATGACGGATCCGTAAAGATCCGAAGTATGCTTAAGGAAGATGCAAAGATCATTTTTGATACACAGTCTTCATACGGCTGGCATCCTTCGATGGAAACTTACGAGAAGTATTTTTCCGAACAGGAAAGTAAAGACAGACTCGTATTTGTTGCGGAATTTGAAGGCGAAGTTGCAGGTTACTGCACGCTGATCTTAAAACCCTCGGAAGGACCCTGGGGAGGTATGGGATATCCCGAGATCAACGACCTTCTGGTTTTCTTTAAATACCACAACAAAGGGATCGGAACGAAATTGCTCGATGTTATAGAAAAAGAAGCAGCCAAGTTTACGGATATTGTATTCCTTGCGGTAGGAGTGCATTCAGGGTATGGTGCGGCACAGAGATTATACGTAAACAGAGGATATAATTTTGACGGAAGCGGAATATGGTATCAGGGAAAGCAGCTCGGACAGTACGAGCCATGTGTAAACGACGATGACCTGCTTCTGTTCATGTCAAAGAAGTTAAGGTAATAGAAAATATGTTGATCAGATATGCAGAATCAAATGATAAAACCGAATGGTACAGACTTGACCGCCATTTGCCGGAAGAGGGATTTGAGGAAAAAGTCAGAAACAAAGAGGGCTATGTGTTAACGGAAGATGACAAGGTGATCGGTGTTTTGCGCTACAATCTCTTCTGGGACAATACACCTTTTTGCACAATGCTTTACATCGACGAGGCTTATCGGAAAAAAGGATACGGCAGACTTTTGATGGAGCATTGGGAAAAAGATATGAGGTCAAAAAGCTACGGAATGCTTATGACTTCAACGCAGGTTGACGAAGAGGCACAGCATTTTTACAGAAAGATCGGCTACAGGGATTGCGGCGGATTTACGGTTGACGTTCCCGGATACGAACAGCCCATGGAAATGATAATGATCAAGGCTTTATAAGCAGAAAGAACGAAGAATGATTAAATACGTTGATTATATTACACCGGAAGAATACCTGGATCTTAGAAAGATGGTCGGATGGATGGAGTTTCCGCTTGAAGAAGCGAAAAACTGCGTTGAAAATGCATATATGGTGATCTGCGTAAGAGACGACGAAAAAGCGATAGGTGTCGTAAGGCTTTTATGGGATGGGGGCTATGTTGCGTTTTTATCGGATGTGATCGTCGCTCCCGAATATCAGAGACAGGGGATAGGAAAGACTCTCGTTGAAGCGGTCATAAAAAGAATAAAAGACGATATGAAGCCGGGATTCAAGGTTAAGCTCAATCTTAATTCGGCAAAAGGAAAAGAACCTTTTTACGAGAAGTTAGGATTTAAACAACGTCCTAACGAAGACGCCGGAGCGGGAATGGACCAGTGGCTGACACCGGAATAAGAGGAAGAAACCGTGTTTTTTGAAGTAAAGGAATAGTCGGATAATGAGCATAAAAGCTTTTTTTGTGGATTTTTACGGAACTGTGGTTCATGAGGACGGTGAGGTAATAAAAAAAATAAATAAGATAATCTGTGATACCGGAAAAGTCGATAATCCCGGGGAGGTGGATTCTTTCTGGTGGAAGGATTTTCAGACCATGTTTATGAATGCATACGGTGATTCGTTTGAGACACAAAGAGTGCTCGAAGAAAGATCGCTTGTTCACACACTGGAACATTTTTCCTCGAAAGCGGATGCCGGAGCCTTAAGTGAAATGATGTTTGCGCACTGGGTTAAGCCCCCGATTTTTGAGGATTCGAAAGAGTTTTTTGATAAGAGTCCGGTCCCGATCTATATTGTTTCAAACATAGACACGGCAGATATTATTGAGGCCATTTCATATCATGATCTTCATCCTGCGGGAGTGTTTACTTCAGAAGATGCAGGAAGTTATAAGCCGCGAAAGGAACTGTTCGAACTGGCACTTCAAAAGACAGGATTTAAAGGAAACGAAGTGATACATATCGGGGATTCCTTAAGCAGTGATGTTAAGGGAGCTTCGGAAGCGGGAATAGGCACATTATGGCTTAACCGATTTGGAAAGAGCATTTCGGAGGGAGTAAAGAGCATATCGACTCTTCCGGAAGCGTTTAGTATATTGAACATCATTGAATAAAAAAGGTGAGATATGGAAATCTGGGATGCATATGATTCGGAATTCAACATTATTGAAGGTATGACTCTTGTTCGCGGGGAGGAAAGTTCAATACCCCGGGGAGTATATCATCTGGTCTGCAATGTTCTTGTTAAACATACGGACGGGACATATCTTCTCATGCAGAGAGATCCCGGAAAGGCTTTCCCAAACAAGTGGGAGGCAACTGCCGGCGGATCGGCATTAAAGGGCGAAACTCCCATGGAAGCCGCATTAAGAGAGCTGCGGGAAGAAACGGGAATCATTGCGGATAAGCTTGAAGAGATCAGAAGATTTCCATGGGATCCGACTCACAGTTTCTACGCAGAATATCTTTGCGTCACCGACTGGGATAAGAAAAATATCACACTTCAGGAAGGTGAAACCGTGGACTATAAATGGGTCACCGCAGAGGAAATATTAAGCATGTCTCCCGATGAAATGATCAGTGACAGGATGAGACCGTATATCAGCGACAGCTTAAAAAAGGAACAGTAAAGAAGTTATAACGGAAGGGCATACGCTTATGGAAAAGATCAGAATAGCATTTTTTGATGCAAAAGAATACGACAAACAGTCTTTTATCGCTTCGAATTTAAACGAAGAATTTGATATTGCATATTTTGAGACAAGACTCACAAAAGATACCTGCAAACTTGCGGAAGGCTGTGATGTGGTCTGCATATTCGTAAACGATGACGTCAACTCTGAAGTTATCGATCTGTTGAAAGAAATGGGAGTAAAACTGATAGCCCTTCGCTGTGCCGGATATAATAACGTGGATATTGAATATGCCTACGGTAAAATACATATTGTAAGGGTTCCCGCGTATTCACCTTATGCGGTTGCGGAGCATGCAATGGCCATGCTGTTAACATCTGTCAGAAGAATCCATAAAGCATATATCAGAACTAAAGATTTTAATTTCAGTCTGAACGGATTAACCGGATTTGACCTTCACGGAAAAACGGTCGGCGTGATCGGTACGGGAAAAATAGGAAGAGTGTTTGCGGATATCTGCAGGGGATTCGGAATGCAGGTCATTGCCTACGATAAGTATCCCGCTTCGGATTCGTGGATCGAATATGTTTCCCTCGAAGAAATATGGAAAAGAAGCGATATCATCTCACTTCACTGTCCTCTGACTGATGAAAACCGTCATTTGATAAATTCGGATACCATGATGAAAATGAAGAAAGGTGTTGTCATCATAAATACTTCCAGAGGCGCACTGATAGATTCCGAAGCTCTGGTTGAAGGGATAAAGGCAAGGCAGATCGGTGCGGCATGTCTGGATGTTTATGAAGAGGAATCCAATGTTTTCTTCCATGATTATTCGAACCACATCGTAAACGATGATACGCTGGCAAGACTTATCACCATGCCCAATGTTATCGTTACATCGCATCAGGCATTCCTTACCAATGAAGCTTTGTCAAATATAGCGGATACAACACTGAATAACATCAGAGAATTTTTTGAAAAAGATACCTGTCCGAATGAGGTTTGCTATAAATGCACGAATATTGCAAACTGCAAACAGACTCATGAGAAGAAATGTTTCTGACATTGATATGCAAGACAGGTATTAAAATAATAAAAAGGAACAAACATACTGATGATAGTACATCCGATTCCGCCGGTATTTGACGAAAACTCCGAAATACTCATACTGGGAAGTTTCCCCTCCGTAAAATCAAGGGAAGCAGCGTTTTTTTACGGTCATCCTCAAAACCGTTTCTGGAAGGTGCTGGCATCGGTATATAATGAAGAAATTCCCGAAACAGTTCAGCAAAAGAAAGAATTTCTTTTGAGAAATCATATCGCAGTCTGGGATGTGATAGGTTCCTGTAACATTGAGGGTTCTTCGGATGCAAGCATAAGGGACGTCACGGTAAATGACCTTAATATCATCTTAAAGAAGACCGATATTAAGGAAATCTATGTAAATGGGAAGACGGCATTTAAGTATTATCAAAAATATACAAAGCCGCTGATCGGTCGTTCCGTCATCTGTTTGCCGTCCACAAGCCCGGCGAATGCGGCATGGAATCTGGAAAGACTTTGCGAAGAATGGAGATGTATTCGTTCTTAGGAAATCATTAATAAAAAAATAGATATCGTTTTTTGTGAGTTTTGCACAAATAACACTTTTTTTATAAAAACAATCTTTACAAAATTCACAACTTCACTTATAATCAAACTCACCCGATGAAGATATCGGATTCTTAAATTGGGAACTTTCTCCCCTAGATTTCCTAATTTACCACAATTAAATAATAAAGGAAGTGAGGAAATATAATTTTACTGGTACTTGTTTTAATAGGCGCGGTAGCGTTTGATCTCAGTACCGACAAAATCCCAAACTGGTATATTCTTACAGCCGCATTGGCACTTCTTGTTCATAAAATCATTCAAAATCAGGGAATTGATTTTTTCGGTACTATACTTTCTGTTTTATTTCCCGTTTTAATTTTACTCCCGCTGTTTGCTCTGGGTTTATTCGGAGGGGCGGATCTCAAACTACTGGGAATGTTAGGCATTTGCTTTTCATTCAAAGACGTAATGACTATTTTTGTTTTTTCACTTTTCATAGGTTTGGCAATCGGCATAATAAAGGCTTTGGCATGCCATTCATTTTGGGAAAGGTTTAGATATTTATTCCGTTTTTTCAAAAACATCTATATCAGATTATCAGTGAAAGATACGGATATATTCGATGAAACATATATGGATGTGCTTGACAAAGATACTTTAAAAAGAGGCAGTGTTCATTTCTCTTTGCCGATTCTTATAGGAGTTATTTTAAAGATAATAGGAGGTTAAATGAGAAAAAAAGTTCTTGGATTATTCGTTTCCGACTTGAGTTATATGGAAAAGCTGCACAGATATCTGGACGAGGACAGAAAAATTACTTTTACGCTTTGTGTTTTTACAAGCGAAGAAAAGCTCGTTGAATATCTGGAAAGAGAAAAAATTGATTTTCTTTTGGCAAGCGAAGACAGAAAAGAACAATACAAAGGGGTAGGCAAAATAATATACATACATGAGGAACCGCAAAAAGACGGTATTTGCAAATATGCTCCGGGGAATGAAGTGGTAGAAAGGCTGACGGAAATAATAGGCATCGACGAAATGCAAAACGAAGATGTTCAGGTCGGTAAAACCACGTTTATTGGGGTATATTCCCCGGTTGCAAGAAGTATGAAAACTTCTTTTTGCATGGTTCTGGGACAGATGCTGGCAAAGAAGAACAGAGTTCTGTATTTGAATTTTGAAAGCTTTTCGGGAATGTCAGTAAACGAGAGAATGGGCGGAAAAGGCGATCTGGCGGATCTGCTCTATTATTTCAACAATATTAAACAGGAGTTCATTTCGAAGTTTAAAAACAGCCTTATAAATCATAACGGACTGGATATGATAAAACCTGCATACTACTATCTTGATTTATCATATATTACTCCGGACAAATGGGATAAATTCATGGATGAGTTATCTGAAATGAGTGAATTTGACTATATTATCCTGGATCTGTCGGATTATCTGCAGGGACTTTTTGATTCGTTTCTCACGAGATGTTCGATCATATACACCATGACGGCGAATGATTCGAGAGCACAAAGCAAAATATTTCATTACGAGCAGATCCTGAATGAATACAATTATGAAGATATTCTTCAAAAAACGAGAAAATTCACTATTCCGTCTGTCAGGAATCTTCCGATGGAGATAGACAGACTTTTGTATACGGAACTGGTTGATTACGTGAAAAAAGCAACCATGGCGGATTTCAATTGGTAAAAGCGGGAAGTCTTTTAAAGTTTATGTATTTGGAAGGGGTGATAAAAGAACAGTTAACAGGGGAGAATTCGTATCGGTCGAGGGAACAGCCTTCGGGCATAGCGGCCGATACGACGGAATGAAAATTCCGAAAGCTTTATGCGAAGAGGTGCGTAAGGTATATTATCTGATACGCCGAACGCACCTCCGGAGGCGGGAAGGAAGACTATGTCATACCTGCCCGAATAAGAAAAAATGACTTTAATGAAAGATATCATTTGGGGATTAAATTACCGAAACGAAAGTGAAAAAACAGCGAAAATCGTTTTGGGAAAGGAGGAACTGATTTTGACTAATGACAGATGAGAAAGTAACGGAAAGACTGGCAGCCGTTGTCAGAAGTGAACTGGATCTGTCTTCCAATCCGGATGAACATGAAGTAAGAAAAATAACCGCACAGATAGTTTACAGGGAAACGGTTGACGAGAAATACAGTCTCAGGGATAAAGAATGCCTGATCAGGGATATTTTCGACTCTATAAGGAAACTGGATGTACTGCAGGAACTTATCGAAGATGAGGAAGTTTCGGAAATAATGGTAAACGGGTTCGAAAAGATCTTTATTGAAAAAAAGGGGGAAATAATCGAATGGAACAAAAAGTTTAATTCAAAGGAAAAACTTGATGATGTGATCCAGCAAATTGTTGCTACATGTAACCGTGTGGTTAACGAGAGTGAACCTATAGTGGATGCCAGGCTTGTGAACGGTGAGAGAGTAAATATTGTTCTTTCTCCGCCCGCGATAAACGGTCCTATCCTGACGATCAGAAGGTTTCCCAAAGAAGTGTTCACAATGGACATGCTTATCCAAAACGGGAGTATTACATCCGAAGCGGCGGATTTTCTTAAGGCTGCGGTAAAAGCGGGATATAACTGTTTTGTTTCGGGAGGAACATCCAGCGGGAAAACAACCATGTTAAACGTTCTTTCGGAATTCATTCCGGAAGATGAGAGGGTAATAACGATTGAAGATTCGGCGGAACTTCAGATCAAATCCGTCAAGAATCTCGTTCGGCTGGAAACAAGAAATGCCCATTCATCGGGCTGCGAAGCGATTACGATAAAGGATCTGATCAAAACCGCACTCAGGATGCGTCCGGACAGAATCATCGTCGGCGAGGTCAGAGGGGCGGAGGTTGCGGATATGCTTCAGGCTTTTAATACCGGGCACGAAGGAAGTCTTTCGACGGGGCATGCGAACAGTTCTTATGACATGTTAACCAGACTGGAGGCAATGTATATACAAAATGCGGAAATACCATTGGAAGCGGTAAGAATGCAGATCGCTTCGGGAATAGATATTATGATCCACCTGGAAAGGGGAAGGGATGGTGTAAGAAGAGTGACTGAAATAAACGAGATTACACACGGCGAAAACAAGAACATTTTGTTAAACAAGCTGTTTGAAACTCAGATTACCGGCAGAGATTACAATCTTGTAAAAGTCGGCCAATTGATTAATACAAGGAAGATGAACAGATGAAATACAGCATTTATAAACTGAATTTTTTGGAAGTGACGGCAAGTTTATTTATATGGATTACGGTTTCGGCTTTTTTGGCGTATTTCTTTTACAGATCGGTTCTTGCGGGTGTGGTTATATTTATGTTTTTTCCGGTGTTTTTACACTTTGTAAAGAAATATCTGATAGGGAAAAGAAACTGGAAAATGACATTGGAATTCAAAGAAATGCTGAGAATTCTGTCCATAAATATACAATCCGGAAACTCTCCCGAGAATGCATTTAAAAACACATACTCGGAAATGAAGAAACTGTTCGGTGACAAGTCGGAAATGACGAAAGAATGCGAGATCATAGCAAGGGGACTGGAAAACAATATTGTACTTGAAAAAATGATCTCCTCGCTCGGAGAAAGAAGCTGTAATGAAGAGATAGCTGATTTTGCAGAGATATTTTCAATAGCCAAACGAAGCGGCGGAAATCTGAGAGACATCATTACGGACAGCACAGAAGTAATAGATTCGAAAATAGAAATGAAAAGAGAGTTCAGGATTCTGATCTCTTCCAAAAGGTTTGAACATCGGATAATGTGTCTGATCCCGTTTGTGATACTGGTTTATATAGGGATTACCAGCCCGGGTTATTTCGATATGTTTTACGGGAATCCCACCGGGATATTGATTATGAGCATATGCATGGCAGTATATTTGGGAGCTTTTATATGGGGAGAAAAGATAGCGGATATAAAAATATAAATAAAAAAAACGTACGAATGGCAGTGATCGTATTTGCCGTCGGAATGATTCTTGCGGGAGTTCTCTTTGTTAAGAATAAGGGGAATGACACACAACCCGATGTACTGGTTCGTGAAGAAAATGGTAAAACGACGAGTGTAAAACTGAAAGCGGAAACAAAGTTCGGAGAAGAAAACATAGATCTTGATATTTTGTCGAGGATAAATTCCGAGGAAGAGATTGAGGAAATGAAAAAAGGATTTATTGATGCGCTGAAGATCTGTATTCTTTCGAATAATGCTTCATTTGAAAGAATTGATTCGGATTTAAATTTTGTTCCTGCTCTGGACGGATATCCTTTTGAGATCGAATACAAGGTCAGACCGAGAGGTATTTTGGATTCCGAAGGAAGGATCACCCAAAAGATTGAAGAGAATACCGAAATAGAAATAGAGATCACATATTCTTTGGAAGAATACGAAGAAACGGAGGTTCTGACCGGAATCGTGGTTCCGTCGCCAATGAGCGAAAGCGAGGAATTCTCGGAAAAGATTGAGAGTTTTTTGAACAATTTAAATGAAAACGACAGAGTCAGCAAGACAATTACTCTGCCTGACAAGATTGACGGAGTGAATATTAAATGGAGCCAAAACCATAAAAGTAAATCTTCTGCGGTCATTTTAATGACGATCCTTATCTCCGGAGTGTTTCTTTTTAAAGACAGGATAACTATGGGTGAAGATGAAAAGAAAAGGAGAGAAACGATAATCTCGGATTATTCCGAATTTGCGGTAAAATACGCACTTCTTAATGAAGCCGGACTTACACACAGTCAGATTGTGGAAAGGCTTGGCGAAGAGTACGAGAAAAATAAGAAAAACAGCCCGCTGTATGCGGAACTTTACAAAGTGAATACAGATGTCAAAGGAGGGGTTCCTCTTACGGAAGCACTTGATACAATGGCACGAAACTGCGGTGTCAGAGAGATAACGCATTTTGTAAGTCTGATAAACAGAAATATAAAAAAAGGCGGAAAAGACATTGCTTCGGAAATAAAAAAAGCAGCAGCGGAAAGTACAAATGAAAGAAGAGAGATGGTTCGAAGAAAAGCCGAAACGGCCGGAACAAGACTTTTAATCCCGATGGTTTTTCTTTTGATAATAGTATTTGTGTTGATAATGGTTCCGGCATTCGACAGTTTTTCGTTCTAATACTGGGGGGAAAGGAGGAGAAAAAATGAGATCTGCGTTAAACATTCTAAAAAGATTGGCACTGGATGAAACAGGACTCAGTACTGTTGAAGTAATTCTGATTCTGGTTGTTCTGGTTACGTTGGTTATTATTTTCAGAGAAGAGATGATTGATATTGTTGAAGATGTGTTTAAAGCTATTACGACAAAGATTAAGAAAATTACATAAAAACGGAGAAATATCAATATATCTGAGTCTTGTATTTACGCTGATAATATCGTTGCTTTTAACGGTTATTACGGCGTCGAGAGGAGCAGCGCTTCAGGTTGTGTACGAATGTGCCGTCGAGAGTGCGCTTCTCTCGGCTTTCGGAGAATACAACAGGGAACTTTTGGACAGATACGACGTATTTTTCATTGACCTGTCATATTTATCCAACAGTCCGGATCCGACAAATCTGGAAGCAAGACTGAATGAGTATTTTGATGATAATTTTCATCCGGAAAACGGAACTTCGTTTCTGTTTTATTCGGATATTCTGGATGTGACCGATACAAATGTTTCACTAAAGGAATATGAGATAGCTACGGACAGATTCGGAGAACCGTTCGCGAGACAGGTTGCGGAGTATATGTCAAATCTTGTAGGTATTTCAGATGTGAAGGATATGCTGAACACTATGAGTGTGTGGGATTCATACAATCTGAGCACATCGGGGTTTGATGAGATCAGGGAAAGCACCAAGCAGAAGATAATCAATTATGATACGGAAACATGGGAACAAACGCATATTAAAGAAAGACTGTTTACGATAATGTATCCGAAAAGTGAAATGATCATTCTTCTAGGAGAGGACTTCTTTAATCTTTCCAAAGAAGCAATTGTACTTGAAGATACGTTATTGATCAGGAATAAGCAGCATGGTACCGGACCTGTGACCGAATTTGAACTGGAACCTGCTCAAAAGATTTATTTTATAGAATACATTATTAACAAAATGGGTTCATACATTGATCAGAAAGAGGAATCTAAACTTAAATATGAAGCGGAATACATAATAATCGGATCTGATTCGGATTTTAACAATATACAGACTTATATTCAAATGCTTTATGTTACAAGGGCTTTGGAAGATTATATTTCACTTAATATGGCAACGGACAAAGTTGATAATGTCCGGGCTGTAGCCGAACTGTTATCCGCATTTATAAAGATACCCGAACCCGTGATCACACAGGCGATACTTGTCGGGTGGGCGGCTTTGGAAGGAATTACCGATATTCATGATCTTATCAAAGGGGAACGCGTGCCGCTTATTAAGACTTCGAGCCAGATAAACGTGAGTTTGCAGGGACTGTTGAATCAGTTATCGGGAAATGTCGAAATACCGGAAGAAACTGTGGACAATTTGGGAGATGTCGAAAGTGAAATTCCCAATATTACATTAAGTTACAACGATTATCTCAGGATATTTCTGTATATGATACCGAATATTGTGGAAACCTACAGAACAATGGATATAGTCGAACAGAATCTGAGAAAATCCGGAACGGGAAACGAATATTTTCGATTTGATGTATGTGCCGACAAGATCAAAGCCGTATTTGCGATCGAAACAGGTTTTGATTTCAGATACGTGTCGGAGAAGAGATATTCATATTTTTAACTTCAGACACCCGGCAAGTTTCTTGCCGGGTGAAATAAAAATATAAACGGGAAAGAAAAGGGGAAGGAGAAAATGAAACACAAAAAAGGAAGTCTCACAGTTGAAACCGCATTGGTTTTACCTGTTTTTTTAAGTCTTGCAATTTCATTGATTTCCATTCTTGAAATGATGACTCTGTACGCGAGGGTAGAATATGCCCTTCATGAGACGGCGAGAGAAATATCGCTTCTTGCTTATCCGGTTACGTATATAAAAACCGTGGGAGAAGAGATTTTTGACTCTTCGTCGGAATATACCGATGGATCGGGATTTGAATGGGATTCTTCATATAATGATATTTTCGACCCTGTTTTGTCAGAGACGGTTGTCAGAGCGATGTTTACCGAAAAATTCGGACTAAAAAACCTGGAAGAATCCCTGATTAAGCAAAACGAAGCGGGAATATTCTTTTTCAGATCGTATGTCATTAATGAAAGGGGGGACACGGATCTTATCGTCACGTACAAAGTCGAACCTCTGTTTAATCTGTTCGGAGTCGGGGAAATGAAATTCTCCAACAGGGCCAGAATTCATTCATGGATCGGGTATGTACGGAGCGAGGAAGAAGAGAACGTATATGTATATATTACGGAAAATTCCGAGGTTTATCATACCCATCGAAATTGTACTCATCTGCGCCTGAAGATTGATATTATCGACAAGGATCAACTGGAGGAAAGCAGAAATGCAGATGGCAAAAAATATTACCCGTGCCATAAATGTGTTAAGAAGCGGGATGCTGAAGATTGTGAGTTTTTTTATATTACTCCTTACGGAGAAGCATATCATACAACTCTTTCCTGCAGCGGACTGAAAAGAACGGTTTTCAGAGTCAGACTAAGTGAGATACCTGGGAAAAGAAAATGTGAAAGATGTGCATCATATAAGGAAGGGAATATTGAAGGAGAAGATGAATGAGCTGGGTATGGATTGTAAGGATCGCGGTGGCAGCAGTACTGCTTTTGATTGAAGGGATACGTGATCTGAAGACGAAAGAAATAGATATGGTCGTCCCGGTGTTTTCGGCGGTAGCCGCTGTTATTCTTGCTTTTGTCGGAAAAGATCCGGGTGTGATAAGCATGTTATTCGGAATAGCGGAAGGGATTGTTCTTATTGTTTTATCATTTCTGACCAAAGGAGAGATCGGTCAGGGGGACGGAATCATCCTTTGCGTAACAGGACTTATGTTCGGATGGAAAGCAAATCTGATAATGTTTTTCTGGGGATGTCTTATTTGTGCCGTAACATCTTTGATTCTTATGTTATTAAAGAAAGCGGACAGAAAAACCGGAATTCCCTTTATTCCGTTTCTTTTTCCCGCACTGTTTATTACCGTTCTTCCAAACGGTCTGATACGAATTTAGAAAAGAGGGGGTTACTATGAAAAAGAAAGCAAAGGGAAACTTTACCGTGGAATGTGCTTTGATAATGCCGATCATTCTGCTTGTGATCGTATCCGTAATATGGATCATGATCGCCATGTATGATAAAGGAATTATGTATAAAGCGGCAGTCCATGCGATTCTGGCTGCAGATTATCATGTAAGTGACAATAATTTTCAGTTAAAAAAAGAAATTGAAGAGCGAATATATGAAGAATCGGACGGACAACTGGTGGGAACGGATGAGCCTGAGATCAGTGTAAATATTTTGGGCAACAAGGTGAACATCAAAATGAATGCAGCACTTAACGTGCCTTCGGACATTGCAGGAATCTCCGAACTGGACAATATTTCTGTCGGAGTCAGTAAAAAAAGATGGTTTGGAGCGGATATCATCAGTGATGTCAGAAGGATTAAAGCCTTATACGATCTGGCAGAAGAACTGTCGCAGAAAGACTGATCGAAAGATGAATGGCAAAAAGAATTGTTTGAATTAATACAGTTGAAAGGATTATTAAATATGAAAGCGGAATATAAAAGAGATCTGAACAGAAACTATCTTGTCATGCCTGATCATTCGGACGGCTATCAGACGGAAATGCTTGTCAGGAATGAATCGGACGGATTTATTCCCATAAAAAAAGTTAACTGGGACGGAGAAACATTACTGTATTATGACATTACAGGCAAACAATCACTGAGTAAAGGGTTTGCAAAACGAAAGATTGATTATAATGAGATGTCGGATATTCTGTATTCCATAAGCAATCTGGTAAAAGAATGCAAGAGACTGTTTTTGGATATTTCAGGGATAGTCCTGACTCCGGATCACATTTACAGAGATCTTTCAACGGAAAGACTGCTATGGATATTTTATCCGTACGAAAGGGATTCTCACGAAATGATGGAATTGGCGGAATTTCTTTTGGAACATATCGATAACGGTAATTCCGCGGTAGTCAAAACGGCATATGAACTTTACAGAAGGGCAAAGGAAGGTAGTATAGAGGCGGAAAATCTTTATGAAATACTTCATAACGATGAGGAGGAGAAAAATCTGCCAGATGTAATATCCGATGATTCATATAAGGAAAAAGAGTTCAAATCATTGAAAACGGAACCCGAAGGAAACAGGTACAGGAATAAAGTGGAACTGGTTGTTGACAGGTTGTTTGAATTAATGAAGAAAAAAGTCGGCGATTACAGACCGCCGGAAAATGAATTCTATGATTACACGGAAGAAAGCAGGGAAGAAGCATATTTTGAAGAGTGTACGTCGGATTACGACAAAACCGTGCTGATTCCCGTGCCCGATGGAAATCAGAGAAGACTTATAAGCAGGGATTCCAAAATTCCGGATGCCGATCTGGAAATATTTCCCTGCGTTCTGGGTTCGAAGAGGGAATGCGTGGACATACTTCTGACTGACTCGAGCGTTTCAAGAATGCATGCTCAAATAGATGAAGCTCAGGGAAAATTGTTCATTTTTGACCTCAATTCTTCAAATGGGACCTATGTGAACGGCAAAAAAATCGTATCCGAAGAAAAAGAGATTATTGCGGGGGATGAAATACGCATAGGAAACGTCAGATTTGTTCTGGCATAGTGCAATCGCATTAGGCTATTAAGGGATATAATATTGTATTTTTCGTATAAATCATTATAATCATTGATAGGAATGCAGTTGTATCAGAAAAGGTGTTAACAGGGTGAAGATCAATATCTATTACGGCGGACGCGGACTGATAGGCGATCCCACGCAGTATGTAATTAAAAAAATGCAGGAGGTTTTCGAAGAGCTCAATGTTACGGTTGAGAGATTCGACCTTTATGAGATAAAGAGCGCAATCACAACGATTCCCAAAACCCTGAAGGAAGCGGATGGTGTAATTCTTGCCACGACAGTGGAATGGTACGGGATCGGCGGATATATGCAGCAGTTTCTTGACGCCTGCTGGCTCTACGGCGATAAGGAGGCCATTTCGCGTATTTACATGTGCCCTATCTGCATGTCGACCACTTACGGTGAGAGAGAAGGCAAGATGAACCTCAGTACCGCATGGGAGATCCTCGGCGGAAGACCTGTCAGCGGAATCTGCGGATATATTCCCGAGATATCCATTCTTGAGTGCAGTGAAGAGTACAATCGCATTATTGAGAAAAAAGCGGAAAATATGTACAGAAGCATTTCGCAGAAACTTGCATCTTTTCCTTCGAGCAATCAGGCTGTAAAACAGAAAGTTTCCGTTACTCAGAACGTGGATCTTACACCGCAGGAGACAGAACAGCTTTCAAAGTACGCTGCCGATGAGAATTATGCGATGCAGCAGAAAGAGGACATTAAGGAACTTACCGGGCTCTTTTACAATAAACTCGAGAGTCAGGAGATCGACGATGAGAACAAATACATCGATGATTTTAAGAAGAACTTTACTCCCCAGCCCGGAATAAACGCCATATACAGACTGAAAATCAAGAATTTCAAAAAAGACCTTATTATAAAAGTTGCTAACGCAAAACTCGATGTTTTCTACGGACAGAGCGAGTACAGTGATGTAAAACTTGAGATGAATCCCGAGATACTCGATCAGATCATTGCCGGGGAAAACAGTTTCCAGAGAATGTTCATGAACGGAAAGATGACCTCAAAAGGAGATTTCAATCTTTTGAGAGCTCTTGATAATCTTTTCCCGTTCTCATTATAAAATGCTTATTGTTTCGAATGATTTGTCTTCGGACGGACATTTCGAAAAGACTGATCAGTTGAGGTGACTAAAATGAAAGACGATTGTATTTTTTGCAAACTGGCAAACGGGATAATACCGACCAACTCGATTTATGAAGACGATGATTTTAACGTAATCCTCGATGCGGGTCCCGCAACGAAGGGACATGCTCTTATTCTTCCCAAAGAGCATTATGCCAATATCTACGAGATTCCCGAAGAAACCGCGGGAAAGGTTATGATCCTTGCAAAAAAACTTGCGACAAGCATGACGGAAAAACTTTCTGCAGACGGATTCAATCTTGTTCAGAACAATAATGAGTGTGCCGGTCAGACCGTTTTCCATTTTCATTTTCATCTCATTCCGAGATATGAGAATGACGGACAGAATATGCTTTGGAAACCCACCAGTCCTACACAGGAAGAACTGGCAAAGATCAAGGATATCCTGACTGATTAGTTAACTACTGTAGTTCAGACTGTCTGCGATTGTTCACATCATCGACATACCTTATCAGCAGACGGCGGAGGTTATATGAGCGATACCAAAGAGAATACTTCCGTTTCTTCCGAAAAGAAAATTTCGGTGGAAGAGGAAGTTAATTCGTTGCGAATAAAATATCTGACTGCCGATATTATCTGGAAATCGGTATCGATAGTTGTTTTCGTTGCCACTGTTACATATATCGTTCTTGTTTTCAAGAAAGTGTTGGATTTCGAGCTTCTTGTAAGTTCGATCATTATACTTGTATTGCTTTCTGCGATATTTGTATGTATTT
This sequence comes from Lachnospiraceae bacterium, assembly GCA_024698715.1. Taxonomy (GTDB): domain Bacteria; phylum Bacillota; class Clostridia; order Lachnospirales; family Lachnospiraceae; genus UBA3766. The sequence goes on from JAILRA010000054.1 coordinate 22,377, forward strand.
ATCTTCTCCCTCATTTTCTCAAAATGAATTCAAAGCACAGGGCTTATTCCACCAAGTATAAGGAAGCGTTTTTAAAACCCGTGCTTGAAGAGGCTTTTTCAAAGGGAGAGTACACGGATTACGAAAAAATATCCACCAGAGATCTGACCAGAAATTCCATGCTTAAGAAAGCCAAAAGTGCCATAGCGAATGATTGTGTGCGGGGAGTATACAAAAAGATCCCGTTTCTTCGTTATGACCTTGCGTTAAGATACGGCAAGAAAAAAGCCGGATCGGACTGTGTTATGATCGTTGCTCAGGTTAAGACGAGATTAAAACATGAAGTGCAAATAATCGGAAACGATTTTAAAATAGGCGGTATGGATTATGAGCAGCCTGAGACTTACTGCAAGATATTAAGCTCACATGAGAAATTCGATTCCAAGTTTTCCGTATATGCCAAAGATCAGGATGACGGACAGAAGTTCTTAAAAGAATCGATCGCGGCCAAGATAGTAAAATTCAAGCCTGGCGGACCGATAGCTCTTTTCTTCGACAAGGACGAGGTAAGCCTGATCGTCAGAAAAAATAAGGATGCGATGGAAGCACCCGTTTACAGAAATGTAAAAAAATCCAAAGCCTTAAAGGAAGCCAACGAAGAGGTTGAGATTATTAAGGAGTGGATAGAGATACTTGAGGATTGTCTGTAAAAGGACAAATATTCATAAATAAATGAAAGAAATAATAAAAGAGAGGAAACAACAATGGCTGAATGGAAAAATCTCGATACACTTGAGGCATTCAAAGAACTTAAAACAAAGGATAAGGTAGTTGTCAGGGAAGTCATGAGCGGCGAAAACGGTGCTGACAGAGTAAGAAAATACAAAGTTCCGATGGCAGCAGGCCTTACATATAATTATGCTGCAAAAGCGGTAAATGAAGATATTCTTGACTGCTTCGCAAAACTTGCCGATGAAGCGGAACTCGCATCGAAATTCGAGGAGCTTTACAACGGTGAGGTTATCAATACAGGTGAAAAGAGACTGGTTCTTCATCATCTTACCCGTTCCCAGCTCGGAAATGATGTTATCAAAGACGGTGTTAACAAGAGAGACTTCTATCTCGGCGAACAGAAGAAGATCGAAGAGTTTGCCAATGATGTGCATTCCGGCAAGATCACCAATGCTGCGGGAGAAAAGTTCACGACAGTTGTTCAGATAGGTATCGGCGGCTCGGATCTCGGTCCCCGTGCAATTTATATAGCTCTTGAAAACTGGGCAAAGAAAACCGGCAACTTCAACATGGAAGCAAAGTTCATCAGTAATGTTGACCCCGATGACGCAGCAGGCGTACTTGCAGGAATCGATGTTGCTCATTCACTTTTCGTACTTGTTTCCAAATCCGGTACAACACTTGAGACATTAACAAACGAATCCTTCGTTAAAGATGCACTTGCAAAGGCAGGGCTTGATGCTTCAAAGCACATGGTAGCAGTTACCAGTGAGACTTCTCCCCTTGCTTCAAATGCAGGATATCTTAAAGCATTCTTTATGGATGACTATATCGGCGGACGTTTCTCATCCTGCTCGGCAGTAGGCGGCGCGGTTCTTTCACTTGCGTTCACACCCGATGTATTTGCTCGTTTCTTAAACGGTGCAGCAGAGGAAGACAAGCTTGCCGCAAACAAGGATATCAAAGAAAATCCCGCTATGCTTGATGCATTGATCGGTGTATATGAAAGAAATGTTTTGGGATTCCCTTCAACGGCACTTCTTCCTTATTCACAGGCTCTGAGCAGATTCCCCGCTCATCTTCAGCAGGCTGATATGGAATCAAACGGAAAATCCGTAAACAGATTCGGTGAGTTCGTTAACTATCCTACAGGCCCCGTTCTTTTCGGTGAACCGGGAACCAACGGACAGCATTCATTCTATCAGCTCCTTCATCAGGGAACCGATATCATACCTTTACAGTTTATCGGATTCAAAGAGAGCCAGCTCGGAGTGGATGTGGACATTCAGGGCAGCACGAGTCAGAAAAAACTCTGTGCCAATGTAGCAGCTCAGATAATTGCGTTCGCATGCGGAAAAGACGATGACAACAATAACAAGAAATTTGCAGGAAATCGTCCTTCAAGCATAATTATCGGCGACAAGCTTACTCCGGAATCAATGGGTGCTCTTCTTTCCCATTTTGAAAACAAGATCATGTTCCAGGGATTCCTTTGGAATGTTAACAGCTTCGATCAGGAAGGTGTTCAGCTCGGAAAAGTACTTGCAAAGAAGGTTCTTGCACATGAAACCGACGGAGCATTAAAAGAATTCAGCGATCTGTTTGAAATCTGATTGGAAGTATAGATATGAAAAAGATAGTTCTGACCGGCGGAGGCACCGCCGGTCATGTTACACCTAATCTGGCACTTTTGCCAAAACTCAAGGAACTCGGTTATGACATAACCTATATGGGTTCCCTGGACGGAATAGAAAAAAGACTTATTGCGGATTTCGACATCCCGTATTACGGGGTTCCCGTCGGCAAACTCAGAAGATACCTGGATCCAAAGAATTTTACCGATCCGTTCAAGGTTATCAAGGGTTATTCCGAGGCAAGAAAATATCTTAAAGAGATTAAGCCCGATGTCGTATTCTCAAAAGGCGGATACGTTTCGGTTCCCATAGTCAGAGCCGCTGCATCACTGAAGATCCCATGCATCATTCATGAATCCGATCTGACGCCCGGACTGGCTAATAAGATCTGCATACCGAAAGCACAGAAGATCTGCTGCAATTTCCCCGAAACAGTTTCCAAACTTCCGAAGAATAAAGCGGAACTGACCGGTTCACCTGTCCGTGCGGAACTGTTTAACGGAGATGCCGATGCGGCAAGGGAAATGTGCGGTTTTAACAAAGATAAGCCCGTCATCATGGTCATCGGCGGAAGCATGGGATCTGTTGCCATTAACAAAGCCGTAAGGAAGGCACTTCCCGAACTTCTCAAAGAATTTCAGGTGGTTCATCTTTGCGGAAACGGACGTATAGACAATCTTTTGCTTACAACGGAAGGTTATAAGCAGTTTGAGTATCTCAAGGGCGAACTTAAAGATGTTATGGCAATGAGCGATCTGGTCATTTCCAGAGCGGGGGCCAATGCGATCTGCGAACTTTTGTCGTTAAGAAAACCCAATCTTCTTATCCCTTTGTCAAAAGCGGCAAGCAGGGGAGATCAGATCTTAAATGCGAACTCATTCGAAGCACAGGGATATTCGATGGTACTTTCCGAAGAGGATCTGGATGAAATATCTCTGGTAAACAAAGTACATGAGTTATATGAGAGCAAAGATAAATATGTGGCTGCCATGGAAAAGAGCAGTCAGATAAATGCCGGTGATAAGATCATCGCTCTTATAGAGGATGCGGTTATCAACAGACCATAAATAAAAGAGGACGCTAGTCCTCTTTTTTTGATACAAATATGAAAACATCGGCTATCTTAATTCGTAGGAGACGGATACCGAATTTCCGTTTACTTCAATGTTTCCGATTGCCCCCGAAATAATGGGCATTTGCGGAGGAAGATGTCCGATATCGAGATTAAAAATCATTGGAAGATCAAAATCTCCCAAAGCGTGGCGGGCGGCTTCGTTACAGTCAAGTCCGAATTCATTTTCGTTAAAATGAAGAGGTCTTCCGAAAATAAAACCTTTGACATTTTCAAACCATCCGGCATTTCTTAACTGCCAGAGAGCCCTGGCAACCGCAACCGAGTTCAGATCGCAGGCCTCAAAAAACCATATTATCCCGTCTTCTTTATATTTTTCCGAAAAATCCCTGACCTTGTCAAAAGAGGTTCCGCAAAGACAGCAGAGAAGATCCAGACATCCGCCGATCAACCGGCCGTTTAAGGTAAGTTTTTCTTTTTCGTAAATCCTGTTCCCTTCAAAAACAGAGAGTTCAAAAGGTTCCGTTGCATTCAGCGTAGCCGTAGGATCTTCCGGAGAAGACAGACTTTCTTTTTCCCATTTTCCGTAATTGGTAAAAGACAGTTTTTTTCCGCAAAGAAGGTCAAAAGAGTCGGTAAGATATTCATGAACCGGTCTCATACCGAAAGATGACGCACAGGGACCGTAAATCGCCGCAATATCGCACAGTGTGGGAAGTGTAAAGGTAAGATTGGTATTATCCGAATATCCCATGAACCAGATCGGTTTCGATGCTGATATTTTTTCAAAATCCACGAACGGAAGGTCTTCGCACATGGTCTCACCGCCGCCGACTGAAATGATCACGTCGGATCTTCGGTTTATAATGAAATCATTTATTTCCATACCGCATTTTTCAGGTGTTGTACTTTTACCGAAACCGTCTTCGGAATGAACATTTTGTCCGATCTCCAAAGAGTATCCTTTATTTTCAAAAAATGAGAGTGCAGATCTAAACCTGGTATGATAAGGCTCCAGTGAAGCACATCCGAAAGAAGGGGCAATAAAACCTATTTTGCCGTTTTCCTGTAAAAAATCGGGATATTTCATATTGATCTCCTGTTTTGCTTCTGATTTTGATTTCCCTTATAAAAGAAATACATGAAAATTTTATCATATTTAGCGGAATCGGTATAGTTTCGGGACTCTGAAAACAGACCGGGATCCGAAACAAAAAGCATTTAACTGAGGCATTAAAACCCCAAAATGCATAAATATAAGAAAAAATGCATAAAAATGATTTACATAATTTAGTGAAATTTACATAAAATCGCCCTAATTTGTGGAAAAAGTATAATAATAATGATATACTACAGTGGAATATGTGTTTGTATTTTTCAAAGACATGTGCCGGAGGGGTTATTTTACATGAAATATGACGTGATCATTGTCGGTGCGGGACCGGGAGGAATATTTTCCGCATACGAACTGACTAAACTGAATCAAAACCTGAAGATTGCGATATTTGAAGCAGGCAATCCTCTTGAGAAAAGAAAATGTCCGATAGACGGAGTTAAAGTCAAAAGCTGCATCAAGTGCCAGACATGTGCGATAATGAACGGTTTCGGCGGTGCGGGAGCCTTTTCGGACGGAAAATACAATATCACGAACCAGTTCGGTGGTTCGCTTTACGAATATATCGGAAAGAACGAAGCGATCGATCTGATGAAATATGTGGATGAGATCAATCTCGCTTACGGCGGGGAAGGCACCAGACTTTATTCGACGGCAGATACCAAGATAAAGAAAATGTGCCTTGAAAACGGACTGCATCTGCTTGATGCGCAGGTACGCCATCTCGGTACGGACATCAACTATGTGGTTCTCGAGAATCTTTATAATTTCCTTAAGGAAAGAGTGGAGTTTTTCTTCAGAACACCCGTTGAAAAGGTTGAAAAGACCGAAGGAGGATATGCGGTAATAACCGAAAACGACAGATATGAATGCGACAAATGCATCATCTCGGTCGGAAGAAGCGGAAGCAAATGGATGGAAACGGTCTGCAACGACCTGGATATCCCGACAAAATCCAACAGAGTGGATATCGGAGTCAGAGTAGAACTTCCCGCTGAGATCTTTTCGGCACTGACCGATGAACTTTATGAAAGCAAAATAGTATACAGAACGGAAAAATTCGAGGATCTGGTAAGAACATTCTGTATGAATCCGCACGGCGCAGTCGTTAACGAAAACACCAACGGGATCGTTACCGTTAACGGACACAGTTACGAGGATCCGGCAAAGCATACGGAAAATACCAATTTTGCACTTTTGGTGTCAAAGCATTTTTCCGAACCGTTCAAAGACAGCAACGGATACGGCGAAAGCATTGCGAGACTTTCCAATATGCTCGGAGGCGGTGTCATAGTACAGCGTTTCGGGGATCTTGTAAGGGGAAGACGAAGCAATACGGCAAGGATCCAGGAAGGATATGTTACTCCGACGCTTGCCGCAACACCCGGTGATCTTAGTCTTGTGATTCCCAAGAGGATTCTGGACGGAATCATCGAAATGATATATGCTCTCGACAAAATATGTCCCGGAACTGCCAATGATGACACGCTTTTGTACGGAGTTGAAGTAAAATTTTACAATATGGAAGTGGAACTCGACAACAATCTCGAGACCAGAAATAAAGGGCTTTTCGTAATAGGAGACGGTTCGGGAGTGACACATTCGCTCTCACATGCATCGGCCAGCGGTGTATATGTTGCCCGCCATATAGTAAGTAATATGTGAGATAGGAAAACCATGGATCAAACGGACAAGATAAGAGAGTTTTTTGAGAAAGACAGATTTGCCACCGAAAACGGAATGGTGATCGATTCGGTAGGAGAATATACGGCGACCTGCAGTATGGAAGTAACGTCCAGACATATGAATGCGGTCGGCAATGTAATGGGAGGAGTATATTTTACCCTCGCGGATTTTACCTTCGCGGTAGCCACCAACCATGAAAGACCGGGAATCGTGTCGCTCAGTTCGACCATCAATTTTCATTCGGTTGCAAAAGGAAAAAAGATCATATGCACCGCCAACAAGATCAAGCACGGCAAAACAACCTGCAGTTACGAAATGACGGTGACGGACGAAAACGGAACGCTTCTGGCAACGGTACTCACAACGGGTTACGATACCGCTTCCGGAAAGCATTGATTTATATAATTGGGGAAAAGTAAACGATCGAAACAGTGTTAACGCAAGGAGACAGAATATGTTAAGGTTGGGTAAAGTAATCAAGATAACGAAGATAAGTGCCATTCAGACGGCGGCTTTAAGTACGTTGTTTTTCGCCGTTTTCATTACTTCCTACAGCAGTATGGCTGCGGGCGGTAAAGAGATGAAGCAATGGGAAAATACAAAGATCAAAGGAGAGACCGTATTCGAAACAGAATTCGGTCCCGACAACTATGAGGTTTCACCTGCAGAAATTGCAGGATTATCCAGAGATATGGAAGATCTGAGCGGACAGAACGTGGAAGTCATCACTCCCGAGGCTCAGCTTCTTATGGATATAAGCAATACTCTCGGCGGACAGATCGGTATCGCCTGCGTTGATTCGTATGTCAATGTCAGAGTATCACCCGACCCCGAGGCAGAAGTAGTGGCAAAGGTATATGACGGCGCGGTCGTATTTATCAATGAAAAAGACGGCGATTGGTTCAGGATCACTTCCGGAAATGCTAAAGGCTATGTAATGTCACAATATTTTGTTTTCGGTGAACATCTTGCGGAACAGATCCTTCTTGATGAGCCTTACACGAAAGACGAACTTCTCGTTCAGAAGAACTATACGGTGGGCATTACTCTCGAAGAAGAGGAAGCCATAAGGATAGCCAGGGAAGAGGAAGCACGTAAAGAGAGAGAAAGACTTCTGGCTGCTCAGGAAGCACAGAGAAGAGCGGCTATGGAAGCCGGCAATTCCAATTCTCTTGAAGATACAACACAGTTAAGAAAAGAACTCGTTACTTATGCATGTCAGTTCGTAGGTCTTAAATATGTTATGGGCGGTAACTCACTTGAAACCGGAACCGACTGCTCGGGCTTTACAAAGCTTATTTATGCACATTTCGGATACGGTCTCGACAGAACACCTTCGGGTCAGTATAACAATAACGGTACTTTGATCACATACGCCGAAGCACAACCCGGAGACATTATCATCTACGGTAAGAACGGAAAGGCTACTCATGCGGCTATCTATATCGGCGACGGAAAGATAATCCATGCTGCAAACAGCCGTCAGAACACATACATCGGAAATGCGACTTACAATACCATTATGGGTGTAAAACGTATCCTTGACTGATGATCGAAAGTATTTTGAAACGATGATCCTGTCGAGATGACATTTCGGAAAAAAGAGAAGAAAAGAAGAGATAAAAAGTGACAATACTTCCCGAAGAATTTAAAAATCGAATGAAAAAAATGCTGGGAAGTGAATATGAGGATTTTTTGGCATCGTATGATGCGGATAAAACAGTCGGCATACGTGTTAATACTTTAAAAATGCCGACGGATGAATTCGTGTCGAAAGCACCGTTTAAACTGACGAAAGTCAAATGGTGCGATATCGGATTCGAAGCACATACGGACGAAAAATGCGGAAGAAGCGCACTCCACGATGCGGGTGCGTTTTATATGCAGGAACTGTCGGCCATGGCGGTTGCGGCATCTTTGCAAAGCGTGATCGGATTAAGAGGAAAAAAAGTTCTTGATCTCTGTGCGGCACCGGGGGGAAAATCCACCCAGCTTGCCGCTTATATGCAAAACGAAGGACTGCTCGTATCCAACGAGATCAACAAAGACCGCGCATCGATCCTTTCTTCCAATATTGAGAGGATGGGTATAAGAAACTGCGTGGTTTTGAACGAAGCCCCCGAGAGTATCGCGGAGACGTTCGGGGAATATTTTGATGCCGTTGTGGTGGATGCCCCCTGCTCCGGCGAGGGAATGTTTCGCAAGGACGAGACGGCGGTAAAAGAGTGGAGTCCCGAAAATGTCGAAATGTGTGCGAGACGCCAGAGCGACATACTCGAGGAAGCCGTAAAAACGGTAGCACCCGGAGGATTTCTGGTATATTCCACATGTACATTCGCTCCCGCGGAAGATGAACAGCAGATATACGATTTTCTTATAAGACACGAAGATTTTGAAACAGTCGAAACTCCGTGTTTTAAATTTTTTGAACAGGGCAGACCGGAGTGGGTTGAAAACGATGATATATCCCGTTTATCGGACTGCATAAAAAGATCGGCGAGACTCTGGCCTCACAGAATTAACGGTGAAGGTCATTTTATTTGTATTTTAAGAAGAAAAGCCGGCGAAAACGAAAATATAAACGAAAAGAAAATAAAAAACGATCTTAAGAAGAGTTTCAAAACACCCGACAGAAGATCATCGGAACTTATAGTAAAATTTATTATTGAGAATTTAAAAGATTTCAATTATAATTCCGAAAGATTTGCCTGTTTTGCGGACTCGGTGTACATGGTTCCCGAAATGTTCGGCGTATCATCCAAAGGCATCCGTTTTGTCAGATGCGGACTGCATCTCGGCGAACTTAAAAAAGACAGATTCGAACCTTCTCATTCGTTTGCCATGGCCTTATCGCCTCACAATGCAATAAGAAGCATTGAACTTAATGAGGAAGAGGCTTTGAGATACAGGCACGGAGAAGAGATTCGAAAAGACTGCGAAAACGGCTGGACACTGGTCTGTTTCGAAGGAGTTTCGCTCGGATGGGGAAAAACGGTGAACGGTACCGTAAAAAACCATTATCCCAAGGGGTTGAGAATAAAGTACTGATCGTCAGGAGAAACATATGAAACCTAAAATTTACATAGACGGAAGTGAAGGAACCACAGGATTGCGTATCAATGAGAGGTTCGCTGACAGGGATGATATCGAGATAATCAGAATAGATCCCGATAAAAGAAAGGATCCCGAGGAAAGAAAAAAATTCATTAACGAATCCGATATCACTTTTCTTTGTCTTCCCGATGCTGCTTCTATCGAAGCGGTAAGTCTCATCGAAAAAGACAACGATCACACCGTTATCATCGATGCGTCAACGGCACACAGAACGGAGCCTGACTGGGCATACGGATTACCCGAACTTGGCAGTGAGTTCAGGGAAAAGATAGCAAAGAGCAACAGGATCGCCGTTCCCGGTTGTTATGCTTCGGGTTTTTTAATGGATGTTTATCCGCTGGTTAAGGAAGGATTTATCGGTACGGATTATCCCGTGTGCGTGAATGCCCTTTCGGGTTATTCGGGCGCGGGCAAAAAAGCGATAGCGCTTTATGAAGCCGAAGACAAGTCAAACGATCTTTACGCACCGAGAATGTACGCACTTTCACAAAAACACAAACATCTTAAGGAGATGAAGGCAATAGCCGGTCTTGACAGGGAGCCTTTGTTTGTTCCCGTGGTCGATGATTATTATTGCGGCATGATCGTAACATTCCCAATCTACACGCATCTTTTAAAGAAAAAAGTATCTCCCGAAGATATGCATAAAGCGATCAGTGAGTTCTTCGAAGGAGAGCAGTTCGTAAAAGTTATGCCTTTCGGTTCGGAAGAAGAAATGAACAATTTCTTTAATGCCAACGATTATGCCGGAAGGGACGATGCGAAGATATACGTGACGGGAAACGAAGACAGGATACTGGTTTCATCGATCTTTGACAATCTCGGAAAGGGAGCTTCTGGTGCAGCCATACAGTGCATGAACATCAGACTCGGATTTCCCGAAGAAAAGGGATTAAATCTCGCTTAAAAGAAATATTATTATCGCCCCGATGCCGATACAAAGATCACATATCGGCCGGATAGCGAGCGGAAAGAGGAAAAAATGCTTTATATACAGTTGACACTTGCGTTACTTTGCGCAGTCGTTACTCATATCATTCTCGGATGGTACACATCCTGGATCTTTATACCCGTATTTTTCGGAATGCTTGTTGCGTGGTTTCTGGTATGGCATCTGGTATGGTGGATAATCATCATTATTCTAACGCTTCTTGTGGACAAGAAAAAGGAAGTTACCCACATTTCACCGTTCTACAGATGGGCCTTTGTGCAGTCTATGCAGATAGCACTGCTTTACACAAATGTTAAAGTCCATATCGAAGGAAAGGAAAAGATCCCCAAAGACCAGAGATTTCTCGTGGTTGCAAACCATCTGTCCAACTACGATCCGATAAGCATACTGTATGCATTAAGAAAACATACCATCGTGTTTATCAGCAAACCCGAGAATTTCAACATTCCGTTTGCAGGTCCGATAATGCATAAGGCAGGATTCATGCCTATTGACAGAGATCATGTAAAGAATGCCATCGTTACCATCAACAAAGCGGCGGATTATATTAAAAGAGGCGAGACCAGTGTATTCATCTTCCCCGAAGGAACAAGGAACAGAACCGAAAAGCCTCTTTTGGAATTCAAAAACGGTGCTTTCAAAATAGCCACCAAAGCAGGTTGTCCTCTGGTGATCATCGCGATCTCCGGAACCGAAAAGGTTAAAAAGAGAATACCGTTAAGATCGCATGTTTATCTTAAAGTTGTCGATGTTATTCCTGCGGAAAAAGTTAAAGAAATGCGTACCGGCGACCTGTCGGATTACGCTTATGAGCAGATATTGAATAATATTACTCACGGAAAGGAAAAATAATGTATGGAAGTTAATTTCTTTTCGGCACAGATAAAACTTTGGGCAAGAATATTTGATTATAAAGGTACCAGCAATCGTAAAGAATACTGGTTTCCTTTCATTCTGCATGCTGCACTGGGATTACTTGCCGCCGTTAATGTCGGTCTTTCATTTATTCCCGTACCGGTCGTACATTATATTTTTCTTATTATGGCATTGTTCATTATCGCATACCTTATCCTTTCGGTCATTCCCTGGATTGCCCTTACGGTCAGAAGACTCAGGGATGCCGGAAAAAGTGCATGGTGGGCATTGCTGCTTCTTATTGTCGGAGTGGGAAACATTATAATTCTTATCATCTGCTCCGGAGTCAGCGCATTCGTTCCCGTTATAAACAATACATTCGATCCCATGGATAATATCATTGACGGCATATACGGACCGCCCGGAAGTTTTGATCCATATGATAACAGTAACGGGAATATATACGGACCGCCCGATATGCTGGATGATTATAATAATACAGATGATGATTTTGACCCCGAAGATAATATCGAGCCGGTTATTTACGGACCTCCCGTATGGGATGAGGATGAACAAAATTATCAGCTGCCTGAATTCAATCCCGGAAACAATAACGAACCCGATGTATACGGACCGCCCGACTGGTATAATGATTAATACCGAAAACGGAAAAAATAATATTAAGTTGAAATCATAGGAGTTATTGCATGAAAAAAACAGGAAAGAACAATTCCGGACTGAATGCAAAAATAAAAAAAGACCATATGCTTCAACTTGCAAAATACAGAGAAGAGACGCTGAGGCCGAATCCGGAGCTCAGGTCTCTTTTCTTGGAAATAACTCCTTTTTGCAACGAGCACTGTCTGCATTGCGGTTCCAGATGCGGGGATATCGATGTAAACGATATGCTTTCTAAAGAAGAGATATTCGAAGCGCTCAGGCAGGTCAAAAGAGATTTCGACATATCGAAAATGAGACTTTGCATAACCGGCGGAGAACCGCTTCTTCGTCCCGAATTTTTCGATATAATGAAAAGAGCCAACGAGATGGGTTTTGCCTGGGGAATGACTTCAAACGGAACGCTCATAACCCAGGAAGCTGCAAAAGATCTAAAGAAAACCGGTCTCAGGACCGTTTCGATAAGTGTGGACGGATTAAAAGAGAATCACGAATGGTTCAGACAGTCACCCGGATGCTATGAAAAGACCATTGAAGGCATTAAAAATCTTCTGGACGTAAATATAGGGCATGTGCAGATCACAACCGTAATATATCACAAAAACATTCATGAACTCGATGCCATGTACGAAGAGTTCAAAAAGGTCGGAGTACGTTCCTGGCGTGTGATCAATATCGAGCCCATCGGACGTGCAAAGGACAATCCGGATCTTATGCTTTCAAAGGAAGAGTATATCCGTCTCTTTGATTTTATACGAAAAAACAGATTCGAAGATAAGATGGAAGTAACTTACGGATGTTCACATTATCTCGGGACCGATATGGAAAGAGAAGTCAGAAAATGGTATTTCCTCTGCAATGCCGGCGTTTACACGGCAAGCATCATGTATAACGGAGATATCGGCGGCTGCCTTGACATAGAAAGAAGAGCGGAACTCATTCAGGGCAATATCAGAAAGGACAATCTGAAAGAGGTCTGGGAAAACGGATTCCGGGATTTCAGGAACGATTACAGAAAGACCGGAAAATGTGCAAACTGCCCCGATTATCAATTCTGTGCCGGTGATTCGTTCCATACCTGGAATTTCGAAACAATGGAACCGAATCTCTGTATGAAGGGCATTCTGTTCTGAAAACAGTAAAAAACATTTGGGAAAAGGAGTAATAAATGGATATATCCTGTGAAGAATGTGCCAATTATGTATTCGATGACGATGAAGAGGATTATGTGTGCTGTGTCAGTATGGATGAGGATGACTACATCAGGCTAAATACGGACTCGCATTATCAGTGTCCTTATTATCAGTGTGGCGACGAGTACAAAGTTGTCAGACATCAGATGTAAAAGTTTTGGGTTTTGTACGGAGGGATTACATATGGATGAAAAAATTGCTACTTTAAAAAAATGGGTGGAAGAAAGCAATAATATAGTTTTCTTCGGAGGTGCCGGAGTTTCAACCGAAAGCGGTATTCCGGATTTCAGGAGCGTGGACGGACTTTACAATCAGAAATACGATTATCCTCCCGAAACGATCTTAAGCCATACTTTCTTTATGAGAAAGACTTCGGAGTTTTACAAATTTTATAAAGACAAACTCCTTCTTGAGGGTGCGAAACCCAATAAAGCGCATTTGAAACTCGCCGAACTTGAGGCGGCGGGAAAGCTTAAGGCCGTTATCACGCAGAATATCGACGGACTTCATCAGGATGCAGGAAGTAAAGAGGTTATGGAACTTCACGGAAGCGTACAGAGAAACTACTGCATGAAATGCGGCGAATTCTATGATTTTGCGGCTATAAAGAAAAAGGTAAACGAAGCAGCCGAAAAATATAAACCCGGTGATGCTGATTATATGGTTCCGAAATGCGATAAATGCGGTGGTACGATAAAACCCGATGTGGTCCTTTACGAAGAAGGACTCGATGGGCTCACGATGCAAAAATCGGTTCAGTATATTTCTAACGCGGATGTTCTGATCATCGGCGGTACATCGCTGGCGGTTTATCCCGCAGCGGGACTCATAGATTATTACAGGGGAAATAAACTTGTGTTGATCAATCTTCAGCCGACACCGAGAGACAAATATGCCAATCTCTGCATTGCCGGAAAGATTGGTGAAGTATTCTCACAGATATAAGGGATAAAATATGAGCGTTTACGAAAGATTAAAGGAAAAACAGGACAAAGAATACAGGGAGTTTCAGAGCAAACTGGTCCCGAACATAGATAAGAGTACGATCATCGGTGTAAGAACGCCGGATATGAGAGCAATAGCCAAAGAATTGTTCAAAACCCCCGAGGCAGAGAAATTCTTAAAGAAACTTCCGCATAAATATTATGAGGAAAATCTGGTTCATTTCTTTCTGATCGCGATGATAAAAGATTTTGACGAGTGTGTTGCCGAGGTTGAGAGATTTCTTCCGTACATAGACTGCTGGCCGGTCTGCGATCAGGCCACACCGGGATCATTTAAGAAAAATCATGAAAAACTTCTTCCTCTGATAAAAAAATGGATCGATTCCGAACACACCTATACCGCAAGATTCGGGATCAGAATGCTGATGAACGAGTTTCTGGACGAAGATTTCAAGGCGGAATATCCTGATTGGGTGGCCTCGAAAAAGGGTGATGAGTATTATCTTAAAATGATGGTCGCATGGTATTTTGCTACAGCTCTGGCCAAACAATACGATGCTGCGATCGTGTATTTCGAAGAACATAAACTTGAAAGCTGGACACACAACAAAGCTATACAAAAAGCGATCGAAAGCTACAGGGTTTCCGATGAGCACAAAGAATATTTAAGGAAATTAAAGTAAATGAAAAAAGAAGAAAAAACAAATGTTATGAGAGTTCTGGACCAAAAGAAAGCCGTTTATGTCTCACACTGCTTCATAGATCTTTGTACGGATGAGATCGCAACGAACGGGGTGGAGATAGCCAATCTTTTGGGACAGGATCCGGATGTTGTTTTCAAAACTCTGGTAACAGTGGGCAAAACCGGACAGCATTATGTGTTCATGGTTCCGGTCGCAAAAGAACTCGATCTGAAAAAAGCGGCTTCGGCCGTAGGGGAAAAATCGATCGAGATGATACCGCAGAAGGAACTTCTTCCGCTGACGGGTTATGTACACGGAGGCTGCTCTCCGATAGGGATGAAAAAACAGTTTCCCACAACCGTTCACGAAAGCGCGAAAACATATGACAGGATCGTTTTCAGCGGAGGAAAGATCGGATATCAGGTTGAAATGAACATTTCAGAACTTGAGAAAACGATAAGGATAAAACTTGCGGACATCATTAAATGATCGAAACGGGCGAAAGCATACATGAAAAGAAAGTATTTAACTGAAGGAGTGTCACGTTATGGAAAGTTTTTTGATTCAAACGGACTGAAAAGAAAAGTACTGATCGTTGACGATGAACTGATCAACCGGGAAATACTCGGAAATATACTTGCCGGTCACTATGAAGTGTCATATGCCGGAAACGGGGAAGAAGCCATTGAGAAACTGACTGACGGAAGTGCAAGATTTTCTCTTATTCTCTTGGATCTTCTCATGCCGGTCATGGATGGTTTTGAACTTCTTGAAAAAATAGAAGCGGACGAAAATCTGAAAAACATTCCCGTCATAGTAATGACATCGGAAAAACCCGCGGAAGTAAAAAGTATCAAACTCGGTGCTTCGGATTTTATCACAAAGCCGTATGATATGCCTGAAGTCATTCTTGCAAGATGCGAGCGTATCATTCAGCTTTATGAGGACAACAGCATAATCAAAGCAGCGGAGAAGGATGAACTTACATGCCTTTTCACCAGAGAGTTTTTCATTGAATACATTCATCAGTTTGAAATGTACGACCAGAACAAAGCACTTGATGCGATCTGTCTGAACATCGAGCATTTCCATATGCTCAACGAAACATACGGAAGAAAGATCGGAGATGAAGTTTTAAAAAATACCGCTTCAATCCTGATGAAAACTTTTCAGGACGGTTCGATCGGATGCAGATCGGATGCCGACAACTATTATATCTGCGCGTTTCACAGAGAAGATTACGGGAACGTTTTTGACGAACTTCATGAAGAACTCGCAAAGATATCACAGATGCCCAAGATCCGCTTGAATGCGAGAATGCCAAACTGGTACTCGGAAATCTTGGAATAGCCTGTGAAACCGCTCTTTCCGGAGCACAGGCACTTGAGATGGTCAAGGTCCGCCATGCAAGAAGAGAACCGTATAATCTTATTCTCGTGGACTGGAAAATGCCCGGGATGGACGGTGTGGAGACCACCAGGCAGATAAGACTTATAAGCGGAACCGAATCTGCCATTATCATCCTCACGGCATATAACTGGGATGATATAATCGAGGAAGCTGTCAGTGCAGGGGTGGACAGTTTTATTGCCAAACCTCTTTTTGCATCGAATGTAGTGGAAGAATTCAGACTGGCATTTGAAAAGAAGAAGGACAGCGGCGAAGTTAAGAAGGCGGATCTGAAGGGAAAGAGAATCCTTCTTGCCGAAGACATGGAAGTAAATGCCGAAATAATGGGCATGGTATTGAACATGCGCGAAATGGAAGTTGAATATGCAAAAAACGGAAAAGAGGCACTGGATTTGTTCTCTTCGCATGAAGAAGGATATTTCGATGCCATATTAATGGATATGAACATGCCTGAGATGGATGGACTTGAATCAACAACAAAGATCAGGGCTCTGGAAAGAAACGATGCGAAAAGCATTCCGATCATCGCTCTTACCGCAAATGCTTTCGATGAGGATGTACAGCGAAGTCTCCAGGCCGGCATGAACGCGCATTTGAGCAAACCGGTCGAGCCGGATATTCTCTTTGAGACACTTTAGAGTATGATAGATTGAACATACAGAAAGGAAACAAAAATGGTTAAACACGTTATCTTATGGAAATTAAAAAGCGAGCTTTCCGATACAGAGAAAGCCGAGGTTAAAAAGGGAGTTAAGGAAGGTCTTGAAGGACTTAAAGGTAAGATCCCCGGTCTTATTGACATTAAAGTAAATATCGATCCTCTCGAAAGTTCAAACTGTGATATGATGCTCGATTCCTCGTTCGAAAACGCGGAATCCCTGAAGGGCTATTCTGTCCATCCCGCACATGTCGAGGTTGCGAACACAAAGGTAAGACCTTTTACATCCGAGAGAACCTGTATGGATTATGAAGCATAAAAGAAGCTTTAAAAGTCAAAATTAACAGGAAAGATAACAGATCCGGATTAATCCGTACGGAATGAAAGATGTTTAGTTTAAAAGAAGACGATATCATTGAATTTAAGAAAAAACACCCTTGCGGAGGAAATACATGGAAAGTGCTGCGTGCAGGATCCGACTGCAGGCTTCAGTGTACCACATGCGCACATCAGATAGAGATCTCCAGAAGCAAGCTTGAAAAGAATGTCAAAACGCGAAATTAATACTTTTCTATATATAGCGTTATGATCTTCGCCGGACACATAATCTTCGGTTTGTGTTCTTTGCGAAAAAATAAATGTAATAAACTTCACGGAAATAGTAAATATTTCCTTGCGATTTGAAAAACGCTGTGATATTATATAAGTCCGTGATGAAATATTCCTTGCTCCTGTCATGAACAGGGGCCAGAGACCAAAAGGAGGTAATTAGCATGAATAAGTATGAGTTATGTGTTGTTGTCAATGCTAAGATTGAGGACGATGAAAGAGCTGCAGTAGTAGACAAGTGCAAAGCTTACATCGAAAGATTCGGCGGAACCATCACAGAAGTTGAAGATGCCGGAAAGAAGAAATTAGCTTACGAAATTCAGCATATGCACGAAGCTTTCTACTACTTCATTCGTTTCGACGCAGAGACTACAGCTCCCGTTGAAATCGAAAATCGTGTTCGTATTATGGACAACGTGCTCAGATTCTTAGTAGTCAGACTTGATTAGCAATAGAAAGTAGGTATATATGAATAAAGTAATTCTTATGGGTCGTTTGACCAGGGATCCCGAGATGAGGGGTGAAGGAACAGGTCTTTTGGCAAGATATTCACTTGCGGTAGACAGAAGATTTTCCAGAAATGAGGAAAACAACACCGATTTCATCAATATCGTTGTTTTCGGTAAAGGCGCAGAGTTCGCCGAGAAATATCTCAAAAAGGGAACCAAGGTACTTGTAACAGGTCGTATTCAGACCGGAAGTTACACAAACAAAGAAGGTCAGAAGGTTTATACGACCGATGTTGTGGCTGAAGATCAGGAATTTGCCGAGAGTAAGAACGCGGCAGCCAATAACGGGGGACAGGAGTCATATTCATCTTCTAACAGCAATGCTGTTCAGGACGACGGGGATTTCATGAACATACCCGACGAAACAAAGGATGATATGCCGTTTTAGTTTTTAGGAGGATTAATCATGGCATTCGTTAAAGAGAATAAAACAGCCGATCCTGCAATGAAAAGGAAAGGCGGAGTACGCAGAAGAAAGAAAGTTTGCGTATTTTGTGGCAAGGATAACGAGATAGATTACAAAGATACCGCTAAGCTCAAAAGATACGTATCCGAGAGCGGAAAGATTCTTCCCAGAAGAATCACAGGTACATGCGCAAAGCATCAGAGAGCTTTGACAGCAGCTATCAAGAGAGCTCGTCACGTAGCATTAATGCCTTACACGGTAGATTAATGAAAATCCAAAGGATGTGGTTTACCACATCCTTTTTTTATGCACAGGCTCGTGCAAAGGAAAAATGTCGTCTTCGACGACGCACGAGCCGCGCGCGAGTAGGGGGATTTCATCACCCCTACTCGATCGCAATAAAAACAATAGATTATCCCGTTGGTGAAACCACAATATTTAGTAATGGAATCAACTCCGAAAAAGTGGTATAATACATTTATCTTTGGGTTACAGCCTTTTTTGACGAGAGGATTTGAGCATGGCAAAAAAAGTTAAGGTTAAGGGAAAGTTAAAATTGTATTTCTGGCTTCTCCTTGCTTTCGGAATTGTTCTGACTTTTATTGATATTCCCATATATTTTGTAAGCATTATCTCAGGTATAGTCATTTCATGTTTCCTGGTGGTTTATTTTGTCGGGATTCTTATGATGTGGCTGTATTTCAGAAGATATCTTATCGATGAGATGGTGAATTTTGCCACAGAATACGGGCAGATTCAAAAGCAGATACTGAAAGAACTTAATCTGCCGCATGCTTTGCTGGACCATAAGGGCAGAATAGTCTGGGCCAACGGAGAATTTGAAAAAGTCGTAGGCACCGACAGGGGCTTCGGCAAATCCATAAACAGCTTTTTTGAGGAGGTTTCCGAAGAGATCCTTCCCGCGGATATTTCAGAAAAAGAAATAAACATTTCCTATGAATCCAGAGAATTCAGGGCAAATATCAAAAGGATCAGTCTGGAGAACATGGTCGGTAACAGCCATTTCATAGAGGAATCCGTGGACGAAGATTTTCTTTACGGTTTATATCTCTTCGATGAGACTGCACTTAAGATCGCCTTAAAAGAGATCGACGATCAGAGCGTTGTTGTCGGAATGATCTATATAGACAACTATGAAGAAGCACTTGAAAATGTCGATGATGTAAGAAGATCGCTCCTTCTTGCTCTGGTGGACAGAAAGATCACCCAGTGTATCTCGTCACTTGACGGTATTGTAAGAAAAACCGAAAAAGATAAATATTTCCTGATCTTGAGAAAGAGATCACTTGCGGAATTAAAAGAAAGCAAATTCGAGATCCTTGAAGAGATCAAGACGGTCAGCATAGGTAACGAAAGACCGATCACATTAAGTATAGGTGTCGGACTCGACGGACTTACTTACAGCCAGAACAGCGAATTCGCGAGAGCGGCCATCGATCTTGCACTCGGACGAGGCGGAGATCAGGTTGTCATCAAATCTCCCGGCAATGTTCAGTATTACGGAGGAAAGAGCCAGTCGTCCGAAAAGAACACCAGAGTTAAAGCAAGGGTTAAGGCACAGGCCTTACGTGAGATCCTTATAAACAAAGATCAGATTTTCATTATGGGACATCGTATGGCGGATGTGGACAGCTTCGGTTCCGCGATCGGAGTTTACTGTATTGCAAGGTCACTCGACAAGAAAGCGTTCATTATCCTCAATGAAGTGACGCCTTCCTTAAGACCTCTTGTCAATCTGTTTGCTTCCAATGAAGAACTGTATCCGGGTATGCTGGTGAACAGCGAAGCCGCACTCAATATGGTCGGAAACAATGCCGCACTGGTTGTTGTGGACACGAACAAGCCATCAATTTCGGAATGTGCGGAGATACTGAATTATGTCAAAGCCATAGTGGTACTCGATCATCACAGACAGGGCGAAGAGATCATCGACAACGCAACGCTTTCTTATGTTGAGCCGTATGCATCGTCCGCAAGTGAAATGGTTGCCGAAGTACTTCAGTATATCGATGAAGGCGTCAAATTATCAGGTGTTGAAGCGGATGCGCTTTATTCGGGTATTATGATAGACACCAACAACTTTATGACAAAGACCGGTGTCAGAACATTTGAAGCAGCTGCATATTTAAGAAGAAGCGGCGCGGACGTGACGAGAGTGCGCAAACTCTTCAGAGAGGATGCGTCGGAGTATCTTGCAAAAGCAAAGACCATAAAGGATACAAATATTTACAGAAACGATTATGCGATTTCGGTTTGCGATTCTGCGGGTTGTCAGAGTCCTACGATCGTTGCCGCGCAGACGGCCAACGAACTGCTTAATATCAACGGGATTAAGGCAAGTTTCGTATTTACCGAATATCAGGGAAAGATTTATCTGAGTGCACGTTCCATTGATGAACTCAACGTTCAGGTGGTTACGGAAAAACTCGGCGGCGGCGGACATATGAATGTGGCCGGTGCACAGTTCGAAGGAATCACCGTTGAAGAGGCGATCGACCGTCTCAAGGAAATCCTTGATTCGATGATAGACAACAAAGAAATATAATTAACCGTATGATACGGTTATACGGAGGATACCATGAAAGTAATTTTATTACAGGATGTTAAACCCCATGGCAAAAAAGGGGATATCGTAGATATAAACGACGGATATGCGAGGAATTTCATTATTCCCAAAAAACTCGGTGTGGAAGCCAATTCCGCCAATGTCAATGACCTGAAGCTTCAGAAAGCAAATCAGGAAAAGATCGCTGCAAAACAGCTTGAAGATGCAAAAGAACTTGCAGCTAAACTTGAGGATCTTAAAGTGAATTTAAAGATCAAGACCGGTGAGGGCGGAAAAACTTTCGGATCGATCACCGCAAAAGAAATAGCTGCAGAGCTTAAGAAACAGCATAATATTGATATAGACAAAAAGAAGATCGTATTGAATGATGCAATAAAAAGCATTGGTCAGTTCAGTGTTTCCGTTAAACTTCATACCAAAGTAAGTGCGAATCTTTCCGTAAACGTGGACTCCGAGTAGAAAACGAAAGGGGTACTTTAATATGGAAGAAGCTTTGGTAAAAGAAAACATGCCCAAAGATCTGGAGGCGGAAAAAAGTATTCTCGGCGGAATATTAATGAATCCGGAAGCAGCCATGACGGCTTCGGATATTATAACCGGGGATGATTTTTATCTAAGGGAACACGGTGTGATATTTGACACCATGATCGGGCTGTACAATAACATAAAAACAATCGATATAGTAACTCTTCAGGATAAACTTCGTGAAACAAATCTTCCCGAAGAAGCTTACGGGTCTGACAGGATCAATTCATTCCTGGATATAGCAACAACTTCAGCCGGAATGAAACATCATTGCAGGATAGTATCTGAGAAAGCGGTAAAGAGACGCCTTATTAAAGCATGCGAAGAAATAAAAGCCAAATGCTACGGTAAAGAGGAGATGTCCGAACTGCTTGACAGCACGGAAAAGAAGATCTTCGATATAGTCCAGAAGAGAAACACGGAGGATTTTATCCCTATCAGCAGGATAGTCATGAATTCTCTGAATATGATAGAAATAGCTCATAATGCGGACGGAACCGTAACCGGTATCGCATCGGGATTTACTGATCTTGATTATAAGACTACCGGATTCCAGCCTTCGGATCTCATCCTTCTGGCGGCACGTCCTTCGATGGGTAAGACCGCGCTTGCACTGAATATAGCGATTCATGTGGCGGCGGTTGAGAGAAAACATGTGGCTGTCTTTTCACTGGAAATGAGCAAGGAACAGCTCGTAAACCGTCTTCTGGCACAGGAATCGCATGTGGATTCCCAAAAGATCAGAACCGGAAATCTGGTTGACAAAGAGTGGGCTTCACTGATAGAAGGAGCAGAAACAGTAGGAAAATCCCTGCTTTACATAGATGATACTCCGGGTATCTCCGTTTCGGAACTTCGTTCCAAATGCAGGAAACAACAGCTTGAACACGGACTTGATATGATCATCATCGACTACCTTCAGCTGATGTCCGGTTCGGGAAAAGCGGAATCGCGTCAGAATGAGGTATCGGAGATTTCAAGATCTCTTAAGGCGATAGCAAGAGAGCTGTCGGTGCCCATCATCGCTCTTTCACAGTTGAGCCGTAAAGTCGAGGACAGATCGGATCACAGACCGCAGCTTTCGGATCTTCGTGAATCGGGTGCAATCGAGCAGGATGCCGATGTTGTAATGTTCATAGACAGGGAACGTTACGAAACCGGAGAAGCCAATAAAGCCACGGTTATCATAGCCAAGCAGAGAAACGGTCCCATCGGCGACGTTGACCTTTTGTGGCTTCCAAAATATACGCAGTTCAGGGATATGGACAAGTCGGAATCAAAGGACGATAAAAAAGAAGAATAAAATTTGGATTCAAACCACAAAAAAAGCAACCTTTTCAGGTTGCTTTTTCAATTGCTTTTAATTTAATAATTTAAATATCAATTATGCCTGCTTGATAGCTTCTGCGGGACATCCTGCAGCACAACTGCCGCAATCAAGACACTTCTCGCCGTCGATAACGTACTTTCCGTCTCCTTCAGAAATAGCTTCAACGGGACACTGAGCTGCACATGCACCACACATTACGCATGAATCACCGATAACATAAGCCATTATATTTTCCTCCTTGCAAATGTATAAATATGTTAGCCGTTACATATTGTATGTTAAGTTTATTATAAATATTTTAAAATATCAAGGATTTTTGTTTTTATCGGGTAATTCCTTAAGTTGACTTTTTTGTACTGAGTTATATAATGGACTTAATAAGAGAGTCGAAAGTTAGATAACTCCTAACCGCCGGCGATTTGAATTAGCTACAAAATAGCGCCTTCACTACCAGGACAAGGGCGCTATTTTTTGTGCTTTTTTAAGACCAGAATAACAAGAGTTATTACTGCACAAATAAATGAACAGTCAATATTTATCAGTCATAAAGTTACGGAATATGCGAATCTTTACATGTCAGGACACGAATGTTATAATAAATAGTTGATTTTTGCAGTTAATATAAAGGAGTTTGCTATGTATAACAAGGTCGAAACGGACTTAAATTTCGTCCAGAGAGAAAAAGAAGTCGAAAATTTCTGGAAAGAGAATGACATTTTCAGAAAAAGTATGGAAAACAGAAAGGAAGGCCCCACATATACTTTCTATGACGGACCTCCCACAGCTAACGGAAAGCCTCATATCGGACATGTTCTTACTCGTGTCATTAAAGATATGATCCCCAGATACCGTACAATGAAGGGTTATATGGTTCCGAGAAAAGCAGGCTGGGATACCCATGGCCTTCCCGTAGAACTTGAAGTTGAAAAACTCCTTGGTTTAAACGGTAAAGAGCAGATCGAAGAATACGGTATGGAGCCCTTTATCGATAAATGTAAGGAATCCGTATGGAAATACAAAGGCATGTGGGAAGACTTCTCGGGAACAGTCGGTTTCTGGGCAGACATGGACGACCCCTATGTTACATATCATGATGATTATATTGAGTCTGAGTGGTGGGCACTTAAGGAAATCTGGAATAAGGGCCTTCTTTACAAAGGCTTTAAGATCGTGCCTTACTGTCCCCGTTGCGGAACCCCTCTTTCGACGGCAGAGGTTTCACAGGGCTATAAGACTTTAAAGGAGCGTTCGGCTATCGTTCGTTTCAAGGTAAAAGACGAAGACGCATTCTTCCTTGCATGGACGACCACACCCTGGACACTTCCTTCAAATGTTGCTCTCTGCGTTAACCCTTCTGATACATACTGCAAGGTAAAAGCAGCTGACGGCAACACATATTACATGGCAAAAGCACTTTTGGATAATGTTCTTTCACCTCTTGCAAAAGAAGGTGAAGCTGCATATGAAATCCTTGAAAAATATGTAGGAAAGGATCTTGAATACAAAGAATACGAGCCTTTGTACGAATGTGCAAAAGCAGTAGCAGACAAGCAGAACAAGAAAGGATTCTTCGTAACATGTGACAACTACGTTACAATGTCCGACGGTACCGGTATTGTTCATATTGCTCCCGCTTTCGGTGAAGACGATGCCAATGTAGGCAGAAATTACGATCTTCCTTTCGTACAGATGGTTGACGACAAGGGCGTTATGCTTGATGCAACTCCTTTCGGCGGAATGAGATGCAAACCCACCCAGGCCGAAATGGAAAGAGGCGCGATCAGTGCGGACCCCGAAGTTATCAAAGAACTTTCTTCTAGAAAGCTTCTTTTCGATGCTCCCAAGTTCGAGCATGAATATCCTCACTGCTGGAGATGTGACACTCCTCTTATCTACTATGCAAGAGAGTCATGGTACATCAAAGAGACAGCGGTAAGAGACGACCTTATAAAAAACAACAACACGGTTAACTGGATTCCCGAATCGATCGGTAAGGGAAGATTCGGTAACTGGCTTGAGAACATTCAGGACTGGGCAATCTCACGTAACCGTTACTGGGGTACTCCTCTTAATATCTGGGAGTGCGAATGCGGTAAGTTCGAATGTATCGGAAGCAGAGCAGAATTAAAAGAAAAGAGCGGAAAGGCTGAAGCGGAAAATATAGAGCTTCACCGTCCGTATATCGATACAGTGACTATTAAGTGTCCGGACTGCGGAAAGGAAATGCACAGGGTTCCCGAAGTTATCGACTGCTGGTTTGACTCAGGTGCAATGCCTTTCGCACAGCATCACTATCCTTTTGAGAACAAGGAACTTTTCGAATCACAGTTCCCCGCACAGTTCATTTCAGAAGCTGTCGATCAGACAAGAGGATGGTTCCACTCACTTATGGCTGAGTCCACACTTCTTTTCAACAAGAGTCCTTATGAAAACGTTATCGTTTTAGGTCTCGTGCTTGATGAGAACGGACAGAAGATGAGTAAGTCAAAGGGCAACGCCGTTGATCCTTTCGAGGCACTTAAGAAACACGGCGCAGATGCAATCAGATGGTATTTCTACACCAACTCCGCACCCTGGCTTCCCAACAAGTTCTCTGACGCAACAGTAGTTGAAGGCCAGAGAAAGTTTATGGGAACACTCTGGAACACATATGCATTCTTCGTACTTTACGCTAACATCGACGAGTTCGATGCCACAAAGTACACACTTGATTATGACAAGCTTCCCGTAATGGACAAGTGGCTCTTATCAAGACTCAATACAACAATCAGAGAAGTTGATACCAACCTCGACAACTACCGTATCCCCGAAGCAGGCCGTGCGCTTGACGACTTCGTGGATGAGATGAGTAACTGGTATGTTCGTCGCGGCAGAGAGCGTTTCTGGGCAAAGGGAATGGAGCAGGATAAGATCAACGCTTACATGACTCTTTACACGGCACTTGTAACGATCGCTAAGACAGCAGCTCCCATGATTCCTTTCATGAGCGAGCAGATCTACAGAAACCTTGTATGCTCTGTTGATAAGAACGCACCCATCTCAGTTCACCTTTGTGACTTCCCCGAAGTTGACGAGAAGATGATCGATACCGAACTTGAAAAGAACATGGATGCCGTACTTAAGACAGTAGTTATGGGTCGTGCGTGCAGAAATGCTTCCGCCATCAAGAACAGACAGCCTATCGCAAACATGTTTGTTAAGGCAGATTTTACTCTTAATGAGTTCTATAAAGAGATCATCGAGGATGAACTTAATGTCAAGGAAGTTACATTCACCGATGACGTAAGCGAGTTTACAACATATAACTTCAAGCCCCAGCTTAAGACAGTCGGACCGAAGTACGGCAAGCAGCTCGGAGGTATTAAGGAATATCTTGCAAATGTTGACGGCAACAAGGCAATGGCGGAACTTAAGGCTGACGGAGCGATCAAGTTTGAAGTTGGCGGAGTTGAGATCTCGCTCGCTGAGGAAGACCTCCTTATCGAAATGACTCAGAAGGAAGGCTATGTAACTGAGGCTGACAACTACGTAACAGTTGTTCTTGATACCAACCTTACAGAAGAGCTTCTCGAAGAAGGATGCGTAAACGAGATCATTTCCAAGCTTCAGACAATGCGTAAGGATTCCGGCTTCGAAGTTATGGACCGCATCAAAGTTTACGTTGACGGAAACGACAAGATCGCCGATATCGTTAAGAAGAACGAGAAGGCTATCGCGGACAAGGTTCTTGCAAATGAAGTTCTTTACGGTACAAAGAATGATGCCGCAAAAGAATGGAACATTAACGGCGAGAAAGTAAGTCTCGGAGTTGAGAAGATATAATATCCGGCTTTCTGCAAAAAACGGATTAATATAACCGGAAACTCCTGCATAAAAGAAGGGACCGGAAAATAAAGATCGGGCGAAATGTATTTGGGATAATGTGTCCGACAGAATCAGACGGAGGAAACAAAGTATGGCAGCAACCAAGAAAACAACGGTAAAGAAAGCGGAAGAAACAAAAAAGAATACCGCAGCAAAAACAGCCGTAAAGAAAGAAACAACAAAGTCAACTGCTAAAAAAACCTCAGAAAACAAGAAGACTGCTGTAAAAGCTGCAGCAAAAACAGCTGCAAAGAGCAGTGCAAAGCCTGCAGCGAAAGCAAGTGCAAAAGCAGCCAAACCCGAAGCAAAAAGCACAAAGACAACCGCTAAAACAACGGTAAAATCAGCTTCAACGGCAAAAAAGACCGCTGCAAAATCCACTGTTAAAACCGCAGCAAAGAAATCAACAGCAAAATCTTCGACAAAAGCCGTTAAGACGGAAACAAAGAAGGTTAAGATCCCCAAGGCAAAAAAGCCTACGATCACCTTTGATAAGGAACTTTTCAAAAGAAGCGTTCTTTACAATGTAAGAACCCTTTACAGAAAGAATATGGATGAAGCCACACCTCAGCAGGTATTTCAGGCAGTATCCTATGCGATAAAAGACCAGATTGTAGATTACTGGATGAAGACACAGGAAAAATACGAAGAAAAGGACCCCAAGACGGTTTATTATCTTTCAATGGAATTCCTTATGGGAAGAGCTTTGGGCAATAACATGATCAACCTCATGGCTTACAAAGATGCAAAAGATGCTCTTGAAGAACTTGGTGTCGACATCAATGTCATCGAAGATCAGGAACCCGATGCCGCACTCGGAAACGGCGGTCTCGGACGTTTGGCAGCATGCTTCCTCGATTCCCTTGCCACACTCGGTTATTCGGCATACGGATGCGGTATCAGATACAGATACGGTATGTTCAAACAGGAGATAAAGGACGGATTCCAGGTTGAGGTTCCCGATAACTGGCTCGACAACGGCAATCCTTTTGAACTTCGTCGTCCCGAATACACCAAGGAAGTACGTTTTGGCGGATATGTTTCGGTCAGAACGGATGAGAACGGAAGAAATCACTATTATCAGGAAGGATATCAGGCAGTAAAGGCCGTTCCTTACGATCATCCCATCATCGGTTACGGAAACGGTATCGTAAATACGCTTCGTATCTGGGATGCAGAGCCCGTGGACTGCTTCAGACTAGATTCATTCGACAAGGGAGATTATCAGAAAGCCGTTGAGCAGGAAAACCTTGCAAGAAACATCGTTGAAGTTTTATATCCCAACGATAACCATTATTCGGGCAAGGAATTAAGACTTAAACAGCAGTATTTCTTTATTTCTGCATCGGTTCAGGAAGCTGTTGCGAAATATATGAGAAAGCATAAAGATATAAAGAAGTTTTATGAGAAAGTGACATTCCAGTTAAACGATACGCATCCCACTGTTGCGATCGCGGAACTTATGAGGATCCTCATGGATGAGTATTATCTTACATGGGATGAAGCATGGGATGTTACAACAAAAACATGTGCTTACACAAACCATACGATCATGGCGGAAGCACTTGAAAAATGGCCCATCGAACTTTTCTCCAGATTACTTCCGAGAATCTACCAGATCGTTGAAGAGATCAACAGAAGATTTATCAGAGAGATCGAATACAAATATCCCGGAAACAAGGATAAGATCGCAAAGATGGCGATCGTTTACGACGGACAGGTTAAGATGGCACACCTTGCCATCGTTGCCGGATATTCAGTAAACGGTGTTGCAAGACTTCATACGGAAATCCTCAAGAATCAGGAGTTAAAGGATTTCTACGAGATGTTCCCGGAAAAATTCAACAATAAGACAAACGGTATTACTCAGAGAAGATTCCTTCTTCACGGAAATCCTCTTCTTGCAGACTGGGTAACAGAGCATGTCGGTGACGAGTGGATCACGGATCTTCCACAGCTTAAGGGATTAAAAGTTTACGCTTCCGACAAAAAGGCTCAGGCCGAGTTCATGAACATCAAGTATCAGAACAAGGTCAGACTTGCAAAATACATTAAAGAGCATAACGGAATCGATGTGGATCCCAGATCCATCTTTGACGTTCAGGTAAAGAGACTTCATGAGTACAAGAGACAGCTTTTGAACATCCTTCACATCATGTATCTTTACAATGAGATCAAAGAACATCCTGATATGGAATTCTATCCCAGAACCTTCATTTTCGGAGCAAAGGCTGCTGCCGGATACGAGAATGCAAAACTTACCATCAAACTTATCAATTCCGTTGCAGATGTTATCAATAACGATAAATTCATTGACGGAAAGATCAAGGTTGTATTTATCGAAAACTACAGAGTATCAAATGCCGAGATCATTTTTGCGGCAGCAGATGTATCAGAGCAGATCTCTACCGCATCCAAGGAAGCATCCGGAACCGGTAACATGAAATTTATGTTAAACGGTGCCGTTACGATCGGTACAATGGACGGTGCAAACGTAGAGATCGTCGAAGAAGTCGGCGAGGACAATGCGTTTATCTTCGGTCTTTCATCGGATGAGGTTATCAGATACGAGAACTTCGGCGGATACGATCCCATGGAGATCTTCAACAACGATCCCGATGTAAGAAAAGTTCTCATGCAGCTCATCAACGGAACATATTCCGAAGATACCGAACTTTTCAGACCTTTGTACAATTCTCTTCTTAACACGTTAAGCACCAGCAAAGCAGACAGATATTTCATTCTCAAGGATTTCAAGTCCTATGCCGCTGCTCAGAAGCGTGTTGAAGAAGCTTATATGGACAAGAAGAAATGGGCTTACATGGCAATGATGAATGTTGCCTGCTCAGGCAAGTTCACATCCGACAGAACCATCAAGCAGTATGTGGATGAGATCTGGAAACTCGATCATGTAACACTTTAATATTCAGGTTAAACAGAGTAATGTTTAAAATCCGGCCGGAAGGCCGGATTTTTGTGCGTAATGATGTAATTTTTGGCTTTTTGTAGGTTAGTCCTACAATTGACATTCATTGGGTATTCTAATATCATTAAATATGGGTATTTATAAGAATTGAATACATCTGAAATGCATAGATCCGGAAACAGAAAACGCAGAATGAAAATCCGGATCTTAAACGGAATATGAAAGATAAAATCATAAAAACAACGATGTATGCGGGGGCGGTCTTCATTGTTGTATCACTTATTGCGATACTGATCGTTCTACGCATTCCGCAAAGGGGCGTCAATAAATTAAAATCCCTGAATAAATTCAATGTTTCTGTATATGAAGAAAAAATAGACATAGAAGGTCTTGAAAAGCCTTTTGAAATATATTTCGTGGCGGATTCGCATATAAGTCTCTGTGATGACAGGGACAAAGAACTTGCGGAAAAATGCAGTGAAAGATATCAGGCTTTCATGTTTGATTCCAAGGGGGCGGATGAAAATTTTTCAACGATCATAAAATATATCAGAAAAGATGATCCGGACCTTGTGATCTTCGGGGGCGATATAGCCGATGAAGCCACATATGCCTCGATCGAATTTATTGAAAAAGAGATAGGAAAACTCAGATGTCCGTATCTTTTCTGCATGGGAAATCATGATTTCGAATACGGAAACGAGTATTTTTCCGAGAAGGCATATGACGAATATCTATCGCGATTCGACAGTATAAACGAAGTAAGGGAAAGTGTTGAGATAAGACATTTCGACGAGTTTGACATACTTCTTCTGGATGATGCTAATAACCGCTTCGGCGCAGAAACCGTTTCTGCTATTGAGGAACTGAAAAGATCGGGCAAACCGGTGATAATCGCGGAGCATGTTCCGCTTGTGCCCGACGATCCCGATTCGGATCTGATAGAAAGGACCAACGAGGTCTGGGGCGGAAACGAAGACGGGTCATCGAGAGTATTACTTGGTACCGGTGGAATTTATCCGGATGAGCCCACATCGCAGCTGATCGGGTTCGTTAAGGAAGAAGATTCACCTGTCAGACTGGTTCTCGCGGGACATATTCATTTCTTCCACAGGGATATGATTAACGATAATGCGGTTCAGCTTACGACCGATCCCGCATATGAAAGAGGAATAATAAAAATCATTTTGTATTAATACGAGGAACAGATAATGACCAAATGGATTATTGTAGTTGACGACGATACCGCGAATCTTCAGATGGCGGGACATATTTTAAGCAAAAACAATATGAGAGTCACGGCACTCAAATCAGGAAGACTTTTACTTGATTACGTTAAGGAAAAAGGGATTCCCGATCTGATACTGCTTGATATCAAAATGCCCGATATGGACGGGTTTGAAACGCTTAAACATCTTCGTGCCATGGAGAAGGAAAAGGGAATTGCGGAAACGCCGGTTATATTCCTGACGGCAGACGAGGAATCGAGTACGGAAAGCCGAGGATTTGAAGTAGGTGTTTCTGATTATATCAGAAAGCCGTTCAATCCCGAGGTACTTCTTCGAAGGATCGACAATATCGTATCCAAGCAGAAAGAGATGATAAGCCTTAAAAACGAGGCGACCACCGATAAACTGACCGGATTTTTAAATAAGGCTGCGACAAATTCACAGCTTCAGAAAGTCTGTGCATCCGCATCGGGTTGTCTTATGATGATCGACCTTGACTCGTTCAAACTAGTCAATGATATTTACGGACACGAGATGGGAGACAAGGTACTTATTTCTTTCTCAAATATTATAAGGGAGACCGTGCCTTCGGGCAGTACCTGCGGACGAATAGGCGGAGACGAGTTTGTGGCATTCTGCCCCAATGCGGACAGTGAAGAATCGGTTTCCGAAATAACGGTCTTTCTTAATGAAAAACTTTTAAAATCCGCCAAGGAAATGATGGGCGAAGAGATGAACATCCCGCTCGGTGCTTCCGTGGGCGCGGTTTTTGTTCCGAGACACGGCAATGATTACAATTCGCTTCTGAAATTTGCCGACAAATCTCTTTATACGGTAAAGAAAAACGGAAAGCACGGATACTCTCTTTACAGTGCGGATTCGTTCAGTGAAGATGAGATGAACGTTACCGAACTGGATATCAGGACACTTTCCGAAATACTCGGTGAAAGAACTATCCCGAACGTGGCACTTCAGCTTGATTCGGATGCATTTTCGCATGTTTACAGATATGTTATCAGATATATCATCCGCCACAGGCTCGGTGCCTGCAAAGTACTGTTCACGCTGAACAAAAAGGAAGGTATGAGTGATACGGATTATAAGGAAGCATGTGACGAGTTCGGAAATCATGTGAGAAAATCCTTAAGAAAATCCGACATTCTCATGAGAAACCGTTACAATCAGTATTTTGTGTTCCTGACGGATATCAGAGAAGATTCGATCGATACGGTAATCTCGCATATTACAAACAAATGGAATGAAAAATATTCCGATTCACTTTTGATTGCCGTTGAAACGGAATTCATAGGCGGAGAGCCCGAAGAAAAGAAAGTCAAAAAAGAAAAGAAGGTCATTATCGTGGATGACGACAATCTGAACCTTCAGGTTGCCGGAAAGGTTCTCAGTTCGAACGGAATACATGTTATAGCCATGAAATCCGGACAGGCCCTTCTTGATTATTTCGAAAAGACGGATTCGGAGGCCGATCTTATCCTTCTGGATATCAAAATGCCCGGAATGGACGGATTCGAGACGCTTGAAAAACTGAGACAGAAAGAAGACGAATCCTCAAGGATTCCCGTCATTTTCCTTACTGCTGACGAGAGTTCCCAGGCTGAGAGCAGGGGACTTGCGATGGGCGCCATGGATTTTATCAAAAAGCCTTTTGTACCGGAAATACTTCAGCTTCGCGTGGGTCATATTCTCGAACTCATCACGCTACAAAAACAGCTCAGTACCGAAGTGGAAGAAAAGACCAGGGAAAACAGAAATCTGTTCCTTCATCTTGTGGAATCACTTGCCGTTGCCATCGATACGAAGGACAATTATACAAACGGACATTCACAGAGAGTTGCCGAGTATTCAAAGGAGATCGCAAAGAGAGCAGGTTTCTCCGAAAAAGACAGGGAAGAAATATATATCATGGGTCTTTTGCATGATATAGGAAAGATAGGTGTTCCCGATGCCGTGATAAACAAGCCGGACCGTCTGTCGGACGAAGAATTCGACATGGTCAAGAAACATCCGGTAATGGGAGCCAATATACTGGAAAAGGTTAAAGAAGATCCCAATCTTGCACTGGGCGCCAAATTCCATCATGAGCGTTACGACGGAAAAGGCTATCCCGACGGTCTTTCGGGAAGCGAAATAGCCGAATCCGCAAAGATAATCGCAATAGCGGACGCATATGATGCCATGTCCAGTTTCAGGAGTTACAGGGACGTATTGAAACAGGATGTAATAATCGAAGAGATCAAAAAAGGACGCGGAACGCAGTTCGATCCGAAATATGCGGACATCATGCTTTCCATAATCGAGGAAGACAAGGATTATTCTCTGAGGGAAAAGAAGAATGAATAATGACGAAACAAAAGACAGTTTTCAGGCTGCACAATTAATGCTTCTGGTCGGTTACACTATACTGGCAGCAAGTCTGATCTTGGAATCGTTTTTGATGGGATGGGAAAAATGGGCTCTCATCCCTATAGGAGTTGGCATAATTGCCAGCTGGATAATTCATGTCCGTCAGCTGCTTCCGACGAATGTGAGATTATGGTTTTATTCCGTCTTAATGATGTGTTCCTTTTTCTTTTACGGAATTCACGAAACCAGCACATTCGATCTCGCCGTGGTCATTTCGGCTATCATGGTCCTGTATACCCTGACAGGTCAGAAAAAACTTATCGATCTGGCGCTGGCGACTTATTACGTGACAATGGCATACGGGATCATAAAGAGTTCGATGAATGAAGGATTCGAATTTGACGCACTGACGATAAGCCGGATAGTGCTTCATTGTGTCCTGATATTTATGATCGGATGGTTTTCCAAAACCGTTATCGACAGATGGTCTCTGGTTTTAAACAAATCAAAGGATGAGATCCTTATACTTACCGATGCTACCGAGCGTTTGAACGATTTTCTCGCAAACGTGTCGCATGAACTCAGAACTCCCGTAAATGCCGTGATCGGTCTTTCGGGAATCTGTATAGATAAAGAGGACAATGATGCCATCCGCCGCGATATGATCTCGGTCAGAAATGCCGGAAGAAAAGTTGCGGAGCAGATAGGCGATATTCTGGATTATTCGGAGATCGACCGTAAGAAAATAGTCGTAAACAATGAAGACTATATGCTTTCCTCGATCCTTAACGATCTGATCGTCGAAATACGTGAATACAAGTCAAAAGACGTGGAACTTGTTATCGATGTGGACCCTTCCATCCCGTCGGTAATGAATTCCGATGCCGCCAAGATCAAAAAAATTCTCAGGGCACTTATCTCTAACGGCCTTAAATATACTCACGAAGGCGGTGTTTATGTCCGAATTTCCTCCGAAGAAAAAGAATACGGAGTTAATCTTTTGATAGAAGTTACGGATACCGGTATAGGTATGTCCGAGGAAGAACTTGAAAGAGTATACGAAAGATTTTATCAGGTTGATTCCGGAAGAGCACGACTCGGCGGCGGACTCGGTCTGGGCCTTTCCATCGTATCCGGCTTCGTTTCGGTTCTCGGCGGATTCATGATAATCAAAAGCAAGCCCGATGTCGGAACGAGCGTTCATGTAAGCCTTCCTCAGTCAGTGGTGGATTCCACAAGCTGCATGTCGGTTGCCAATCCGGAAAAACTCTGCCTCGGTGCTTATCTTCATTTTGAAAAATTCCCCAATCCTTCGGTTCGTGAATATTATAATGCAATGGTCCTGAATATTGTTAAGGGTCTGGGCGTACAGATGCACAGAGTTGACAATACCGAAAACCTTAAGAGACTGAAAGAATCTCTTAATATGACTCATCTTTTTGTCGGAGAGGAAGAGTACTGCTCCGATATCGGTCTTATGGAAGAACTCGCCAAGGACATGATCGTTGTTGTGGTTGCAAACGGAGATTTTGTACTTCCCGCAAGATCCGGTGCCAGAATAATGGAAAAACCGTTCTACTGCTTTCCCGTTGTTACTGTTCTCAATTCCAATCTTAATGCAAAAGATGAAGGTGTGGGACGCTTGTACTGCAATGGTGTCAGAGCGCTGGTAGTTGATGATGAGCCGATGAACCTTGTAGTGGCAAAGAGTATATTCAAACGATACAAAATGATAGTATCGACTGCGGCTTCCGGTCAGGAATCCATAGATATGTGCAGGGAAAAGCAGTTTGATATCGTGTTCATGGACCACATGATGGGCGGAATGGACGGTGTTGAGGCCATGAAGAGAATACGTGCCGACGTTTCCGGTCTTGCCAATAACATCCCCATAGTTGCACTGACCGCTAATGCCATGAGTTCGGCAAAACAGATGTTTCTTTCCGAAGGCTTTGACGGATTTGTAAGTAAACCCATAGAAACGGAAGAACTTGAAAGAGTCTTAAAACAGGTACTTCCAAAATCCAGCATTTCCTTCGAATTCGATGAAAACGACAGGGAAGAGAATGAAACTGTCGATGATAATAACAGGAATCCGGAAGGAACAAAACCGGAATCTCCGAAGGATGATCCCCGGGAAGGATCATCTTTAAGTGAAAAGCTTGAAAACAGCGGCATCGATATAGAATCCGGACTGAAATACTGTCTCGGCGATGAGGAATTTTATACATCCCTTTTGCTGCAGTTTGCAAAGGAAGCTGATGAAAAGATCTCTTCGCTCTTAAAATTCTACGAGGAAAAAGACTGGGGCAATTACGAGATCGTTGTTCATGCGCTAAAGAGTACTTCAAAGATGATCGGAGCAAAAGATCTATCGGAAGAAGCACTTAAACTTGAAAAAGCCGCAAAAGAGAAAAGAGACGGTTATATCATCGAAAATCACATGCGTGTGATGAGCGAATACGAAATTCTGAAGGAAAAAATATCGTATGCTCTGGATGATAATGCCGATGCGGCAGACTCAAATACCGACATTCTTGAATTCAAACCCGAAGAAACGGAGGAAGATGACGGAATAATCGAATTTGAGTCGGCTGATACGTTTGAAACAGAAGATGAAACAAAATGGGGCTTTGAAAGAGAAGAATCCGAAAACAATAAGGCAAAAGACGGGGAAGTTCTTGAATTTGAACCGGTTACCGAGTATTTTGCCGAGTCGGACGAAGAAGATGAAGAAGATCCGGTCGCGGTAAAGGAATTTGAACTTGAAGACGAACAGGGATGAATCAAAACCCGATAAGGAGTCGGATTGATGAAAAAGAAAAAAATACATGACAAACTATATGATAATGATAAGGACATCCGTCTGAGACTTTTTGTTCTGAATGCTTTTATTACGGAGATAATACTCGGAGTGGATCTTATAGAGATCATACTGACCGGGTATGATGATTTTTTACGTGATATCATCCTTCTGGGAGCCGTGATGCTTTTTGTTCTGATCGCGAGCATTGTTTCAGTAAAGAACAATCACATAAAAGCGGGTTCGGCAATCATCTGTTTTATAATCGGATTTATATTTTTCCCCATGTCATTTATCTTCGGCGGAGGAATAAACAGCGGGGCTCCGATCTGGTTTATCTACATTATTCTTCTTATAAGCCTTTTACTGAGCGGAAAGACCAGGATCGTATTCTTCGTGCTTGAACTGCTGACGGCAACTTTCTGTTATTATCTGGGTATCTTTCATCCGGAGTTCATTCATAAGAATTCGGAACTGCAAGGCGGTATTTTTGCATTCGTTTCACTGGTGATAATCAGTATCGCGACCAGTATCCTCGTAAGTCTTGAAATAAACCTTTTTGTAAAAGAGAAGAAGAGGACCGAGGAACAGAAAAAAGAGATCGAAATGCTTAATGCCGCACAGAATCAGTTTTTCTCAAGCATGAGTCATGAGATCCGTACCCCCATAAATACCATCATCGGTCTCAACGAAATGATCCTTCGTGAAAACATTAACGACGAAGTTGTGGAAGATGCCGTAAATATACGTTCAGCCGGCAAACTTCTTTTAAATCTTATCAATGATATTCTTGATATGTCGAAGTTCAAATCCGGAAAGATGCATCTTCTCATCGCACCCTATCACACCGGAAACATGCTCTCCGATCTGGTCGGAATGCTCTGGATCAGGGCTAAGGAAAAGAATCTGAAATTTCAGATCAATGTTTCGCCCGATGTGCCCGCAGAACTTGTCGGAGACGAAGTCAGGATCAAACAGATACTGATCAATATATTGAACAATGCCATAAAATACACCAAAGAAGGTTCAATTTCGCTGACAGTGCAGTGCGAGAGGATCGACAATGAGACTTTTAATATCATCTATACGGTATCCGATACGGGTATCGGTATCAAAAAGGAAGACATCCCGTTCCTTTTCAGTGCGTTTAAGAGGGTTGACGAAGATGTGAACAACCACATAGAAGGTACCGGTCTCGGACTTTCCATCGTAAAGCAGTTCCTAGATCTTATGGGCGGAAAGATCGCCGTAAACAGTGTATACACGAAAGGTTCCACTTTTATAGTCGAAATTCCCCAGAGAGCCGTGAGCGACAAGCAGATCGGGGAATATGATTTCGAAAAATCTCACGGGATCGGCAAGAAGAGCGAATACAGACAGAAATTTGAAGCACCCGAAGCGAGGATCCTTATTGTTGATGACAATGAGGCAAACCTTATGGTGGCGGCAAAACTGCTTCGTGACACCAAGGTAGTGATAGATACCGTAAAGAGCGGTGAGGCTGCGTTAAAGAAGACACAGAACATCGAATACAATGTGATCTTCATGGATCATCTTATGCCCGAGATGGACGGTATCGAATGCAAAAAACGCATCAGAAACCAGACAGGCGGCAGCAGTCGTGACAGTAAGATCGTTATCCTTACGGCGAATGCGGGTGAGGAGAACAGAGAACTTTATGCGAAGGAAAATTTTGACGGATATCTGGTAAAACCCGTAAGTGCGGATGATCTTGAAAGCGAACTTTTGAGACATCTTCCCAAAGACATAGTCAAAGTAATGGGCGGGGACGGCGAGATCCTTAAGGAAACGATCTCGTGGATGCGCGGTAATCAGAAGAGAAAAATGGTTGCCATATCCACGGAAAGTGTTGCCGATCTGCCTCGTGAATATATCGAAAAATACGATATAGCCATACTGCCTCATAAAGTCCGTACAAGAGAAGGAACATTCAAAGACGGCAGTGAAATAGATACTTCCGGCGTAATAAAATATATGGAAGACACGACCACTACCATCATGCCCATGGGACCGGATTCCAAAGAGCATGAAGCGTTCTTTGCAAAGCAGCTTGAGTATGCAAACAATGTCGTACATATCTCCATCTCGTCAAAGATCGAAAACAGCGGTTGTCCTACGGCCATTGAAGCGGCAAAAGCTTTTGAAAACGTATTTGTTTTCGATTCCGGACATCTTTCGAGCGGTCAGGGTCTCCTTGTTATCGAAGCCTGCAGACTGGCTGAGAGCGGACTCGGACCCAGGCATATCATAGAACGACTCGAAGAGATCAAAAACAAGATCCACACGAGTTTTATCGTTGACAATCTGGACTACCTTGCAAGATCCAAACAGGTTAACGGCAGAACTGCCAATCTTGTTAAATCGCTTATGGGCCGTCCCGTTCTGGTTTTGAAAAAAGGCAGAATGAAACTCGGAAAGATTTATTTCGGTTCATCGGTAAGCGCATGGAGATACTATATCAATTCCTGCCTTTCCGTAAGCTCACGGATCGATAACAGGGTTCTGTTCATAACCTACGTGGGACTCAACAAAAAAGAAATGGACTGGATAAGAGATTACATTTCCAAAAAGATGGATTTCGACGAGATCTACTTCGAACAGGCCTGTGCGTCCATTGCCGTAAACTGCGGTCCGGGCACATTCGGTCTGCTCTTCCGTGATAAATAAGGTTATATTTTTAGGATTTCTAACGGGAAAACATCCGACAAAAAGGAAAGAACTTTTAATGATGCTTCATTAGTACTACTGCATTTCGCGGTGACCTTCATGTCGGGAAGGGAGTCTTTCAGATAGTTGAGACATAAAAGGCATGCGTTACGCGCATAGCCTTTTTTTCTTTTGTCGGAACGGATCATAAAACCCAGGGATACGGTCTTTTCATCCTGATATTCGAAACCGGCGCGGCCGATAACCTCACCCGTGCTTTTTTCTTCGACGATCCACATTCCGTATCCGAAGAGCATATAGCCGTTTTTTACGGATTCAAAGCGGCTTTCGGGGGTTAACACGGAATCTGACGGTGGAAGGGGTTCCAAGAATCTCCGGCATTCCGGATCTTCATACATTTCATATATTTTATCAAGGTCTTCGGGACATTCCTCGCGTATCAGGATCGAGTCATCCTGAGCGATCACAAAGGGTATGTTCTTTATATGACAGTATACCATATTAAGGTGTCCTGAATATTGGACATCTCCTGTGGTAAAATATTTATAGGAATCAAAATCGGAAAGTTCACTTTCGTCATTTATATGTATACAGACGGCTTCGCCTTTTGAACGAAGAAAATCAGCCACTTCCCGAACGGAAGTGACATACAGGGTGGGAACGGAGCATTCCAGGTAATCCGATATTCTGTTGATGCAGGTAATATTGATATTCATTGCGGATTTAAGTTGTAATTCATATATTTAGGGTGAGGGTTGTTGTATAATAGAAATGATATCACAAAGAGTGGGATCAGACCATAAACGAGGTAGCAAAACATGGCGATTAGATTTATTTTAGGCGGTTCGGGAAGCGGAAAAAGCGAATATGTGCAGAAGCTTGCCATAGAAATAGCGTGCAAAAGCAGACAGAATAACGTTCTTATGATCGTTCCCGACCAGTTTACCATGCAGACACAGTGGCAGATGGCCAATCTGCATCCTGACGGCGGGATAATAAATATAGATGTATTAAGCTTTTCGCGACTCCCGAGAAAAGTATTCGAGGAAGTCGGCGTTCCCAAAAGAACACTGCTTGATGATACGGGGAAAAGCCTTCTTATCAAAAGAGGTGCTTCCAAGATAAGGGATGAACTGAGTGTTCTTTCGAGAGGAATGGACAATCCGGGCTGGTCCGCGGAAGTCAAATCCGTCATCTCGGAGTTTATGCAGTACAATGTCAGTCCGGAAGATATCGACAGGATCAAGAGCGAATGCAGGAATGAGAGTCTTCGTCTGAAACTCGGCGATCT
This sequence comes from Lachnospiraceae bacterium, assembly GCA_024698715.1. Taxonomy (GTDB): domain Bacteria; phylum Bacillota; class Clostridia; order Lachnospirales; family Lachnospiraceae; genus UBA3766. The sequence goes on from JAILRA010000054.1 coordinate 62,212, forward strand.
TAAGCTTCTTTACGAAGTATTCCTCAAAGAGTGCGAGGAAAAATACATTACCAAGGAGGTAATGCTCGATCTGTTTGTCGAAAGACTTCCCCTTTCGAAAAAGGTGGCTGAAAGCGTACTTATCTTCGACGGATTTACGGGCTTTACCCCTATACAGATAAAGGCGATCACGGCACTTATTAAGCATTCAAAAGATGTTTATATTACACTGCCTTTCGATAATGACGAGAGCGAGAATCCGAGAAAGATCACGAAAGAAAAGTATCTTTTCGACCTCACGAAAAGAAATATTGCCGATCTGATAGAAGAGTGCGACAAAAACAGGATCGAGGTCATGAGTGACATACGCCTGAAAAAAGACCACAGGCATGAAAACAATCCCGACCTGGCTTATCTTGAAAAGAATCTTTTCAGGAATGAAAAGGAAAGCGAGAAATTCAACGGGAATGTGCGCATTTTTAAATGTGCGGACATCGACAGCGAATGCCGTACGGTATGCGATGCGATCTTAAAAGAGATCGATGACAACGATCTAAGATACAGGGATGTTGCGCTCATCTGTGCAGATATGACCAAATATCAGAAGCCGATCTCCAAGTACTTAAGAAAGTATAACATTCCTCATTACGTCGATTCGAACAGAACGATTTTAAACAATCCGCTTGTGAAATACATTAACGGGATCACGGATATCCTTAAGAACAATTTCAGGGCGGAAGATGTCATAAGACTGCTCCGTACAGGGATCTCCCCTTTTGAAGATGAGGAAACGGACAGACTCGAAAACTATGTTTATGCCCGTGGGATAAAGGGTATTTCCAGGTGGAGAGAGCCTTTCGAATTCGAAAGCAGGGAAATGAAGCTTAATGCCGAGGGACTCGAATATGTTAATTCACTCAGGGAAAACTTCATAGGTATCTTTTCGGAAATCACAAAAGACGGTGTAAGGAAAAGAAAACTTTCCGTATGGACAGAGCAGATCTACAACATTCTCGAAGAAGGCAGAGTCAGCGAAAAACTCACCGAAAAAGCCGAAGAATTCAGAGAACTCGGCCTGATAGAAGAAGCCATGGAATATGAGGGCGTTTACAACAAGGTGATCGAACTGTTTGATTCTCTCTGTGACCTTATGGGAGATGAGATGTTCACCATCAAGGAATTAAGCGACATTCTGAAAGTAGGTTTCTCGGAAATCCGTATAGGGATCCTTCCGCAGAGAGTCGATTCCCTTCTGGTCGGAGATATGCAGAGGACCAGATTAAAAGAAATAAAGATGCTCTTTATCGTGGGTGTTAACGACGGAAATATTCCGAAGTCCGGAACGAACAGCGGCCTGCTTTCGCTTCCAGACAAAGAGGAACTTAAAAGACTCGACTGTCATCTTTCGCCGACGAGTGATGAACTGGCATTTATCGAGCAGTTGTATATTTACCTCAATCTTACCAAACCTACCGACAAACTGTATCTTTCCTATGCAAGTGTCGGAGGAAGGGGAGAAAATCTCATTCCTTCGTATCTTATCGATATTTTGAAGAATATGTACAAAGGTTTTAAAGTTGAGGATAAAACGGATTCTCATCTGAGAAATTTCATTGCCGACATCAAGGAAGATACCGGAAAACTTCTCGGACTTTATGCGGCAGGTCTTCTGGATGAAAAAATGGAAGAGGTGCTTTTCGCCGATATCAGGATCATCAAACAGCAGGAAGGCGGAGAAGAGTGGTGCGAAAAGATGGCGGAGAATGCCTTCAGAGAGTATTCTCACGAAAATCTTGATATAAAAACCGCAAGAAGTCTTTACGGAGATATCCTCACCGTTTCGGTTTCAACGCTCGAAACGTTCGCGGCCTGCCAGTATGCTCATTTTGTCGAAAACGGCCTTAAGCTTAAACAAAGGGAAGAATTCGGGCTTGAATATACCGATATGGGTAATCTTGCCCACAATGTGCTTGAAGAAGTAGGAGAGAAACTGAAAGAACAGGATCTGGATTTCTCCACCGTGGCTGTCGATTATATCGAAAAAGAAATAGACGAAGCGGTCGAAGCACTCAAAAACGAATACGGCGGCGATCTTTTAAAATCCGACGAGAAGACCAAATACTATGCAACCCAGCTTTCGCGAATAATGAAGAGAACCGTAAAAACACTCGGTTTCCAGCTCTCGAAGGGACAGTTCAGACCTGAGATGTACGAAATGAATTTCAATACCATGTACGATGTTGAGAGCGATGACGGCGATAAGACACATATAGTGTTAAAAGGAAGAGTTGACAGAACGGATATTTTCGATGACGAAAACGGCAACAAATATGTGAAGATCATCGATTACAAATCTTCGACACACAAGTTTGACGAGGAGGCCGTAAATAACGGAACTTCGCTCCAGCTGGCCATTTACATGAGGAGTGTTGTCGAAGCCCTCAAAGAAAAATATCCCGATAAAAATGTTCTTCCGGCAGCGATGCTTTATTATGCTATCGACGATCCTTTCGTAAGCGTTAACGACGATGCCGAAAAGGAAATAAGAAAAAAACTCATGCCGACGGGTGCGATAGTAAACGATGACAAAGTTCTGGAATGCCTGGATGCGGAACTGATGAATCCGGGCACAAGATCCGAAGTGGTGCCGGTTAAGAAAAACAAGGATAACAGCGTATCCAAAAGTTCAAACGTTTTTACACCCGAAGAATTCAATACACTTCTGCAAAATGCAGAGTCTGAGGCACTTGCCTTATCACTGCAGATCCTTCTCGGACAGATAGACCTTAACCCCCTGAGATCAGGTCAGAAAACCGCATGTGATAACTGTGCCCTGAAGGGTATCTGCGGATTCGATCCCAAGATAGCGGGATATGAATATCGTACGGAAAATCGTGAAGAAACGGAATTAACAGACGAAACAGGCGAAGAATAAGAGGAATAACAGTAATGGAATTTACTCCCGAACAACAAAAAGTCATAGATTTAAGAAATAAAAACATTATAGTATCGGCTGCGGCGGGAAGCGGTAAAACCGCGGTTCTGACGGAGAGGATCGCAAATAAGATATGCAATAAGGAGAATCCTTCTTCGATCGACAGGATGCTCATCGTGACATTTACGAATGCCGCTGCGGGAGAAATGCGTGAGAGGATCGGAAAAAGACTCCGGGAAGAACTTGCGAAAGATCCGGACAATACATATTTAAGGAAACAGATCGCTCTTATTCATACTGCTCAGATCACCACTATCGACAGTTTCTGTCTTTTTATCCTGAAGAATCATTTCGCGGAGATCGGTGTCGATCCGTCCTTCAGGGTTTGTAACGAAGGCGAGAGGATTAAGATTCTTAACGAGGCGTTCGACGATACTGTCGAGCAGCTTTTCCTCGCAGAAAGCGAAAGTTTCAGAAATCTTGTGGAAATGTATGCCCCCAAGGGTAAGTACGGAAATTTAAAAGAGATCATTTTTGCATTGAACAGTGCCGCTTCAAGCACGGTTTTCCCGCGTGAAACACTTGAAAGCCTTATGGTCGACAAAGATACGGACGTGTGGGAAATGCCGTTTATCAGATATTTAATTGAGTATGAGAATTTTTACATAGAAGAGGCATTAAAGGAATTCAAAAAAGTTAAGGATCTTGTTGGAGGAACGCAGCTTACCAAGCATCTTGAAGAAGCAAACGGCAAAATATCTTTTTTGGAAAGTCTTTACGATGCGGATTTCAAACGCAGAACGCGTCTTCTTGCCGATATTTCGAAAGTGGATCTAAAATATGGCTCCAAAAAATTCGACGAGGAGAGTCTTGAAGTAAAAGATGAGGCAACCGCAAGGATCAAGAGAGGTCAGGCTCTTATCGACAAAACAGTCAAAGAGTTTCATTTCACGGATGAGGAAAAATACGGGGATCTTATAAAAAAGGGCTATGAATGCACGAATGCAATCATAGAGTTCCTCCTTCTTTTCATGGATAATTTCGACGCGAAAAAACGCGAAGAAGGCATAATCGATTTTAACGATATGGAGCATATGGCTCTTGAAATACTCGCCAAAAAGGAAGACGGAAAGATCGTTCCCACGAAGACGGCATTAAGCTACAGGGATTTTTTCGACGAAGTGATGATCGACGAATATCAGGATTCAAACGATGTGCAGGAAACCATTCTCGGGATCGTTTCAAAAGACGAAGAATCTCCTGTCGGGAACAGATTCATGGTGGGCGATATCAAGCAGAGCATTTACGGATTCCGCCTTGCCAAGCCGGATATATTCAAGGAAAAATGCAATACGTACAAAAAGGATGAGACACAGAGGGATGTAAGGATTAATCTTTCCAACAATTTCAGAAGCCGTAAGGAAGTGATCGATGCGGTTAATTTCATCTTCGAAAGGATCATGAAAGAAGAAGTCGGCGGCGTCGAATATGATGAAGACGAGAGACTGAACCTCGGAAAGAAAGACTATCCCGAAGCGCAGGGTAACAAGGCCGAACTTTTGTATTTCCTCAAAGATGACAGAAAAGAAAACGTTCTTACAGGCAAAATGAACGCCAATGAGTTAGAAGCCATGATGGTTGCGCAAAGGATCCTGGAATTAAAAGAAGCCGAAACTAAGGTTTATGATGTAAAAAAAGACACGATGCGTGAAATGCATTATTCCGACATTGCAATACTTTTAAGAGCTACAGGCGGTCGCGAAGTGATCTTCCAGAAAGTATTGAAGAAATACGGAATTCCCGCATATGTAATTTCGAAAAACGGTTATTATTCGGCGAGCGAAGTTCAGCTTATCCTGAATTTTCTTTCAGTGATCGACAATCCCAGACAGGATCTGCCGCTTTTAGGTGTTATGCATTCATTTATCGGCGGATTTGACGAGGAAAGCATCGCAAAGATCAGGGCACAAAGCCAGAGCAAAAGACTCATAGACAGTCTTTATCTGTATCTTGTACAGGGCGATGATGACGCACTTAAACAAAAGATCACGGCATTTACGGATGAACTGGATTCATTTAAGGAAAAATCCCTGTATATGCCGGCTTCCGACCTTATAAGGGAGATTTATGACAGATACGAGTACACGGTCATGGTTTCTTCCATGCCGGGCGGCGAGCAGAGGCTTGCGAACGTGAAGCTTCTTGTCGATACAGCCGATGAGTACGAAGAGCAGGGTATGTACGGAATACATGATTTCATCAAGAGTATCGAGAAACTTCGCTCACAGGAAGTGGATATGGGAGAGGCAAATATACTCGATGAAAATGCGAATGTCGTTCGTATAATGACGATCCACAAGTCCAAGGGACTCGAATATCCGATCTGTTTTGTTTCGAGTCTTCATACGGCATTCAAAGGGAATTCCGACAAGATACTCTTTGACGATAAATTCGGTATCGGCGGCGATGCATTCGATCTGTCGAGAAGAACAAAGAACCTTTCACCGGTAAGGACTGCCATATCCACGAAGAAAGCCGTTATCGACAGGGGTGAGGAAATAAGGGTATTGTATGTTGCGTTAACAAGAGCCAGAGAAAAACTGATCATGACGGGAGAACTGGCTTCCGACATGGAATCCGCGGAAAGCATGGGATTCGTGGATCTGATGGAAGCAAAATCCTTCCTGAACCTTATATATCCGATCATCAAGGAAAACAGGGAACTGTTTGATATAAGACAGTTTGAAACGTCGGAATTAAGAACAACGGAGATAATAAAAGAAACAGACAGGATATCCAGAAAAGAACTGGTTATGAGTGCACAGGGACACGAGTATTTCAGGGAATACAGGTATACGCAGACTCCGCTTGACAATCTGTTTGTAAAAACCACGGTTTCCGAGCTTAAAAAAGCGGCTTATCTCGAAAGAGAAGACGGCGAAAACACGCTCTATCACAAGGAAGAAAAGAAAGTTCCGAAGATCGTTTCCGATACCGGCAGAGAAAACGGCGGAGCAGAACGGGGAAGTGCGTACCACAGGGTAATGGAACTGATGGATTTTGCCAATATCTATGACGGTGACATTCTCGAGAATCTGCGTTCGCATCGTGCCCAAATGACAGAAAAGCTTTTCATATACGAGGAAGATGATGCACTTGTGGATGAAAAGAAGATATTAAGGTTCCTTGAAACCGATCTGTCTAAAAGGATGAGCGAAGCTTCAAAGCACGGAAAACTCTATCTTGAACAGCCTTTCGTCCTTTCTGTTGCGGCGAATGAAGTAAATGACGAATTTCCCGAAGATGAAAGAATACTGGTTCAGGGAGTTATCGACGTGTATTTCGAAGAAGACGGCCAACTCATACTGATGGATTACAAAACCGACAGAGTAGATTCGGGTGAAGAACTGATCGCCAGATACAAAACACAGCTGGATTATTATGCCGAGGCATTGTCGAGACTCGAGAAAAAGAAAGTGGCTGAAGTCCTCATTTATTCGTTTTCACTCGGGGAAGTAATAAAGGTGCAGTAAAAAGGCGAAGATGAAGCAGTTCCACGTGGTAAAATCCGGATCGCCGATATTGTCCGCCTAAGCGGTTTCAATTGACAAAAAGGCAAAAAAAGCCTAAAATTTTGAGGTGTCGACAGAGTGTGGATAAGGCAGAAAATGCATACTTTGACGATGGTAAACAAAGTGTTTGATATTTATTTAAATCCCGCGAATGCGGCAAATAGATTCAGGAGGTATTTCATGAATATTTTAGTTATTAACTGCGGAAGTTCATCGCTTAAATATCAGCTGATCAATTCCGAAAGCGAAGAAGTTCTTGCAAAAGGTCTTTGCGAGAGAATCGGTATGGACGGATCCTGTATCAAGCATACTCCTTCGGGAAAGGATAAAGTCACAAAGGAAACTCCGATGCCCGATCACACATATGCGATCCAGGCAGTTATCGATGCTTTGACAGATGCAGAACACGGTGTTGTTAAATCGCTTGAAGAGATTGAAGCTGTAGGACATCGTATCGTGCACGGCGGCGAGAAATTTGCAAAATCTGTAGTTATCACGGATGAAGTTATGGACGCTATCGCAGAGTGCAACGATCTTGCTCCTCTTCATAACCCCGCAAATCTTATCGGTATCAACGCTTGTAAGAAGATCATGCCCAACGTACCCATGGTTGCGGTATTTGATACGGCATTTCATCAGACAATGCCTGAAAGAGCTTATATGTACGGTCTTCCTTATGAGTACTATGAAAAATACAAAGTTCGTCGTTACGGCTTCCACGGTACAAGCCACGATTTCGTATCTGCAAGAGCAGCAGAGATACTTGGAAAGACAAGAGACGACCTTAAGATCATCGTTTGCCACCTCGGTAACGGCGCAAGCATTTCAGCTGTAGATCATGGTAAATGCGTAGATACTTCAATGGGTCTTACTCCTCTCGAAGGTCTTATCATGGGAACCAGATGCGGTGATATCGATCCCGCTATCATCGAGTTCATTGCAAAGAAAGAGAACCTTTCAATTTCCGAGATCAACACGATCATGAACAAGAAGTCCGGTGTTGAAGGTATGTCCGGAGTTTCTTCAGACTTCAGAGATTTGTCTGCAGCAATGGACCAGGGTAATGCCCGAGCAAAGATGGCTCTTGAAACATATACTTACAGAGTTGCAAAGTACATCGGTGCTTACGCAGCAGCAATGAACGGCGTAGATGTTATCGCTTTCACGGCAGGTATCGGTGAGAACGATGGCAGAGTACGTGCTATGACAGGTAAGTATCTTGGTTATCTTGGCGCAAGCATCAACGATGCCAAGAACGACGTTCACGGCGAGGAAGCTATCATCTCCAATGACGGCGACAAAGTAACCGTAATGGTTGTTCCCACAAATGAAGAATTAGCTATTGCAAGACAGACAGCAAGTTTGGTAAAATAGGAAAGTCGTAAAAAAGTGTCGGCATCCGTAAGGATGCCCGACACAATATATGCAGACGTATCGAAGCGGTCATAACGGGGCGCACTCGAAATGCGTTTGACCTCCGGGTCACGAGGGTTCGAATCCCTCCGTCTGCGGGAACTATAAGAGACACCGAAAGGTGTCTCTTATTTGTTCCCGGACGGAGGGATTCGAACGCAAGGCAAACTGCAAAGCAGTTTAGAAAGCTCCGGTGGAGCTTTCGTGCCGAAGCCGGCCTGAAAGGCGGCCATGCCGCCGGCGGGAATCCCTCCGTCTGCGCGCAAAAAAAAGGAATGCAAATGCATTCCTTTTTTACCATATTATGAAAAATCGAAAAATCCTTGAACAGTATCTACTATTTCGGTCATAGTATTTAAGTTAGATCTTGCAACGAATTTGTAACCGCGGATTTTAATATCGAAGAATCTGACCTGCTCACTTAAAACATAACCCTTAATATTATCCAGATTGATTGGGAAATGGGTCGCTGTTTTTTCAGAGTTTTTTACAATAGGACAGCCGATTATTCCGCCTGAAGAATTGAAAAAACTCTTACTTACGACATATATGGGAACACTGATGTTTTCCAGTTTTAAAATATCGCCCTGTGTTATTTCTGTCATTACCAAACCTCACTTCCCTGAGGTTTTCCCCAATCTGTTTCTTCAGAAAAAATAAGAGGCATTCCGGATTCGGATACTCTTTCTTCAAGAGTTTTATGAGAGTATTTTTTATGAATAACAATTGTGTTTCCGGCAATTTCTATACTTAACGGTGTTTCGGATGTTATTCCCAAAGTCTTAAGGTATTCTTTTGGAATCCTGATACCCTGACTGTTTCCCCACTTTTTTATAGATGCATCCATAATGTGCCTCCTTAATGATATCCTTACAAAGTATATACATAGTATATACTGATACTATTTTAATTTATCACAAGAAAACAGTCAATTGGAATTTATTTATCATGTGAAGCATACCATACCGTTTTTTCTTTGTGGAAAAGATCTTTTACCGCTACATGATCAATGGGGCTGAGCTCGAGTAAAACGACAGAATATTTTCTTTTATTGAAGGACTTCAGTTTGGAAACAATTGAGGTTTTGACATTCTTTATTACATAATAAGGATTGCCGTTATCGTCGTTGACCAGATTCGTTGAATAATGTTCTATCGGACAATCCGAAGATATCGTTATCACATTTGCGACATCAAAGTCAAGATCATCCGAAACCGCAATGACCGCGGGATAAGTTTCGTACATGACGAGTTTCGAAAAAACCGTTTCATCAAAAGGTTCTGTTTCGTTATCCGAACATATCAGTACCGTGTTTTCGGACGTTCTTGTCCAATAACCGAAGTCACCGGTATCCTTGTAGTTTCCGTAATAGTCCGAGTTTTTGCTGTATCTGGTTAAATGATAACCGTTTTCTTCGGTATTAACTCTTACCTTAATATCCAGTTTTTTCGGACTTACAGGGATCAGGGGCAGGAACAGAACCGCTAAAAGAAGCAGAGGTAAAAAAATGGAAGCTACCGCGATCATTTTCGAATTCAAAGCTTTTTTGCGGACTTTTTTGCTTACGTTTTCCAAGAGTTCCTTATCGTATTCATTTGTTCTGTTGATCATATTCCCGTTATTCATAAATCATTTCTCCTTTCGATCATCCGAATTCGGGTTCGGATTTATTTAATCAATTTTTTGATCAAAAGCGCCTTCTGATTTATAAACAGACGGGAAGGGAAAATGTTACAGTTTTTTGAAAAATGCGATCTGATCGTCATTGGCCTGTATGCCGACATCCCATCTCACATTTACGTGGAAAACATGCCAGACATTTTCGTCACCGTAGATTTTGCATTCGCATTTTACGTTTTTTGATTCCAAAAATTCCTTCATGGGTTCTGCATAAGGCATCATAAAATCTCCGTATGAAGTGATGATATGAGTGGGAGGATAATTGGAATCGATATATTTGAGAACATCGAGTTTTTCACCGAATCGCAGTGGATCTTTGCCGAAATAATCACGAAGAACCCCTTTTTTGCCGGATTCGTTAACCTGTGACATCAGATCAAACCTTCCGCAATTGAGTCCGAGACCTTTGAGTCTGATCTTCGGCATTTCAAAACCGAAAAGAGAGCAGTATTCTTTATTAGTGAAAATGGCACCGTACTGGCTCGCGATCTGGGCACCGGCCGAATCACCGAGAATAAAAACATTATCAAAATCGAAGGGATATTTTTTCATCTGTTCATTTTCGGTAATAAAATGAAGAACTGAGTTCAGATCCTCTAAAGGTGCCGGGAAATTATATTTAGGAGCAAGCCTGTAATTGAAGTTAACGACGATGAAACCTCTTTTGGCCAGAGAGGCACAGTAAAACATATATACTTTGGTACTTCCGTAAACATATCCGCCACCGTGAACGCTTACTATCACGGGCAGTTTTCCGTCATGGTCTTTTGGAAAACAAACATCCAGATTCTGATATTCGGCATTCTCCCCGTATTGAATACATTCCAGATACTCAATTTCTTCGGGTATTTCAAGCCCTTCATCACGTTTTGTGTCAGCTTTTGTACTGTTTTTTATCAACAGTCTGCCTTCCAAAGATATCGCCATATTCGTTCTCCTTCATGCAATTGTTTATTATCCGGTGGGATTTAATTATTTTAATGCCGGAATATTATCGTAATCGATCTTGATCTTGGAATTGATATCGGGATATTCGTCATAAATTCCGTTCCAGAAATTTTTCATAATGATATCCCCGGTATATGCGTCAATCCTGACGGTACTGTTTTTATTAATCGTAAATTCGTAAAACAGATCTCCGTCTTTATTGGCTTTGAGCACATATGTTCCGCTGATGGGCTCTTTTTTGGTTATGGAATTAAACATTTTATCCTCGTTATCGACTGCAAGATCGTAAACTTTGTCAAAGATGTCCACTGCGGGAATGATATCCGTCAGATCCACATCATACTGTCCGACAGTGTATGAACGGCTCCAGACGTATTTTCCGGAATCGTCGATCGTTGCAACCATATCCACATCATCTCTGATCACACCGTTTTTTGATTCTTTTCCGAATAATCTGTATTCGCCCTTTATCTCGGATTCACCTATACCGAAAACATATACGTCTTCATGAAGAGAATCGTCTGCTTCCTCAAGTTTTGAAATGATATATTTCTTTTCGGATTCGGAATTGTGAAAAGGACCGGCGAATAAGCCATCATTACAGAATGTATGATTACCAATCTGGATCGATACACCCGACGAAAATACACCGGATTCATCATCCGGAAGATTGTATGCCGAAATATTTAATGTATCGTCACCGTCTGCTGCCTTGGAAGTATCATCTGCCGTGTTTTCGGTATCGGTCTGCGATCCGTTCCATTCCCGAATATCGGATTCGGTTATGTTTTGTACGGACGGATCTATCGGTGAAAAACCGGTATCCGTTCGGGTTTTGTTTTGGCAGCCCGGCAGAATTATAACCGAAAGTCCGAGTAAAGCGATAGCGGTTAAAAGTTTTTTTCTGATCATATCAAATCCCTCCGTGAGTCTTTTCCTTCTTTTAAAAAGGATACGAACAAGGATAAGAGAATTTATGGTTTAAGCTGGGAATAAAGCGGAATCGGAATGTTATTCACTGAAATTTACACCGCAACGTCCGTCTTTCTTTGTCGCATATAAAGCATTATCTGCATTCTTGAAGATCTGGTCGACGCTCTGTTTGCTTTCTCCGAATGCAACACCCACACTGAATGAACACGCAGGTATCTGATCGTTTCCTTCGGACATTTTTTCGTTCATCAGCTGTACTTTTCTTTCGATCAGCTCTTTTAAAGAAGATGTGGAGTGAACCATTATTACCGCAAATTCATCTCCGCCTATCCTGCAGACATAATCCTGATTTCTGAAGCTTGTGTATATCACATCTGCGGCCTTTGTTAATACTTTGTCACCGACGTCATGTCCGTATTCATCGTTAATTGATTTGAAATTGTCCAGATCGATGATCATAAGAGTCGATGTTTCTATATCAAGGTTTTTAATGAGGAAATCATAACCGCGGCGATTATACAGACCGGTCAGTTTATCATGTGTCGCCTCATAGTTTAATTTTTCCTTGTTAACAAGATTGGTCTGATACATCAGGTTATATGTTTTTGCCAGGAATCTGACTTCATATGCACCCGATAATTCGACATCTCTTTCGTCACGGATACGGCTTACGGCTTTTTTGAGCGGAATAATGATATAGTGAGAGGTGAAGAATACGATCACAAACATGATCAGTATTAAGACCATGATAAGTATATGTTCGATCACGGTTTGTCTTTTAAGCCTTTTGTCCATGTCCTCTTTTCTGAGTTTTAATTCTTCAGCCAGTTCTTCCAGACATTTATTGATATTATTGGAGATCTGTTCTTTTTCGTGCATATAATGATCGTCAAACAGAATTTCTTCAGCCAGTTTTAATTTATCTTCTTTGGATAATGCCTCATCCTGTTCGCGAATGACGGTGTTTCGTATGACTTCCGGATAGGAATCGAGTTTGTAATCATATGCTTCGATCGCCAGTTTGGCGGAATAATACTCGGTTTTCATCAGATCCTGTGAATGCTGCATTGCATTTTCGAGATTAACGTATGCAACCGTTTTTTCATTGTTCTTTTTTAATGCCTGCAGTGCTCTTTCACGTCTTTGGATAACGTTTGCTTCTTCAAAATAATTGTTTAAATGACGTCTGTCGCCGGTAATGGCAAAAGACCTGATCTCTTCGGTCAGGTAGTCCGATGCTTCCATGAGCATTGTGGCATTCTTTTCAAGATTGATTATATCATCCGATAATTGAGAGTATTCGCGATAAAGAGAAGAAGATTTCCGCAGTACCAGCAAAAGAAGAATACAAAGAACGGCGGACACCGTAAAAAGTATGATGTTCAGTCTTCTGATGGATATTCCCTGTTCTTTGTGAAAAGCTAAAGATTTCATTAGTTACTCCGATAAAGAATACTATTAATTTTATCGACATTTTCAGAGAAAAAAATAATGTTATACCTTCAAAAAACGTCAAAAAAACGACAAAAAAAGTCAAAAACGTCAATAACCTTCCAAAATAGGCATTTTACCATAAAAGAACGGTTTTTTTTGTGATATATTTTTGAATACAACAAAAACATTTTGTTTTATAATACTCATTATAAGTTTAATAAATATCGATACATCTGTTTATCGGCATTAAAGATTGTTTCGGGGAGAATGAAGTATGGACAGGTTAAGCAAAAAAGATATTAAAACACCTTTCTTTTCGCGAATGAGCACAAAGATCACTTTTCTTATCAGCATTATTGTTCTGGTTCTGGTTGTTATAGAGGTTTTTGTTGCCGAAAGATTTGCGAGCAAAGCCATGGAAAACACATATCTGAATTATGCTCAGAACCTTGCAGAAGAGGCTGCGAGCGGTGTTGATTTCGCGACACGTTTCGGTGAACAGGCATACGGCGGATATGCAATGAATCTTGCACAGGAAGCTGCCGTATCAATTAATTTCTCACGTGAATTCGGTGAGGATGTTTATAAGTCGTATGCTCAGGATCTTGCCGAGGAAACCGCCAAGAGCGTGAATATTTCGGAAGGCGGAAATATAAGCCGCATTTTTTCGGATGTAAATATCGGAAATGTGGAAGGCTCATATGCGTATATGGTATCTCCCGAAGGAACAATGCTCTGGCATCCGACTGCGGACAAGATCGGAAAACCCGTTGAAAATGCGGCTGTTAAAGGCATAGTTGCGGATCTTCAGGCAGGCAAAAAAGTTGAAAACGGATCGGTTCTTTACGAATACAAAGATGCACTGAAGCTTGCCGGATATGCATTTACCAATGACGGCGATATCGTTATAGTCACAGCGGATTATGATGAATTCATGAAGATTGATTATGACAGACTTCTCGGTAACATTGAGATCGACGGTGTCGAAGGATCTTATGCATATATGGTTGCACCCGACGGAACTATGCTCTGGCATACCAATCCGGAGAAAATAGGACAGCCTGTTGAAAATGCCGCTGTTAAAGGAATAGTTGCAGACATTCAGGCAGGCAAAAAAGTTGAAGACGGATATGTGATCTATGAGTATAAAGGTGCCGTTAAACTGGCAGGTTACTCCTTTACCGATACGGGAAATATTGTTCTGGTAACTGCCGATTATGATAAGTTCATCAATATTGATTATGAAAAACTTATCGGTGAGATAGAAATATCGGGCGTGGAAGGATCATATGCGTATATGGTTGCACCCGACGGAACAATGTTATATCACAAAACACCGGAAAAGATCGGTCAGCCTGTTGAAAATGCGGCTGTTAAAGGCATAGTTTCAGATCTTCAGGCAGGAAAGGAAGTTCCTGACGGTTCATGCATGTATGAGTATAAAGGTGCATATAAAGTTGCAGGTTATGCTTTTACGGAATCAGGAAATATCGTTATCGTTACGGCCGATAAAGATGCCATGATGGCTAATGTAAAGACCATGAGAATCACTCTTATTATCATAGGCTTTATCTGTATCCTGATTGTTATAGTTCTGGTCATATTCTTTACGATGTTCATGCTTCAGGCATTAAGTCAGCTGGTTCCCGTTATCGACAAGACGGCCAATTTCGATTTTTCGGAAGATGCGGAATCCAAAAGACTTGAGAAGAGGAATGACGAAGTCGGCAGCATAGCGAAAGCTCTGTCCATAACCAGAAACAATTTAAGAACCATGGTCGAATCAATCCATTCGGCAGGTCAGAGTATCAATGAAAATGTCGAAGAATTACAGAGTACCATAGACAATGTCGGAAATATCTGTTCGGACAATTCGTCCACGACCGAAGAACTTGCCGCAGGCATGCAGGAAGCTGCAGCAACCACTACATCCATTACCCAGAATGTTGAGAGTGTTCAGGCAAATGCAAAAGGCATAGGCAGACTGGCGGACGACGGCTCGGATATTTCAAAAGAAGTATTGATCAGAGCAAATGAACTGGCTTCGACAACGGAGAATGCCGGCAGAAAGACCATGGAGATGTATGAGAGCGTTAAGGTTAAATCCGAAGAGGCAATCAACGCATCCAAAGCTGTTGAAAAGATCAATGAACTTACCGCAACCATTATGACTATTTCCGAGCAGACCAGTCTTTTGTCACTCAATGCCTCAATAGAAGCAGCGAGAGCGGGAGAAGCAGGAAGAGGATTTGCGGTAGTGGCTTCGGAGATCAGCAATCTTGCCACTCAGACATCGGATGCGGTCAACAACATCGGAAATATCGTTAAGGAAGTCAATGATGCCGTAAGTCAGATGGAAGAATGCTTATCTGTTACAACAGCGTTCCTTGAAAAAAATGTTCTTTCGGATTACAGGGAATTCGGTAAAGTCAGCGAACAGTATAAGGTTGATGCATATACATTCGGCGACAGCATGAAAAAGATCAAGGATAATCTTGAGATTCTCAATAATGATATGGATATGATCGTGGCTGCGATAAACGGAATGGACATCACAGTGAACGAATCCTCAACCGGAGTATCCGATATCGCGGAAAAGACATATGAAATGGTCAATCAGACATCGGGAAGTATTGAAAAGGTTAATGAGTGTAAAAATGCCGTATCGAACCTTAAGGATATTATAGACAAGTTCAGCCTGTGACATATGATCGGTCATTTTCCGACTGCAGTAAGGTGGGTATTGAAGAATTTCGTTCGATACTGTTTTGGCGTAAAGCCCGTATGCTGTCTGAATACTTTCGTAAAGTGGCTTTGTGAGCAGAAGGCAAGAGAACAGGCAATCTGGGTAAAGGAATAGTCTGTTTTGGAAAGCAGGGCTTTTGATGTTTCGATTCTTTTTTCGGTCAGGTAGTTTCCGAAAGTTTTTCCTGTTTCCTTTTTGAAAAGTGTGGCCAGGTAGCAGGGATGAAGACCGGTTTTTTCGGCAATATCTTCAAGAATAATCTTTTCATTAAAATGAGAGTCTATGTAATTCAGGCAGAATAAAATCGGTTTTGAATACGGACTCTCTTTTTTGAATGATCTTACGGTTTCCACAAATACCGTCCATACTTCTTTGTTCAGATACGAAATCTCTTCGATCGATCCGGCGATATCGGCTTTTTGAATATAAAGATCGCTTATGGAATAGGCTGTTTCCTGCGGGACGCCGGCCTCAATTATGTATCTTGTGGCAAGACCGGTATTTATGATAAAAAGATATCTGAAATTACGGAGCGGATCTTCGGAGAGCTTTCCTTGGATCAGGGGGTCGCATAATTTCACGGATTCTTCGATGGCACGGTCATCTCCGTTTAAGAGATAGTGAAAACGTCTGGATTCCTCCTGATAAGTTGTGTGAGAGAAGGATGTCTCCGCATTTTCATGTACCAGGTTTATGATCTTGTCAAAACTTATTATTCTTTCGTCAGATTTCATGGTATTATTCCGATCGTTTTTTATGATACAATTTTTTCGGGTGTGATTTTTTATTTCTTTATTGATTTTCCGTAAAGAAATAAAATCCGTTCAATTCATATTAAGATTATTATATTTTTATTAAGATTACAATATAACCAAACAGTATTTTGTTCTATTATATGAAAAAACTAACGTCCGAAGGTGGAAAATGGATATTTTATTTGCTCCCGGTTCAAAGAAAAAGACAATTGAATTAAAGCAGGAAACCGTTAAGGATCTGGGACTTTCCGATATAATCGACAATATTACCGAAAGTGAAAAAGAAAGAAATATCGTCAGAGATATCATGTCCAAAATTCCCGTTGATCTGTCGGATATCAGATACCGTCAGGAAATAATGAAGGATTTTCTCGAAAACGACGGTCTGACTAAAGATTTTACCGAAGCCATCTGGCAGATAAAAACTTTAAAGGATTACGGCAGCAACAGGATGCTGCTTTCACATAACGACAACTCCCTTTATGTTTTGCTCGAGTATTTAAGGGAACTGTCGGTATATGTAAATGTTCTTGAAGAAATGAGTAAATGTCTTGAGAACAACACGATAGCATCCGAAGGGTTAAAGCTTTTGCGTGACCGGATCCTTGAAACCGTAAGCGATAAAGAATTTGACGAGGCAAAAGAAGACATCAACAGGATGTTAAATGATCTCTCAGGCGTAAACGGCGCCATAGTGGGAGTGAATTTTACTCCGGATCTGGATGTCGAACAGGTTTCGGTTGTTGAATTCGTACCTTACAAAATAAGATCGAAATACAAATTTGCCGAAGTAGCGGCGACACTGGGACTTATCTTAAATTCCTCGCAGGCGAGCAATCAGGGAGGAAGAGCAGGAGGCCCGGGCGGTGTCGTTAAGGTCGCCGACCCTCTTTTGGTGACCATGACCCCGCAGATCGAAAAGCATCTGAAAAGACATTTTACCAGGATCAAAAGTACCATGTCCAAGTATATTAAACTGGACGCTACATTTATTACCGAGATATATGAAGCCCTGACTTTCTATCTGGCTATGACCAGATTTGCCAAAAGACTTGAGGCGGAAGGTCTGGAAATATGCATTCCCAAACTGAGTGAGGATGAGAAAAGAATTTTTGCACTTAAAGATCTTTATAACGTCAGACTGTTTTTTGCAGGCGAAAAAAATATCGTTAAAAACAATCTGACCTTTTCGTCAAAAGAAAACCTTTTTATCCTGACGGGACCGAACCGCGGCGGAAAAACCATTATAGAACAGGCGGTCGGGATCATTTCGATAATGGCATCTTCCGGTGCCTTTGTCACAGCTTCCGAATGCACCGGTCGTCCGTTCAACAATATACTGACGCATTTTCCGATAGATGAAAATCTTACCATAAATTACGGCAGACTCGGAGAAGAAGCTGTCAGGATAAAAGATATCGTCAAAGAGTCCGATTCGGGAACCCTGATCCTTTTTAACGAAACCTATTCGACAACATCGGCCGTCGACGGACTGTATCTTTCCAAGGATCTGTTAAAGATCCTTAAAGAGATCGGTGCGGCGGTCATATTTAACACTCACATTCACGATGTGGCAAGATCGATAGAAGAAATGAACGAATGGCCCGGGGACAGCAGTTTCGTAAGCCTGGTCATGGAGATAAAAGACAATGTAAATACATTCCGTGTTAAAAGAAGTGCACCCGAATCAAAATCCTATGCACAGAATATTGCGGAAAAATACGGCATAACCTATGAGCAGATGAAAGAGGAAAGGATATCAGAAGTTGAAAAAACAGAGATTCAATAAAATATGCGTCAAAACGGTATCTTTTTTAAGTGTCGCATGCATGCTTTTTATGTCGGCCTGCAACTCATCGGGATCGATCGAGGATTATCCGGAGCCCGTAATTGAAGTTTCGCAAGAACCCGAGGAGCAGACCGAAGAACAGGAAGAAAACACAAAGAACATAAAAGAGAGTGACGAATTTGATGAGGCCTCTATGTCGGAATACGATTCCCTTAGTGAAGAAGGCAAATTCAGATTCAATCCGACTTCGCTGAATATATATTACAAACTGCAGGTTAAGGATAATCCCAAGATCCTCAAAATAGCCAGAAAAATGATGGAAGAGGTATTCGATACCGCTGAATCGTTTGAACTTGATGACGACCTGGAATGTACCGATTCCGAATTCAATGTCGCGTATGAACTTGCGGTAAGGAGCAATCCTTTTATGGAAACGGTCATTATCGACAGAGGTGAGGAAAATGATTTTCACGTAAGATATTTTCCTCTCGGAACATATGACGAATTCAACGATATTATTTATGGTGAGGGGATCGCTCCCGAGGAAGCCAAGATCATTTATGATGATTACGCAAAAACCATTGAGGATATCGTAAACGAAAACCTTACATCCGATAACACCGAAATGGAACGAGCGGAGATCATTTACAAAGTATTGGTCGAAAATCTTGAATGTGATTACGGCGAAGAAGAAAATACCGAAGAAGTCGAAGAAGATCTGGATGCGATCGGAGGATATATGGAACCCGGAAACACTTTTATCGAAAGAGTGACATCCGGAACGATCAGTCCCGGGGATTATCAGGACCTTTATTTTGTCATGATGAATCAGCTTAATGTGGATTGTCTCCTGATGGGATGTTATGGGCAGTATCACAATCAGAATGCGGAACTTCTCGATAAGGATATGGGAGGAAGACCGCAGTGGTTCTGGCCGATAGTGGTTGTAGACGACAAAGCATACCACTGTGATATTTTCTTTGACAAAGCTTTACTGGATACACAAAGACAGTCTTTTGAAGATTATGAATCCGAAATGAAGTATTTTGGCATGAGTGATGAAACGAGGGAAAAATCGATGGGAATCTACTATTCGACGGCGATAGGAGCCATCAATCCCATCAAACGTACTGTTATTCCCGAGTGTCCCGAGGATTATAAAAAATAAAAAAAGGCGGATGGGGAAAAACCCTGTCCGCCGTTTTTGTCTGATTGAAGTCATTATTTCAATGCAGGGGGTTCGGAAGCGTCATCATCGGTAACTTTTGAATCTCTGTCAACCGTGGAATCATCCGAAGTCTGAGAATCATCATATTCTTTAAGCTCAAGATATTCGGGAGAGGTCGCATCCGTTTCAACTGTGGTTGTGCTCTCATTATTCTGGGTATTGCTCTGGCAACCGGTAAACATGAATACCGAAACTCCGATTAATGCTAAAACTGCTAAAATTTTCTTTCTTATCATAATAAAATCCTCCTCGTTTACAAATAATAATTGTTTTTTTATGTTCTTAAAAGATGTTGTCTTTCTTCTTTCAATTAAGTTACGAATAAGACAGAGATTATTTATGGAAAAATTTTTTAAAATTTTTTAAGGAACATAAAACTGAATTATCAATTGAAAATATCACACGTGAATAAGTATATATTAAGAATTATATAATGTGAAGATTTATTTTACGGTTTTACCGTATCCATTATCATGCGTTTTATGGACTTTGAGCGGAAAATGGAGTATTCTTTCAGTGTATGTCGGATTTCGAAAATTATATTTTTGGATGATGACCATACATGATCTTTGATGTAAGAAGTATGACATCAGAAAATTTTAACAGTTAGGAGAATGGGAAAATGAATCAGCCCTGGTATGCATCAGCTCCCGTTATCAGACATGCGGGCGGGATCATTGACGGTGAGATCTATACCAATTCAAAAGAAGCGATAGAAAAGAGTCTTTCTCAGGGAGACTGTTTTATTGAAGTGGATTTTTCGTTAACATCCGATGAAGAGATAGTATTAAAGCATGACTGGGGTCCCGAAGTGGATATCGGGATCGAACCGGGAACGGTTCCTACTCTTTCGGAGTTTAAACAGGCTAAGATCAAAGGTGTTTTTCATACCCTTTCCATATACGATCTTCTGGATATCATGAAGAAAAACAGGCAGATGTATTGTATCACCGATTCGAAATACGGGGATTACGATACTGCCGTAAATATGTTTACAAAAATAGTAAATTGTACAAAAGACAGACAATGTGAGGAAGTTTTAGACCGGTTTATCGTACAGATCTATAATGACAGGATGCTTGAAGCGGTACTGTCCTGCCATCCTTTCAAGAACATCATATATACCATGTATCAGAGGGGCAGTGACAATATTGATCAGTTCGTGGATTTCTGCAAAAACAACAAAATTGACGTGGTTACCCTTCCCGTGGAATGGTGGGATGAAAAACCCGAGATCAAAAAGGCTTTAAAAGACAGCGGATTGACCGTTTACATTCATACGGTCGATGACGAAGCGACAGCGGACAGATTAAAAAGCGAAGGTGTTACTTCGGTATATTCCAACGGGCTTTCAAACAATAATCCCGTTTCCAAAAAAGACAAGAAAAAACAGAAGAAAGCTTTAAAGAAGGAAAAAAAGGCAGAGAAAAAACTGGCGAAAAAGGAAAGAAAGAAACGCTGGAAAGAAACCAAAAAGGAAGACAGAAAAAAACTGAAGGAACATTATAAAGATGCCCCCTGGTTTATCCGTGTTCCGAGACTTCTGATCGCCCCACTTCTTAAGATAACGTTCTGGATCATGGTGGCTTGTGCGGCATTGTTTTGTATCGTACTGATCGGATTCGGTATTTTTGGCATGTATTTTCTTGATGCGGCGGATAATCTTGAAAATCCGGTTTCAGCGGAAGAGATAGAAGAAATATCGCCCAGAGATAAAGAAGGTGCCGTGAAAATATCCGCGATCGAAGGCATAGATCCCGATGAGACATGGACAATATGCGTATATATGATCGGGGCGGATCTGGAAGATTTCGATGAGAACGATCTTTCACTGACAACGAAATATGAGACAAAAAAAGAGAAAGATGCAAGAAATGAAGCTGCTTTGGAAAAAAGATTCGAGCTTCTTGAAAGATACAGCACGGAGATCGGCAAACAGAATCTTCCTCTTCCGGAGTTTTTGTATTATCCCGAAAAACCTACCGCATACAGTGCCTATGTAATGGATGAGGTTGTTGTTGCCCCGATTGACGGTGCTGCATCAGGAGACATAGAAGAAATGTTTTCCGCGGAAATGTCGGATAATATCAATATTGTTGTCCAGACCGGCGGTGCGACCAGATGGAGCAACTCATTTATCAATCCGAACAAAACACAAAGATTTCTTATTAAGAACAATTCTTTTGAAGAGGTATCCAATATTCCGCTTCAAAGAAGTACGGACCCCGAGACCCTGGCGGAATTTATCAGATTCTGTGACAAAAATTACAAGTCAGATCACAATATCCTTGTTCTGTGGGATCACGGCGCAGGTCCTTTCGGATACGGTGTGGATTCCGTTTTCGGCGGGGAAGTCATGTCCATAAAGGAGATCAGAGAGAGTTTAAGCATGGTCTATACTCCCGATGAAGAGGAACCTCCGTTTGATATTATCGGTTTCGATGCATGCCTTATGTCAAATCTGGAAGTTACGCATGCATTAAACGGATTTGCTTCATACTATGTATTAAGTGAGGAATCGGAGCCCGGAAATGGATGGGATTATACTTCATGGCTTGAGGATATGAGCCAAAATCCGGGAATGAGTCCCGCTGCGGTAGCACAGTCGCTTGCCGATACCTATACCGATTACTACATGACAAGGAATGTCAATTCGCAAGGTATTTTCAATTCATTATTCGGTTCATTGGAAGTAACATTCTCGGTAATAGATGCCAGAAAGGCCGAAGAACTGTATGATGCGTATTGCGAACTGACCAAAAAACAGCTCATCGATTCCGTTTCGGATATAAGTGTACTGGCAGAAATCGGCCGGTGCTGCGATAAATCCACCCATGTGGCCGCTGACAGCTACAATGTGGTCAATCTGGTGGATCTGGGCAATTACATCGATTATATGGTAGATATATATCCCGAAGAATGCTCAAAGATAGATTCATTGTTAAAAGAGGCGGTTTTGTATCACAGGGAAAACGGAAGCCTTTGCGATGCGGAAGGGATTACGGTGTATATTCCCGGAAGCATAGATTCGTACTACGGACTCTGGTATTTCCTTTTATATGAGTATGAAATCTGCGAAGATGATTTTACCAGGGCATTGTATTATTATAAAATGTCCGGCTGTCTGAATGATGAAATGCTCGAACAGATAAAGCCGCTTACGGATAAAAGGCCGACCGTTCTGGATCCTTCTTTGTTCAACAGATTTGAAAAGATAGATCCGGTGATAAGCGGTGATACATTTTTGATCCCGGTTGACGAAAACCTTCAGAAGATGATACAGGGGTATACTTTTGTTCTGGCTTCTTATGACGATCAGACCGGTGAGATAATTTATTACGGTGAAGATGAATACATGCATCCGGACGGAGAAGGAAATCTTAACTGCGATTTCGACGGAGAATGGATATATATGGACGGACAGCCCTTATATACGGAGATCACATCGGCGACATTATCGGCCATAGAATACAGATCGAGAGTGCTTTATAACGGGAAAGAAGCATATCTGATTTTTTCATATGACAGAGACAGCGAAGAGTTTGCAATAAAAGGGATAAGAGAGATTCCCGATGAAAATGTGGACGGAATCAATTTCCTTGTAAATACCAAGTCAAATATCGAATTGCAGAGAAAAGATACCATCGTTCCGCTTTATTATGCTCTGGACGGATACGGTCAGACATACGATAAGGAAGGTACAGTCATTAAATATCGAGCCACCACAAAAATATCCATGAAGGGAATGGATTCGGGTTATTGGCTAGGAATGTGCTGTATTTCGGATCAGCGCGGAGACAGTTACAGTTCAAAGGTTATCGGATATGACATTTCAAACGGAAAAATAAAAGACTGTAAGATAGATACAGACTTTATCGGAGCGGATTATTAAATTCGACTGAGGAGAGCATAAATGTATATATTTGCCGTAGAATTCGGAATTTCTTTCGCTTTCACCATCATGATGTATGTCAGAAACATATACGTTAAAAAAGGTGAAAGACCCATCAAAGGGGCTTTTGCCACTGCTTTGTTATCATGCCTGTTTCATATCGGATTTGTCATGGTTATGAGCATGTTGAGATATGTTTATTATGATATAAAATTCGCCAATGTTATCTGCTATGTTGTAATGGAACTATCCATGCTGATAATGCCCCTGCTTTCGGTTTTTATCATTTCGAAGATAGCGGGATGCAACGGAAGCATCGGGATCACATTTGCAGTTTTTTTACCCGTACTTGTAATGTCTTTGGCACTTTCGTATATTGTTGCTTCGACGGAATGGGCAATTTCCTACGATCCGGAAAGTGTATACATTCAGATGGAGCCTGTTGAAATCGGGGCGGAAAGAAGGGAATTGAGCATTCTGGATACGGTGAGGGATATAATCAGTTTTATCCCGGCTGTAACTTATGCGGTCAGTGTTTTTTTTCAGAAAAAAGAAAAAACGAGGAAAAGATGAGGAAAAAGCCTATGAAACTGTATACCGAAGCATATGATCCCGATTGGGACAGAATATTGGATATGACGGTGGAAAAGACGGAAGGTGTTTCGGAATATATGACCGACAATACCGTATTTAAGGTTATTCTCCATGAAAAAGGCGAAATAAAGATCTGTAAGGAAGGAAATTCGGTAAATATAAAAAATCCCTCAATGATAATCTTATCGGATGCGGATGTTACCGAATGCAGGTCCGTACAGAAAGGAAACAATATCATTCTGTATTTTAAACCTTCGGTTATCCGCGACGAATTTACGTCTGAAGCACTGAAGGTCGGAAAATATGAGGATATGATGGGAACAACCGTTTTTCAGGATTATCTTCTTATTCGGGATTTCTTTATGATCTCCGGATTGGATGAAAAGATCTTTCCTCTTTCACTGAACGAGCTGAATAAGGTCAAGGGGCTCATTGATTCGATTGAAAGCGAACTGACCACTCAATATGACGGGTTCTGGCCTTGCAGGAGCAGGTCGTATCTGATGGAACTGCTTTTTTACATTCGTTACAGATGTGCGAAGAAAGAAGAGGAAAAAAGAGCCCTGTTTTCCGAGGATGACAATATTTATTCGAATGTCTGCAATTATCTCAATGAACATTTGAACGAGAATCTGACTCTGGAAACGATTACAAAGGAATTTAACATAAACAGAAACAAACTTAACGGCATTTTCATATCCAAAACATCCAAGACCTGTCTTAATTATCTGATGGATCTCAGAATGGATATGGCCAGGATAATGTTAAGCAATACGGAAATACCAATTGGCGAAATAAGCGTGCGTTCGGGTTTCCTCGATGCCAATTATTTTACAAAAGCATTTAAAAAGCATTTTGGCATGACTCCGCGTGAGTACCGAAAAACCGAAAGCAGTTCATGTACGATCTAAGGTTAATGCCGGAAATTTCGGGAAAAACCCGAAGAACGCAATTCCTGAAATGCGATTGTGCAAATAATACTATTATTTGTGCAGATTTTTCTTTGAAAAAAACTTCACCTTTTTTACTATGAAGAAAAGAAATCATAGAACGGTTTTATCATAGAAGGAGGAGAAGATATGAAAGAGAGAAGAATCAGCAGATTTTCAATCATCCTGTCTGTTGCAGCCTGCGGGATGATTTTTTTGTCCGGATGCGCCACTTCAGAGCACATTTCCGATGACGGCATGATTTCGGAAAGCATTGTTGAAACGGAAAATGTTACGGCTGAAACAATTGATGCTCCGGCCTTGGAGACCGGAAATATAATACTGGAAAAAGAAGAATCCGAAACAGTCATTGAACCTGAAAATTCTTTTATTTTCGAAGGAATATGTAAAGTAAACGATACCTATGAGGAAACGGACAATCAGGCACCGCTTGAAACAGTTGCATATGCACTTTCAAAAGAAAAATACGAACGAATGGTTCTTTTAAGTCACAGTGTCGAAGAAAATGACGGTAAAATGACCGATACTGTTTCGTATAAGATTGAACTTTCAAATCCTTCCGGCATGGTTCCGCAGACAATTCTCTGCTCTGCAGTATTTGAAAAAGAAGGTGATTCCTGGAATCTTTCCTCCAATGTATGGAAGGACTGGACCGTAAAAAACTTAAGATTAAGAGGCAGCGACGGTCATCTGAAATCCGTTTCACCGGACAATCGAAAGAACTGGTTTGGTACAGATTTATCCGAAACAGACGGTGAAGTATATATTCACATAAATAAAAATCTTAATGTGTTCTGCTCACTTAAAGGCGATGAAATGAGTGTTTTTGAAACGAATATCGGAACCAATTTCAGCGGAACACTCTATTACGTATCGGACACAAAGAAAACGGAAACGGATTTTTCATGTACGGAAGGATATTCAAACGATGACGGCATCCTGTCTCTTAAATTGGTTACCGAAAGCGGGGAAAATTATATAATCTTTGACGAAAATTACGAATACTTATCTCAGACAGGTCTTGAGGCGGTGATCACGGACAATACGGATATCTTATCCGATAAGGTATTACTGGAAAATCTGGATAAATTTGATATTACGAGCGAAAGCCTGTTTTACGGGGAATGGAGAAAGGAAACAGGCGCAAGGAATGGAAATGTTTCTCCGGAACTGAGCTGGGAAAAGGTTGAAGGAGCAAAAGAATATCTGATCTTTATGATCGATCTTGACGATCATGACGGATTTTATATTCTTCACTGGTACGGAGAGACTGAGGAAAATCATGTTGATAAGGGTGCTTTTGAAAGAAACAAAGGTTATATCGGTCCCTACCCTCCAAGCTCCCGCGAATATTCAGTGTATGTATTTGCCCTTAATGACGATATCGGTGATCTGAATCTTGTATTGGATTCACAGGGACGCGAACCTCAAAAATATGTTGATATGATTGAAGAAGAGTCTCCGGGAAGCATCATTTCCTACGGCGTCATATCCGGTACATATGAATATGCGGAAGTATGGTGACCGGCCCGGGTTGTAAATTATCAGCTGAATAAAAGAAAGAATCGTGCCGGGTAATCGAAAGTGCGTATGGAAATGGAAACTCCGAAATAGTATAATTTCTGTATAGGTATTTATTGTATCGGATCATCGGAGGGGATATGGATATTTCGCACAGAAAGATAACAAAGAGAATACGGTTTAAGGATGCAGGTGATAACGCGATCGCAAACCGGAAGATCTGTATCAAACAGACAGGCCACGAGTTTCTTTTCGGGTGCGGCGCATTTGATTTCTTTCCGTATGTAATGAGAGGTGTTGAAGAGTATAAAGAGATCACGGATAAATGGCTGGAAGTATTCAACTATGCGACTCTTCCGTTTTACTGGGGAATGTTTGAAAGGGAAGAAGGAAAGCCGGATACAGAGATCCTTATGAAAACATCGGGATACCTTATTGATAATAACGTTAAAGTCAAAGGACATACTCTTTGCTGGCATACGGTATGTGCACCATGGCTTTTGGAATATGACAATCAGACAATAATGAAAAAGCAGCTTGAAAGAATAGAACGCGAAGTCACGGATTTTAAGGGCAGGATCGATATCTGGGATGTTTTGAACGAAGCTGTAATTATGCCGAAATTCGATAAATATGACAATGCAGTTACCAGGATCTGCAGGGAAAAAGGCAGACTGGGTCTCATTAAGGAAACGTTTGAAAAAGCCCATGAATGTAACCCGGAAGCGACACTTATCCTGAATGATTTCAATACATCAAAGGATTACGCGGATCTTATTGACGAATGTCTTAACGCGGGAGTTCCGATAAATGCGATCGGTATTCAGTCTCATCAGCATCAGGGATACTGGGGAAAAGAAAAATACGAGGAAGTGCTGGATAGATTTTCTTCGTTCGGACTGCCTCTCCATTTTACTGAAAATACACTTGTTTCAGGAGATCTTATTCCCGGATATATTGAAGATCTGAATGACTGGCAGGTTGAAGAATGGCCTTCGACTCCCGAGGGTGAGGAAAGACAGGCAAAAGAAGCAGAGGAAATATACAGGATACTTTTTTCGCATCCTCTCGTAAAGGCTGTAACGAACTGGGATTTCAGGGACGGTGCATGGTTAAAAGCACCCGGAGGTCTGATAAGAAAGGACAATTCCATCAAGCCTTCTTATGAAAAACTCAAAAATCTTATCAGGAATGAGTGGTGGACGGATACCGAAGTCATCACCGATTCCGAAGGATTTGTCGAAATCGACGCATTTAAGGGTGATTACCTGATAAGCTGTGATGATTTGCAGGTTGCAATCTCCCTTAATGACAAACTCGGAGATGAAATAAAGTTTATTTGAGTTTACCCATGGCTTTTTCGCTTTCGATTCCGAAAGCGATTATCTGAACGATCCATATTATGACTACTGAAAGCAGGGGTAAAATCGTTATTTTTATGATCATTCCGAGAAAAATAAATACGATGATCATTGTTATGCATGTAGTGTTGACGATGGTAAAAGCTTTGTAGCTGGCTATGCCCACGCATTTCTTTTCCGCTTCGTCAAAACTTTCATACCATTTTTTCTGGAATTTCAGATCGAAAAGACTGCCCTTTTTCTCGGGATTCATTATTTTCTCAAAATCAACGATCTTTTTCTGAAGGAAAAAGAAACCGAAAGAAAGAGCCAGCATCATGATAAGGGCAAGGAAAAACGATATTTTATAAAGTGTGTCCGTAAGCAGCATTTCATCGGACCTGAATTTAAGATTGCCTCTTACATTATATAAGGAACAGCCGTATAAAAAATAGATCAATACAAGCACGACACTTGTGAAAATGGTCAGTCGGGAAATTGTCTTTTCGATAATATCCCAGTTGTCATCCCTTTCGTCTTCCTTCTTCCAGAGTTTTTTCATGGAACCGAGCCGTATAAAACCTGAGATCAGACATACGGTTCCGGATACGCTCATAAATGCAGAGAAGAAGATACTGAAAAGCTGTGAATACTTATCGAAAAACTCAAATATCAGATCCGGTTTTTCTTCTCCGGATGCCATCATATATCCCGTAATACCGCCCAAAACGGAAAGAAGAACAAATACAACTATAAACAGAGGTATTTTTTTGGAATCCTCTTTTTTTATTTCTTTCATTCTGTTTTCGTCATTCATTGGATTCATCCTTTCCGTCGTCCGTATATTCAAAAATATCTTCCACTTTAACGCCAAAAACCCCGGCCAGTTTTAAGGCCAAGGTGACGGAGGGGGAATAATCCCCCCTTTCTATTAAACTGATGGTCTGCCTGGATACGTGAACCATGGCACCGAGTTCCTGCTGGTTCACGCCTATCCTTGCGCGGTATTCTTTCAGATGATTGTCCAGTGACATATACCGCTCCTAAATAAAGTAAAAGATTTATAATTATTTAAATGCCGGGGCTATCATGGCAATATAGTTAAGCACGAAAAGCGTGACCGTTCCTATGATAAAGATTATCATTCCGACATTTCCCCATGCATATTTCATTCCGCCTTCAACCTGATCTTCTCTTTTCTGAACCTTAATCTTCTTTTTGACAAGAACAACTATCCAGGTTACGATTCCGGCAATACTGAGTAATATCATAAAACCAAACCATAAGTAAAGCATTATAATGGGCGGAAGAACTTTGACTGCAAGTTCACTGAATTGCTGCATAAGAGCCGCATCCTGACCGCCGCTTGCCTGTACCTGCTTGGAAAGTTCCTGTAACTGAGCTGCTTTTTCGGCATCTATCATTCCGACAAGGGAAATTGTAATAATACTTGTGGAAAGGTTTATTATCATATGATATATGATAGTGTACCATACTTTTCCGGTTCTTATATATACGTAAGCAAATATTCCTCCGATAGCCGTGGCAAAGAAAAATTGTGAAAAGTTACCGTGGAAAAGACCGAACATGAGTCCTGAAGTGATAATTGCCACCCACTCACCGTATTTGACTACTCTGTCAATAAGAAACTTGCGGAAGATAAGCTCTTCAACTATCGGGGCAAGGATTCCGACCGTCAGGACTCTTATAAATGCATTGGATCCTACCATAAGATTGGCGAGTGCATTACTGTCGGCAGCTTTTATACCGAACGGAGCGATGATTCCGAGATTAACCAAAAATCCGATCACTGCTCCTATTCCGGTTGCTCCGACTACCATAAGAAAGCAAACGACAAATCTGCCGAATCCGAATTTGTTTTTTTCGGGTGCCTGTTTATCGGTTTTGAGCAAAACCAGGATAAGAAGAGGAAAACCTACACAGTATTCGGGAACCAGAATATTTAAGAAGCCATATATACCGCTTTCAGTAAGTTTTTCCGGAAGAAATCTGCTTAACACCATATTGTTGAAAAGCTGCACGGCTACCGCGGCCAGTAGAAATACGATCGCGGCGATCGCAAATCTTGAGTAACTTTTTTTCATCAGTTTACTGTTTTCCATTTAATGAATTCTCCTTTTATTTGATACGCAATAAATTTATGTATCGAAAGTTTTTGACAATATTTTTTGTCGATTTGACAACTTTCCTTGTCAAACACAGTATAATTATGACAAATAAAGTTGTCAACTCTTTTTTTTGAAAAGTTGTAAGATTATCTGAAATTCAGTGATATCGGAACACTAATACGATAAAAAATATTCGAGTTTTATAAAATATTTAACGATAAACGATAAAAAATAGTTGACAAATATAAATTGCAATGATAATATACACTTGTAACATAAAAAAACCGGTTTTAAACAATATATTTTCGAACCTGAACAGGATCATACAAAGGAAATTAATAAAGGAGAAAGATCATGAACGAAGAGAACAAAAAACTGCAGAACATTCAGAAAAGCTGCAAAGGAGCAAAAATAGTATCGAGGATCATCGATATCGCATTTATAGTCGGTACGGTACTTACATTAATAGTGGGAATCGTAATGATCGCCGGAAAAGATAAATTTGATGCGGATTTTGAAAAATCCGCTCAGTCAGGCAAAGGAATTTCCACACAGGTCAGGATCGGACCGTTCGTTCTTGCCGATGTCGAAAACGGAGAGATCCACACGAAAGATTCTCTGGAGTCAGATATACCTGCTCTCAATACATACTTTCAGGCAAATGCGGATTCACCCAGTTTACTTTTCGGCTTCTATTCACTGTTCGTAAGCGTACTGATGGCATTGCTTGCAGTAGCGTTTGCACTTATTTCATCGGTATTTGACACCATCCTGAAAGAAGGAAATCCTTTTGCGGACAAAGCTATCAAGAGAACCGTTTTTGCAATGATCATCGTATGCATAATTATTACGTTTACCGCCGGATGGGGCTTCGGTTTACTCGGTGCTTTCCTGACATGGGTTATCTACACCATTATGGATTACGGACGCATACTTAAAATCCAGTCGGATGAGACATTATAACGGAGGTGCATTATGGGAAAAATAATTTTAAGACTCGATCGTGTAATGGCAGACAGAAAGATTTCCTTAAATGAACTTGCGGATAAAGTCGGAGTATCCAATGTCAATCTGTCAAAAATGAAAACAGGAAAAATCAGCGCCATACGCTTTTCCACACTTGAAGCAATTTGTGAAGTATTGGAATGTCAACCGGGCGACATTCTCGAATACAGCCGGGAAGAGTGAATATATGATAATTTACTGTCTGGTAAGTCTCCTGTCATTTCTGATCATTATTGAAATGAATTTATAAATTAAATATAGAAAGAGAAACCAAAAATCGCAGGGACGATGAAGATCGATCCCTGCTTTTTTATGCACAGGCATGTGCAAAGGAACAAGGCAGTCTTCAACGGACGAACCATGTGTAATAAAAAACCATACCACAGGTATATAAAATAATATACAATTAGTATTGACAGTGCGTTGATTTTTGATCCTGTGAAATATAAAATTAACTCATAAATCCGGATCACAAAGATTATTTTTCGAAAAATAAACACAAATTGAACAGTTTAGAGGAGATACGGCTATGGAAATGAAACTCGCAGAAAACATCAAAAGATTGAGAAAAGAGAAAAAGCTTACCCAGGAACAGCTTGCGGAAGTTTTGGGAGTGACGGTCGGAGCCGTATACAAATGGGAAGCGGGAATATGTTTTCCGGAACTTAAGCTGATTATGGAGATAGCAGACTTCTTTGACAGTTCGGTGGATGTTCTTCTGGGTTATGAAATGAAAGACAACAGCGTCGGTGCTACGATAGAAAGACTCACTGAGTATATACATAATACCGATATTGCCGGTATCGATGAAGCCGAAAAAGCGCTTGTAAAATATCCCAACAATTTTATGGTTGTGTATTTAAGCGCGACAATAAATCTCATTATGAGCGGAGCTTATCTGGAGAAAAAATATGCCGTGCATGCATATGAACTGTTTGAGAGAGCATTACTTTTAATAGACCAGAACAGCATTCCCGGTGTCAGCGATATGACGGTATACAATTTGATGTCCCAGGCAAAAATAATGTCAGGAAAAGCAGATGAGGGAGTGGAATTATTAAAGAAGCACAACAAAGAAGGGGCATTCAACGATATAATCGGATATTCCCTGTCGGCATACAGCAAAAAATATGACGAAGCTGCTTATTATTTATCCATGACGGTTCTCCAGAGTTTCCGAAACATTACTGAGATCATATACGGATTTACGTCCGTTCACTGTTCCAAAGGACAGTATAAAGAGGCGGAAGATGTGCTGCTCTGGGGGATCGATTTTATGGAAAGTATCAGAAGAAGCAAAGAAACTTCGATCATTGATAAGAATGTCAGTGCTTCGCTGGCGATCCTCGCATACGTTTATCTTAAAACGGGAGATGAAAAGAAGGCCGGATCAACATATAAGAAAGCATTAAAAAAGGCGACCGAATTTGATGCCGAGCCGGATTACGATGCAAAAAACATCAGATTCGTCAGTCAGGACGGAAGTTATATCCTTCACGACATGATCGGTAAAAAAGCTGTTGAAAGTATCGATAAGGTCCTGGAGATCTTCGATGACGAAGAAACAGTTTCGAAATTAAAACATTTGAATCATAAACAATGATCTGAAAACAGACAGGGCATTGTTTGCCATAAAGGAGATCGGATATGAAAAAGAAAACAAAGACATTAAATAAACAGCTTACGGCTGAATTTTATAAGAAAAACAAATTGATACTTGTGATCGCGGTTCTTGCATCACTTTGCTCGGGCACCGTGGGAATTGCATTTTCCTGGGTGATAAAAGCCCTTTTGGATACCGCGGCCGGAGCTGACGGGTCAATGCCTTTCGCGGATGTATTGAAAGTAGTTGCGATCATACTGATCCTGGCTGTAACATTCGCGATGATGGATTATCTGTCCCGTCCGAGATTTATAAAAAATGCCATGATCCAGTATAAAAATTTTGCATTTGAAAAGCTGACTCAGAAAAACATCTCTTCATTCAAAGATGAAAACACGGCATTGTATATCTCGGCTCTGACCAATGATGCGACAAGCATTGAAGCGGATTATCTTGGCAAGAAGCTTTTGCTGATCACCAGAGCGGTTTCATTCTTCGGGGCACTGGGAGTTATGTTATATACTTCGCCGATCCTGACTCTGGCTGCGGTAGCGGTAATGCTTATTCCGGTAGCGGTTTCGATGTTAACGGGATCAAAACTTGTAAATGCGGAGAAAAACGTATCCGATAAAAATGCTGATTTTGTGACATCCGTCAGCGACTGTCTCAGCGGATTTAAGGTTGTAAAGAGTTTTAAAGCGGAAAAAGAGATCTGTAATATATTTAACGGTGATAACGAAAACCTTGAAAATGAAAAATACAGAAGAGAAAAGATAAAGACAATTATCGGATCTCTGGGAAATCTTGCCGGTGCACTTGCACAGTTCGGTGTATTTATTGTCGGAACGCTTTTATGCCTTAAGCAGGACGGGATGACACCGGGTGTTGTAATGATGTTTGTCAACCTGATGAACTTTCTCATTCAGCCCGTGGCTGAACTTCCCACACTTCTGGCAAGCAGAAAAGCGGCACTCGGACTGATCGACAAACTTGCGACTTCTCTTGAAAAAAACAGCGAGGACACTGAAGGGGAAGAACCTGCTTCGTTTGAAAATTCGATCAGACTTGAAAATGTTTCTTTCGGATATGATGAGGAAAAAGAAGTATTGCATAACATAAATGCCGAGTTTGAGGCGGGTAAAGCTTATGCGATCGTAGGCGGAAGCGGAAGCGGCAAGTCAACTCTCTTAAATCTTCTGATGGCCTCATACAGGGATTACAAGGGAAATATTCTCTTCGATGATTCCGAGATGAAGAATATCAGACCGGAGTCCTTATACGATATGGTTTCAATGATCCAGCAGGACGTATTCGTATTCAATTCTTCGGTAAAGAATAACGTCACGATGTTCAAGGATTTTGCAAAAGAAGAAATAGACGAAGCCATAACCCGTGCAAGACTTGACGGTTTCATAAAAGAAAAAGGGGATGATTATCTTTGCGGAGAAAACGGTAAAGGATTATCAGGAGGAGAAAAGCAGAGAATCTCCATTGCGAGAAGTCTTCTGAAAAAATCAAAAGTACTTCTGGCGGACGAAGCCACTTCCGCACTTGATGCCGACACTGCATTTCAGGTTTCGGCCGATATACTGAATCTGACGGGAATCTTAAGGATCGTTATCACCCACTCGCTTGATGAGAATCTTCTTGGCAGATATGATGAAATACTCGTTTTAAAAGACGGAAGGATCGAAGAAAAAGGCAGGTTTGAGGATCTGATGGCCAAAAAAGGATATTTCTACGCACTTTATACGGTGGCACATTAAGTTAAAACTTTTTTGAAAAATACAGTTGACTGAAAAAATATCGTCTGATAGAATACACATGATGATTAATTCAAAGAAAGAGAGGTTATATACATGCGTCTGGTAAAAATTGAGATTGTAAATAAATATTGTATGATGACCTCGGTTAATGATATCTGATTTCGGATATTTTAAATAAGCATTACAACCGTGGCATTTCCTGTCACGGTTTTTTTATGCACAGGACCGCATAAGGGAGATTTCCTGCTTGCGTAGGATATGGTCTGCGCCGGTCGGATATTTCATCATCCCTGCCCGATTGCATTTTCTTTACAGGACGAATCTGTCAGAGGTCTCCATACATTAAATTTAACAGTAATCAAAAAGAATCAATTAACCAAATGATTTTTGGAATGTTGGTGTAATGCCGGCCGTTTACGCCCGGCTGACAAATGAATTAAAAAGGAGATCAAGACATTGAACAATATAATCATAAGACAGGAAACGGAAAAAGATTTTTTCAATACGGAACATATGACAATGAGGTCATTTTGGAACCTTCACGGTCCGGGATGCAATGAGCATTTACTGGTTCATAAACTCAGGGAAAGCGAAGATTATCTGCCTGAGTTAAGCAGGGTGGCAGAGCTGGACGGTAAGATTGTCGGAGCGATTTTCTATTCAAAAGCAAAGGTTGTTGACGGCGATACGGAGCATGAAGTGCTCACATTTGGACCGCTTGCGGTAGAGCCGACCTGCTTTAACAAGGGGATAGGTTCAAAACTTTTGAAGGAAACTTTGGCACTCGCAAAGGAAGCGGGATATAAGGGCATTGTCATCTGTGGCGAACCGGAATACTATCCCAAACATGGATTTAAAACCTGCGACAATTTTGGAATCGTTCATCCTGCATTTGGCAATTCAGACGCTTTCATGGCATATCCGTTAAATGAAGGATTTGAAGAAATACACGGAACATATTATGAGGCTCCGGTATTTGAAACCTGCGAAGATGAGGCGGAAATCGAGGAATTTACCAAAGGATTCCCGTATTACAAACCGCTTAAACTTTCATGCCAGTGGCTTCATGCAGAGAGACTCGGAAGAATATCTGAGGTTCAGAAGAACAGTTTTAAAATCCGTTTCTTTGAACAGGAATTGCCGGCGAAACTTAAAGGAAGTTTTTATGAGGAAGACTCTGAGAAATGGCCTGTTGTGGGTGATTATGTGACATTTCTTTATAACCCCAACGGAGAATGCACAATTCTTTCGGTATGCGAAAGGACGAGTTTTTTGCAGCGGCCTGACCAGGCTAAAACAGGTGTTATGCAGTACATGGTCGCCAATGCGGATTATACATTTATCGTTACTTCGTTAAACGATGATTATTCTTTTAACAGAATAGCAAGATACGCAAGCGTGGCATTTCAAGGCAATTCTGTTCCGGTTGCAATCCTCACCAAATCAGATCTTTGCAGCAATGTCGGAAGGTATGTAAGAGAAGTCGAATCGATTTCGGAGAATATAAGAGTCCATGCGGTTTCTGCACTTCTCGACATCGGACTCAATGAACTTGAAGAATATTTTACACCCGGAACAACTATCTGTTTAATGGGATCTTCGGGTGCGGGAAAATCTACACTCATTAACTCAATCGTAGGCAGCGAAGTGATGAAAACTTCCGAGATCAGAGAAGATGACTCCAAAGGAAGACACACGACAACGCACAGGCAGATGATTGAAGTTAAAGAAGGAGTTTTCATCATCGATACTCCGGGTATGCGCGAGATCGGAATGGCCAATACCGAGGACGGAATCGACAATACATTTTCTGATATCGTAGAACTTGAGAGCAGATGCAAATTCAGCAACTGCAACCATGATACCGAGCCCGGCTGTGCGATTAAAGCAGCAATTGAAAGCGGAGAACTGTCGCTCGAAAGATACAAACTCTACGTAAATCTCGGCGCAGAAAACACCCGCAATTACGCAATGAAAAAAGATATTGCAAAATGGGCTAAAGTGATGAAGAAGTTTAAAGATAAGAATAATCAGTGGGATTAAAAGACAGATGCCAGGCACCTAAAGATAGGTGCCTGGCACCGGAACTCAGGGAGGAACAGTCCAATGATATTTTAATATAAAAAAACAGACAGGGAGACAGAGACAGGTGCCTTGCACCTGAACAGAAAGAAATAAGGAGAATAAGAAAATGTATATAGAAACAGAAAGATTAATTGTCAGATCGCTTGAGCGGGGCGACGAGCTGGTGTATGCCAAAATGGCAGAAGACGGAAGTCTTGACGAGGTGGGATTTGACAGCAATTGTGCGGAATGGATTGGCGAATGGATTGAGGAAGCAATGGAACTTACTGCAAATGACAATCCGAGAGTGGATTACATTCCCTGCACGATTGTGGATAAAACAACAAATGAAATTATCGGAAATGTCGGTTGTACATATTATGAAGATACTGATAAAATCGGAATCTGTTATTTTACCGGAGCCGATTACAGAAGAAAAGGATATGCAGCGGAAGCGGTAAAAGCATATACGGATTACTTTT
This sequence comes from Lachnospiraceae bacterium, assembly GCA_024698715.1. GTDB lineage: Bacteria > Bacillota > Clostridia > Lachnospirales > Lachnospiraceae > UBA3766. Next base: position 98,970 of record JAILRA010000054.1, read on the forward strand.
TTGATCATTTCAATGAAAAAGAAATCATTGCAACAATAAAAGCTGACAATGAACAATCGTACAAAACGGCAGAGAAAGCCGGCTTCAGACTTCTTGAAACAAAAATGTACAAAGACATTTATGACGAGGAAGAAGAACTATATCGATTCTATTCGCTTACAAAAAATTAACTAAGAAGTCACAGGTGCCAGGCACCCCCGGTATAGTCTTCAGTACCCGGAAAGGATGTGCGAATGAATTATTTTATTGAAGGATTACAAGGGAGCGGCAAAAGCACTCTTGTAAAAAATTTATCAGATATTCATCCGGAATGTGTGGCAATAAGAGAGGGTGAATACTCTCCGACGGAACTTGCGTGGTGTGCATATCTGGATGAGAAAACTTATAAAACAATCACCGAAAAGTATCCGGAAATGAAAGAAGAAATCGCAAATAAGACTTATAGCGAAGGAGACAGGAGGATTGTATGTTATACCAGAATTATGACAGACAATCACGATTTCTATAAAGACCTTGAGAAGTATGAGATATACAACAATCGTGTTTCGCTTGAAGATTTTAAATCGATAATTCTTTCCAGATACAAAGCATGGAATCAGGATAATATGATTTTCGAATGTTCGCTTTTCCAGAATATTGTTGAAGACATGATTCTTTTCAGAAACGCATTCGATGATGAGATAATCGATTTTTACAGGCAAATCAGGGATACTTTGGAAGGTAAGAATTATAAAATTCTGTATCTTAAGGCGGAAGATGTCAGAGGTAATCTTGATGTTATCCGAAAAGAAAGATCCGATGAAAATGGAAATGAATTATGGTTTCCTCTTATGATGGGATTCTTTAATGATTCTCTTTTCGCAAAAGAAAACGGATTGTCGGGCGAGGAAGAATTAATTAAACATTTTATACACCGACAGAATCTGGAACTTCGAATATGTCATGAAGTTTTTGAAGGTAAATATTCTATACTGAATTCGAAGAAGTATACGGACGAAGATTTATCGAAATGAAAAGTGCCAATGAAAGGTGCCATGACAGGTGCCAGGCACTGAGGTGGAAACTAAGAAAGGAGCATTTTATATGCGCAAAAGATACGTTACAGCTCAGTAGTCTGAGCTTAAATAAAACAGAATAAAAATGAATAAGCTCAGATGAATCCTAAAAAGAAATATATAAATTAGGAGGATTAAAATGAGCTGTAAAATATTTCATCGTTGCGGAGGATGCGGTAAGAAGCAGGAGTTTGTCAACTCCGGCAGATTCAGAGTGAATGCGAACGGAAACTGCGTTGATGTCTGGTTAATATACCGCTGTAAGAAATGCAAACATTCATGGAACTTAACGATCTACGAAAGGACGAAACCGGGAAAGATCCCGCATGACCTTTTTGAAGCTTTTCAGGCAAACGATGAAGATGTTGCCGAAGAGTATGGCAACAATATGGATTTTCTTAAAAGAAACAAAGCGGAATTAAACTGAAGTGTGTTATAATACCACTATATCAATGTAATTTTGCGGAGGGATTATGAAAGAAAAATTCAAAAGACTTTTGATGTTTTTATTAACGCTGATGATCCTTGCCTCATTTACCGGGGCAATGATCATAACGGCGAAAGCATTCGGTGATTATAACGATTATGATTATGACAGCGGTTCATCCGACTGGGGTTCTTCGTCTGACTGGGGTTCTTCGTCCGACTGGGGTTCTTCATCTGATTATTCCGGCGGAGGAGGCGGCGGTGATATAGGATCCACTATAGCGCTTGTTGAATTTTTCGTAGCGCATCCCTGTTGCTGCTCAATAATCATTGTACTGGCGGTCATTATATTCATTATAAGTAAACTGACCGGAGGAAAGAAGAAAAACAATAATATAAAACAAAGTTATAATCCGGGTTCGAACAACGGAGGAAACCAGGTGAGAAAACAGGCTAAAATTCCCAAATCAATGCCTAACAGATCAAATGAGATCGCCGGCATAATCACGGCCGAAGACGCATTATTTACAGAGCCGGATTTCATTACTTATGCAAAAGATGTCTATATGGATATCCAGGATGCATGGTGTAAGAGAGACCTGACACCCGTACAGGCTGTTCTGCATTCGAATCTTTTTGACAGAACAAAGAAACAGCTTGACAAGAAGATTGAAGACGGTATCGTTCCTCATCTTGACAGAATAACGGTTAACGAAGCATATCTGTCATTCTACAGAAAAGATGCCAATTATGAATATGTTACGGTATACCTTTCATCCTCGATGATCGACTATCAGGTTAAGGAAGCAACGGGCGAAATCCTCTTCGGTGATAAGAGTACACGCTGGGAACTTCATTACCTTATGACCTTCATGCGTTCACTTTCGGTTAAGACTCCCGAAGCCGGAGCGGCTAAGAGAGCGTTCAACTGCCCGAACTGCGGCGGAGTGATGGATGCAATGCATTTCGGACAGTGTCCTTACTGCGGAAGCATTGTAAAGAGCGGAGAATACGGATGGGTTCTTTCGGATTTCAACGCGGTTAAAGACAGCACACCCGATCAGGGTATTCAGGTATAAGGAATAATATAAAAAGGTTGAACTAACGTGTATTTATTGGTAAAAAAATTCAAAAGGAGAAGGATTGCATGATATGTTTCAAATGCGGAAAACAGATATCGGATAATGACAGATTCTGCGGATACTGCGGAGCGGATCAAATGGCAGTGAATGTACAAAACCGGGATAATGTTCAGCCACAGGTCGAACAACCGAATAATCAGATTCAGCAGCAGATGACTCAACAGAACTTTTCCGGCGGATATAATAATGCGAACCCGTATTATACGAATCAGCCTCAACCTGCACAACAAATGTATTCGAACGGATATCAGGCGGGCCCGCAGCCGTACATGGCGCAGCCTCAGCCTGAACCCAAGAAAAAATTTCCGATAGTGTTGATTATTCTCGCAATCATGGCAGCAGTCGGCCTGTTCATCGGGCTGGTGCTTATTATACTTGTTATTGTTATCGGTTTCGGAGTTAAAAAAGGTTTGGATTCGGTTTCGTTTAAAGATCTTTTCGGTATGGCTACAGAAAGTTCCGGTCTGAACGATCTCAGTATCGACTCGGATGATATTATTGCAGGATTTGATCTTCATGAAGAAGATTTTTACGATGAAGACGATAACGATGATTCCAATCCCGGAAACGAAGACGGAAATCGAAATTACGAAACCGTGAGTGACCCGACCTTTGAAGATTTTGACTGGTATTATGAATACAGGGAGAAACAGTATCTCGACAGTGACGTTATCTGGCTTGATTCATCGGGTTACAGAGGAGCATGGAAAGGATTTATATTCTATGATGAGTCCGCAAGAGAACTGATAAAAATGGATATCGCCTTTACAACCGACAGCGTGGAAGCCACGGTTGACTGGTATATGATGCAGTATCAGGGTGAGGAACCTTTCCTTGAAAATTCCGAAGACAGTAATTTTTCCGGATATGAATGGGGTAACGGCATTCATGTGGAAGGACCTGCCGTGATCGAAATTGACAGCTTCTGGGAAAAAGACGGCAAGCAGTACGGAGCAGGTTCGATAACTCTTCAGGACGGTTCCGTATGTGCTATAGTGCTTGTGAGATAATGATTCAAAGTAAGTAAGATTTTGAAACTAAGTACAAAAGAATACCTGAAAAAACAGACATAAAAAAGCCCTTTCGGATCCGAAAGGGCTTTTGCATTTGTGAATAAACCAAAAATAATTTACTCGGAAGCACCGTGTGCTTTGTAGTAATCGTCAAACATTTTGTTTGCGGCATCCAGAGTCTGATAACAGATATCGGGAAGTTTTCTTCCCCAGGTTCCGCCTGCCATGTCAAATCCTTTTTGCATAGCCTTTTGCATTTCTTTCATTTTGTCGACATCGTCTCCTGCGATCGCACATGCAAAATCAAACATCCTTTGAGAAGTCTGTTTAACCCCGTAATATCCGTCTTCCGAAATATCCTGCTGTGCCTGAGCCTTGGTCTGCGGATCCACTTCGAAATTGCCGCTTGCGAGCTCTTTCCACATGTCGTTGGCATTGGCAAAGGTTTTTGCCTGTTTGCCAAACATTTCGTTGACGAGATTCAAAAGCTGATTCTGTCTTGCCTCACTGTCGGCTTTAAGCTGACTTACGAGTTTGGCTCTGTCTTCTTCGCTCATTTTGTTGATCGAATAAGTAGCTTTTTTCTCGGGTACGGATTTTTCATAGGTAGCCGCTTCAGCTGCAGATTCTTTTTTGACTTCAGCCTTGTCTGTCTTTTTGCCTGCCTTGGATGCATTTGGTTCCGTTGCAGCATACGCCGAATACGCCGCTTCGGTTGTGGTAATTTCCATTCCCATAACATATCCTCCTTGATCAATATTTTTACTATACATCGTCCTTCGTTTCCTCCGTGAAAGCGAATCAGGCGATAATACGGCTAATAGTTATATCGGTTTTTTATATATAAAGTTTACAGGAAAAAATAAAATTAAAATCATAAATATTATTGAGAAAAGATTCTGATCAAATATAATAAAATTATAAAATGTGAAAGGGGGAGCTTAATGAAAATGGTTAAGCAAAAGAAAAAACAATTAAAGAAATTGTTGTGTGCAATGCTGTCGCTGGTTATGATCACCGGTCTGATCCGGATCAGTACGTTTTCCGTAAAAGCGGACGGTATGGTGGAAGACATTTTCAGCGATGTGGATGAGGGAAAATGGTATGTGAATGCGATCCAGTTTGTTTACGACCGCGGAATAATGGTCGGAACAGGTGGAGGGATCTTCGGAACGAGCCAGAGTCTGCAACGTGAGCAGTTCGTACAGATCCTTTACAGTATGGCGGGAAAACCCGATGTAACGTCAGATATGTCCAATCCTTTTTCGGATGTGGCTAATTCACCGGGATATCCGAGAGATGCTATTCTTTGGGCATATCATAACGGAATAGCTGCCGGGAATGCGAATGGAACTTTCGGTGTCGGGAAATCGATTCAAAGACAGGCTGTAGCAGCCATGCTTTATAAATATGCTCAGAAATACAATTATGATCTAACGACAAACGATAAGGCGATTGACGGTTTCTCCGATAAGAATAAAGTTGCGAAGTGGGCCTTGCCTTCAATGAAATGGGCGGTAACTCAGGGCATCATTTCAGGAAAAAGCGCAACCGTTCTCGATCCGGAGGGTAATGCAACCAGAGCTGAATGTGCAGCTATGATTATGAGGATAATCGAGAAGAATACCGGAATTCCGAATGTTGGAGATGTTATTCTTTTCGGAAGGTATGAGCAGGATGGTCAGCCGGGAAACGGCAAGGAAGCAATTGAATGGCAGGTATTGAAAGTTGAAAAAAATCGTGCACTTGTTATCAGCAAGTATATTTTGAACTATGAGCCGTATAATTTCGAAAACTATGCAAATACATGGGAAACATGTTCATTAAGAAAATGGATGAATAATGATTTTAAAAATACTGCATTTACTACTAACGAAATTAAGAGGATCCCCACCGTCACCGTTGTAAATGATGATAATCCGATTGACGGAACTCCCGGCGGAAACAATACCAAAGACAAGATTTTCTGTCTTAGCACAACTGAAGTAGAAAATCTTTTTGTGTGCAATTATTGGGAAAGAGAGCATGAACTGGGGTATTTTCAGAGACTTATGTCGGAAGCTACCCCTTATGCAGTAGCTCAGGGCACCAAGATTGAATTTATGGATGAAGATTTATATCATGGGCAGTATGAAGGTTACGGATATACGCAGGATGTTATCAATAAATGGTATGGCTGGTGGTGGCTTCGTTCTCCGGGCGGAATCAACAATGCCAATGCATGTATCGTGAGTTCATATGGACTCGCCGGTCCGGAACATTATGGTGCTTTAATCAATAATTTTGACGATGGCGGAATTGGAGTCAGACCCGCTATGTGGATCAGTTTTGAAAAATAAAAATCTATTAAGAAACAAAAATCGATCAATATGAATCGTGCCCCGAATGATACAATGCATTCGGGGTGTTTTGTTTACTGTATTTTTTTAAGGAACGGACTGAAACGGTATGCATTTTCGAGTGACATCATAAGGGGAAACGTGTTATAATAAGAAGTCGGTTTATGCTGTTATGAAAAGAAAAGAGACTTGAATCGGAGGGTTATATGACACCGTTTGAAAAATACGGAAAACTCAGTGTCGAAGGGAAAAATCTTGTCGATGCAAACGGAAATATCGTGCAGTTGAAAGGGATCAGCACACATAATCTGAATGAATATCCGCAGTATGTTAATGAAGAGGCATTTAAGCAGTTTCGTGACGATTATAAAGTCAGCATAATGAGACTTGCCATGTATTCGGGATTTGCGGATAACCACGAAGGGTATGCGGATTCGGATGATGAACACAGAGCCGAACTTGAAAAAATAATTCTTAAAGGTGTTGATATATGCAGCAAACTCGGACTTTACTGTATGATCGACTGGCATATTCTGCTGGATTACGATCCCAACATGCATACGGATATGGCGATCAGATTTTTTAAAAACATCTGTCCGAAATTAAAGGATTGCGACAATGTGATCTACGAAATCTGCAATGAGCCCAATATGAACCTGGAGACAAAGGAAGAAGTTACATGGGATCAGATAAAGAATTATGCCAATCAGGTAATTCCGGTAATTAAAGAAATTGATGACTCCAAAATAATCATTGTCGGAACCACGATCTGGTCTCAGGGCGTGGATGAAGCGGCGGATTCACCGCTTGATTATGACAATATAATGTATACTTTGCATTTTTATGCGGATACTCACCGCGACAAACTTCGCGATAAGTGTATCTACGCAAGACAAAAGAACCTTCCGATATTCGTAACGGAATTCGGTGTCGGCCGTGCGGACGGTGACGGAGATATAAATGAAGAGGAATCGGATAAATGGATCAGTCTCTTAAACGGGGAAAAGATCAGCCATATTATCTGGAACCTTTCAAACAAAGCCGAAACGAGCTCCATTATCGCTTCGGACTGCGACAAAACCTACGGGTTTACAGATGAAGAATTAACTCCGTGCGGACTGATGATGAAAGACATTATGAGCAGGAGTGTATGATAAAAACGGCTTGCCGTCGGCATAAGATTTGATACCCGCAAAGAACAGAGGAAGCAATATGTCATATATGGCATTGTATCGCAAATTCAGACCGCAGACTTTTGATGAAGTAAGCGGACAGGAAGCGATAGTAACCACACTTAAAAATCAAATAATACAAAACAGGATAGGTCATGCGTATCTCTTTTGCGGAACAAGAGGAACGGGTAAGACCACGCTTGCCAAGATCATGGCAAAAGCGGTTAACTGCGAACATCCCGTAAACGGAAATCCCTGCGGTGAATGTGAGACCTGCAAAGCGATCGCCGCCGGAACTTCTCTTAATATGATAGAGATGGACGCCGCATCAAACAGCGGTGTTGACAATATTCGTGAACTGATCAAGGAAGTTGATTACAGACCTACACGCGGAAAGTATAAGGTTTATATCATTGACGAGGCACACAATCTTTCGCCCGAGGCATTCAATGCACTGTTAAAAACCCTTGAGGAACCGCCCGAACATGTGATCTTTATCCTTGCCACAACGGAAGCTCACAAAATACTCGTGACCATCATGTCCCGTTGCCAGAGATATGATTTCAAAAGAATCCCATTGGAAACCATCGTTGCGAGAATGCGGGAACTGGTGGATGCCGAAAGTGTTTCGGCTACCGATGAGGCACTCAGATACGTTGCCAAAGCCGCTGACGGATCGATGCGAGACGGGCTCTCGTTGCTTGATCAGTGTATAGCATTTTATCCGAAGAAGGAACTTACGATCGATAATGTCCTGGTTGCTCTCGGAGCGGTTAAAACAGATATATACAGTAAGATCTTCAATCATGTGATCGAACAGAATGTTACCGCAGTAATAAAAGATCTTGAAGAGGTGGTTATCGCCGGAACCGAGATCGGAAGATTTGTTGCCGATTTTACATGGTATTTAAGGAATCTCATGATAATCAAAAGTTCCGATGCCCCTGCGGAAATACTCGATGTTACGAGCGAAAGCTTTGAAGAAATGAAAGCAGACAGCGAGAAGGCCGAACTCGGAACGATAATGAGATACATAAGGATCCTATCGGATCTGACCGGAGCACTGAAGACCACCACGCAGTGCAGGATCCTTACGGAAATGACTTTGATCAAACTCTGTACTCCGCAGATGGACAAGAAACCCGATGCCGTGATGGACAGGATCAGAAGCATCGAAAAGAAACTTGAAACAGGCGTATTTACGGTTGCCGTTACTTCGGCTGAAGGAGTTAATATTCCTTCTGTACAACAGGAAAAAAAAATTGAACTTCCCAAAGCGATACCTGCCGATATCCAGCAGATAGTCGATGAATGGAGTTCCATAGTGGATAATGCGGATGCGCTTGTAAAGGGTTTAATGGCTAAAGTCAGATGCTCCATGGACTCATCAAAGCCGGATACGCTTATTCTGGTCTGTCCTACGAAAATGACATATGACGGGTTTAAAGAATTAAACAGGGAAAAGGTTATGCATGGCATAATCAATGAACGTGTCCGAAAGGATGTCACATACGAACTTGTGCTGGATGAGAATGGTACAAAATACGACAAAATCCCTCATTCCAAGATTCCCAACATGCCGATAGAAACGGACGACGATTTTGATGATGAAGAGTTTTAAAGCATACAGGAAAAATCGATCAAAAAATTTTAAACAAAATATAAAAAAAGAATTTATCGAATTCTGAAAATAAAAAGAAACACATACAGGAGGAATTAGAAATGGCAAAAAGAGGCGGATATCCCGGAGGTATGATGCCCGGAAATATGAACAATATGTTGAAGCAGGCGCAGAGAATGCAGCGCCAGATGGAAGAACAGCAGAAGGCAATGGAGACCAGGGAATTCACTGCTACGGCAGGTGGCAATGCCATCAGTATCACCATGACCGGAAAGCGTGAAGTTAAGAATGTCACCATAAATCCCGAGGTAGTGGATCCCGAGGAAGTTGAGGATCTTCAGGATCTGATCATGGTCTGCATGAACGATATTCTCAATCAGATCGAAGAAGCAAACAATGAGGCAGTCAGCAGCATGACCGGCGGTATGAATTTCGGCGGACTCACATTTTAGTTGAGTTTCGACGGCAGATAATGATCTGATATCAACTGCTTTCGGAGTTTTTTCGAGGGAAAAATAATAAAAGGACAGTAAGTTTCGCAGATGGAAATTAACAGCGGACATATCAACAGATTAATAGAAGAACTTGAACGGCTTCCCGGGATAGGAAACAAATCCGCACAGAGGATGGCATACTATATCGTAAGCCTTCCGAACGAACGGGTGGAAAGACTGACTTCGGCTATCGACAATGCCAAAAAACATACCTGTTACTGCAGGGAATGTCTTACCATGACGGATTCGGAACTCTGCTCCGTTTGCGCCGATTCCACGAGGGATCACAAAACCATAATGGTGGTGGAGAATCCGAGAGATCTGGCGGCATATGAAAAAACAGGGAAATACAGAGGCGTGTACCATGTTCTTCACGGGGCGATCTCTCCCATGCTCGGAATAGGACCGGCGGATATAAGACTCAAGGAACTCATTTCCAGACTCGAAGGCGATGTGGAGGAAGTGATCATCGCAACCAATGCTTCTCTTGAAGGGGAGACAACGGCTATGTATATCAGCAAACTGGTAAAACCTTCGGGGATAAAAGTTACCAGGATCGCATCCGGAGTTCCCGTCGGCGGAGATATCGAGTATATAGACGAAGTTACGCTTCTTCGTGCACTTGAAGGCAGAGTTGAGTTATAAGAAATGTGCTAAGGACAGGTGTAACGACTAAACAGAGGAATAAGAATGAATAAAAATATATTGAAAATATTCAGTATTGTTTTATCTTTTATACTGACTTTTTCATTAGCGGCGTGTGAAACGAAAGACCTGAGCGGAAAGGATAACAACAATAATTCCCTGGCCCAGATCTCCGGAACGGATAATGACGGCGCCGACACAGGAAGTACAACGGGAACTTTCGATCAGTCTTTTGAAATAAACGATAAATCTTTTGCTTCGCGTATAAGCGGAAATTATAAATGTATGAACGGAGACGGTTCATACTTTCTTTTGTCGATCTATAATGTCATGGGAAATCTGTATGCGTTTGGCGGTGAATCCTACGAAGAAGATGAAAATGAACCGTATTCTTTCTGGGCAATGGAAATAATACCCGAGGATCCTGCAGACGTATATGACGAGAACAAAGATGAAATTCGTGCCGGTGTTCTTTCTTTCTCGATCATGGCCAATCTGGGAGATTATTTTCAATCACCGGTGATGGGAACATTTAAGATCGAAGATGACGGGATTACGGTATCGGGTGATTCGGCAAGTCCGATAGGAGCATACGGACAGTCGATCCATCTGACAAAGAGTAAAGAAGAATTCGGAGCATTTTCCGGTGACTTTTCGGATGTTTTGGAAGTAACAAAACAAACCCATGATGATGAATTGTACGGTATCTGGAAGCAGAAAGATACCGATGTGCCCGCCTTTATTATTTTTGAAAAAGGAAAAGATGAAGACAGGATAACGATCTACGAAAAGGCAGCAGGCGAGGAAGTGATCCTTTACGGAGGAGCTTATGCCACGGAAGAATCCGGTAATATGAAGATCATGGTCAGCGGTCTTCACAGAAACGATCCTTTCAGAATAGATACAGATTATGAGATATCGGGAAACACCCTGAAATTATCCAATTTGTCTGATCTGGAACTGATTCTGAAAGGCAATGATTTTGAGTTCGAAAAGACAGATATAAACGATTGTCCTCTGGTGGGATTATATGAACCGGATAATGTTGATGCAATCAAAGGAAACCTGACTTATAACGGAAGGAAAATCTGCGTTCATTTTAAAGCATCAGATGATATAGAAAACAACGGTACATTTTTCGTTCGTGTAGGCGATGTCGTTTTCTTCAGATATTTCGAAGACAAAACATCGGATGAAAAGGTCTATGATCCTTTCGGCGAGTTTTTGGAAGATTTTGAATTAAGGGAACTCGGATGTGTCTGCTATTACGATCTTAAGACCAAAGACTGCGGTCTGGCGTTCAGGGATTGCGGTGTAGGCGAACTGTATTATATGGACGGACGCTTTTATACCGAACATTTTGATGCAAATGATGTGAGCAGCGTAAGATATATTCAAAGGTGTTATCCTGACGGATCCGGGCTGGAAAGCTACACTTCCGAGGATGCATATTCCTGGATAATCGGCATATGTGATGACAATTCCCATATGGCGATAAACGAATTCCATAATGGCGAGACATATATCTGTGACGGATCGATATATTCATCACATATGGAATCCGATCAAGTGGATATGGTTCTGGGAAGTGATTTCGTGGGCAATAATCTTTACTGTGTATTTTACGATTACGGAGAAAGACTGAGACTAAAAGAACTGTCTTCGAGTGATGCGAATTACGAACTCGGCGAATATCCCGTTAATACCGAAGATGATATCATTTATCCCCAGGTAATGCAGATCAGTGAAAACAACGGCAAAGTGTATATAGAGATCGCATGGTACGAAGGAGACCTTGTACATCTTGAAAACGTAACGATACTCGAAGTCACACCCGAAAAGAGTAACTCCGTAAAAATGATCTACGAAGGTCTTCCCGAAAATCTGAATGAATATGCGAGTCCGTATTTTTATTTTAATGCCGATGATGAGATAATCTTTGAAGATTACAATCCGCCGATAGTTATGCTTACAGAGGAAACATACGGGGATCTGGTATTCTTTGACAGCTATTTCGGTGCAACCATGATAAAAGAACAGATGATACCGGAATATCCTTTTGACGAAGATAAAGAGGGAATTCCCGTTACGATCTTCCAGTGTGCCGAAAAAACAGGCAACAGTATATTTGCCATTACCGCCGAAGGTATCTATGATTCCGAAGAAAACTACAACTGGCAGATGATATACGTTTTCGACAGATTCGATTATATTATATTTGAACCCGACGGAAACGGCGGTTATACGGAAAGATCATTAAAACCCGTTATAAACCGATAATCCCGGAATCGGAACGTTCATAATCGAAAGAAATAAGGAATCTTAAATTTCGGATATATAACGAGAAGGTAAATAAATTAAAAATGAAAAGCAGAAATATGTGAAATTATGCCATTGCGTGTCGGGCATTGCTTGACAAAAACACACTGCACGGATATACTCAAAACGTTCACAATGCTTTTCGAACGGAATGGTTTTCGCAGATTAGGCCTTGGGTCTTGCGCGGCGGAAATCCACGAACCGTGTCAGGTCGGGAACGAAGCAGCACTAAGAGGAATCTTCCGGGTGCCGCAAGGGTGCCTGAGAATCCTGTCTGCGGGAGCCATTCCGGATGAGAAGCATTGTTTTTGTTTTAGAAAACATGCAAAAAATAATATCCGGTCATTTTCGGATAAAGGTAAAAGGGGTTACATGAAAGAAAACTACAATAACGAAGTAATGTATTATACATTTCCGGATTTTGAGCAGTTTGATTTTCTTACACACGCATTTTCTTCAAGAGAGGGCGGTGTGAGCGAAGGTTATTATTCTTCCATGAATCTGGGTGTAAAAACGGATGATTCCCGTGAAAACATTCTTAAGAATTACAGGCTTTTTACCGAGGCGGTAGGGATCAGACTCGAGGATGTGGTAATAGGAAATCTCAATCACGGCTGTAATGTCAGGGTAGCCACCAGAAACGATGCGGGATGCGGGATCCTTAAGCCTTTTAACTATGTGAATATAGACGCTCTGGTAACTGACGAGCCGAATCTTGCCATTACCGTTACCTGTGCCGACTGCGTTCCGGTTTTCTTTGTGGATCCCGTAAAAAAAGCCGTAGGGATCGCTCATTCGGGATGGAAAGGAACCGCACAGGAAATCTCAGCCAAAGTAGTCGAAAAGATGATCTCGGAATACGGAAGCAGACCCGAAGACATTTATGCCGGAATAGGGCCATGTATCGGAATGTGCTGTTACGAAGTCAGCAGGGATGTGTTTGAAGAGTTTATAGAATTCGATTATCTTGATGACGCATGGTATTTCGAAAAAGAAGATGATAAATTTGACATAGATTTGAGCAGGATAATTTTCGGAACGCTCGCTTATTCCGGAATCCTCCCCGAACACATCAGCATTTCGGGACTCTGCACCTGCTGCAATAACGATGTTCTTTTTTCGCATCGTGCACAAAAAGGAAAACGCGGTACCATGGCGGGAATGATCATGATAAAATAACGAAATCAAAAAACGGACTTACGTCCGTTTTTTTATGCCTTTATTCTCCCCGCATTCTGTTCCAGTAATCGCGTCGACGGTTTTCCTCTTCGATTTCTTTTTCCATCTCTTTTCTTCTCCGGATAAAGAAATCAAAAGCATCTTCTTTTTCGCTTTCGGAAACGGGAGCCGTTTCGGGTTTAAGGGATTTTGCCGCTTCTTTTTCTTCTGCTTCTTTTAAGAGCATCTCCTCCTTACGTCTGTCTTCTTCCTCAAACATTTTCTGAAATGCTTTTTTGCGTTCGGCTTCTTTTTGAGCTGCAAGTTCCTCTTCGGTAAGCGGTTTATCGGATCCTGCCTGTTGTTTTTTCAGTGCTTCGGCTTCGAGGCGCATACCAGCATTTGATCTTATACTGCTCGAAGTTTGCACAGATCGCATCAGCAACATTTTTATTTATGCTTGAATGACTGATAAAAACATCATATTTATGCTGTACGTTTGTCTCATACATATGTTTATACCTTCAGAATAGTATTTATCAGATTATAACATAATCAGGCTGTTTGAAAAAACTTATTTTATTTTCCATAAAATTTTAAAACCGGTTCGTATATTATGCAGATAAGAAAATGAATTAACAAAAAAAGAATAAGGGAAACAAAAACCGGAGAAAGGAAAAGATCCGATCACCATAAAAGATGATTGGATTAAGCGTGGGAAAATGAAAAAGAATTTGATCAATACAATCGGAATAATCGGAGCGGTTTCACTTCTTGCAGGATGTGTTCCGGGACAAAACATTCAGAATACGGGTATCTTCGCAAACGGAGGCAAGGAAGTATTTAATCTTAAGGAATACAATTCTCCGGCAAAACTGAGTAAAGAAACCGTCGAACTTACAAAGAATGTGAAAGGAAACAAGGTTGAAGTAACGCAGATTACGGAAGAACAAAACGGATGCCTGTCCGATGCAGCTTTAAATCTTTTAAGTGAGATATCTTCAAAGGGAAACGGGGAAAATGTTCTGATCTCACCGTTTTCGATCTCAACTGCTCTTGGAATGACGGAAAACGGAGCAGAAGGCGATACCTTAAGTCAGATGGAAGAGACGGTTAACGGCGGTCTTACTCTCGGAGAAATGAATTCGATCATGTATAAGCTTTCGGAAGAAATGAATTCCTCCGATGAAGTGGACTGGAATGTCGCAAATTCGATTTGGTTTAAGGATGACGGTGAATGGAAAATCAATGATGCGTTCCTTAACGAAGTTGTTACATATTATCATCCCGAGCTCTTCAAAGCACCTTTTGACAATCAGACCGTGGTCGATATCAATGCATGGGTTAAACATGAGACACATGATATGATTCCCGAAGTTTTGGACTATATTCCGGATGAGGCAAGAATGTATCTTATAAATGCGATCGCGTTTGAGGGTGAGTGGCTCGAGGAATATGAAGAAGATGCTGTAAAAGAAGGAATGCAGTTTACAAATTCGGACGGAAGTACCTCGGATGTTACAATGCTCTGCAGTGAAGAGGGAAGATATTTTACGCTGGGCAATGGAAAAGGGTTTGTTAAACCCTACAAAGGCGATCGTTATTCGTTTGTCGGAATCCTTCCCGAAGAAGGCGTTTCACCCGAAGAATATATAGCCGGTCTGGTTTCGTCCGGTGAGGTTTTTTCAAAGGCTGTCCGCGAGGCCAAATCTGACAGTGTTGCAGTAAGGATTCCCGAATTTACCTTAGATTACGATATCGAACTGTCGGAAACATATAAAGGTATGGGGATGGATAAACCTTTCAAAGGCGGAGAAGCGGAATTCTATAAAATGATGCAGCCGGAATACAAAGAAGCATATGAGATATGGATCGGAAGAATACTTCACAAGACACATATAGAAGTTGACAGAAAAGGCACCAAGGCTGCAGCGGTAACCGTAGTTGAGATGGATTGCGGATGTGATGCGGAAATGGAGCCTCGTGAAATCCACACGGTCTTTCTTGACAGACCTTTTGTGTATGCGATAGTTGATAATGCAACAGGATTACCTGTTTTCATAGGATGTCAGAATACAATGGAGTAAATTACACTTCCATTCGCCAAACCCCCTTTCGGACAAATCCCGGCAGTTGTGAGAGACTGTCGGGGTTTGTTTTTTATTGCTTTACTATTTGGGCGTTTCATCATATTATATTGTTATGGGAATTGAAATTCATTTCCTTATGGGATCTGATATCTGGATAAGTACGCGAAGGTGCCGGTCCATGCAAGGTCCTTGGGTTATCAGAAAAAAACAAACCGTATTGAAAGAGGAGAGAAAACATGGCTGTAATCAGAGTAACGGAATCCAATTATGAAATAATAAAAGCAAGTGATAATACCGTATTGCTTGATTTTTATGCCACATGGTGCGGACCCTGCAACAGACTGGCACCCATTATCGAAGAGATAGCCGAAGAAAATCCGGATATCACAGTCGGAAAGATTGATGTTGAAGACGAACCTAAGATTGCCGAACAGTATGACGTTATGAGCATTCCCACGCTGGTTGTTTTAAAGAACGGGCAGGTTGCCGCAAAAGAGATCGGCGGTCGTACAAAGGCTCAGATTCTTGATATGTTAAAATAATTTATTAAATTTTGAAATTACTGAAGGGTTTTTGTTCCTTCATATGAAAATTCACTGCAACTGAAAATCGTTCCTCCGCCTTCGCCGACTTCGATATAATAATATTTATCGCCGGGGGCGGAGTTTTTCATTGCTTCCGTCATGTTTTCTGTTAATACGTTTATGCCGTCGTGAGCATATTTGGAATCCGTTTCGAAAATAAAAGCATTTTTTAAACCGTCATCGGATACGGTTTTTGATTCCAGAGTACGTATTCCGATCACCCAGGTCTTTCCTTTGTATTCTTCGGGGAAAAGATCATCTATATATGCATCGTCTATTATTATCCTGCCGTCGTCGGTCAGTTTTCCTGAAGCGGTCTCGTCAATCTTTTCCTCTGAATATTCCTTGTCTTCCCTGACATGTTTCATAAAAGCATCATCATTGATTGAAATTAAGATAAATGCGATTCCAAGACAGATACCGAAAATTCCGCCGAGTAACATGAAGATAAATCGATCGTGCCCGAAATTCCAGACCATTTCTTCGGGATCATCGGGATTTACCATAATGGTTAATTTATCGCCTGTGGAAGGAAGTTTGGCATGGTTTTCATATACTCCGTCGAATGCCGTGTATTCAAAACCGTTTATGTCATATATGAATACCGGACTGCGTGTGGGGCGTGATGCGGATGATCCGTTATGCCCTCCCGAAATTGAAAAACCTATGCAGGTCGCTTCGACAGGTAAGGTGCAGAATTTGGGGAAGATCTTAAAATTCAGTACGGAAATTACTATAAACGCGATTCCCATACAGATCATTACGGTACAGAGCATAAGAACGATCGTGAAAGCCGGACTTTTCGTAAATGCAAAAGAAAGACCCGTAACCAGTGCAACGATCACAAGTGCTGCCGGAAGAACGGTCAGCAGTAATTTTGATAGTCTGGTTGCGGGCAGTTTTGTTCGCGGAACGCGTAATTCCGTTTTAAGCATTCCGATAAGATCCTGTATTCCCGGAAGGCTGTTTCTGTCCCAAAAAATCTGATCTCTGTAACTTGAATCGTATCTCATATTTTCCCCCTTTTTTTGCGTTTCAAAAAGAACTATGGATCTGAATGAAATCATTCCCGAAGAATCCGGATTAATAATGATTTCGGAATCTGATTTTCATATAAAGATTATTATAAACAATAATACAATACTTCATGCTTTTTTTAACCGTGTTCCTGGGGGAAATAAGACCTGATATTTTTTTCTGATGAAAAAATAAGCTTCTATGGGACATGTATTTATCGCATAAATGCATTTTTCAGGGAAAAATAAACGGAAAAAGCCGTAAAAATATTGATTATTCGGCTTCCGGAATATTTATTGTGATGGATTTATGTTAAAATGTAATATGTGATTAAAAAAACGGGACCTTTTCCTGTTCTGATTCGGGAGTGAAGTATTAAAGTATGAAGAGTCTGAGAACAAGGATGACATTAATGATAGTATTGCTGGTACTCGGAAGTTCGGTATTACTGTCATTTATAAGTTATCAAAGAGCCAGGCACAGCCTGATATCCCAACTGGAAGACAATTATGATGTTGCCGCGCAGAAATATGCGCTTGAGCTTACTTCATGGATAAACACCAATGCGACGATAATAGATACCATGGCCGCAGAGATCGCCGTAAACGATATTACTCTTAAAGATTATGATGCATTTCACAGTTATCTTAAACACAGCAACGATCTTTTAAACAAGAACGGCTATGTTTACGATGTGTATTTTACGTATCCGAACAATACCATGGTGTGTGCATCTGATTTTATTGCTGACGGAACGGTGGATTTCGTTCATGAAAGAGAATGGTATACGACTTCGGCTCTTACCGGAGAACTGTTTTATGCCACACCGTATCTGGATTCCGACACGAACAGATCTGTTATCACCATTTCCAAAGCGGTTTATAAAGACGATGAACTTCTCGGTGTTCTGGCTGCCGATATTTTTGTGGATGTTCTGGTTGATATGATATATGAAGCGGATGTCGAAGAAGACAGTTATGCTTTTCTGATAGATCAGAATATGCGAATGATAGCGCACCCCAATCCCGCCTATCATTACGAGGATGTTCCTCTTAAAGTAATGGATGTTCCGAATGCACCGTACGATTCGCTGATCAAAGCCATACAGTCGGATTCGGACGAGATGGTTTATGTTGAAGATTATGACGGGATTACACGCGGAATAGCATTTTCCCGAATGACCAATACCGGATGGTATGTCTGCATTGCAACAGGCGAAAAAGTACTTGAAAAAGATGTTGTAAATCTGATGCTCGGATTCATCATCGCCACTCTGGTTTCGATCGCCATAGGTGTGATCGTGGCTATAATCCTTGCACATGTTCTTGACAGGTTGAATAAACAGGAACAGGAGTATAAGGAGCAGGTTCTGAAACTGGAAAAACAGGCTGCTGATGATGCGAGTGAAGCGAAAAGCCGTTTTCTGGCGGATATGTCACATGAGATACGTACTCCCATAAATGCCATCATCGGTATGAACGAGATGATTCTGAGGGAAACCGACAGCAGCGAAATAAGCGGATATTCGCAAAACATAAAGCAGTCGGGTCATAATCTGCTTCAGCTCATAAACGGTATTCTGGATTTTTCGAAAATAGAGGACGGAAAGATGGAAATCGTACCGGTTAGATACGGTATCGGTTCGCAGATTGCGTATCTGATCAATTCCGTTTCCGACAGGGCCAAAGCCAAAAATCTTGAATTGAATGTTTCGGTGGATCCCGAAATCCCTTCGGAACTTTTCGGAGATGATACACGTATCAACCAGGCTGTGGTAAATCTTTTGACGAATGCGGTAAAGTATACGGAAAAAGGAAGTGTATTCTTCAGTATTGAAGGCCGTGAAAGAAAAGAGGATGAAGGAAAGATACTTCTTTATTATGAAGTCAGGGATACCGGGATCGGAATAAAGGAAAGTGACATGGCCCGTCTTTTTGAGTCCTTTGAAAGACTCGATGTGGTGAAAAACCGCAATGTTGAGGGAACGGGACTCGGAATGACGATCACCAGAAAACTTCTCGAACTTATGGGAAGCGAACTGAAGGTTCAGAGCGAGTACGGTGTAGGAAGCACTTTTTCTTTTGAGATCTGGCAAAAGATAGAGAATGAAACACCCATCGGTGATTATAAAACTGCGATCGGAAAAACGGAAAAAACCAAGGTATACAAGGAATCGTTCCGTGCACCGAAAGCGAGAATACTTGTGGTCGACGACACCGAGATGAATATACTCGTTGTCAAAAATCTGCTGAAAAAGACCGAGATCAATATAGATACTGCGTTGAACGGGCAGGATTCGATCACTCTTGCAGGTGAAAACGGATATGATGTCATCCTTATGGATCAGCGGATGCCCGGTATGGACGGAACCGAAGCGATGCAGCTGATAAGGAAACTCGAAAACGGAAAGAACGCAAAGACTCCCATAATCTGCCTTACCGCCGATGTTGTCAGAGGCGCAAAAGACAGATATCTTGAAATGGGATTTGATGATTATCTTACCAAGCCCGTGGAAAGCGCGGAACTTGAAAAGATGCTTATGCAGTATATTCCGGATGAAAAGATCGAAACTTCCGATGATGAAAAAAATGAACCGAAGGAAGATCTGTCTGAAAAACAGCCGCAGGAAGATCTTTTTAAAGTTCTTGGTGAAAACGGTGTTGACGTAAAAGCAGGTCTGGCTTTCAGCAGCAACGACGAAGACATGTACAGATCGGTGATCGCTGCATATGCGTCAGAAGAAAAAGAAAAGACGGAGAATCTTAAAAAATGTTTTGAATCGGAAGACTGGAATGATTACGGGGTTTACATTCATTCCCTCAAGAGCACTTCAAAAATGATAGGTGCCATGAGGATCTTTGAGATGGCAGCAGAATCCGAGGAAGCGGCCGATAAGAAAGATATTGATATCATAAGGAATAATCACGATACGATAATGGAAATGTATTCTCATCTGGTAAGTGTCATTAATGAACATACCGGAAGTGATGATACCGAAGATGAGGATGAGATCATGGAGTTTATGCCTGAATGATATAAGAAATTTTGTTTTATAAGATTCTTTTTACGCGGTGTATTTTAGCAAAATTCGATAATTCAAGGGGGGGAGGAGCATTTTTGTTTAAGAAGAACAGCCTTTCGACAAAGATCATACTGATGGTGGAAATCATCCTTCTGATCACCAGTACACTTTTTTGTACGGTTTCAGTGTACAGAGCAAGAGTCGGGATCAGAAAAGCCATTCAGCAGAGAATGCTGGATATAGCAAACTGCGCCTCGGGTTCGGTCAGCGGTGACGAATTAAAGTTGATCACCGCGGATAATATCGGAAGTAAAGAATACAACGAAGTATATGATACTCTGGCGATCTTCAGGGATAATGTCGAACTTGAATATGTTTACAGCATAAAAGAAGAAGATGAAAAACATTTTATTTTCACCATGGATCTGGATGAGGTCAGTCCGGCGTCTTACGGTGATACCGTGGAATATACCGAAGCACTGGCCAGTGCGGGAAGAGGAAAGGCTGCAGTGGATGAGATACCCTATACGGATCAGTGGGGAGAGTTTTATAGTGCTTACAGTCCCGTTTTCGATTCATCCGGAAATGTTGCCGGAATAATCGCGGTGGATTTTTCCGTCGACTGGTTTGAGGATCAGTTGTCGGCACAGACACGTTCAACCATAATAAGTTATGTTATTATTCTTCTTTTCTCTCTTTTGGTGGCGGCGATCATATCACTTCTTATAGTCAGACCGTTTTTACAGATGCAGGAAGAATTGTTTGAAGAAAAGGTACGTGCAGAGAGTGCCAACCTTGCCAAAAGTGATTTCCTGGCGAATATGTCGCATGAAATAAGAACCCCGATCAATGCCGTACTCGGAATGAACGAGATGATACTTCGCGAAGAAAGGCGTGCGCAGGAATGTACCGACACTGACGGCGAAGCGGTTAAAGATGCTTTGAAAAATATAGGCACATATGCGGCCGATGTTGAGAATGCGGGACATAATCTTCTGGCTATAGTGAATGATATCCTGGATTTTTCCAAGATCGAAGCGGGACGAATGGATCTGGTGGAAGCACCTTATCAGCTCAGTTCCCTTCTTAATAATCTCAGTAACATGATCCTCTTTAAGGCCAGGGACAAGGAACTGGATTTTATAGTGGATGTGGATGAGTCGCTTCCGGATGAACTTTGCGGAGACGAAGTAAGGGTTAAGCAGATATTAATAAATCTTCTTAACAATGCCGTCAAATATACCGAAGACGGATATGTCAAACTGATATTGAGCGGTGAAAAACAGGAAGGCGGGATGCTGCTTTTGAAAGTTTCCGTTCAGGATACGGGTATCGGTATAAAAGAGGATGATTGTGAAAAACTCTTTAATCAGTTCCAGCGTCTGGAAATGGAGAAAAACAGCACTGTGGAAGGAACGGGACTTGGACTTGCCATCACACAGCGCCTTTTGGAAATGATGGGCGGCAGCATTTCGGTGGAAAGCGAATACGGAAAGGGTTCCGTATTTTCCGTTACGATTCCGCAAAAGATCGTTTCCGAAGGAGAGGTCGGAGACTTCCGTGCTCGTTTTGAGGCAAATGTTCTCGAGGCAAAGGCATATCGTGAATCTTTCCGTGCACCTGCTGCACATATCCTTATTGTTGACGATACGAAGATCAATCTTACGGTGGTGGTCAATCTGCTTAAAAACATGCAGATGCATATAGATACGGCAACATGCGGAGCAGATGCTGTTGAACTTGCAAAAAACAATGCGTATGATGTTATACTGATGGATCAGAGAATGCCGGAAATGGACGGAACCGAAACCCTTCATCGAATACGTGCGACTGAGGGCGGGGCAAGCAGTGAGGTTCCGGTCATCTGCCTGACGGCAGACGCGGTGATCGGAGCCAAAGAAAGATATCTGGCAGAAGGTTTTTCGGATTATATTACCAAGCCGATCGACAGTTATGCTTTGGAAAAAATGCTTATCAGGCACCTTCCGGATGATAAGGTGGAACGGCTCCGTGAGGAAAACGGTACGGAAACACACCTGAAGGAAACAAAAGAAGAAGGCTTTGAAACTCTTCGAAGTGTTGGAATAGAAGCCGAGACGGGACTCAGGTATTGTCAGAACGATACCGTATTTTACCGTTCTATCCTGGCGGAGTACGCAAACGGCGAATCCGAGAAAAAAGAGAATCTTCAAAAATCTTTTGAGGAAGAAAACTGGAAAGAATATTCGGTTTATGTTCATGCACTGAAGAGTACTTCCAAGATGATAGGAGCGATGAAACTGTCCAATCTGGCCGCTAAACTCGAAACGGCCGCAAACGACGGTGACAGCGAAACGATCCGGTCCCAGCATGATACATTGATGAATAAGTATTCCAGGGTGTCCGAAGCAATTCGTTCTGTCATTTCCGAAGAAGTTTCCGAAGAAAAAAACGATATTATGGAGTTTTCGGTCAGCGATAACGATATCATGGAATTTGCACCGAGCGAAAAATAATATAAAAATTTAGAATAACAGGCGGCAGTAAAAATGCGTGAATTAAACATACTTACAACGGAAACGGATCTGACAACACATGACATTTCCAAGATGGGTGATTTTTTCTACAGCTATATTTCAAACATGAAAGAGCAGATGGAGTCCCATTCGTTTTTTGAGGATTTTGAGATTTCTCCCGCGACGGCGGACATACTTTCGGATATTGTCAGACTGGGTGTTATGTCCAGAAACGGAGTTCAGTACATTGCGGATTTCGGAAATCTGCCTCTTGATATCCAGAAGAAATTCCGTGCCGGAAAACTGATTATTCAGAATTCAAATAAGGTTACCGGAAACTCGTGTCCGTTTTTGGTGGATCCGAAGGAGCCTGAAAAAATAGTTGCAAACCTGACATTGAAAAAAGTCAGATTCAGTCCGAGAAACATGGAGTTTGGCGGGAATATGAATATGGCTACCCAGATGCAGCTTAAACAGATAAGCGAGAAACTGGATTGCATTGACGAAAAGATTAATTTCCAGATACAAAGAGACAGGGAAAGGGATTTGACGGAGCCGTTTTTTACTGCGAGAGATTATATTCGCGATGCTCAGGTAACGAAGGATGAAACGGAAAGAAACAAATATCTTTACAGTTCGGTTGATTATTTGAAAAGGGTTTATCAGGCGGCTTATCACGATCTAGAAACTTCTTCCAAATGGCTTGCCGATAATACTAAAAATCCGGTATTTATGAAGCATAAGGAAATTCGCAAATATATGGTATATATGTGCGAAGATATCTATATGATGAACAAGAGCATCGGACTGCAGCTGCAGATATTTGAATATCAGGAAAAAAAGGAAGAAGCGTGGGCAACTTTTCAAGCCTATGTGAACGGAATTGCGGAATTATCCGAAAAGAAAGTGGGAATACACGGAGAAAGTGCCATGGATCTTCTGCAGGATTATTATCCGTACAATAAAGATAACAGGAATATGTGGATAAATTTCGCCAATAATATCAAAGAATTAAAATCAGGTCTGGCAGGTTTGGAAGACAATTCCAAATTATGCATGATCTTTGCGGAGTGATAAGATGAATATTTGTAAATTTTGCAAAAGAGAAATAAGGGGAAAAAGCTACCTTGGAATGTGTCCGAAATGCTTTAATAATTTTCTTCAGATATGTCTCATTCTTGTTATCGGTATTCTTATCCCCGTAATAGGATTTTTCGTTTCGCTTATCATCACACCGGCTCTTGGAGTATTTCTCGGTCCGATCGGCATAGCCGCGGATGTTATCCTGATATTAAGTGTGATCATAGGTATCTGTGCAGGATACGCGCTGGATGCCTTCCTGATAATAAGACTTTATATAAACAATAAGCAGTAATATACTATTTTATTATGAAAACATAATCTTCGGGACATTCCGGTACCTGAGTCTGCCCCGATTCGAATCCTAAGGAATCAGTCATAAAAATGGATGTTTTACCGACTTTATAGGATTCGTTTCTTTTTTTATCGCTCATTCCGAAAAAGGTCATTTCCGGAGCCATACCCGTTTCCCCGTTGTAACTTTCGTTATACATCAGTTTTTCAAAAATAATGTCGCAATTGTAATATTCACCGTCCAGCTGTAAAAGAAACCAAACCCAGTAGTATGAGATCGGGGTCCTGTCGCCGAGTTTTTCCTTAATGTCATTTGTGAAAAATCCGTTAGTTCCCGAAACCAGACGGTTATCAATATGAAGCTGTGTCAGAAAAAACGAATACAGGGCCAAAAAATTCGCTCCGCTCGTATATGTCATGTCGGTTACACCTTTAACCGGTCCCTCCGTAAAACCGTTTGAACCGAGATAATAATCCTGACTTTCGGGCTCAAATTTAAAGTCTATGACCAGTTGTTCGTAGATTATGGCAGCCATTTCTTTTTCGCTCATATCAGGCGTAAGTTTTTCGTTGATCGTATCCGTAACATAATCTTTAAATGTATCGAGAATTTCTTTTGCTTCTTCGGGGCTTGCGCCGATATAGGTGTTTTCGGATGAAGTTTCACTTTCCTCCTCTGAAGCGTAGGGAAAGTACATGATGGAATAGACATTATTCTTATCTGTCGGAGAAAGAATGATCTCCGATGAAAGAGGATTGGTGTAATAAGTGACCAGAGCAATGGTTCTCATATCATCTTCCGTTAATTCCAGATCTTCATCCAATGTATATTCTTCTTCGAGATTGTTTATTGCAACGAGTACGTCTTTAGCTGCTCTTACGATCTTGGGATCGTTTTGCAGTTCGTCGAGTATCCAGTTTGGAATGACCGCAGGATTATACACATAAGTTCCGTTTTCTTTAAAAGAATTTACTTCGGGTTTTAAAATCTCTTCATCTGAGATCTCAACCTTTTCGGTTTCTTTTTCCTGATCGGCTTCAATCGTGTTTTCGGCGTTTTCGACCGGCATGGGATAATTCACGGGGTCTATTTTTGCATCATTGCATGCGTATATCGTAAGAACCGAAAGCAATGCGATAAACGAGATCATACGCTTAAAACTCTTTTGAGTTTTGCGTGACATACCTGTATTTATATTTTTCATTTTGATCATTGTCTCCTGCTTTTTCTTTTTTCGCCGTCAAAGTCGGCATATACTATTATAAAGGATTTCAGTTTTTTTTCCATTATATATTTTTTCAAAATCGCTTTCATCGTAACAGGGACATTCTCTGTGGCATAAGCGACAGGATTATTTGTTTTCGTAATGGACTCTGATATAATTACTATTGATAGCGTTAAGGACTAATGATCTTAAATGCAGGGATTTTTGATGAAAAAGAGTGAGAGTTCGTGCGATATGGATATTAAATACAGGAAGGTACGTAAAGAAGACGGACGTGAATGGTATACGCTTTTGAGTATAGTCTGGCGTGTTGCATACAGTCATATTTTCCCGGAAGAAGTATTTGAAGAGCATGACAAAGTCATGGAAGACAAAGTCGGTGAATTTACCGAAGAAAAATTTCTCGGTGAAAGAAAGATCGCGTATGTCGCCGAATGTGAAGGTAAAATAGTCGGAATCATGTTCGGAACGCTGGATTCGAATTACGAATATTTTAAAAACGATTATGCCGATCTTGTCGCGCTTTACGTGTATCCCGAATATCAGGGAATGGGTATCGCAACTGCTATGAAAGACATATTCGTAAAATGGGCCAAAGAAAAAGAGGCGGATAAATTCGTAATAGGTGTATTGAAGGATAATACAAAAGCACGAAGAGTGTATGAATCCTGGGGCGGAACACTGTCCGAACATGAACAGGATTTTGTTACGGGGAATACGGGCTTTCCGGAATCCTTCTATACTTTTAAAATCTGAAGATGAAAGAAATCATGTTTTGAAAAAATGATCGATCTGAAAAAGTGTATGTGGTACGGAAAAAATGGAAAAAAATGTGATACCTGATGAAAAAGTTGAAGAATTGTTCTGCTATGAGACTGACAGTGAGAAAGGCTATACCAAATCTGTCGGTGTTACCGGATCCGGAAAATATTATATAGTTGAAACTCATGAATACAATGTGGGGTCGGCATATTCTCATTACAAAGATTACTATCCGATAGAACCTGATGAGGTCAGTTATTACCGAAAGGTTGCCGAAGGGCAAAAAAAGGCAGAAGAATTATATCGTTCAGAGGAAGAATCCATTAGGCTTGAGGATCAGAAGCATCTTCTTACCAATGACTCGGACAGAGATTTCTATAAGAAAAAGAGTTCTGACACCATTTGGTGGGTAAAGGATGAAACAGCCGGGCATATGTTCTCCTTTGACAAAGAAACCGTTTACAATCTAATGACTGATTATCCCGAAAAACTTACACCAGGGCAGAAGGAAATCTTTGATAAAGAGAATCCGTACTGGAAGATATATTTTCAAAAGAAGAATAAAAGAGGGGATACTCCCGGTGAAACTTGATTTAAGGGAGATTAAAACACATAATTACCAATAAACAGGGAATGGAATAAAGATATGAGCATTAGGACCAACTATGAAAAATGGTATGAAGGAGACGATTATTACTGGGGACTGGAACCGGGTGATTTTTTGTATGAACTTATCAGATTGTGTCCTCCTTCGCCGGGTACAAAGGTTCTCGATATAGGATGCGGAGAAGGAAAAGATGCGGTTTATATGGCTGAGAAAGGCTATAAAGTATCCGCCTTTGATCTGACGGAGAATGGTATAAGAAAATCAGTTTCTCTGGCAAAAAACAGAGGTGTGGAGATCAATGCTTACGTAGACGACATCAACACTTTCGAAATTAATGAACAATTCGATATCATTTATTCCACAGGAACGGTACAATACCTTTTTGAAGAGAATAAAGATTCATTTTTTGAGAAACTCGAGAAGATAACAAGGCGAAACGGTATTGTTTATATTAATGTTTTTGTGGAAAAACCGTTTCTGGAGTTACCCCCGGACTGGGATAAAGAAGAAAAAATGTGGAGATCGGGCGAGTTATTTACACATTTTGCTGACTGGAAAATTGAAAGGATAGACGAGATTATTTTCGAGGACAACAGCGGAGGGATCCCGCATTACCACTGCATGGATACGATCGTTTGCAGAAAAGTATGAATCATCTGAATAAGTGGCAGGAAAAATGCTTTGGAAAGGATATTTAGATGCTGAGGCCGGAGTTCAAAAAATTTACGGATTTTCCCAGAGGGACAATGTACGACAGGAAAAAGAACGAGACGAAAAGTGCCTATACAGGCGATTATCTGTATTATGAGATTACCATGCAGTCAGTAAAACAATTACAGTTCATCAATGATGATTATCTTGGACATGTTGATAAACTGCGCCATGCGTGTCGAGGGATTCTTATGAAGGGCGATAAAGTCCTTTTGAGCTATGAATCCAATAACGGGAAATTTATCATTCCGGGTGGCGGAGTAGAGGGTAACGAGACCTATGCTATGTGTTGCGAACGGGAAATGCTTGAAGAAACAGGAATGAAGGTCAAAGCAGTACGGGAATTTCTTGAAATTGAGGAACTGTTCGATGTCTGGAGACATATCAATCATTACTTTATCTGTGAACTGATTGAAGATACCGGTGTTCAAAACCTTACGGAAGGCGAACAGAAAGCCGGATATACATATGTTTGGAAGACCATGAGCGAGGCACTTGCTATCTTTGGGACGTATGAGGATTATCACGATACAGATATTGCATATTATGGATTATATCGAAGAGAGTTTTTTGCACTCTCGGAAGTTTGACCGGAGGCGTGTATGAGCAACATAGAAAAGTATAAGAAGTATTTTACAAAGGAATATCTGATGGGCCCAAATTCTTTCAGGCTTCTTGATGAGTTGATCAGCAGAAGTCCTGAAGGTACCTGCTTTAATCGAACGTTAGATCTGGGCTGCGGTTATGCCCTGACATCGCTGTTTGTAGCCAATGAAACGGATGCTGAGCACGTTTATGCATTTGATCTTTGGGTCCCTGCGACAGAAAACTATAAGAGAATACGTGATAATGGTCTGGAGGATAAGATTATACCGATCCATGGTGATGCCATGGATATGCCTTTTGCAGAGGAGTATTTCGATG